>NZ_JABXKQ010000048.1 GCF_017114945.1 Nostoc sp. JL34
CGGTTGATGGTTAAGAGGCTTGCTGCACCTTCTTAGATGTCAAATGGGTTCTATAGCTGATAATTAGAATTTGAGTTGATTTAAAAAAATTTTTTGAGAGCAAAACTTATAATTCATGGCATTACTATAAATTTCTTGTTGATTTTAGCAAAAGCTGTGAGCATCGGTAATTTCTTGGGAAATCTAAAGATAATCGAGAATTTATTCTTACCGAACTATGTAATTAAGGAGCTAACCCTTGATACAACAAAACTCCAGCCTATCGGCATCTAACAAAGAAAATCATCCCTCGCCAAATTTACTGATTCGATTTATTATTGGTGGCACTACCCTTGTAGTCAGTATCTCTGCTTATTTTAGCTATCAAGCCGCTAGAAATCTGATGCTTAAAGATTTGAGACATAGCGCTTTTTTAGAGGTACAGAGAGGGAATGCTGAAATTGAGGAGTGGTTACACGTTCGCCAAGTGGAGGTACAAACCCTGGCTAGTACTTCAACTGTACGCTCTTTAAATTGGTCTGTGGCAGAACCCTATTTAAAAGCAGAAGTTAAGCGGATCAATGAATTTTTCTTGTTCCAAATAGCTAACCCAGATGGTTCATATTTCAACACAAAAGTTGGTCGAGCAAATAAAAATATTCGGGATCGAGACTACTTTCAAAAAGCAATTGCGGGAAAGAGCAACATTTCCGATCCCTTCATTAGCCGTTCTACAGGAATTCCTTTAATTGCGATCTCCACCCCGATTTGGTCAAATTCTGCAAGCAGTAGTTCACCAATCGGGGCCTTTCAGGGCAATGTGAGAGTCGATCACATTGCAGAGGTTGTCAACTCCCTGCACTACGGCGTGAATAGCTATGCTTTTGCTCTCAATTCCCAAGGACAGGCCATCGTCCATCCTAACTCGGCATTAATGTCAACCTTAGAAAAACCTGCACCCAGCCTGCTGAAAATTGGCGATCGCAATTTAAATGCGATCGCCCAGCGGATGGTAAACAAGCAACAGGGAATTGAGTTAATGGAAATTGACGGCACTAAAAAGTATGTAGCTTACATGCCGTTGCAAACTGCTAATTGGTCTGTGGCTTTGGTTATTCCTCGCCAAAATATCGAATCTCGATTGCAATTCCTCGATTTGATTGCCTTAATTGTTGGTGGGCTGACTGTCACAATGATTACCGTCTTGTGGCAAGTGCAAGCATTTGAACAAGCTGAACTGAAAAAATCTAAAGCTGCGGCTGATACAGCTAACCATGCTAAAAGCGAATTTTTAGCCAATATGAGTCATGAACTGCGAACACCCTTGAATGGCATTCTCGGTTGTGCCCAAATTTTGCTTCGTTCCCCAGCTTTACCTAATCAAGAGCAATATCACGTCAATATTATTGAAGAATGCGGCTCTCATCTACTGACTTTAATTAATGACATTTTGGATCTCTCCAAAATTGAAGCGAAAAAGCTAGAACTGCATCCTGATGATGTATATTTCCCCTCCTTTCTCCAAGGAATTGTCGAAATATGCCACATTCGGGCAAAACAAAAGGGCATTTTGTTTGTCTATAAACCTGCGGTCAACTTGCCTACAGGGATTCATGTTGATGTCAAAAGATTACGTCAGGTACTCTTAAATCTGTTGGGAAATGCCATCAAATTTACAGATGAAGGTCAGGTTACTTTCAATATTGAAGTCATCGATCAATCTCCTAGTGATGGGCAAACAGTGAAACATCGCCTTCGCTATACCGTAGAAGACACGGGAATTGGGATAACTCCCGCAGAATTGAGCAAAATTTTCTTGCCATTTGAACAAGTAGGTGAGAAAAAGCGCCAAGCTGAAGGCACTGGGTTGGGTTTAGCTATTACTCGGCACTTAGTACAGATGATGGGTAGCGATATCCATGTTCAGAGTCAGATCGGGCAGGGGAGTAGCTTCTGGTTTGAGTTGGAGATTTCCGAAGCGACTGACTGGGTACAATCTGCGATCGCTGCATCAGAGAAACAAATTATTGGCTTTGAGGGTAGCCCCTACACCATCCTGATGGTTGACGATCGCTGGGAGAATCGTACAGTGATTACAAACTTACTGCAACCACTCGGTTTTAATGTACTTGAAGCCAGCAATGGTAAAGAAGGTTTAGAAATAGCGATCGCCCTCAAGCCAGACTTAATCATCACAGATTTACTGATGCCAGAAATGGATGGGTTTGAATTAATTAAACTGCTGCGTCACACTCCAGAAATTCAGGATGTCAAAATTATCGTCTCTTCTGCTAGTGTCTTTGAAGCCGATCAACATCGCAGTCTGCAAGCTGGAGGTAACGCCTTCTTAACGAAACCTATACAGGTGGATGAATTATTGCATCAACTAGAACAATACTTAAATTTGGTATGGATTTACAAGCAATCTCAGCCTGATGGAGAAAAAGCCAAAGAAGCAACGACAGCAAATAGCCAATCTACTCAATTAACTCCTCCTTCCCCCCAAATCTTGCAGGAACTAGTTATCTTAGCCAGTAAAGGTAACTTTAATGCCATTCTCAAGTGGGCCGATCAACTAGAAGAAACAGACATAACCTTTGCACCATTTGCTAATGAACTACGGCAACTAGCAAGGCAATTTGATGAAGATTTAATCCTAAATTTCTTGACTAAATATGCGGTGGAAACAGTATGAAAACGATTATTGAAGACCAAAATAATTCTATCAATTACGCTCCCTCCAGGGGAATTGTTTTAATCGTTGACGATAACCCGGCCAATTTACAAGTTTTATCCAGCTTTCTCGATCAGTCTAGCTTTGAAGTTTGGGCAGCACGCAGCGGTGAGAAAGCGCTTCAACTATTAGAAAATGATGATTTACCTGATTTAATCTTGCTGGATGTAATGATGCCCGGTATAGATGGTTTTGAAACTTGTAAACAGCTAAAAAGCAATCCTCGTGTCCAAGATATTCCAGTCATTTTTATGACAGCTTTATCAGAAATTGCTGATAAAGTTAAAGGTTTGCAATTGGGAGCCGTAGACTACATTACCAAACCTTTTCAGCATGAAGAAGTCTTAGTGCGGATCGAAAATCACCTCAAACTGAGAAATTTGACGAAAACTTTGATTGCTAAAAACGCCGAATTACAACAGACTCAAACTCAACTGATTCAAGCAGAAAAGGTAGCAGCTTTAGGGCAACTCACAGCAGGAATTGCTCACGAAGTTAATAATCCTATCAATTTTATAGCTGGCAACTTAAATTTTGTTGAACAGTATGTACAAGAAGTAGTTACTTTACTGCATCTCTATCAAAAATATCTGCCCAATCCACCAGATGAAATTCAAACCGTGATTCAAAAAAACGATCTCAATTTTTTGTTAGGTGATTTATCTAAAATTATTCAATCTATGCAAGTTGGGACAGATCGCGTTACAGAAATTGTGTCATATTTGAACAACTTCTCGCGTCACAGAGAAGCTGGGAAAAAGCTAGTTAACTTGCATGAAGGGTTAGAAAGTACATTACTCATTCTCGGACATCGGTTTAAACGAAATGCTCATCACCCAGCCATCCAATTAGTCAAAGATTATGGAGATTTGCCACTTATTGAGTGTTTTCCTGGTGAAATTAATCAGGTTTTTATGAATTTAATTAGTAATGCGATCGATGCAATTGAAGAAACCAATAAAAATAAAGATATTGATACAATTTATCAAAATCCTGGGGTGATTAAAATTAAAACACAGGCAATTGGAGAGCAAGTTTTTTTAAGAGTTGCCGATAATGGGTCGGGTATAGACAAAGCAGACCAAACAAAAATATTCGATGCCTTTTACACAACAAAACCCGTTGGGAAAGGTACAGGGCTTGGTCTATCTATTGCTTACCAAATTGTGGTTAATAATCATCATGGCAAGCTCACATACCATTCTCTGCCAGGTGAAGGTATAGAGTTTATCATTGAACTACCCATCCGATAAATGAGAATTTACAAACTCAATCAAATAAAACATCACTTTTTTATGTACTAACGATCTGTCTGATTCATTTTGCAGCTTTCGTAGTGAGCGATTAAGTGCTAAAATAAAGGATTACCTAACTCCGAACTATTGCTGTAGCTAACGAATATTCACCTCTTGCAGGTAATTTCCTCCCTGAAGATATTCAATTCTAGGAACTGAGTTTTTAGGGGTAGATGAATTTGTTCTTTTTGCAGAAGCTACCTTTTGATTGTCGGCCAGCACGCGTTGTTTTTGAGTATACTCATTCAATTTGACTTGAGCTTGAGCAAAAACTAGGGTATCTTGGGGAATATTTTTGAGAAATTTTACAGCCCGATCGAAATCACCAATAGATGCTTTCCTGTAAGCTTTTTGTAAAAAATAGGCTGCTCTAATCTGTCGCTTTCGATCATACTCAGCCAACTTTTCTTGAACTAATGCCCCCGCATGACTTTCTTGAGGAATTTGACGCAGATATTGTAATGCAGCAGAAAAATCTTTGATCTCGGCTTTTTCGTAAGCTTTTGCTAATAAATCTTGCGTCTGTATTTCAATGTTAACGGATGCTTTCTGAACTAATTTATCTGTTTTAGATTGCCAATATAAAATATTTGGAACTTGAGCAGCAGCATGAAGAACATCTGACCATCTGCCCTCATGAAAAGCTATTTGTGCTATTTCGTGTTGCTGTGCAGCTACTTGCCATTGCTCTTGCCATTCTTCAATTTTAGCTTGCGCTTCTGGATAAACATTGCTGTGGGAGGGAATTGATTTAACTAATGCGATCGCTTCTTGTAAATCCCCAGCTTGATATTCTTTTGTTGCTTTATATAAAGTATCTGTTTCTGAGTATGCAGGTGCAGTATTAACTAAAGAATATACACCAAATCCCATCAGCAAAGAATTAGCCGCCAGTCCTACTTTCATTCCTGTGAATAACGGGGAGAATTTCCCAGATGTAGAATTTTTCGCTGCTTCTAGGAGAAATTGAGAATCTGTTTCTAATATTTGTGATGGCTGAGTTTCCCATACTATTTGTTTAAGTACCCGCAGCACCTCACCCGCAGACTGAAAGCGGTCTTGGAAATCGTAACGGATCATTTGGCTGAGAACAGCAGCTAGATAATCGTTAACTGGCGTATTTTGAGAACGCCAAAAAATTTCATTAGTATAAGGATCAGCTTTTAATTGTAATGGCTCTAACCCTGTCAAAGCCTGGATAGCAATCATACCCAAAGCATAAATATCACTGTTGGGTTGTGTTTGTCCAATAAATTGCTCTGGCGGTATGTATCCTAATGAAGTAACGGGAATTCTATAAATGGGCAATTCCGCGCCTATACCAAAATCAATAGACTGGATTGAGCCAAAGTCAATCATAACTAACTTGCAATCGCTATTCCGTCTAATCAAGTTTTCCGGCTTGATATCGCAATGGATGACGCCTTGAGAGTGAACAAATTCTAGAATACCTAAGACATCTATCAGGAATTCTACAACTTCGCTTTCACTCCACAGACAGCCCCACTGTTGATCAATAGGCAATTCCGCAGTCAGCGCATGTCCTTCAATACGTTCTTGCACTAAATAAAATCGCTCGTTTTCTTCAAAGCAGGCGATAAATTCAGGAATTTGGTCATGGCTTCCCAGAAGCTTGAGGGTTTCAGTTTCAGTCAGAAACATTAACCTCAACATATCCAAATAGCCGGATTCGGAACTGCTAACCTTGATCTGTTTAACAACGCATTTGGGATTCTCTGGATAATCTATGTCTACAGCAATGTATGTTTGTCCAAACACCCCTGCACCCAGGCTTTGGACAATTTGGTAACGCCCTTGTAGTAATTTACCGATTATGTGGTGGGTCATGACCTGGTTACTCAGTAAGTCCTTTTATCTAGTTTTTCTGACATTCCCTCCTGTTTCCGGAATGCTTGAAGAATAGATTTACCGAACTTAACTACTTGAATGCAAACTTGACTTATTTCAGTACTTTTGCTTAAAAAAGGAGGATTTTGATTTATAAAAATTTACTGAAATTATTAAGTATTAATATTACAATATGTTTCTATTTTATTAATCAAAAATTTCAAATTTAAAAGCTATTTTTTGTCTCTTTGTAAGGGATTAGGCGTAATTTGAATGCAAAAAATGAAGAAGCCATAAAATATATATAAAGTTTGTATAAAGTTTATGTGTTTTTACTTCTAATAATATTTTTTATACTATCATGCTACCAACAGCACTGTTTTATTTAATACATAATCTCCAGTGCTAATAGAACCCTAGCTTAATACTGAATTTTTCACTACGCTTAGTTACTCTTCTTGGAGAGCAACCGCGTCCTTTGAAAAGCAGTAATTGCATAGGGAAAATTTTTGTGAATTTCACCTAAACAGGTTTAAACGTTGCAGGATATCCGATGAAAAACTGTTACAAATTGGCAATTACGGCTGCTATTGTTGGATTCGGATTAGGAACACTGAATGTAGCGCAAGCAGCAACTCTTAGTTTGAGTAGTTCAAATCAAGGTTGGTGGAGTACGGAGAGTGGTAACCAGAGTGAGAACGACAACTATATTACTGGAAAATTGGGCACGGCCTTTTATCATAACTTTTTTACATTCGATCTTAGCGCTCTAGCTGGAGTCTCCACAGCAACCTTGCAAATTCAACGATTTGATGGTTCAGGAGATCCAACAAAGACTTTAGGTTTTTTTGATGTTTCAACATCTGCTGATCTACTTAGTCAAAAAGATAATAATCCTAATGTCAATATTTATAATGATTTGGGAAGTGGTAAAAATTACGGTACTTTTAACGTTAGTACCTTTGGCAATCGAGACGAAATCCTAAGTTTTGTTCTCAACTCAGACGCTATTGCAGATATTAACGCTAGAAGTGGAAAATTTTTCTCAATTGGAGGTGCACTTCTGGGTGATCTTGAAATTGGAGAGCAGTATCCATATCTGTTTGGAGGTAGTTTTGGTTCGTCTGCGACGCTTATGGTTGATGCCGATCTAGCCATTGTTCCAGAACCTGGCACTCTTAGTGGGGTAGTGCTTGCTGGGATTACGGGTTTGTGGCTAAAGCGCAAAAGAAAAGCGTTCCAATCTGTATAGGCTAATTTACTTTGATACCTATCCAACAAAGTATTTTTTCCTAAAAATATTTCAATGCTCTTGCTTTTTTGCAAGAGCATTTTTGATGCTAATTTGTAAAAAAAGTTTATAGTTATTGAGAATCTTCTCTACTTTCTTGTTCCTCGATCGCTTCAACTTTATCTGTCAACGGCTTCACTACCCGTGCGATCGCTTCTTGAATAAAAGCCTTGATAAATTCATCTCTGCGATTAATTTGAAACTGTCGCTGTACAACTTCCGTCATTCCACCATCACCCCAATCTTGGTCATGACGAAAATATTCAATGAAACTCTTACCAGCAATTCGTGTTAAATAAGCTGCTGTCACGCCTTGAATCGCTCTACCAATAATAAAGGTAGCAACATTGAGTTGCAAAGCTGTAGATAATAATTGAATTGCTCCTTTGACAATGCCCAAACTGGCGATGGTTTTGGCTAAAGAAAGGGCTAACTCTCGTCCCCGTTCCATATTCAATTCACAGCCGTACACTCTGCCAATTTCCACAACCATTTGAGCGTTGACAGCAGCTGTCGCTAGTAAATCTACGACTGGTATAGGCGTAACCGATACCACACCAGCACCAATCCATTGAAACCGTTCTACAATTTTGTCAGCTTGACGGCGACGCTGGCCATCGATGAGTTTTCGCGCCTCGTCTCCCAATCGCAGAGATTGCAAAAGAATATTATCCGCCACCAAATCTTCACCTTCGGCGCGTAAAACAGCAGCCGTGCGCCGCAGCAAGGGGACAATATCGGGTTCTGGCTGGAAGGTTTCGCCAGTTTCTAGTTGTGCAGATTGGGGATTAGCAGCGATCGCTACCACATCATTAGTAGCAATAAATCCCCGTACCCGTTGCCGCAATCTCGCGAGGATGGCTTCTTTATCTTCATCTGTATATAAATCAGTTTTGTTAAGCACCAAAAGCGATCGCTTGCCAATTTCTGCCAACCCCCGCAGTGGCTCATATTCTGAGCGCCGTAAATCATTATCCACTACAAACAACAGTAAATCTGCTTCTGTCGCTAGTTCTCGCGCCATCTGTTCCCGTTCCGTTCCTGCCACCCCTGCTTCTAAAATTCCCGGCGTATCTGTAATTAAAATCTTGCGTTCTAATCCCTTCAACCGCAGACAATAGGTTTCTCCAACCTGGGTTGTACCCATCGGTGCATCCACTTGACCAACCATGCGTCCCATAATCGCATTAACCAGGGAAGTTTTACCAGCACTCCCCGTACCAAATACCACTACTTGAATTTCGCCCCGCGCGAGGTTGGCTTCAATCTCTCGCGATCGACTTAATAAAGCTTGGCGTGTTACTTCATCTTGAATTTGGGCTACCTGTTGCCGCACAGCCTGTAGAGTTGTAGAAGCAGCGTCAGATTTAGCAGCCGGAATTTGCGCCGCAGTCACTCGCTTCGGGTTCCGGCGCGATCGCTTTTCCCCAGCCCGAATCACCAGTACATAATAGACGAAAGCGGCAACCAAGGCTCCAATAAGGACAATCAGCAGCAACAACAGCAAATTGCCTAGCAACGGTGAATAGGACAATTGCCAGTAGAGCCGTGATAGGGAATCAATTAGCCATAGGGCTAGCCCCAAAATGACGATTAGACCAACAATCAGCGTTACTATGCGTGACAGAGGCATGGCTGGGAAAGATTAGTGAGTATTCAGTAGGCAGATGCTTCTAATCTTAATAGTTTCAGTATTTTTTACCAGAGTAGTAAGAAGCAGCTTTTGTTGAAGGAGGTAGGACTTTCGACTGAGGAAGCTGAAAATATGGCAATATATAAAGTTGTAGCTGACCGCCTACGTAGAGGTTTAACGTGGATACCATTGCAATTCCTGCTCTAAATCGGCCAGTGGATGCCACGGTAGAAATTCCCGGTTCTAAAAGTCTTACCAATCGGGCGTTACTTGTCGCTGCTTTGGCGCAAGGTGACTCCATTTTAGAAAATGCCTTATTTAGTGAAGACAGTGAGTATTTTGCTAAATGTTTAGAGCAATTAAGTATTCCCATAACTCTGAATCCTAATCTGGCACAGATTCAGGTTGCAGGAATGGGAGGCGACATCCCAGCTAAACAGGCAGATTTATTTGTGGGTTTATCAGGGACTACAGCCCGGTTTATCTCGGCGCTGGTGGCACTGGGGAACGGCGAATATCGCCTAGATGGCGTTCCTCGGATGCGAGAACGACCGATGGGCGACTTGTTGACGGTGCTGCAAATGGGTGGAGCAACCGTTAACTTTGAGGGAAACTCCGAGTTTATGCCCTACACTCTCTATAGTCGGCAATTTGCTGGCGGAAATTTTCGGTTGAAAGCGAACCAAACAAGTCAGCAACTTTCGGCATTGCTGATGATTGCGCCTTATGCTCAACAGGATACGATTTTTGAGGTTGAGGGTACACTGGTTTCTCAGTCTTACGTCAAAATGACCTGTAGCTTAATGGCGGATTTTGGCGTCGAGGTGATTCAAATCGGCGATAATCAATTTCAGATTAAAGCGGGTCAACGTTACCAAGCTCGACATTACACAATAGAACCTGATGCGTCAAATGCTTCTTACTTTTTTGCCGCCGCCGCCGTCACGGGTGGACGGGTGCGCGTCAAACATTTGACCAAACAATCCTGTCAGGGTGATATTCTATGGCTGAATGTTTTAGAACAGATGGGTTGTCAAATTAAAGATTCGGATGATTACACCGAAGTGACGGGGCCAAAGCAATTGCAAGGCATCGACATTGATATGAATGATATATCAGATTTGGTGCAAACATTAGCAGCGATCGCGCCCTTTGCTAGTTCACCGATTACCATTCGGAACGTGGAACATATTCGATATAAGGAAACCGATCGGATTAAAGCGGTGGTTACAGAGTTGCGTCGGCTAGGAGTCGAGGTTGAAGAATTCGCAGATAGACTAAAAATTGAGCCTAGCCCCATTACCCCGGCGGCGATTGAAACCTATCACGATCATCGAATGGCGATGGCCTTTGCTGTCACTGGTTTAAAGGTTCCAGGAATTGTAATTAAAGATCCTGGCTGTACAGCTAAGACTTTTCCAGATTACTTTACCCGATTCTTCCAAATGTTAGAACAATAAGAGATTGACTCAGCACTCTTGATTGATGTTGCATATTTCCGGGATAATTTTGCTGGTTTGGTAGGACGGGCATCTTGCCCGTCCCTTGTATTTTCAGACTTCCAATGAGCTAGCTGTGCGCCCCTACAGCAAATTGCTGTAAACCTTTAGAAGGTGAAAGTTGTTCTCAGCGTACCGATAATTGCATCATCGTTGTTGCTGTTTTGACCAGGAGAGGTCAACCAGATTACGCCAGGGGTGATTGAGATATTATCTGACACGCGATACTTGTAAAAGCCTTCAAAGTGATAAGGTATATCATTACCAGTACCAGCAAAAGCTCCGCCTCGGTTAAAGGCATAAGGTTCAGCACCTGCAAAAATCCCTAAAACGTTACCCTTTTTACCGAAGTCAGGTAAGGCTACCCCAAGACCGTAGCTCCAAGCTTCATAATCATCACCAGCACCAAAGCCTGTGATATCATGGTAAGAAACGAAGCCACTGACTGACAGTTTGTCGCTGGGTCTGAAAGCTGCTTCTATACCGTAAGAATTACTGGAAGATCCGTTTAAGGTAGTTAGGGTGTTAGCTTGACCAGTACCTACGACGCGATTAGTACTACCCAAACCACCACCTAGATCGAATAAATTACCACCTCCAGCACCATGATAACCGTGAACGTAGGTAGCAGCTATAGAGAAGCGATCGCCAACACTAAAGTTCAATTGTCCTAAGGCTGCATAGTTACCTTCTAACAAACCTTGATTTGGTCCAGGATTACTAGCATTTGATGCTAAGTAGCCTATAGTCAGTGAACTTGGTTTGAAAAAACCGCCACCCTTACCAAAGGGTAAAGTCAATGCTGCACCGGCACCACCACCAATGCGATAAATCGGACTTTCAGAAGCAAAGGTAGACAAAGCACCATTACCGCCATCAAAGTCCTCAAAGTAAGGATTGTTAGTGGCAACATAATCGCTATGAATACCTCCGGTGCCCGCAAAGTAAGCTTGGGCTGGGCCTATGGGTACGTAATACGCTAACCAGTCGATAATGACACCGTTGTTACCAGTGCTGCCGAGTTGAAATGTTTGCGTACCTTCAGCAGTATCGATCCCAACACCATTATTCCCTACTTGTGTAAAGGCTAGTGCATTACCGGCTGCAAGACGGGTGTGTAAAACGTCTTTACCAGTGAAACTGGTTTGCAAGTCTAAACGTACCCTATCTTGGAAGACAGTATTGTTAGCATCGCCAGTATTACCGCCAAACACATCAGTAACGGCAAAAATTGCTTCACCCACCAATTTTGTGGTAGTGGAAAACTGATTAGCTTCTAGTTCAGCAGTCCGTGCTTCTAGAGAATCTACTCGACCGCGTAGAGTTGCCAGTTCTGCCGAGAATTCCTCTTGCAAACGCTGGAGAGTTGCCAAATCCTGTTTTGTCACCAAGTCAGCAGTTGCTGTCGCAATCAGTTCATTAACCCGATCTAAACAAGCATTCAAACCTGCGGCAAACTCATAACGGGTCAATGCCCGATTGCCACGATAAGTGCTATTGGGGTATCCTGCAATACAACCGTAACGCTCAACCAGGGATTGCAAAGCTTGGAATGCCCAGTCAGTTGGCTGTACATCAGAAAACTGAGAAACTGATGTGACTTGAGACAGTGAATTTTGGTTTTTGCCTTCGCTGCTATAGCGATTAACTTGTTCTAAAACCTGATTTCCATCAGTCTTTGCTTGGGCAAACAACTGCTGATTAATTTTTGGTTGCTCTGTTTGAATTGATAGTGAAGCACCAATAGCTTCTGGTGCTTCTATCTGAGAAGCTTTTGCCTTTATATCTTCAGAAGGGTTTGCTACTTCAGCAGCCATAGCCCTAGCGGAAACCAACACCGTCACTCCCAAAACTACTGGACTTAATACCAGAGTTTTCCACAATAGATGAGACATTTTTTATTTTCCTTTCCCAAAAAAGACCCGAAATCAGTGGGTTCAAGAAAAAGAGAACAAGCAATTATTCTACTTGTTGGAAATCTTATCAGATTGGTGTGACTTAGGCTATATCTAAACAAAATTTTCCCAGATGAAGAATCGTAAAGTTTTACAGATGCCTTGTTTGGCAAAAGTTGTGTTTCGATATCATTAGTTCCTGTGCGAAAAGTCTGGGCAATCTTGACGATCGCATTATTTAATACTCTCCCTGGTTGTAATAAGAGACTGTTCTCTCGAAAGTAACCTTTAGTTGTGTTGGTTTCTAAATCCATTGCTGTATCAAGAACCAATTCTCCAGCCTCAAAATTTTCTGGTACATGGCTGGCTTTTTGACCTAGAACATCACCAAAAGCTGTGAGTAAGTCAAAAGATTTGTGAACGTAGCCACCTTGTTGGCTAGACTTGATTAATTTTCCTCGACATATTTCATCACCTGATAAAGATTCTGGGCTAGTTTCAATTAATGCATCTGGGCGCATATCGTCATCTGCACTAACCATTAAATGTCCAAGCGTATACATGAGCGTGAAGTTGCGATTTCCTCCATAACTAGGTCGAAATAAGTTTTTGACTAGTGATTCTAGCTTGCGATCGCGCAGTCTTTCATTTAAAAATGTAATAAATTGTTCTTTCTGCTGGGGCCCAACATAAAACACGTCATTGACTGTCTTAGTCTGCTCTAAAAGTGGATAATATTTCTCATGATTGGCAATACTGGAATCATCAAAAACGATAATTTTTAAAGCATGACCATTCACCCAGAAATTCTCATCATACTTTTCAATGGTCTGTGCTACATCTCTGAGTCGATGAGTCGGAATAACAAATACTGTTTCTTTTTGTTTCATAAAATTTGTTTGGGCTTTTCAAATGAAGTTTTCAAACGTTAACTTTGTTTGAAGGTTCTCGAACTAACAATCACCGCATCAATTTTGTTACAGCTACATCATGATTATTTAACTAAATTAAACCGATATATCGCTAGAAATTTCCAGCTTATGTTTACTATCCTCTAACTGTTTCCAGAGTGCATCTATTTGACAAAAAGCGATTTCTGGTGATAGTTTGCCAGCAGTTTCTAAATTAACAATGTAGCTAACTCTTTGAGTAAATTCTTGGAGATTGGCATTAAATACTAGATTATTTGGCTGAAATTGACCGTGGTAGCGATCGCAAGGATAGAGAAAACGATTTTTATCTTCATAATTAGGCTGTACCATTAATTTACTCCTGATAAAAAATCTGATTGATTATTAGCTAGTTGATTGCAGTAACCTGAGATAATCTCATTTGGTAATACTGTTTCACAAAGATTTACAGACTTGCTGAGTAAGAGAGCGATCGCATATTCTCTTCCAGTCATGCTCTTTTGCGGTTCAATACTTATGAGCAGATAAAATAAGCACTCTAATGGGTTCATCACCAGATCGAGCCAAGTTTTGTGCATGAAGAAGACTTCAGTTAAGTAGTGTCCTACGATTGTTACTGACACCACAACTCAGAATAGAGTGAGGAAGATTTGCACAAAGTCTTGGAGCATAATTGGGAAGCATGCGATAAAGCGATCGCTTTATTTATAGTGAGAAACTCACCTATTTAGGACTGTAGTCAGAGCAATTGAGTGCTTGTTTCGTTAGAGCAATGGCAGGATGTACTGCACACTTCAGAAAATAGTTGTTGTTAAAAAATTGGCAGTTTTTACAGGGATGTTGCTGTACATGTTTGATGCTTACTATTTCGTCTTTATCTTGTGCTGTATTTTCTGGAGGATCTTCTAGTGCTTTGCAGACAGATGAAACGATAAAAACGAAAATAGCCCAAACAATCATGAAGGAAATGTGAGCCAAAAATATTGCTACAAAAGGAATGTCTCCTTGCTGTGGTTTTGTATCATTATGTGTTGCCTTAGCTAGGTTAGCTTCAATTAGGGTGGACTGATGAACACTTTTTTGGGCGGATACATCAAGTCGGAAAACCTCCGAAGTATGCATATTAAAAACCTTTAGTTAGTCGAACTCAGATTCAGTAAAGGTCATCTAAATTAAACACTTTTAGAAGCTAGCGATAAACTACTGTTTTGCTTGGTTCTCATCCCAGGTTTTGGAAGAATTTTGCCATTGAAAGCTTCTGTATCGGTATTACTGCTCCAAGGGGAGGTAATTACTTCAATCTGATGAATCTGAATTAATCTGCAATAGTTGAGAACAACGGCACCCCAAGCGGTAGTTTCTGGCTTCATTTGAGGAACCAAAACTGTAGAAGCTCCTGCTGCTAACCAATCTCCTTGTAATATGGGTGGAGCTTCAACAATTACAATCGATTCAGTGGGAATGGTATGGTTAGCTTTAATTTTTTGTCCACCCATAAACAGAGTTTCTATAAAAAATATCAGATTACCTTTAGAGTAAATATCACTAATTTCACCCTTAAATTGAGTTGTAATCGGAGCACCTAAATCTTGAATCATTATTCGGTCAGGTACATGATAAGAGAATAAGTAAATGTTCATCTGTCTAATAATATGTGGCATTGAAACTACTTGATAAATCTAAGTCATCTGAATTAACAGATTGGCTGGCTGTTGGTCTAGCTTCTAGTAAGCAACTGTTAAGGGAATAGTAAACAGAATGAATTTTCTTGAGAGTGACTTTGAGAGCGGGAACCATCATGGGATGGGTTGCTATTGCTAAAATGTAGTCTTCAGCAAAAATACTAGGATTATCTATTGCTGAAATGACTTTACTTTCTCTTAAAATGCCTAGAAAAGCGCATTGATCGGGTAACTGAATATCAGTTAAATGAATGCCGCAATAAACACTATTGGCTTGGATTAAAACACCAAATAGGCTTGGTTCTAAAATTGATTTGTTTTTTAACACGAAATATTTTTTAATTCTAATAGTATTGTGCCGTATTTTACATAAAAAATATTTTTTCATAGATATATTTTACAGATATATAAAATGTATTAGATAATTAGCTAAATAGGCATATATTTAGAGATATAGGCTTACTTAATTATTCAGTAAAAATGAAATACCCGACTTATTTAAAAAGTCGGGTATCTGAGTCTTAGATAATAATTATGAATAATATAGACGCGAAATTTCGCGTCTATATTATTTTCCCTTAATCTGATCCAGAGCTAAGTTCAGCTTCAACACATTAACTCCAGGCTCGCCAAAGATGCCAATAAAGCGCCCATCGGTGTTTTGAGAAATTAAAGTTTCGAGTTGGTTCGGTTGAACTCCTCGCGCCTTGGCTACTCGTGCAATTTGTGCGATCCCAGCTTCCGGGGTAATGTGGGGGTCAAGGCTAGAACCAGAGGTGTAGACTAAATCGCCAGTCGGCTGTACACCTGCTTTTTTCAGACGATTGAAGTCACCCTCAACTTTTTTGCTGGGGTCTGGGTCATCTTTCCCTTTGATGCGTTCCATTAATGCGGGATTACTGGGAGCCAAGTTACTAGCGCCAGAAACCCCAGTTTTCAAAACTCCCGCATCATCCTTTTTAGGATCGGCTGTGCTGTAGCTCGTGGTACTAGGACGACTGTTAAAATAGCGATCGCTACTAAAAGGTTGACCAATCAAAGCAGAACCGACAACTTGACCTGTGCTATTTTTCAGGAGACTACCGTTTGCTTGAAAGGGAAATACAATTTGCCCAATGGCAATCATCGCAAAAGGATAAATAATTGCTCCAATAACCCAAAGTACTAAGGTAGACCGAACAGCTCTACCAGCTTCGCGTGCAAAACTCATTAGAATTTCTCCGGTACAAACATTACAAAAAATAAATAGATGGAAAGCCCTAGTGTCGTCAGTCCTAACAATCCCAATCCCCAAGATTGACTGCGGGAAAGTTCTTCACCAGTAGCTGCATAAACCATAGGTGCAACCACTAGGTTGAAACACATCGCCAAGAATAAATACAGTGGTAGCTTTTGTCTACGCCATTGACACCAGATTTCAGTTATTTCTTCTAATACTTGGGATGTAGCGATAGCGCGGCGGATCTGAATAGGTTTCATAGTAAATTAAGACAAAGGTAAGATAATATCTATCAGTTTGATGGCAATGAAGGGAGCAACGATACCGCCCAGACCAAAGATGAAGATGTTACGACGTAGCAGTTGATCTGCTGTTAAAGGTAAGAACTTCACGCCTCTGAGTGCTAGCGGAATTAATGCCGGAATAATTAAGGCGTTGTAAATCAGCGCCGAGACGATCGCAGATTGGGCACTCTTTAACCCCATAATATTAAGTGCGCCGATTCCAGCGGCGGCAAAGATTGTGGGAATGATCGCAAAATACTTGGCAATATCGTTAGCGATAGAGAATGTTGTCAAGGCTCCACGAGTAATTAGCAACTGTTTACCTATGGTTACTAAGTCAATTAGCTTCGTGGGATCTGAGTCTAAGTCCACCATGTTAGCAGCTTCTTTGGCAGCTTGCGTCCCAGAATTCATCGCCACACCCACATTTGCTTGAGCGAGAGCAGGTGCATCGTTCGTACCATCCCCGGTCATTGCCACCAATTTACCCTGAGATTGTTCCGAGCGAATCACTTCAATTTTGTCTTCTGGAGTTGCTTCAGCAATGAAATCATCAACCCCAGCCTCTTCGGCAATCACTGAAGCGGTAATCCGATTGTCACCTGTGAGCATGATGGTGCGAACACCCATGCGCCGGAGTTGGTCAAATCGTTCCCGCAGACCAGGTTTGACAATATCTTTGAGATAGATGACACCATAAATTTTGTCATCTTGGCAAACAGCCAAGGGTGTACCGCCCAACCGGGAAACTCGCTCATAAGCTGCATCTATATCATCAGGAACGTTACCGCCACGAGAACGGACAAATCCCTTAATGGCATCCACTGCACCTTTGCGAATTTGTTTGCCATCGGGTAGATTCGTGCCACTCATCCGGGTTTTGGCGGAAAATTCTACACCTTCGGCTTTATCAATGTTAAAGTCTACCCCAGCCTGGGACTTTTCTGCTAAAATCACAATCGATTTGCCCTCTGGTGTTTCGTCAAACAAGCTAGCAGCTAGGGAGACTCGTGCCACATCTATTATTGAGTGGTTATCCAGGGGAATAAACTCGTCAGCCATCCGATTTCCCAAGGTGATCGTGCCTGTCTTATCCAGCACCAAGGTGTTGATGTCGCCGCAAGCTTCTACTGCTCGACCAGAGGTTGCAATGACGTTAAACTGAGCAACTCTATCCATGCCAGCAATCCCGATCGCACTGAGCAAACCACCGATAGTTGTGGGAATTAATGCTACCAAGAGCGATATAAGAATAGCAACGCTAGCACCCGCCCGCAAACTGTTTCCCGCCTCAACTCCAAAGGCTGTGCTGATAAAGCTAGCGATGTAGCCGACAAATGGGGGCATTGTCGCTACCACAATCAAAAACACCTGCGTTAACACTGCCAACAATACCGTCAAAGCAATCTCGTTGGGAGTTTTGCTGCGTTCTGCCCCTTCTACCAAGGCAATCATGCGATCGATAAAGCCTTGTCCAGGATCGGCACTAATGCGAATTGTCAACTCATCGGAGAGTAGGCGTGTACCTCCTGTCACCGAACTGGCAATATCTGTACCTGGTTGCTTCAGCACCGGGGCAGATTCCCCGGTAATCGCCGACTCATCCACTGAGCCAATGCCTTTAATTACATCCCCATCGGCGGGAATCATATTATTGGCACTGACTTTTACCAAATCGCCCCGTCGCAGTTCCGTGGAATTGACTTTTACTATGGAACCATCAGGGAGGATTTTGTTGGCAACAGTATCCGATCGCGTCGATCGCAGTGAATCAGCCTGAGCTTTACCGCGTCCTTCAGCCACAGCTTCGGCAAAGTTGGCAAAAACGAGGGTGAAAAAGAGAATAAAGGTAATCAACCCATTTAAGACGCGTTGTTGGTTAACATCTGCCTGAATTGTGCCAAACAAATTTGGGTTTAGGGTAACAAGCAAGGTGACAATTGTCCCTACCCAAACAACAAACATAACTGGGTTTTTGACAGTAATTCGCGGATCTAGCTTAACAAATGACTCGCGGATTGCTCTTTGGTAAAGTCCCCGCATATCTGTTTTGGGGGTGTGTTTGCGCGAGTCACGAGTTCCAGATGGAATACGGGGGGAGGGAGAATCAGTAGTAATTGGCATACATTAAATTTTGAGCATGAGTCTTTGAAGTCGATGAACGGAGTTCTGAAGTCGATGAATGGAGTTCTCAGGTCGATGAATGGTGTTCCGAGGTCGATGAACGGAGTTCCAAGGTCGATGAATGGTGTTCTAACTCTCCTCTGCTCCCCTGCTCCCCTGCACCTCCGCTCCCCACTCCCTAGCCGATACCTTTGGCGATAAAGAAAGCTTCACCGATGGGGCCTAATGCTAAGACTGGGAAGAATGTAAGTGCGCCCAGAATTAAAATCACACCTGCGGTAACGCCTGTAAATAGTCCAGTATCGGTTCGCAATGTACCAGTGGTGTAAGGAACCGCTTGCTTACGAGACATACTATCTGCTAAAAACAGCAAACCGATGATGGGAATATAGCGTCCAGCAATTAAACTGAAGCAGGTACTCAAGTTCCACCACAGGGCAGTTGCAGTGGTTTTTGCACCTGTAGCGATCGCCAAAGGAGAAGGTTGTGAATCTCCTAAGCCTTCAAAGCCAGAACCGTTGTTAGCAGCAGCTGAAGCGTATTCATAGATAACTTGAGCAAAACCGTGAAAGCCGGGATTACTAATTCCTGCTAGTTGATCGGGAAACGCCAAGGCGATACCTGCGGGAATCATAATTGCGATCGGGTGAACTAGCAGAATCAAAAAACTAGCAAGTACAACCTCGCGCTTCTCAATCTTGCGTCCGAGAAATTCTGGTGTCCGTCCCACCATCAGCCCTGTGGCAAACACAGCCAGAATCAGGTAAGCAAATAGATAAGCGGTTCCTGTACCCTGTCCACCCCAAATAATTTGCAGGAACATATTGGAAAGGGTAATAAAACCGCCGTTGGGCATGAAAGAATCGTGTAAGCTGTTGACTGCACCGCACATAGTACCAGTTGTACTGGTTGCAAATAGTGCAGATTGTGCCCAACCAAACCGGACTTCTTTACCCTCTAAATTCGGTTGCTGACTACCCAACAGTGCATTCACAGCCGGATTGCCGTTGTATTCACCAATGGCAGTGACGATGATAAATACTAAATAGAGAACGCCTACCATACCGTAGACTAACCAAGCTTGTTTGGTGTTATTCGCAAACAACCCATAAGTGTAGATTAGGGAAGTTGGAATCGAAAGCATGGCAACAATCTGAATCAAATTAGAAAATCCGTTGGGATTTTCAAAGGGGTGTGCGGAGTTGATGGCGAAAAAGCCGCCGCCATTTTCCCCTAATTGTTTGATAATTTCAAAATGAGCAACAGGGCCACGAGCGATCGCCTGACTGATATTCGCATCTTCTAAAGTTGGGAATACAACTGCACCCCCCAGTGTTTCGGGAACGCCAGCTGCCATTAAGACAATGCCACCCACAAGACAAATAGGCAGTAAAATTCGCGTAATCGAGCGAATTAAATCTACATAAAAGTTGCCCAACGATCTACCAGTCAATCCGCGAATAAAAGCAATCCCTACCGCTAACCCAGTAGCAGCAGAGGTAAACATGTGATAACCAAGTCCCCACACTTGGCTGCCATAGCTCATGTAGGTTTCACCAGAATAGTGCTGCTGGTTAGTATTAGTAATAAAAGAAATAGTCGTATGCAGCACTGTATCCCAGGTTGGGGTATCGATCTTGGTTGGGTTTAATGGCAGCCAGCCTTGATTCATAATAATCAAGAAAATCAGCAATCCCATTGCGACGTTACTGTATAAGATTGCCCGCCCATATTGCCAGCCGGTCATATTTTCTTTGGTTTTAACACCAACTAAAGCATAAAGCACTCGCTCAACCGGATTCAAAATCGGGTCAAGAAAAGTACTTTGCTCTAGGTAGACACGCGCCATATAGCGCCCAAAAACTGGAGTAATTGCTACTACAATCAGTAGCGTTAATATAATTTGAATCCATCCTTCTAACATGAGTTAATCAAACTCCAATATGAGTAAATTTGAGATGAATATCAGATATTATCTTGCTATGAATCGGAAAAGTTTATGAAGTATATCGGCGTCATTATTAACTAAGTTACCTATAATTATGGGCTTTCTCAATCAATCATGGATCTTTTTGTTAAAGAACACAAGGTATAAATTGATATTTAAACTAGGCTATATAAGAAATATATTTTTCTATATATATAAGTCTTCAGAGCGTTTATCTCGATATATATCTGCAAGTATAGAAGGATCATTTGTAAGCATATCTCCAACCTTTTTGGATTTTTACTATCAACTAAGCACCTGCATCGAGATTGTGAAAAAAAGTAATCCTAAGAGCCAATCGGCACTGTAGTGCAGTCGATGCTACTGGAGTTACCATGTGCCAGGAATTATCTGAGCGCACAATCACAGCCGAAAACTGTCCCAGTGGTGCAATATCTTGGAAGACAGATTCTGGTTTCTCGTCCAAGAGAATTCGCAAACAACCACCCCAGTCCATAGGCCATTGTTCATTGAAAAATAGTAAATGAGTCAAAGCTTTCGATGGTTCATCAGTATGAGGGCGATGACAGTGACCTAGATTATATCGACGAAATCCAATCACCATTGCACAGTCTTTCAATTCCACCCCGGACATCTGTGTTAAGGCTTGGCGGTAAGCAGGTGTCCACAGTTCTTCTATCATTTGTCGCCAAATACTGCTGAGATTACTAAGATTAGAAGATAATCTTCCTTGTGCTATGCGATCGCGCCAACGAACTGACAACTCAGGGCTGGCGCGATCGCAGCTAAATAACTGTTTTTATTGAGAATATAGCTCTGTAACTGAGAATTAAAGTCCGATCTAACAAAATCGCATCGCTCCCGTTTCTATTGTGACTACTCGTAAATGTTTTCCAGGAACTAGAGCGCTTTCCATCAAAGCAGTTCTAGCTGGCGGGGGTTTTTTTCATCGCTTAGGATTATCTGAAACAGTTCTGATCTTTAACCAACACCTGATATTCCTGGGAGGTATAGTTGGGCTAATTGAGCGCATGAATGAACTGCGACGACAGTTTCCAGAACAACATATTTGCGTTGAACTAGATACACCAAAAGTAAACACTTTATTAGCTTGATAATAAAGTGTTTATAAAGCTAATAACGACAGCAAGTTTATATACAATATTAAGCTTCACTATTTTAAAAAGAAATAAAAATTAATTTTGTTAGAGTTTAATTACCAATTAATCTGGTAATTTACTCAATAAGTTGGTATTATCTTCAGTACATACATAGATACACTTATCTATTTTGAAAAACGCAAACCTCTTCTGAGATTTGCGGCTAACTTTGGCTTTTGATTTATTAGTTTTTAATAACTCATATTAAAAGCTAGCTATTTTGTATTGTCTGGTAAGGAGTTGAAAATTGAACATTTAAGGGTTTTATTTTTTTGCTAACAAAATTTATTGTCAAATTGCTCAGTTTTGGCGATAAAAATACCAATTTTTAGTGGGCAAGCAGCTTTGAGCAAAACTATCTAATTTTTTCAATATTCAATACAAACGGAGAAATGTTTGATGCGTTTTACCCGCCAGATACCCATTGCGTCTTTAATCCTATCTATACTGGTTTTATCGCAGCCTACTTTAGCTGACTTAAGGAGTAACGTTCCCTGGAATAAAGAAGAAAAAACACCATCTATTTGGCAAAAAAATAAGTGTCCTGGAGGTTCTTCCCAAAATTTTCGCTTAGGTGGAGAAATCAATAATCCAACCACTTATAACTTGCAAAACCTGAGAAATTTGCGAGAGGTTTTAAAAAACCAAAATCCAGCATTAGTTACTGAAATCACTGTGACCTTTCAAACCGGCTCAGGCCCACGAACAGAAACATACTATGGAGTCCCTCTATGGGAATTAATTAATAATCCGAAAGCCGGAGGTGGTCTAAGACCTGGGAATTCTGGGGTGAATAGTAAAAACTCTTTTCTGAGGCAATATGTTCTAGCTGACGCCACAGATTGCTATGGTGCAGTCGTAGCTATTGGTGAAATCCAACCTAACTTTGAAGGGAAAACAGTGCTAGTTGCATTTGAAAAAAAAGGTAGTGATGGTACAGTCGTGCCTTTAACAGATGAAGGATTTGCTCGTTTAGTAGTTCCAGGTGACAAAGCTGGAGGTCGTTACGTTAGTAATGTGACAAATATCCTCATATTATCTGCTCCTCCTTCACCTTTAAAACCAAAATATTTCTGAAAACTCTTCTGATTAAAAGCCCTACAACGGAGAGTTATCACGCCACTTGGTCTACTTGTTGGGGTTTCCCCAAGTAGACCAAATGGCTTTCGGTTATAAGCATTACGCCTTCTTGCTTGTTTAAAACTAAGCTTTGATATTTTTATCAAGATGCAAGAATCAGGGTTTGATAGCGAGCATTTCAACCTTGTAAAAAAAGTTATATTAAATTATCAAAAAAGCAACCAGTGCAGTTAGTCGGGATTCTAACTACTTGACAAATTACGAAATTTATCATGTGCCAAAAATTATCAGAATGCACCAAAGTAACTGAGTAGCTACATCACCAAAAACAGTTTTTAATGAATGCTCTGCCAAGCTTTAACTATTCCACTATCGACTTTTTTGCCATCTTCTAATACCAGTCTGATATCAAAGTTATTCTGTAAGGCAGAATATAACATCCCACTAAATGAGGATAATTCAACAAGATGATAGTTGTTAGTATTATTAAAGTCAGAATTATCTTCTAACTAGAGAGGAGCAAAATATGGAAGTTAGCGCTCGTAATTCCTTAAAAGGAACTATTAAGAAAATTCATCCAGGAACAGTCAACTCCGAGGTGATATTAGAAATTGTGACTGGGGTGGAAATAACTGCAATTATTACCAAGGAGTCAGTAGAGCATCTCCAACTTGAAGAGGGAAAACAAGCGATCGCTGTGATTAAAGCTTCGGATGTCATAATTGCTACAGAATAGCTCGAAATGAGTAGATAAGTTGTGGCGATCCGCTTATGGAGCGATCGCTACAATTATCCAACTATTTACGAATTTTCCGAGCAAGAACGGCTACCACACACCAGACAAGAAGGATCGCGATAAGAATGTCGTTTGGCAAATTCCATTCGCATCAAGTCAATTGTCAGCAGTTGTGACAATAAGGGTTCACTAAACTTAGTAATCAGCTTTATTACCTCTAATGCACTAAGACAAGCTAGTGTCCCAGAAATAGCACCGAGAACCGCGAACCCACGCTGATTCCAATCTGGCTTTTCTGGGAACAAGCATGATAGACAAGGAGTGACACCAGGAATAATCGTCGTCAGGTAAGCTTCCATTCCGTCCATTGCAGCTTCCACCATTGGTTTTTGCCAGCGCACGCAAGCCTCATTGAGCAAGTTCCGCTCTGTGAAATTGTGGGCACAATCAACAGCTATATCAGCAGATTGCACTAAAGAGTCTACATTCTCCTTTGTAACGTAATCATGAACTGCTTCCACCTGAATATCAGGATTAATAGCTTGCAGAGTTTCTCTGGCTTTGAATACTCTTGGCTTACCTACCCAATCATTTGTCATCAGAACCTGACGATTCATATCATCTAGCCGTAAGTCACCACCCCGAACTAGAATTAGCCGCCCAACACCTGCTACTGCCAAATAAAGTGCTGATGTACCCCCTAATCCCCCTACACCTGTAACCAAAACCGTTGCAGACTTCAAGCGCTTTTGTCCTGCTTCTCCAAAATTGGGAAGCATCATTTGGCGGTGATAGCGTTCTAACTCACTGGGTGTTAAGTTCATCGCTTTTTAATTTTTTATCAGTCGTAAAATTTACCACCTAGTTGGTAGCAAGTATTGTAGTTGTCTATACATTTTCTACTTTAATACCTGTAAAGTTGGTACTTGTTTCAGGCACTATTAAGGGAGCTATGTGCAAATATAGCGATGTCTACGACGGGCTATTCGGCGTCGCGAGTCTGGTGATTCTCAAAGAATACTTGGAACAATCACCAGTACAGCAGTTTATCAATATCTTGGGACATCGGAAGCGTGCGATGCCTACAGCAACCCTAAGAAGGAACGCAATTAGAGATTTTCGGCGGCTATGACATCAGCAAGATTGGGGGAGTCATATCGTGTCCGGTTCAAGACTTATCATTAAGACGGCAGGGGGCAGGGGGAAAGAGGGTTTCCTGACTTTTGCACGGATGCGGTAATCATAAGTAATTAACCGGACTTGATATTAGTTATCAAAGGGTAAGCTTTTGGGCGGCGTCAAAGAACTCGTGCGTATATACTCGCCCTACTGGAGCGATCGCAATCCTATGCAGACATTCAGTGATGTGGCTAATAGACTAAATAGTTTTGGTTTAGCTTATCTATCTTATTATTAATGGGACAGTGTACCAAAAACTTACCTACGCGATCGCGTTACTGGGCGCAGTTTGATTGCTCCCCTGAATAGAATCAAGTTGGTCAAGTTGTAAAAAAGCTCTCTCAGTATACTCTGATTTCACTGCCGAGCGATCCTCACAAACTACACCTTCATTCCTTGTTAGTCTAGAGAGTGAAGTGAAAGAGCATTAAGAACATTCATGTACGTACTAATTGGTGGAGCAGGCTTAGTGGGGCTAAGTTTAGCGCAAAAACTAGTAGAATTAGGACATACTGTTGCCGTAATTGACATTGATCCTATCGCTTGCCGCTACGCCCGTGAACAAGTAGGAGCAATGGCTTTTGAAGGCAGTGCTGTAAGTACAGAAGTATTGTTAGAAGCTGGAATTCGCAAAGCCGGTTCCTTAGCGGCTGTTCTGAGAAGTGATGCCTTAAACTTAGCAATGGTGACTCTTGCTAAACACTACGGTGTTCCCCATGTTTTGAGTCGGATGCGCCACCGAGATTTTGCCGAACCGCTGCGTATCGCTGGAGCTAACCACATCATCAGTACTGTTGAACTAGCGGTTTCAACGATGGTAAATGCCATTGAGTATCCCCAAGTAGAATCAATGATGCATTTTGAGCAGGGACAGATTGAGGTTCTGAAACTTTCCATTCCCAACAATTGCTATGTTGCTGGTCGTAGCGTTGCTGAAATTGCTCAGGATTCCCAATTTCCTAGTGGTTCGCTAATTATTGGCTATCAACCCCATCCCCACGAAGATTTGATGATTCCAAACGGCAGTACAATACTGGAACCTTATTCAACTGTGCTGATTGTGACTAAACCACGATGTTTACATCAAGTCATTGATTTTATTGAACAAAGATGTTGAGCGCAGTCCCTACCTAAACACTTGATTAGGTGGGGTTAGCTACATACAGCAGTTTTCGTTTGCATGAAGTACAAAGTTACAGATTTTGAGGTAGGAAACAGGAGGTAGAAGGCAGAAACTCTGTATATGTAATTTTGAGTCCTGCTTTTTGTACCTCACTTAATTGCAAACTGCTGTCTATATAAAAAATTGGTGTAAATAGTTTTGATGAAACTGTATCCACATATTTATTTAGCGATCGCTGTTATTATTCTTGCATCTTGTGAATCAACACCCAAGTCACAACCCGATGCCACTCAAGCAACCCCATTGCAAAAAATCGTGACGCTGGATAAGAATTTTAAGATAGCAAGCGGTCAAACTGTTTATGTTCCTGTATATTCTCACATCTATCATCACAATCGCCAAGAGATTTTTGAGTTAGCAGTTACGCTCAGTATTCGGAATACAGATTTGACGAATCCGATCATCATTACTTCTGTGCGCTACTATAACTCGGAAGGGAAACTAGTTAAACAGTATTTGGAGCGCCCTATTCAACTTGATGCACTAGCTTCTACAGATTTCTTTATAAATAGAAATGATACCAGTGGAGGTTTAGGCGCAAACTTTATTGTAGAGTGGGTAGCCCAAACAGAAATATCCGAACCAATAGTGGAGGCGGTCATGATTGGTACTGACTTTCAACAAGGAATTTCTTTTATCAGTCCTGGTAGGGTAATTAAAAGTCAAAATAACTATAAGCGATCGCCTTTAAAATAATTCGTAATGACGCTCTCTACAAGACGCTAAAAGCGTAGCTTGCTTCTCTGTAAGAGTACGCGGACTCACTACCGTTACTACGCTAACGTGATTCGTAATTCGTAATTAAGTTAATTCCTCGTTCCTATGCTCCGCATGGGAATGCATTCATTGAGTCAGAGACTCAATCTCTTACTGAAGGCAACAGATCCTAAATGAGGCAAAACTTAGAGGTTCACTCACGAAGCTCAAAGGTTCACTCACGAAGCTCAGAGGTTCATCAACGAAGCTCAGAGGTTCATCAACGAAGCTTAAAAGTTCACTCACGAAGCTCAGAGGTTCATCAACGAAGCTTAAAGGTTCACTCACGAAGCTCAAAGGTTCATCAACGAAGCTCAGACTATCCCCCATGCCCTATGCCCTATGCCCTATGCCCCATATTTAATCATCTTCTAACTTCAGTAATTGTTCATCAAGAGTTTGTATCCGCCCGCGCACAATTTCTTCCGAGAGAATTCGCTTCCGCATTGCCTCATTGAGCGCTCCTTTTTCTGCCAACAGTAAACGTCGGCGAATGGCTTCAAGTTTACTGCTCTTATTACTTCTACCTTCCACCTCATCAGGACGACGATTATATAGTTCCCGCAGTATCTTTTCTGCACCGGCAATTCGTACCTGATAAGCTGAACGCATCTCTTCATAAACGGCTTTTGGTAATACCCCTGATTTTAACAGGCTATCTAATTCATCTTGTGCTGCTTTACCCGTCATCAACTGGGCTTGCAACTCTTCAACCTGTTGTTGAACTTCGGAAAATTTAGATAATTTTAAACGTTTTACCACCCAAGGCAAACTTAAACCCTGTGCCACTAACGACACCAGCACACAGCCGAAGACTATAGCTATCAGGACTTCTCGCCCTGGTAATGTGGTGGGTAAGCTCAATGCCAGAGCCATTGAGAGTGAACCTTTGATGTTGCCTAAAAACAGTAAATGTTGCCAGCGCAGCGGAATTGGGCGGTCGAACCAACGAATCACTCCTAGCAGTGGATAGACCGTAAGAACTCGCCCGATTTGATAAGCCAAAACTGCAAGTAGAATTGCAGGTAAAGTCCTCCAGAGGGTTACCAGGTCTATTTCTACACCAATCAGCAGAAAAATAAAGGTGTTGACGGTAAAAGCTGCATATTCCCAGAAACTCAACAGAGTAATGCGACTAGAAGCAGAAGTATTGCGAGAAAGCCCAAAATTCCCGAAAATTAATCCAGCTACAACTACGGCCACAGCACCTGATACACCGAGAAAATCTCCAGCCTGAAAAGTGCCCAATGCAACCGCTACAGTCAGCAATAGACTGCTAAGAGGATCATCCAAACGGGCGAATACAGGTATGCTCAAGTAGCCTAAGACTAACCCCACGAGGCCGCCTCCTAGAGAGATAAATAGCGGTTGTTGGATTCCCTCTAGTAACGTCAGTGAACCTGTTGAATATACTTGCAAAATTAAGTTGAACATAACTAGGGCAGCAGCATCGTTAAAGAGGGTTTCTCCTTCAACGATGGTAGAAAGCCGGGAGGGCACTGGTATCTCCTTGAAGACGGCAATCATGGAAACTGTATCAGTGTTTGCCAGAATTACTCCTACAAATAAGGCAGGTATCCAACTCAATCCCAGTCCAAATTTCAACAGGACGGCAATAATACCACTGGAAAGCACAGCCCCTGGCCCAGCTAAAAGGGCAATTGGTTTAAAGGTGCTACGTAGGCGACTGACATCTGTATTGATTCCAGCTTCAAACAGGAGAATTGGCAGGAAAAGATCCAAAACAAGGGTTGGATTTAAACCAATCGGACGAGATAATAGCTCAGTGATCGGCAAACCTGCTAATACTAAACCCATAACATAAGGGATTCGCAACTGCCGGGACAGCAGAGCTACACCTGTAGCAAGGAGCAAGAGAATAATTGAAACTTTGACTAATTCGGTAACATCCACTATTGCGTTTTGGAAAATTAGTTTGACTTGACTGATAGATTCTCTCCTCATTCATGCCAAATTAGCAAGTTCAGCGTGTGGATTCAGAACGTCGAATTTCCTCCACTTGACCAACTTCAAAAATTAGAGTGAATGATTGCCCTATCTCTTGTTTGATAAATTCTTCTAATGTAATTGCTAAGTAATGCCAAGTATTTAACTACAATTCGCTCACTGATAGCTATAGCGGTTCCCATTCAGATGCGGTACATTATATCGCGAGTTGTAGGGGCACGGCAGTGCCCATTGGTGTCAACTTAAGGAGATGTTGCCCAAATTTGTTGGCTGTAAGCGTCAATTTCGCGATGGCGCTTACGCCTGGTTTTGACTAATCCAAACAGCTTTTGAGGTTCTACAAGATAAGGAACAGCCTCAGAGGCATCATTACGGATAACAGCTTGGAAAAAATGGTATAAACCACGAAAGACCATTTCCGTAGAAATTCGCTCTCAGGGCTGATTCAATGCGATCGCTAGATCAAGACATAATTGATTGAGAACAGCATAAAAAATCCAAGTAGCCAGAATTTGAATTTGTACGCCATTGGTATCGCCTACCCAGATATAAGCCAAACCCAAAAGCCCGCGATCGTAGGAGCAGTGGAAGCAATGCGATTTTGTGAGGTTTGACAAAAAAGGTGCGATGCCTTCGGCGGGCTACGCCTACGCTAAACCATTTGCTCAGTAATTAACATATATTTATACTAAATAAACCGTATTTATACTGCAAAAAAGATAATCTGAGTCACAACGAATTTTCAGTCTCTTTTTCTGACAATACCCCTCTTCTGTCACTCTCCGAAAACATTTGCCATTTCTTAATTCTAGAGCTTTTGTATAGCAAGCGATTGCGCAATTCTTTTCTAATAATAAATACAAGACAAATTTTTTTCTAATAGTATAGCTTGTATTGATTGCCTCATGAGGCTTCTAGCGATCGCCCTCCCGGAGAGTGACAGAAGAGGGTTAGAATAACCGGAAAGTGACAGAAGAGGGGTACTATGGAGCAGTTGACTATCTCGAACGAGAATTGCTACTAAAAGCTTACGATAGCGGAAATTCTAAAAATACTATTGATTACCTACAGTATTTGCTAGCTCACTCCCCCAACCAGCGATTGCTAATCTTTTGGGATGGCGCTAGTTATCACCGTTCCAACGAAGTTCGAGGCTTCTTAGATGAGGTAAATCTTGGTCTGCCAGCCGAGCAATGGAAAATACACTGCGAACGCTAAAGCTCCTAATTGTCCAGAACAAAACCCTATCGAAGATATTTGGTTGCAAGCTAAAACATGGGTTCGACGTTTCTGTGCCTTGATCCCAAAATTCTCGCATTTGAAGTGGATGTTTGAGTGGTTTATTCGACACACTACCTTCGATTTCCCCACTCTTCAGATGTACGGAGTTTTTTCAAAAATCAAATAGGAGTCCTATAGAACCCATTTGATATCTTTTAGACGAGCAAGTAGAATCAACAGAAATTAGGTGCATTGAAACAGTTTAGGGTTGAAAATGGGGTATTCAA
>NZ_JABXKQ010000176.1 GCF_017114945.1 Nostoc sp. JL34
AGCAGCAAGAATTTCTACTAACTCAGTGCCTACCCAGCCAGACGAAACCTCTGAGGGAGTATTGTTGAGGATAGAGACAACAAAGGACGAACAAACCCGCCCCAATGGTTCGCCTGTTTCTAATTCCAGCACTGTCTGCCTTTGATTGACTGGAATAAATTGATTGCCCTGCTGTTCAAACTCACCATTCAGTAGGGTTAGAGGTGACGATCGCGACATTTCATCAAAAATCAAGCTACCAAGGCTGCCGACAATCCCCAGGCGTCTCTGTTTATCAGGATTCAGCCAGCACAGATGAATATAAGCTTGAAAGCCATCTGGATATGTTAGCGTCAGCCATACTAGGTCAGCTAGTCCCCGTATATCCGCGTCTTCCCCCACTGCTCCCTGTAGCCACACCGTACCCGTTGCTTGTACTTTCACAGGGATCTGACCCAACCAAGCGTTAAAGATTGCAATATCGTGAATCGCTAAGTCCCATAACGCATCAACATCTTGCCGGACAGGCCCCAAATGGGTGCGGGTGGCGTAGCCATAGCGCAAATCACCTAATTTACCCGCTTGTACTACAGTTTTTCCTCGCTCAACTGCTGGGTGAAATAAATAAGTGTGATCAACCATGAGTATTAAATGATTCTGCTCCGCTAACTGGCAAAGTTCCCGACATTCTGCTGGGTCGAGAGTTAGGGGTTTTTCTGCCAAAACATGGTATCCCTGTTGGAGAGCGTCTTTAATTAAAGCATAGTGGGTGGTAGCAGGAGTAGCGATCGCCACTCCTGTCAATCCTGGCACTTTCTTTAAATCCTGCCATTGGGTTGTTAATACTACATTTTCATCTAAATTAAACTGCTGCTTGACCGCTGCCAATCGTTCTAGATGGGGGTCTACTACAGCAACTACATTTACTTGGGGATGTGCTAAAAAATTTCGCAGCAAATGCACTCCCCAACGCCCAACTCCGATGACAGCAATTTTAATTTTATTTGTCATTAGTTATTTGTCATTTGTCATTTGTCATTTGTCATTTGTCATTAGTTATTTGTATACAAAGGACGAGGGACAAATGACCACTGACAATCAACTGATTATCGACTAATCGCCCTTATTTTAAGCTCAGGGTATTTGCGGATTAGATATTGCTAAAAAAGCTACTTTAGCTGCGGCTTGTTCTGCGGTTTTGATCGAGCGTCCCTTACCAACTCCTAGCATGTTTCCGTGCAGCCACACTTCAGCCATGAAACGTTCTTGATTGCGATGCGGTTGAGTGACTTCCACAACCCGATACTCTGGTAAAACTTTAAATTGTGCCTGAGTCCATTCTTGGAGAGCAGCTTTGTAATTTAGTCTGGCAGGATCGAGGCGAATTTCTGTTGCTAGTTCGTGGAAGTGGGGATCTAGCCAAGAGCGAATCAATTCCAGATTTTGAGTACTTAAGTAAAGCGCACCCAAAACTGCTTCAAAAGCATCTGCCAGTCGTGACTCTAAACCAACTTTATCAGCAGTAGCACTGCCAGCGACTAGTAAGTATAACTCCAAACCATAAACTCTGGCCAATTGGGCGAGGATGCGATCGCTCACTAACACCGAACGAATTGCCGCAAAATCCCCTACTGGACAATCGGGATAATTTTCCCATAATACAACAGCCGACACCAGCCGCACCACTGCATCGCCAACAAACTCTAGCTGTTCATAATTTGCCGAATCAGAGACAGTGGGATGAGTGAGCGCTAAATCCAGCAATTCCCACTTTATAGGTGCTTCTAGCGACAAACCAAATTTTTGGACTAAACTTTCGAGTTGCCGTTGACGGCGTGGATAGGCAAGGGGCATTACATGATAAGGGGAAGGGGGCAGGGGGCCGAAGGGCAGGGGGAGCAGGGAGGCAGGGGAGCAGGGGAGCAGGGGAAGCTATCTATACTTATATATCTAAATCTCTTGGACTATTACTCTAACAACTTTTTGCTACTTCTCTCTATCTAGCTTCTCTTGGATAGCTTGACGGCAAAATTCAGGAGGATCGTCTTTAGCTTTCACTTCTTCCTTCATTTCTTTAGTGACACGCAAATGTAGATATTCAGTTAGTGGTCGCTCTCTGTCCGTGGTGAATGGCTTTAAGTTATCTGGATTACCTTTATTTTTAGACATTGTATAGAAGTACAAATAAATTTATTCTCCACGTGTATATCAGTGGAGAATGTTAAATCGATGGGCATCTTAGCCTGAGAAACTTGTTGCCCACCGATTCCCACTTTTACAAGAGGTAACTCTATTTTATGTTTACGCGCACAGAATTAGAACTTAAAAGCTTGAGAGCGTTACGCGATTTATGTCTGATACAGTACGGCATCCAAGCAATAGGAAACCCTGCTGATAAGGCATCCTACATTAATGCACTGCTGACCTTCCCTGTTATAGCCTGCAAGCAAGTGTCGGACAATAAAGGATTGAAGTCTCCTATGCTTTCTCAAGTAGAAGTGCTAGAAGCGACACTAGAAGCTATGGGAACACCTACACCAGAACAGTCAGCACTACTCAAAGTGACTATGGAGGGAAAGAAGTTAGAGTATCCAGCCCGGTACACTCAAGAGAAGCTGTTTGGACTGTATCGAGTTAAATGGCATCTGGATACAGCATTAGAGATATTGGGAATGCTTTAAATGATGAATTAGCGATGTCTACGACGAGCTTCTCTACGAGACGCTACGCGTAGCTTGCTTCCCGAAGGGTACGCTTACGCACAAAACCCGTACAAAAAATAATAGAGTACAAACCGTCAAAGGTTCATACTCCATTAAAGGGGAGAGAGCAGGACATAAGCCGGGTTCTGTTCTCTTGCGAGGGCAGTTATCTATCTGGGACGTTTGTTACCAAACGCCTCTAGCGGCTCTCATTGAGCGGAACTGGTAAAAGACCAACCGTAGTTCCTATCGCCTTGCTCCCAACCGGGGTTTACCGAGCCAGCACCTCTCGATACTGCTGGTGCGCTCTTACCGCACCTTTGCACCCTTACCAAGTTGGGGATTGGGGATTAGGGATTGGGGATTAGGAAAATTCTTCCCAGTCCCTAGTCCCTAGTCCCCAGTCCCTAGTTTTGGCGGTATCTTTCTGTGGCACTATCCTCACGATCGCTCGCACTGGACGTTATCCAGCAAGTTTGGTCTTTCGGGAGTCCGGACTTTCCTCAAACCAGTGACTATGACTGATCTGCAACCGCCTGCGCCTACTCTCTCCTTAGATCCAGTGTAATCTTTGGTTGACGTAGTATGTTGACATGGCATTACTTTTTTTTATTCCAAGGTAGAGCGTAAGTCCAAGGTAGTTTTCTGACTGTGAAAGGACAATTGATAATGCTAATGGGAGGGAAATCACGACCTGGGGTTAGACCTAAACGCACCTCAGATATTCTGAGTACCAGTTGCAGAGAAAAGTCAAACTCCTTTCTTCTGTTAATAAAGTCGTTGTACAATTTTTTTTGCCCTTTTTGCAGCCCGTTGATATCAATTAGTGGTTTTTTTGCTGAATAGGTTCCAGCTACTTGATCGCGCTCAAAAACATCTTCTGCTGTCACTGTTTCAGAAAGTGTTTTCTTGGGAGCAATCAAGCTAGGACTTTGGGGTACTGCTAAGTCGCGGGTTAAGTCTGGTGATTTGCGAATCACACGACGCGATTGCTTAGTATGTTCAACTACTAAAGAACTGTTGTCCCAATCAACGTATACGGCAACATTATCAGATTTATTTTCAATGCTAATTCCTAAATCTTTCAAATCGTCAATTGGGTATGAGGGTTTGAGTTTAAAGGAAATTCCAATTTTATCGTCGAGATTTTGTTCTTTCAATTGCTCGTCAACGATTCCTTTTTTAAACTCAAATTTAACTTGGTCATCGATGGATTCAACCATGCGGTTAAAAACGTATGAGACACCGATAATATAAATTGTCAAAACTACTAAATTCTGGTCGCTACTCCTCATAACTCAGAATCTTAACTCCCAGTGCTAATGAATGTATATTCGACTCAACGCTCATCTGCAATTTTTAATTGCGCTTGATTACTACAGAATTTTGCAGCCAGCCTCGTCGCCAAAAAAAGAATAGCAAACTAAGTGCGATCGCTATCATTAGTGCCCAGCAAAGTGGGTAGCCCCAATACCAATTCAACTCTGGCATATTATATGGCGATTTTTCAGTATTGAAATTCATACCATATATTCCTGCCACAAAAGTTAGGGGAATAAAAATTGTTGAAACTATCGTTAGCACCTTCATGATTTCATTCATTTTATTACTCACTGCCGAAAGGTACACATCCATTAATCCAGATGCTAGTTCTCGGTAAGTTTCTACCATATCCATTACTTGCACCGTATGGTCATAACAATCTCGCAGATAGATTCGCACTTCTTCACTAATCAAATCACTGCCATCTCGAATTAAAGAATTAATTGCATCCCGCTGGGGCCAAATAGCACGACGTAGTTGCAGTAATTCTCGCCTAATTTGATAAATATTTTGTAGTGTTTGCGGAGTAGGTTTAACTATTACTTCCTCCTCTAACTCTTCGATTCGCTCACCATAAAGCTCTAGGACTGGGAAAAAGCCATCAATAATTGCATCTAAGACAGCGTAAGCTAAGTAATCTGCTCCCTGTTTACGGATGATCCCTTTGTTTTTTTCAATTCGCGATCGCACCGCTTCAAAGCAATCATGTTCTGGTTCTTCTTGTACTGTCAGCAAATAATTTTTTCCTAATATCAAACTCACTTGCTCACTATAAAAACCACATGTTCTTTCCTTTGGTACTACCATGCGGGCAATGAAAAGTAATTGATCTTCATAATCCTCTGTTTTGGGACGCTCCGGTACATTAACTACATCTTCTAAAACTAGAGGATGTAACTTAAAAACTTTACCCAATCGTTGTAATATGTCTTGACTACCTAAACCTTGTACGTCTACCCAAGAAACCGATTCTGCTTCCAGATAAGAGACACACTCTTCTGGAGTTTCTATTTGTTCGCGGGTGAAATGGGTTTGGTTATAGTCAATCAAGAAAATTATTGGTGGTGGAGCATCTGCATCAATAAAAATGGTTCCAGGTAAAGTTCCTGGTTGGTGATGAAACTCATCTTCATATAGCTTGGTGAGTAGTTTAGGAAGGCGACGTATTTTTCGTGCCATGCAATATTACCTAATAGTCATTTGTCATTGGTCATTGGTCATTTGTCATTAGTAAATAACAAAGGACATAAGGATAAGTTACACGTTATTTTACAAAAATTAATATAAAGACGGTACTTTTTAAATTAAGCAATTATTTAGGTTGCTAATTTGGTCATTACCCAGATTAAATCTGACGAATTACGAATTGGTATAACATATTGCCTCTGAATCAGCAATGCTACAAAAAAACAGTTTGCCTTGGCAAGACAAACTGTTTAAAAAATATTTATCTGGGTCAGCAGAAATTAGAACATACCCATGCCACCCATGCCGCCCATACCGCCCATACCACCCATACCGCCCATACCACCCATATCAGGGGCAGGAGCAGCGGATTTCTTCTCCGGCTTTTCAACAACGATCGCTTCGGTGGTTAAGACCAAGCCAGCAATGGAACCAGCGTTTTGCAAAGCTGAACGCACAACTTTGGCAGGGTCGATAATACCAGCAGCAATCAAGTCTTCAAATTCCCCAGTAGCGGCGTTGTAGCCAATATTGAAGTCGCTCTCCCGAACTTTCGAGACGATCACAGAACCTTCAGCACCAGCGTTGTCTGCGATTTGGCGTAAAGGGGCTTCTAGCGCTCGTTCGACAATATCAGCCCCAATTCTTTCTTCGTCATTTTGTAAGGTCTTTTTAATTGCTTCTACCGCCTTAGCTAAGTGAATTAGGGTTGTCCCACCACCAGGAACAATACCTTCTTCCACAGCAGCTTTAGTAGCGTTGAGCGCGTCTTCAATCCGCAGTTTGCGGTCTTTGAGTTCGGTTTCGGTTGCCGCACCCACTTTAATCACTGCCACACCGCCAGCGAGCTTGGCGATGCGTTCTTGCAGTTTTTCTTGATCGTAGTCAGAATCAGTTTCTTCCAACTGCTTGCGAATTTGAGCGATCCGCTTTTGTACCTCTGGCTTGGTAACACTGCCAGCGACAATTGTGGTGCTTTCTTTGTCAATGGTGATTTTGCGGGCAGTTCCCAGCGCTTCTAAAGCAGCAGTATCCAAACTTAAGCCGATTTCTTCCGAAATCAACTGTCCATCGGTGAGAATAGCAATATCTTCTAACAAAGCTTTGCGGCGATCGCCAAATCCAGGTGCTTTAATCGCAGCTACGGCTAGTACACCCCGCGCTTTGTTTACCACCAGAGTTGCTAAAGCATCACCTTCCACATCTTCGGCGATGATCAGCAAGGGCTGACCAGAACGGGCGACTTTTTCCAAAATCGGCACTAAATCTTGGATGCTGCTGATTTTTTTGTCAGTAACCAAGATCCGGGCGTTTTCAAATTCGACAATTTGCCGCTCGTTGTTGGTGACGAAGTAGGGAGAAATATAACCCCTGTCAATCTGCATCCCCTCAACTACTTCTAGTTCAGTAGTTAGGGATTTAGATTCTTCAACGGTAATTACACCATCTTTGGTGACTTTTTCCATTGCTTGGGCTAACATTTGGCCAACTTCTTCATCGTTACCAGCAGAGACAGTGGCAACTTGAGCGATCGCACTTCCTTCTACTGGCTTGGCTATTTTGGCAATTTCTAGTACCAATGCCTCAATAGTTTTGTCGATCCCGCGTCTCAAGCTAACAGGGTTACTACCCGCCGCGACGTTCTTCAAACCTTCTCGAATTAAGGCTTGTGCTAAAACTGTGGCGGTGGTTGTACCATCTCCAGCGACATCTTTAGTTTTTGAGGCTACTTCCTGGATGAGTCTTGCACCAGTATTTTCCAAAGGATCTTCTAATTCAATTTCCTTGGCAACAGTGATACCATCGTTGACAATTTGAGGTGCGCCAAATTTTTTCTCTAAAAGGACATTGCGACCTTTTGGCCCCAAGGTGATTTTTACGGCATCGGCAAGGGCGTTAACACCCCTTTCTAGAGCTCGCCGCGATTCCTCGTCAAATGCAATAATTTTCGCCATGTTTTATTTCTCCAGCGCTTCCATTAGACAATTTAGCACTCACAGCGCCAGAGTGCTAATCTCTCCCTCGGCTCAAGTTACAAATGGAAATAAAAAAATTGATTAATATACAGGTGATGCTCATATTAGATACTGGCAGTAATGCTTGAATTGGGAGATGAATCTAGACAACTCCCTTAAGTCCCTTGGTATTGCCGACCCTAGCGGCACCGGCTGGTTGGCAGTAGTATTTACATTCCTCTTGGCTTGCGCTGTAACTTGGCGTTTAATTCCGACAGTACGCAAATTTGCCTTGCGGGTAGGTTGGGCTGACCAACCCAACGCCCGACGACTCAACCGAGAACCTTTACCCAATGCCGGGGGGCTGGCTATCTACGCGGGCGTAATTGCCGCGCTGGTATTAGCTAGCCTTTTACGACCGATCGAACTCCAAAACGTATTGGCTCAGGTGCTCACTATTCTGTTGGGGGGTTCGATATTAGTCCTTGTAGGCTTTATCGACGATCAGTTCGGCTTACCGCCCTCTGTGCGATTGTGGGCACAAATTGTCACGGCGCTGTTGCTGGTAGCTAATGGCATCAGCGTCAAAGTCCTGTTTGGCACTCCCATCGACTCGCTTCTGTCCATGTTGCTAACAGTACTATGGGTAGTAGGGATTACCAACGCTATCAACTTGATGGATGGTATGGATGGCTTGGCAGGAGGAATTAGCTTTATTACTGCCATGAGTTTGTTAGGCGTTGCAGCCCAATTTAACAATCGTGCCGCGGCAATCTTAGTACTCGCAGCCTTGGGAGGTGCTGCACTTGGTTTTCTGCGCCATAACTTCCATCCGTCACGAATTATTATGGGTGATGCCGGAGCATACTTTTTCGGCTATGTGCTGGCAGCAACTAGTATTTTAGGAAAACTGCAACAAAACACAGTTTATGCACTAATTCCTACGGTTTTATTTCTGTTGTTACCGGTGCTAGACACGACTCAAGTATTTGTGCGGCGGCTACTAGCAGGAAATAATCCTCTGAGTACTCCTGGCAAAGACCACCTGCACCACCGCTTACTTGCTTGGGGACTCTCCCAGCGTCATGCTGCATTCACTCTTTGGTCAATTACCTTAGTTTTCAACTTGCTAGCGATGAGAATACAAGGGATGAGTTTGGCTGTGATGCTGGCTACCGCCACTAGTATTATCATTCTTTTGGGCTTTACTGTCTGGCAAAGGATACGCCAACAGCCTTAGTTACTTGTAGGGTGAGCATTACAATGCTAGCCCTACTATGTGATCCAAGAACTCCACCCCCTAAGAGCGCGATTAAATCAGTTAGCGATCGCCAGATAAAATCGGTGCGTTAGCCTCTGGTGTAACGCACCCTATTGGCGTGTCAAGACTAAATTTGTGCATTAGCAAACCCTTGTGGGATGGGCTTCTAGCCCGTCCTAATTGGCGGGCAAGATGCCCGCCCCACAAGAAAATTTATTGCAACATTTTAGTCTTGTCACGCTACTACGAAAATCACTAACTTCTAACTCAGAAATATTTACGCCATTACCATACCGCCATCGACATTAAAAACTTGTCCAGTGACGTAAGCGGCGGCGGGATCGGCAGCCAGGAAGCGCACCATCCCAGCAACTTCTTCCGGCTGACCGAAGCGACCGAGTGGGATGTATTTCAGAATATCTTCGGGGTTGTTGAGATTACTGGTCATGTCGGTGGTGATGAATCCAGGCGCGACGGCGTTAACGGTGATCCCGCGAGAAGCAAGTTCTTTGGCAACGCTTTTGGTGAAGCCGATTACACCTGCTTTGGCGGCGCTGTAGTTTGACTGACCTGGGTTGCCCATTTGCCCAGCAACGGAGGTGATGTTGATAATCCGCCCCGATCGCTGCTTGAGCATGATTTTACTGACGGCACGTGTACATAAGAAAACACCAGTTAGATTGAGGTCTATCACAGCTTGCCAATCTTCTGGCTTCAAACGCAACAGCAATGTGTCGCGAGTAATACCTGCGTTGTTGACTAAGATATCTACACGGCTAAACTTTTCGATGACGGCGTTAACTAGTGCATCTACTTGATCGCTTTTAGAAACGTCTGCTTGAATAGCGATCGCTTGACCTCCGGCTACTGTAATTTCTGCAACAACGGCCTTAGCAGCAGCACTAGAACTGGCATAATTGACAACTGCGATCGCTCCTTGTGTGGCTAATTCAATTGCGATCGCTCGACCAATCCCTCGTGATGCACCTGTGACAATTGCGACTTTATCTTGTAATAGTGTCATTTAATATTCCTCAATCTTAGAAATACCGCGCTAATTATCTTATGGTGATTTCGGGAGCATCTGAATATTGTCTGGATAAAATATAACCCTTGCAGGATGATAATCTTGCTGTCATGCTGCAAAGTAGATAGCTAAATAGATAAAGTTCTAGGTCGTTTTTAGCTAGATAGGTATAACTTAATTTACACAAATTAACTTTTTACTATAATTAAATATCTATGAGTTATTTTTTGTTAATGGATGAATAACTTGAAGCAATATATTGTTGATTTATTTATAGCTGCGTCACCGAATAGCCCGTCATATACATCACTTATATTGGATAGACTAGGAACTGTAGCAGCTACGCCTGCTGTAGACATCACTCTCGTGAACGCCTCTATAATTATTTGGTTAGTCAGAATAGGTTTAAATACATATCTAAGTAGATGCACAACCTAACATAATATATGTATTTTATTATAATTATTTAAGATTTTTAGCTGGCAAATCAGTCTATATTAACTAATCTAAATCTTTTCCCAACAAAAACCGATAATCCTATACCTATTTTATTTTCTAAGAATTACTATTGAAACAAACAATTGAAAATCGGTGTGTGTCACATGGCAACTAAAAAGCAATTTGACAGCTTTGAAGATATGCTGTCTGCTTCTGATGTACCTGTATTAGTAGATTTTTATGCTGACTGGTGTGGCCCCTGTCAGATGATGGTACCAATTTTAGAGCAAGTCAATGCCCAACTTAAGGATCGCTTACGGATTGTCAAAATCGACACAGAAAAATATACAGATTTGGCCACACAGTATAAAATTGCCTCTCTCCCAACCTTAGTACTGTTTAAGCAGGGTCAACCTGTGGAGCGGATAGAAGGAGTGATGCAAGCACCGCAGTTGGTGCAATATCTACAAACAAAGATTTAAGCTAACACTTAGAATTTTGATTTTGGTTCTTAGAGGCGCGAAATATCGCGTCTCTTTCAATAGATAGATAAGAATTGTGCGCCCATATTAATTAAATCACTGTTTGATTGAACTTCTAGCAGCTATAAGACTCCTATTTGATTGCGTGAAAAAACTCCGTACAACTAAGACTGATTCCCTACTCCCTGCCTCTGGCGCTTGCGCTGTACTTTGAATATCACGCAAATAAGTTTAAAAATAAAATCGGCTTGCCATAAAACCTTAAGTAAATGTTAAGCATATTTACTTATATATCTAGAGAAAGTAGTCTATGAATTGAGAAGACTATATTGTATAGATATAACAAAATATATTGACAAGTAAAATCATATATGAATAACAATCGGCAAAGACCTGATAAAGCCTATATTTGGGTAAATATTGATTTTGATAAGGTTAAACATAGAATAGATACGGTGACTTGCCAGATTGAGCGGGTTATACAAAAGCACCACCTTTCAAATCAAACTGATAAATCAGGCAAAAGAAATAATTAAGTTATCTGTAGAGCGATGTCTACGATGAGCTACGCCTACAAACTTTATTTTTAGTTTGGCCATTCGGTAAGCTCAGTCACCAACGTAGACATCACACTAGTTTTGCATAACAAATTTTGGGCAATGCAACTATATTTTTGTCAAAAACCAAACAATATTATTCGATAATCGTCCACTGAATTTCTACCTATTTACAGCACTTGCCGGTGTTATAAGGTACAATAACAGTAATTAGAAAACCAGTTTTTTAAATGTTGAGGATTTATTAATTCGAGTGCAACTGAGATAAGTTTATCAATCATTTCTGTTGTAGTTGGAGCAAAACTACGTAAAAAAGATTTTAGTTGCGACCCCCATAACTCGATGGGGTTAAAATCGGGAGAGTATGGGGATAAACAAATAACTTTTCATAGGCTTGTTTCCAACTTGTTATTGAGCCTAAAGACACATCTAAAATAGCTTTAATTTCTTCGTACAAGTAATCAAGGCACAACCAATTTGACTGCCAAAGCTTTTCTTGCTTCACGAGGATCACGACAAGCTGCTATAAAATCTTGTAATTCAGCGTTAGCGAAGCTCACCGTTCGCGGAGCGTCTCGTAGAGAAGGTATCGCAGTTGCCACTCCTTCAGGTAGTGTTGCCGTTTGTAAATGCTGATTGATCATTGTCTGCTTTTACACTTATCCGTATTATCTCGTAATCTTTTTCAAAAATCAAATAGCATTCCTATATTAGGTTAACTTTATACATAACCGTAAAGGAGTGGTACAATAACATCGACTATTTTATCTTACATAAAGTTTAGATTGCCGCAGCACTAGAGTTACTAAATATACCAAAGTTTTCTAATACACAGAATAAAAAGTTAAAAATAACACTTGAACCAATCATGTTTAACTGAGAATAATGGAATGAGAGGATATTAGCGGAAGATGCTTGAAATAAATCATTAACATTTAAAAATAGCCAAAATAGTTCACTTAGTTTCTAAGTAGTTCCGAAACTAGATGTGGCAATGATGTCAAATTGAAGAATTTTTATTTGATGTGTGTAAGCTTCTATGGTCAAGCGATCGCTCGAAGCATCAGTTACCGGGATTGAACAAGCCAAAAAAGCGTTCGCTCATAAAGGGTGGACACAAGACAATTTGGCTTTTGAAGTCAACTTAAAGACTCGCCAACCAATTTGGCGGTTTTTTAGTGGGCGTTCGGTTGACCGTCATATCTTTATAGAAATTTGTTCTGTGTTGTCGTTGAATTGGCGGGAGATTGCGGCTAATCCCCCAGAAGAATTTTCTGAATCAAAAGAACTTGGTGCTGCTGAATTTTTGGATATTGATGCTATAGTACAACAAGTGAAATCGCAACGCTTTGACAAAATTCAAGACCAGTGCGGCACTTTGCAGTTATTAGATGTTAGTCGCCCCGTTAGAATCGACGACATTTATATAGATGTCAACATTTTGGAGGAGATTGCAAGCCTTCAGTGGTTAGAGTTTGCTGACTTGCAAAAGTTTACATCAAAAGAATTCGATCGCTTTGGTTTAGGTGAAGTATCCCAAACACAAATGTCAGGGATCGCGGCAGTTCAAACTTACTCAAAGCTACGGGTGTTGGGTAAACCGGGAGCAGGTAAAACCACTTTTTTACAACATCTGGCGATTCAATGCAACCGAGGTAGATTTGCTGCAAATCGGGTTGCCATTTTTGTCACCTTAAGAGATTTTGCCGACGAAACGAGAGTTGCAGGAGAGTTCAATTTACTCAAGTATATTTGCAAAGAATTCCTCACCTGTGGAATTTCAGATCCATCTGTGCTGGAAAGTTTGTTGTTAGAGGGCAGAGTGTTGGTGTTGCTGGATGGATTAGATGAAGTGCTTCATCAAGAAAAAAAGGGTGTCGCCAATGAGATTCGCAGATTCTCTGAAAAGTATCAAAAGAATATATTTGTCGTCACCTGCCGCACGGCAGCTAAAGCTTTCAACCTTAGACGCTTTACAGATGTTGAAATTGCCCCATTTAGTCAAGACCAAATTGTTGCTTTTGCTCAGAAGTGGTTTACAGCACCTACAAAAACGAACATCCAGAATAAACAAGAACAGGCAATTGAGTTTATTAAGAAACTAGATTTACCCGAAAACTTACAATTTCGTAGACTTGCCGTCTCCCCCTTGTTTTTACATCTCGCCTGCTGCGTTTTTCATCACCAGAACAAATTCCCAAACCAAAAAATTGCGTTTTATAAGCAATGTTTAGACCTCCTCCTGGGCAAATGGGATGAAACTAAAGCAATTGAACGGGATGAAGTGTACGAAGGTTTCTTATTATCACAAAAGCTGAAGTTGCTGAGTCAGGTTGCTAGCGCGACATTTGAACAGGGTAATTACTTTTTTGAACAACGCATTGTTGAACAATACATTAGCGATTATATCTCTGATTTACCGAATGCTTCGACGGAACCAGAGGAATTGCAATTAGATAGTGAAGGGGTACTTCATGCGATAGAGTTACAACATGGATTATTAGCAGAACGAGTGCGGGGAATTTTCTCCTTCTCTTATTTGACGTTTCAAGAATACCTAACTGCTCAAAAAATCGTTGCCAGTTATAATTTACAAGCATTAGAACGGCCGTTAGAACATCTGGTGAGTCATATTACTGAACCCAGGTGGCGTGAAATCTTTTTGTTAACGGCTGCTATGCTGCGGAGTGCAGATTTTTTGGTGCAGTTGATGAAGCAAGAAGTTGACGCGCTAGCGGCTCAAGATCCATATTTGCAAAAATTTTTAAATTGGACAAGTCAAAGGTCTCTTGCTGCTCCTGATTCTGCTGCAATTCGGGCGTTTTATCTTGCCCTGGCTAGGACTCCTCACCTTACCCCGTACTTTGCCCTGGTCTGCATCTTCGATCGAGATATTTTTTTGGATGCGGCATTAGAGAACCTAGTAATGGAATGCAAATCTAATTTTGCCGATGTCTATGCCTGCAACGATGCTCTGAGTAGTGCTTTAGCAATTGTTCAAGATGCTGGCTTACATCAAGCTTTAGAACAACTTAAAGACCTACTGCCCGATTCAGAACAAAGTAGAGAAAGGATTCAGACATGGTGGCAAACAAGTTATCCTGCTTGGATGGAACAGTTAAAACCTGCGATCGCCAAGCATCGAAACATTGAGCATCACTGGCACTTCAGCCCACACCAACAGCAAGTATTGCAACAATATTACGATGCCAATCAATTGCTTATCGATTGCCTCAATAGCAACTGTGAAATCACGGGCGTTGTGCGGCAGAAGATTGAAGCTAGTTTGTTGTTGCCGAGAAAAGAACTCTCCAAGCGAGAATGGCAGGGGGCAGGGGGCAGGGGGCAGGGAGCAGAGGAGAAGTTGTAGTGAGTCTTCTGACTGGTTCCCAGCCTCTAGGCTGGGAACCCATTCTGGTAGGCTCCGCCTCCAGTAGCTTGACAAGAGGTAGAAGCCCACTTTAAATACATTCCCAGCCTGGAAGCTGGGAACGAGACGACACAATCCTTTGGGCTTTTCTTAGTGCCATTCGACTCTAGCTACAGAGATTTCTGGTGCTTCCATGAGAACTTGCACAGGTGTAGATGAGCCTTTCAACCACAGCAGCACTGCGGGAGTTACACCCAGCAACAAGCCTAGCAACACGGGTACAAAGAATCCAGCTGTTAAGCTCATGACTGTAGCGAAACCAAAATTACTTAAATAAACTGCAAAAGGTATATTAAGTTGCGATCGCTCCCAGTTAATTGGATTATTTCTCCACAACAGTGCAGCTACAGCCATAAATACTGAGCTAGTACCCAGCCACCCCGCAAAGTTTTGGTAAGGCATTCCAAAGAAGGGGCCTGGTTGTTGCCAATACCAAAAAGGTAGAGAAGTTTGACTCATTGCAGGATCGAGAACAAAATCCCAGGAGGTTAGTAATAAAGCACCCAAAGCGATCGCACTTATATGACGCCACAAGTTGGGTTTTTTGTCCACTTCTAAACCTGCACGTGCCAGCAGGTAAGAAACAAATCCCAAATAAAACCACGACAAGGGAATTGTAAATGGGACTAAACCCGCAATCTTATAACCTAAACCACTTAGGTAACTATAATGACCAAATGGAAAACCAGTACTGGTTCCTAGTAATTCACTTCCTAGAGAAATAAATACTGATGGCAACAGAAATGCTAAGGCGCGACCTAAACCCAAAATCCGCGTGGCATACAAGAAAACACCTGCCGCACCTAAAATCATATAAACTACACCGCCTCCTGCCATACTCCATTGGATGGCAGTTTGTGCAACCTCGGATAAGTTAAAAATTACTTGGGCATTAGGTACAACCAGTAGTATTCCTACCAATCCAAATACTGTTGACACGATATGACCAATGAGGCTTACGCGTTCAGCAATAACAAGTTGTCTCATGGAATTCCTTTTTACTCGCTGCTAATGAAGCGCTATTCATCCTAGCCATTGTTTAAAAATCTCCTAGCATTTATAGCGTTTCTCGTTCGGATGCAATACACTTTGACCTCACTTCCATTCCTCTCTTCTAAAAAGCTACGGTGTACACACAAGTCTTCTAGAGCTGCGTTACAGGCTTTTGATCCCCCCAACCCCCCTTAAAAAGGGAGGCAAAAAGCTCTCAAAGTCCCCCTTCTTAAGGGGGATTTAGGGGGATCTACAACGATTTTGGTTTTCTAGAAAGATGTGTGTACACCGTAGCCTAAAAGGAGAGAGGCTTTGAATTTTACTCCCCTTCCCTCTCTTCTCTACGAGAGGCTTCTCTTTCAGAGACGCTAACGCGAACCCAACGAGACGCTGCACGAACGAAGGGAAGGGGCTGGGGGTTATGGGGGTTAGGTCTGTATTTTATACAACTGAGAACCGCTATATTAGGGACTAGTACTTGATTTATAACCAGCTAAAATGAGCGTTAATGATATTGAACTCTTGCTCTAATTTGTTTGTCCAAATTGGATTTTTGGATAACTTCATCTCAGGAGTAACTATAAGTTTTGAAGTCTTTGATTTGTTTGACTAAATCAGAGTTGTCTTCCTGCATGAAGCTTCCCCTACTGTTCTGCTAGTACTCTGATTTCATAAAGTTCTCGCTGAATGAAATTGGATGTAAACATCAAGCGCTTACGACTACTGTTTACAAAGAAGAATCTCTGATTACGAGATTGATGGCTAAATTTGATTTGTTCCCCTCGGCAAGAGTAGATTTTACCCCGAATTAAATCGGTAGATTTAAACATTTTCCACCTTCTCATCCTCCTGATGAAAAACCTACTTACAGCAGAATTCAAAAGTCACAATTGGCTACGCCCCACTGCGCTAACAGAAGTAAAACAGCCTTTACGCCGGGGTTTGAGACTTAGATTGTTTACTTCACCAGCTTGAAATTTGCTGTATGTCGTAAGTAACTCTGCCTCGTTAAGGAGTATCATCGTTTCTGCACCAACTCTGCCAAAGTCAGGCTCTAGCCCTAATGCCATCTCAATGAGATACATCCATCTGCCATATTCAGGTGTGTAGCTCCGTACAATCCCTTCTCCACCAACAAAGCTCACCCATTGGGCATTGCGAAACTTAGGCACTTTCATGAAGGTTGCAGCCATGCGTAAGACTCCTCTAATTGATAGTTGATACCTTCTGTTTTATTAAAAAAAATCAAATATATTCTGTATCTTTTTAAGTAAAGATATAAGATATAATCTGTATCTTTAGAATGTTTTAGGTGCAGATTATACAATTTATACGTAATTAAAACGTTTATTCAAACATTTGATATGGCACGTCCTAAATCATTCGTGAAAAATTAGATCCCCGACTTCTCAAAGAAGTCGGGGATGTGGACACCACACATTTTTTAGTTTCTCATAATTAAAATTAGTTGCTCTGTACCTCAATTACGAATTAAGAATTACGAATTATCTGTGCCTCGTCCACTCAAATTTGCAATCATCAATACCAATTCAGTAAGGTCAATCGGTTTAGCTAGATGCATTTGGAAACCAGCATCAATTGCCCTTTGCCGCTCTTGCTCGGTGGCATAGGCAGTGATTGCTGCTGCTGGAATTTGTCCCCCAGCTTCAGCTTCAAACGCTCTCACCTGACGAATCAGGGAAAAACCATCCTCCTCTGGCATCCCAATATCTGCTAGAAGCACATCATATTTCCCAGGAGATTCAGTTAAAGTAGCGATCGCTTCCCTTGCCGATGTCACAATTACTACTTCAGCCCCGAAGTCTTCTAACATCCACTTTAGTAAGTCGCGGCTATCGGCTTGATCGTCTACAGCCAAGATACATAACCCTTCAAGGGTAAGGGATGGATTTTTACCATTTAATGTATCCAGAGTCTGTGACAAAACGCTCGACTCTAAATAAGTTGGCGGTGTAATCTCCGGTGGCATTGAGCGCAGAGGCAGCCTAACGGTGATCGTGGTTCCTAGTCCCTCGCCTGGACTTTGCGCTTGAACTGTTCCACCGTGAAGTTCTACAACATGACGGACGATTGACAAGCCTAATCCAAGTCCCTGAGTTGTTTTGCTGCTGCTGGAATCTCCTTGACGGAAGCGGTCGAAAACATAAGGCAGCAAGTCTGCCCGGATGCCAATTCCTGTGTCGCTGACTCGAATTTCAGCATGAGTATATACAGCTTCGAGCATAATTCCCACTCGCCCACTGGCTGGAGTGAACTTAATCGCGTTAGAAAGTAAATTCCACAGAACTTGCTGTAAGCGATCAAAATCTCCGACAACTGTCGCCGAGTTCAACTGTGAAATAATTTGAATGCTTTTCGCCTCTGCGGAAAATTCGATAGACTCAATGGCGGCATCCACTACTGAAACTAGATCGATTAGACGAGTGTTTAAATGAAGCTTGCCACTCGTAATTCGTGAGACATCCAGCATATCATCGATTAACTGAGCTTGCACCTTAGCACTCCGCTCGATCACTTCCCAGGCACGAGTGACTGCTGAAGAATCTAAATTGCGGGTGCGGAAAAGTTGCGTCCATCCCAGTATAGTATTAAGCGGGTTACGAAGTTCATGGGAGAGGTTCGACAGGAATTCATCTTTGGCTCGGTTGGCAATTTGGGCCTGTTGACGGGCTGACTGCTCCTGTGCTAATAGCTTAGATCGCTCTAACTCAAACTGTTTGCGATCGCTAATATCTTCAATCGCCAGCAAAATCCTTTGGGCATCTCCCTGTTGAATAATTTTCCAACCATTGAGCAGCATGGTTTTCTGCCCAATCTGCTCAACACGATGCTCTATCTCCAAGTTTTGAATACTGGTATCGTTGGCGAGAATGTCTTCTAAGAGCGATCGCAGTTCGGGCATGTTCCATTGACCGTTCCCTAGTTCAAAAATCAGAGATTGGGCTGTCTCTGATGGTGAAACCTGAAATGTTTCATAAAACGAGCGATTGGCTTTGTTCACCCGCAAATCAGAATCAAGGACGATTAACGGCACTTGTACCGTCTCCACAATCGCTTCAGCATAATTTCTGGCTTGTTCTAAGGTTGCGGCACTGCGTTTAAGAACATCAATATCTATTAACACCAACACTACACCGTCAATCTTGTTTTCTGTGGTGCGATAAGGACGGATGCGGAGGTTGTACCAATGTCCCCCCAGAGTTTGGACTTCTAATTCTTTGATGCTGAGTGTGTCAAGAACCTCCAAAATTAGAGTTTCTAACTCAGGAACATCGAGATTTGCTCTGATGTCGCTCAAAGGTCGTCCAGCATCGGCGGGAATCAAATTGAAAAGTCGCTGCGCCATTGGCGTAAAACGTCGAATGCGTAAGTCCAAAGTCAATATCAAAATGGGAATATTAATACTGGCAAGCAAATTCGTGAGATCGTTGTTAACTTGGTGTAATTCCAGATTTCGACTACGAAGTTCTTCATTAGTGGTGTTGAGTTCTTCGTTGGTTGCTTGAATCTCTTCTTTGGCAGTTTCTAGCTCCTCATTGGTGCTTTGCAACTCTTCATTACTCGACAGGATTTCTTCATTGGCAACTTTCAGGTCTTGATTGATATGCTCCTGCTCTTGGATCACCGCTTGTAGATATTCTTGAGTTGCAGCCCGCTCTTGGATGGCGGTTGCAAGTTCAAGCTTTAGCTGAACAATCTCCTGCGCTAAGTCTGACTGCTCTGCGCTCTCAGGATTTACTGTGCTGGGGTTGTTAATTGTGAGTGGGGCTGATTCAAATAAAACCAGAAAGTAGAGTTCTTCGCCAGTCCCAGGGTTGAATGGAATCACCTCAAGATTGATGATTTTTGAAAGATCGCCCTCTTCAATTCGTAACCCTTCTCTTCTAACTAGAATTTTTTGCCGTTGTGCCTGATAAATTGTCGCCCGTAGCTCGATGAGCAAGCCTTGGCGCACCATTTTGAATAAGTTAAGACTCGGTTTCCCAGGTGCAAGTTTGAGGTAGAGATCGATTTCTCCCCGAAATTGCAGCACGTCCATCTTGTCGTTGATTACTACACCCACTGGGGCATAGCGATTCAAGATTAGTTGGTCAGTTTTTTTCTCTAAGTCCAACTCATCCGATGGATTCTCATTGGTCGGCTTTGATTCGTCCACTTTTACTATCGGATAATTGCTGGTAATGAACGAAAAAGTTGGACGAATTGCAGTTAGCTTTTTGGTATAGATTTTATACTTTTTGTCAATCTGAATAAACAAATCCGAATATTTACCTGTGCTTTCTGAAGTCCCTAGCAGCAAGAAGCCAGTCGGATTAAGACTGTAATGAAAGATGGGCAATATCCGTTTTTGCAACGTTTCGTCCAAGTAAATCAGTACATTCCGGCAGCTAATTAAATCTAAGTTAGAAAACGGGGGATCGCTGCCCAAGTCTTGTCGGGCAAACACACACAGTTCGCGCACAGCTTTACTAATTTGATATCCACCGCCCTCAAGGGCATTAAAAAATCTGCGGCGGCTCTCTGGTGAGACTTCCACCATTTGATTCTCTGCATAAATACCCGATCTTGCTTTGTCAATCGCTATCTCGCTGATGTCTGTGGCAAAAATCTGGATCGGCGGCGAGGTTACTTTATTTGACAAAAACTCCAGCAAGGAGATGGCAATGGAATACACTTCTTCGCCCGTCGAACACCCAGCTACCCAAATCCGAATCGGCAACTCTGCTGATTTTTTCTGGATGATGGTAGGAAAGACTCGCTCTTTCAACAGTTCAAATGCTTCGGGATCGCGGAAAAAATGGGTGACGTGGATCAGAATTTCTTCATAGAGCGCCTTGACTTCACCCGGATTCTTTTGCAAATACTCGGCATAATCCTCCAAGCGTTCTAGTTTATACAACAGCATTCGGCGCTGGATTCGGCGATCGAGGGTGTTGGGTTTGTAGTGGCTGAAGTCAACGCCAGTTTGCGATCGCAATAATACAAATATAGTCGCCAGGGCATCTCCCTGTTCGGGCAACTTCTCAACTGCGATCGGTGGCAAAGAGTTAGCAATAAAAGGATTGCGACTGAGGTTTACCAGTTCCTCGGCGATTTTTTGCGGCGGTAGCACAAAATCCACATTGCCGGTGGCAACAGCAGTATTGGGCATACTATCGAATTTTGCCGTGTCTTCACACTGAGCAAAAGTCACGCCTCCAGCTGCCTTGATTGCCTTCAACCCTAGCGAACCGTCTCCATCCGCCCCAGATAGAACAACTGCGATCGCTTTGCGCCCTCGATCTGCTGCCAAGGAAGTAAAGAACGCATCACCAGGCATATATTTACCCTGAACTTTCTCTCGCGGCAGGAGCTGCAACACTCCATTAGATAAGATCATCTTAGTGTTAGGCGGAATAATGTAGACCTGGTTCGGTTCTACAGTCACGCCGTCTTGCACTTCAGTGACGGGCATTTGAGTTGTTCTTGCCAGAATTTCGCTCAATAGACTCTTGTGCTTAGGGTCTAAGTGTTGAATCAGCACAAATGCCATCCCTGTATCAGTAAGCAAATGCCTGAGTACCTCCGTAAATGCCTCTAATCCACCAGCAGAGGCGGCAATGCCAACGATGGGAAATAAAGCATCTATATTGTCTTGCTGATCTATGTCGAACGCTTCATTCGCGGTAGATTCAGATACAGGTTGCTCAGAGGGTTGATCGGATGTCATAGGATGAATTTTAGTACTGCAATGGTTTGGCAGCTAAGGTTTATATTTTAAGTTGGTTTACCAAATAAAAGTAGGAGGCAGGAAGAAAATATATTTTTTGACCGTTGCTACTTTCTTAACAGCACTAATTTTATTTATGAAAAACAAAAAAATATTTATCTGAATATTCAACAAATATAAACTATAAACAATTTTAATTTTTCTGAATCTAAATCACTACCAGAAATTCTAAAAATAGAATAAATACAATCCTAATAATTTCGCTATTTAAAATTAAAAATAATTGAGTTGAAACACAGATTTTATAGTTACTTTAGGACTCATATTTGATTTCTGAAAATATTCAGAACACATCTATATCCTTCCTTTTCTGTTCCCTCAGCAATCAAGTGAATTCAATAATTAAATCCGATTTCGATAGTTGATTTACTAAACATTAACTTTATCAACAGTGTTTAGCATAACATCCTCTTGTTAGAGTTTATGTTTGAATAGATGTTTTAATAGCGTATATCTCATATAAGATGCATATTTTATTAAAATTTTTCTGATATAGAAACATTTAAATTATTCCGATGAGCGATAACTTTTCCCTGAAGGGGTAGGGCGAACGCATCTAAATATTAAGAATTGATAATCAAGGTGAAATTCTCCAACACTCCACCAGACAAAAAATTGCAGGAACTACTATAGCAATCCTATTTGAGATCCGAACAGGGTTCATACTGATGCAGCTTGGGAAAATCAAATTCTTGGTGATTGGTGAAGAACTTAAACAGCCACTTGACAACAGAAAAAGATTTGCACAAATGCCAATACTTTCTCAAAAAGTTTTTGGTCTGTAACCAAACATCTTCTACAGGATTTTGTTCAGGGGCATTAGGGGCAAATCGAATACAAGTAATTTGCCACTGATCTGGTTGATGGTGATCGTTAACGCTTGACAAAAACTTTTTAACTTCATCCGACCTATGATAACTAGCTCCATCCCAAATTAAAGCAATTCTTTTTCCGGGACGTTGGTTTTGTAGATACTTAATGAAATTTACTGTACTTGATGAATTTCCAGTCGGATACTCGTGAACGATAAACTCTTGTGTTTTATAATCTAATGCTCCAAAATAAGTTTGTTTATCTTTAATATTTTTAATGAGAATTTCAATTCTGATATCTGTCTTTCCCAAAACGTATCCGCAGACATCATTTGCAAGTAAATGGCACTCATCCACAAAAAAGACAACTAGATGTCCTGACTCTATCTCAGCTTGGTTCTGAGTCAGAAAATTGATAATTTCTTCCCTCTTGATTTTGACCAAATCTGGATTGAAATTCGGGTTGATTTTCTGAGATTTATTCCAACTAATCTTTGCCGATGACAGCAAATCATAGTAGCTTTGTTTTGATTGATAAATGACACCATAATTCTCATCTAGATAATTCACCAATTCATCTATATTGCAATACTCTTTTTCTCTCAACCATGTGATAATTTCTGTATGTTGTTCTGTTGTTAAATAACTCTTCGCACCTTTATAACCTAACTTGATACCGTCTATTCCTTCAGCTTCAAATCTTTGTTTCCAATTTGTAATACAAGACTTATTCATTCCCACAAGTTTAGTAATCTGAGAGTATGGTTCACCCTGTAACACCATTTTTACTGCTATTGCCCGTTTAAGTTCTCTCGCTTCTGGATGACTGTGAATGAACTCTGTTAAAATTCCTATTCTCTCTGATTTTTGTTGTTGTTCTAGTAAAAAGTTCTTCATCGGTATAATCTGTCATCAAGGCTTTAGTATAAACGTACCATAAGTTTGTATCTCATTTAGGATTGCTATAGTAGAACAAAAATGGCAGGAAGCTGATAAAGAAACCTATTCTACTCTACTATGCTCAAAATATGTGAGCGTGAAGAAGAAGGCTGATTAGATGATGGAGAAATTAAAAGGTTTCCTCGTCATGACCTTTATATTATTATTAATAACTTCTGGGTTCAATATAGTGAAGGCAAATTTGGTTTTAGCGTCCAACAACGTATTTGGCAAGCCAAAAAAGATTGTAAGCGCTTTGCTTATAAAGTTGGATAGCTAACAAGTCTTGCCAATAGTCAATGGGTTAAATATGAAGAATATACTTTCAGCTTAGACGCACCTAAAGGACACTTTCCATCTATATCTCGGTTAGTGGGTTTAGATTCTACAAACCTTGGTGGGGTTCTGCATCGAGTAAAGATTTTTTTGTCACGATACTAGTCAGATAGGGCAATATTTTTATGACTGTGAACTTTGTTACCCAATCTCAAAATCCCCCAATTTATTGGGGGATTTTGACCATACTTCCAATCTCTTAAAACGTAAAAGTAGTCCGAAGTACACCTACAGTCGTAGTCTCATTGTTGCCGTTACCTTCTGGGTTAAAGAGAACAAACGCACCAGGGGTAATGCTGATATTATCGCTAACTTGAAGGCGATAATAGGCTTCTAAATGGTAAGGAGTCGCCCGATTGTCGCCTGTGGGCGTAAGTTGAGCAGAACCACCAGTATCACTACGGAAAAGCGGCTGACCAAAAAGAATCCCAGCAGTATTTCCTGACTTGAATAAATCTCTGAAGTGAACTCCCGCCATCCAACTTGTAAAGGTAGTGGAAGCATTCACGCTATTGGAAGCAGCATCAACAAATATGGCTGCACCGTAGCCAGATAAGGCTATCTTGGGAGACAATCGCCATGTTAGCGTACCCCCAACAGAGTTGAGTGTGACCGGTGTTCCAGCTCCAACCCCTGCTAAAGCACCGATATCACTACTAACTAATCCTGTACCCAAAATATTGATTTCGTGATAACTGTGGGCATAGTTTAAACCAATATCCAGAGCAGGACTTGGCTTGAAGGTTAACTGTGTGGCAATAATACTACTACCACTAAATAAACCTGCTCCCAAAGGTGTAGTAGAAACTCCTGGTACTGCCTCATTAGCAGATTTTTCGGGTAAATTGGCATTTACACTGCCGTATAAAGCTCTTAAATCCAAATTTGGCGAAATATTAAAAATAAATCCCGCCGCCGATGCTAAACCAGTACCCGAAGTTCCACCAGAAACCCGTAGCACAGGATTTAAGCCGGCGAAACGAGATATTGACTCTTGTCCTTCACCATAAAAAGGCGTAATTACTGGGAAAGCATCTGATGTTTCCGCCGCAGTTCCCGCAAACAAGGTTAATTTATTAGCGACGGGAAAAATATACAGCAATTTGTAAAGCTGAATGCTGTTTGCGCCAACGCTCGACAAAGTATTGACATTTAACCCCGGAAATTGCGGCTCAAAACTGGTACGAGCGCTACTAGAACTTAAAAGCGGCGAAGCTAATCCTAAACTTTGTTGCAGGCTACCCTGTCCATCGACTCCACCCAAAAAGTTATAGGCTTGCAATCCAGTAATTAATGAATCTTTACCAGTAAAGCTAGTGGTGAGATTTAACCGCACTCTATTGACTAGGATGATGTTCGGGTCACTGTCATTAGGAGCGCCACCGCTAGCACCAACACCAGCAATAATTACCTCACCATTGAGTTTAGTAGTTGTAGAAAACTGATTTGCTTCTAGTTCTGCTGTGCGAGCTTCTACAGCATCTACTCGACCCCGCAATGTTGCCAATTCCGCCGCAAATTGTTCTTGTAGTTTCTGCAACGTAGCTAAATCTTCTTTTTTGACCAAATCACCAGTTGCAGTCGCAATTAGTTCGTTGATTCGATCTAAACAAGCATTTAAGCCAGCAGCAAATTCATAGCGAGTCATCGCCCGATTACCACGATAGGTTTGATTGGGATAACCTGCGATACAACCATAGCGCTCGACTAAAGATTGGAGTGCCTGAAAAGCCCAATCAGTCGGCTGTACATCAGACAATTGCGATACGGATGTTACTTGTGCAAGTTTGTATGAGGATGGAGATGAACTTGCAAACTGTGGTGTGATTGACTGCCAAAAGTTAACAGCAGAATCTACTTCTAAATGTTGATTTTTTTGCTGTTGATTGATTGAGGGTAAATTTTTTTGAGTTTCATTAGCTATCAGCAATTTACTGGAGATATTATTTGCTAAATTGCTTTGATGAGAATCATTTTTTTGATAGCTGCCGTCATCTTGATTAACAGCTACGTTTTTATCTGCAATTTCTAAACTAGGAAGGGCTTGCACAGGTGATAACCCGGCAATTAAACATAAGAATCCCATCCCACTAGCAGAAGCTAGTAGATATTTTGCCATCATAACTCCCAACACCGATAAAATAGTGGAAAAATTAATTGCGATTTTAAAATGAATTGATAAGTAAATCTAAAGTAAATTTAGCAAGAGAGTCTTGTTAACTTTAAATTTTGATATCAGGATTTTTTCTGAATTAACTTACCAGAACATCAGCTTATATCGCAAGTATTAAATTATAGTAAATACTATTTTTGGAAAGAATTAACAACAAGTTATATTGATAGTTTTTATAGTTACGATAGTAAATCGTAAATGGTTTGTGAACAGTAGGTTCCGTAGGATGCTTGATTCATAGTACTTCCAAATTTTCTCTGTTCAAATTTAAAATTGGATTGCTATATTGACAAAATAATAATTAAATAAGCCTGATTTTGTGATAATGAATATAGATATTGAGCCGAGGATTTTGGCTCAATACCTACCAAAGAATAATTTACTCAAAAAAAATTAAGAGCCTGCGATCGCTGCTCAATTTGGGTGTAAGCTAAGATCGGGAAAAAACAGCATATTGTAGTCCACGATTTCTCTGATTGAGATATTTCAAGTATTCAATCCCACCAATAACAAACAACGACCGCATCACAATCTTGCTGAACATCCTCACCCCATAGCGCTCCTTCCAATCTAGTTCTCAGTCGGCGCTTCAGGCGCAAACCATAATCTTCATTCGTGCCATCACTTACCTCTACTGAATCAGCTCGCCATTTTTTGCCTAAGTCTAAAAGCTCTGACACTTTTGTGTCTTGGTTCTCTGTCAGAATGTACAGTGTATCGGCAGGATAGGCAATGAAATGGATGATGCTGGTTTCAGGCATGGGACGATAGTTTGCCATTGCAAGTAGGGTATCGACCATACCACCAAAGCTTAAACCGTTTTCATCTGGTGCAAAGATTGGTTTTGTGAAGAGAAAGCTTGACCAGAAATTTCTGTGGTTGGAAAGGTCAGTAATTACCTCTTCGCCATCAAACTCATTGAACCGACGCTGCCAAACCAAAGCAGCAAAGAGTTCTTGGGGAGAATGGGATTCTGCAATTGATTGGATTTTGCCTAAATCAAGCATCATATTGACGGTAAGTAATATTTTTAACAAAACATTTGTAACTACCCTTGCAGTTTATTTACCCAGTGCCTGCTATTCTTATAGTTACTTCGGTCTGTCATAGCAGATAGATTATCCTCGATAATGTTTTATTTGTGAGCGCTCATATACCATCGTGGTAATGTGGGTGCTTTTACTTTATCAAGAAAGGCAGAAGGAATATTTCCCTCTGCCTCCTACTTTCTTCACGTGATGTCTGATGTTTGGTACACTAAGCTGATAATGAAGCTTTAACTTGACCAAAACGGCGATCGCGATTTTGGTAGCTCAACAAAGCCTGATGAAATGCTTCTCGATTAAAATCTGGCCAAAAAATATCGGTGAAATACATCTCTGTATACGCCATTTGCCACAAAAGAAAATTACTCAATCGCATCTCACCACTAGTACGAATCAGTAAATCGGGTTCTGGAGTATCTGCTGTATAGAGGTGTTGTTCTACAAGACTTTCATTCACTTGTTCCGCACTGAGTTCACCCTGTTCCACGAGTTGAGCTAGTTGACGGCAAACTCTGGTAATTTCGTTGCGGCTACCATAGTTGACTGCAACAGTAAAGTGGATTGCTTGATTGTTCAATGTCTCTGCCATTGAACGTTCCATTTCCGTCTGTAGAGATTTGGGTAAAGCCGATAAATCTCCAATAAACGAGATTCGTACACCTTCTTGATGCATTTGAGCCAACTCGCGGTGTAGTAATCGTTCAAACAAATGCATCAGAAAATCCACTTCTTCAATGGGACGCTGCCAATTTTCTGTTGAGAAAGCATAGGCTGTCAACGCTTTAACTCCCCAATCCTTGCAGCAACGCAATAGTTCTTTGAGTGTTTTTGCTCCTTGGCGATGTCCAGCAATGCGCGGTAATCCTCGACTGGTTGCCCATCGGCCGTTACCATCCATGATGACAGCGATATGTTGGGGGATTTTTTGAGGGTTTAAATCTGTGGGTAATTTTGATTTGTCATTTGTCATTTGTCATTTATCCTTTGTTTTGACTAATTAGTTTCAAATAAATTTTGTAAGTACTCTGGTGTGAGGGTGTTGTTCCAACTCCACAGGCGATACATTGTGTAAGTGAAGGTGAAGAGGAGAGTTGTTTTGTTGGTTAATGACCAAGCATTCCAGTTGAGGGTAGCCATCATGCGGCGGAGAGTACGCATCAAGTTGTTACGCTGATAGTTTGGCGATCGCGTTTTGATCAGTGTGCGTCCAATTCGCACCAACCCAGTATCAGGGAAAGCCCAGACTCCAAACCCCCAGAATTTGGTCATGTGGTTGATTTCATCCTGTGCTAGTTCCTCTAGAACATCCTGGAGTGCGCCAGTGGTGTGAGCCATCAACCAAATATAAAGACAGGTAGCACCGTATTCTGTGGCAATGCGGTGTAAGCCGTGGCGATATAAGTCTTCGTGAGCGTCATCTGTAGGGAGATAGCTTCTAACAGCCCGAAGTTTTGGGGTAATTTTCTCGCCTGTTAATTGGGTGTAGACTTTGATTAATGCAGGTGTGTGCTGACGTTCTTCCTTTTCCCACAAACCAAGTTCCAGCAAGTCGCCATCTCTACCGACTGTTCCACCAACAAACCGAGCCATCAGAGGATGCAATTTTTCTAAATACTGGCGACTGGTTTGGGTATAGCCGCGAATAGGAGCTTCTGTATCCATTGCACCTATCAATATAGATAGAAATACTTCTGCGTCTAAGCTGATAATTTGATTGCGGTTAATTGTTTGCCAGTCAATGGGTTTCCAGGGACGCGGTTGGGGATTGGCAAACTGTATCAGTAAATCTTGCAGGCGATCGTGTAGTTTTTTGACTGCAATATATCTGTCTATGAGGGAACGAATGCGGCGCTGTGTTTGTAAGTAATGAGGACTGGGATAGCTTTTACCTGCTAAGTCTGCTGTGATTGGGCTGAGGGTATTAAGCATATTTTTATACTTAAATTTTTATCTCTATGCCCAATAGCCTAAGCGATCGCACTATCGTTTGTCAGTCGGCTGAAGTCGGCAGTTTTATGTGATTCAGTTGGAAGCGTCAAGGAAAAAGTCGGATTTAAATTGTGCTGATTTGATATTGAGGATGAGCTAATCACATCAAAACAAAAATCTGATGTATAAAAAAACAATGTGCTTTTTAAGCTTTTAACACATATGCATATTATCTTTACGAGTTATCTAGAAAAATTAGAATTTTTGCTGAGGTGGTTTTCCGTTTTTAGGTTCACGATAGAAAAGAGTCTTACAAGCTATTTATTTAGAGGGAAGTAAGAAAATGTCTAAAACACCAAAGCTACCAAAGCCACCAAAGCCACCCAAGGCATTTAAAACACCTAAAGTAAAAGTTGTTAAAGGCTACATCAAGAAAGATGGAACTTTTGTCAACCCTTACATTAAAGGAATGCCTAAATTTAACTAGTTCTCTTTATTTCAGGTATGTCAGCCCTCATCCTAAAATTTATAGGTAAGGGCTAATCTATTGTTAATAACAAATATGAGTAATCGCCCCTTATGCTTCTGGTAAATCCCCAAATTGCTGACGGTAACGCTCAAGTTGTTGTTGTACTAATTCTAATTGCTGGCGAGTTTGCTGCTCAACTTCTTCTGAAGTTTGATAGCGCTTTCCTTGTTGGTTGTACCAATACAAAACCTGACGCTGGATATTACCAGATACATATTGCGATCGCCCGATTCCCAAACCAATTTCTGGCATCCAAAAGGGTTCACCAATTTGCAATTGATAGCTACCACCTACTAAGCGATAAACTTCAAAAGGTTGGTGGCGGTCTCTTTGCCAATACTCTGGATTATAAATAATGTAGTACAGTATGAGTTTTATTCTAGACGATTCGACGCGGACGATATACTTTAGGTAAACGTTCTAAGTTAGTGGCGATGAAGAATTTTGATATTCAGCTAGATGAAGAATATGCTCAAAAGCTTGCTTACATTCAACAGGAGGCTGACCAAGATACAGTAGAAGCAATTAAGTCTTCGATTGAACTGCGCTATCAGGGTTAGCGCGTCTCAAACCCTATTGACAGGGGGATTATGGCAGAGGTACTGA
>NZ_JABXKQ010000061.1 GCF_017114945.1 Nostoc sp. JL34
CTGCCACTGCCGCGACCGTCGTTTTCGATGCTCAAAGAATTCTCCCCAATAATCCTTGCGTTTCTAATCACATCTACAGCTAGTCGAGAACTAAAACAGGACATTCATTCAGGAAAAAGTGACCAAAACGTAAATTACCCGGATTTGCCAGAACCCCCATTAGCAATTCGTAATTCTTAATTAGGGAATTCCAGAAAATAAATTATCCAAATTTACTTAGATAGATTTTTCTTTCTCCCCCTGCTCCCTGCCCCCCTGCCCCCCTGCCTCCACAGCGATAGGATATTTTTTTAGTTGGAAGTCCCTTACGTCATGGATAGGGATTTAGCGCAAAACCGGAGCCGAGGTTTCCGATGCTGGATAATATCGTGTCCGGTTCAAGACTTATCATTAAGACAGCAGGGGAGCAGGGGGCAGGGGGCAGGGGGAAAGAGGGTTTCCTGGTTTTTGCACAGATGCGGGAATTATAACTAATTAGGCGGACTAACTCGCTACGGCTTCTCTACGAGACGCTGCACGAACGCTATCCAATCTGGATTTTGCAAGAGGTCTATTATGTTGAGTGCTTTCGGCAATTTGGCATCCAAAATTTTTCTGTTGCAGTTTTAATTGAAATATCAACAGGGTTACAGGGAAATTGAGAAAATTCTACAAGGGATGAATTCCCGTCTCAAAATCCCACCCAATGGCCAGTTGTTGACGCCCACGCTCTCCGAACCACCCTAAAGTGGATGCAGCGCAAGCGTCACCGCTTCACAACAACTGGCTAGAAATCAAACAGAAAACACATAGTACAAGTGGACTTATACAGATTTAAGTCAGGTGATGACAAGGCATCACTTAGCCAAGGAGATCATACCAAAGCGATCGCCACTATTTATTTAACCTGTAGCTGCCTTAGTTTATTATTTGCCGATAGTAGTAACTCTTGAGCTTTCAAATAGGCTGTTGTGCCATTTTGCACTTTTTCTAATTGATTGATAATACTTTGCAATTGGCTCAACACCCGATTACGCCCCACATCATGAGCATCAGCAGGAATTGAAGCCAACAGCCTTTCGATTTCTCGTTGCGCTGCCTCCAAAGCTTCCACAGCATCTGTTTCAGCTTGCCGTCTGACCTTAACTTGACCTAAATTAGCCTCATAAATTGCCAATAACTTCTGTGCCTCGGTATAACCTGCTACGTCTTTTGAAGGAATCTCTTTAAGCCGCTCAATTGCCTCTATCCACAAATTTTCTATCTGTCCCCATTCCGTTACGGTGTGCGGCGGATTTTGACCAGCTTTAGCAGCTTGCCAGGAAAATTGTCGCGCTGCGGTGATTAAGGCACTGATGCGATCGTTTCCCGCTGCTAATCCAACAACTTCTTTAAACTCACGTTTATAATTATCTAGTTGATTTTGTATAGTTTTTCCTGCCAGAGTTTCACCAGGAATCAGCTCAAATTGATTCAGCGCCGTTTGCCAAGCAGTTGTTGCAGTCTGTTTATCAGTTACTGTTGCAGCTCGTTCATATTGCTGTTTTGCATTTAAGAAAGCCTGCATATTATCGGTAAGCAAGGACTGAGCATTCTTTTCCTGAAAAACCTGAGCTTCTAGCTGCCCAACTTTACTCCGAAATGTATTAAAACCATAGATGCTAAAGCGCGAGTCATACCACCAATATCTGTATTGTGACCAGTCGTTGACAAAGGAAGTTGGTAATTGATCTAGATGTTTTTGTGTTTCTTGTAGCTTCTGTTCTCCCAAAGCCAAATCAGCGGGACTAGTAGCTTTTTCAATCAATTGTTCAGCTTGCTCGACTGATACCAACGCCTCTCGATAGTGATTATCCATGCTGATATAGCTGGGTAGCAACAAAAAAGGCGCATGGAGCATCACTGGACGGCGAATTACCGGGTAAGGCTGATTTGCCACCCAAATTACACCAACGGGAATGCCTATAAGTATTGCTATCCAAATAAGCCTACTACCTATACCCCACTTGGTTTTGCGATGCAGTTGCTGAGGGGATGTTTTGATAACCCGCCTTTCTAACTCCATTTGATGCTCTAATTCAGAAAGGTTTTTTAAGGTTGATGGTATTGCAGGTTGCTTTCGCGCTACAGGTTGAAGGCTGGAAGCAGACGGATCTATCCCAGAGCTATTTGGAGCATTTTTACGGAGGAAATTCCAGTTTATTTTGTTTAAAAAAGCCATATCTATAGCCAGTACTTTGTTAAGTGTTCCCAAAAACACAGGAAATATAAACTAATAGATCCTTTTGGCTTTTGACACGAATTATACTCTTTACTAATCAGAAGATGATATCTGAGAAAAACTGTTACATTTCTGGCTAATTCTGCCTTAAAAATTGACAGATAATATCAAATTTGGTTGACTAACATAATAGTGATTTTATACATTAGATAAATTCTAAATTCCGCTACAATGTAAACATTAAATAACTCTTAAATCGTGTAATAAGGTACTCTCTCATCTTGCTTAAGTCTGATATCTTCTTGGGAACAGCTTTGTTGTTATCAGGTAGATTGATGAGTCGAATTAATGGATTTGTAGGGCGACGTGATTTCTTAAAATTCGCAAGTGCGTTAGGTATTGCCGCTACTGCTTTTGGTGATAGCTTTTGGAATCCAGAGCAAACTGCTGTTGCTGATATTTACCCAGTTAACCCTAATCCAATCAGTCCCAATGAAGCCATCAGACGCTTGCTGGATGGTAATCAAAGATTTATCCATCAAAAACGTCAATATCCCGATCAATCATTAGAACATCTACGATTAGTTGCTAAAGCTCAGTATCCTTTCGCCGCCATATTGGGCTGTGCAGATTCTAGAGTACCTGCGGAAATCGTCTTCGATCAAGGACTTGGAGATTTATTTGTCGTGCGAGTTGCTGGTAATGTCGTCAGTGACACGGTTATAGGTAGTCTGGAATACTCTACAACAGTATTGGGTTCGCAGTTGATTGTAGTTTTGGGTCATAGAAGATGCGGTGCAGTAGCAGAAGCAATGAAAAACGAACCACTTCCTGGCAGAATTGGTTTGATTATTGAGGGGATTAAACCATCTATAGAAAGGGTAAAGTTCAGAACGGATGATAATATGCAAGATGCAGTTGTAGCTAACATTCAATATCAGACTGAAAAATTACAGGAAAACTCAACAATTTTAGCAAAATTGCTCCGTGAAGGTAAACTAAAAATTGTTGGTGCTTGTTACGATATTGACACTGGTAACGTTAACATTATTACTTAAAATATTACCCATTTTAGGCGTAGTATTTTTAGTTTAATGATGTTGCAAAAAACTATTATTTATAAAATATTTTTTATTGATAATCTTAAAAATTAATCAAATTAATTGTTAAACTTATAAAAATATGACTTATATTTTTTACAAAATACCCTTTACAGATACATTGGTAAAGATATACATCTATACGCATCTACGGTTAGGCTAGGCTAACGCAAATTCATAAAAATTTAGAAAAACTTAAAGGCAAGGCACAATCCAAGCTTGTAAAAAATAAACCCAGCAGGGGCTATATAACAAGGCCGCCTGCCAGGAAGGTATAGTATATTCTGGCCATGTTTGATTAGGTTAGCGCTTATTTATAAAAAATAATTGCGTATCCCTAGATACAATAACTAAATACTTAGGACAACACAGTTAAGAAAAGTTACTAAATAGGTTAATTTCCAATTAAAACCAACAATTTACCGAATGGGGAGATGAGGGACAAGGCGACAAGGACAATATTATATTGAACAAATTCCTTCCTTGTCTCTTCCTAATGCCCTTCAGGAGTACTGAGTGCTGAGTTCTCACTTATTGTACCCAGAACTCGGAACTCGGAACTCTTTTGCTCCATGCCCAATGCCCCATAATATAAGAAAGCGCTTCACACTTCTTAAATAATCAGCTTTATTAGAACAATGGCGAGAGACTTGCGGGGATTCATTAAAATTTTGGAAGATAAGGGACAATTACGGCGAATTTCAGCTTTAGTTGACCCGGATTTAGAAATTGCTGAGATTTCCAACCGGATGCTGCAAAAAGGTGGCCCAGGATTGTTGTTTGAAAACGTCAAAGGCGCTTCTTTCCCAGTGGCGGTAAATTTGATGGGAACTGTGGAAAGAATTTGCTGGGCGATGAATATGCAGCATCCAGAGGAGTTGGAAACTCTGGGGAAAAAATTAAGTATGCTGCAACAGCCAAAACCGCCGAAGAAGATTTCCCAGGCGATAGATTTTGGAAAAGTACTGTTTGATGTGGTGAAAGCGAAACCAGGACGAGACTTTTTTCCTGCTTGTCAGCAAGTTGTGCTTCAAGGTAATGATTTAGATTTAAACAAGTTACCCTTGATACGTCCTTATATTGGTGATGCTGGCAAGATTATCACGCTAGGACTGGTAATTACCAAAGATTGTGAGACGGGTACGCCAAATGTAGGTGTGTATCGCTTGCAACTACAATCAAAAAATACGATGACGGTTCACTGGTTATCAGTGCGGGGTGGGGCGAGGCATTTGCGAAAAGCGGCCGAACGTGGGAAAAAATTAGAAGTTGCGATCGCACTTGGTGTAGATCCTCTAATTATTATGGCAGCAGCTACACCCATCCCTGTAGATTTATCAGAATGGCTATTTGCTGGACTTTATGGCGGTTCGGGCGTGCAGTTAGCGAAATGTAAAACCGTTGATTTGGAAGTTCCCGCAGATTCCGAATTTGTTTTGGAAGGAACGATTACACCAGGGGAAGTTTTGCCAGATGGGCCATTTGGCGACCACATGGGTTATTACGGCGGCGTAGAAGATTCGCCATTGGTACGCTTTGAGTGTATGACGCACCGGAAAAATCCGATTTACTTAACAACATTTAGCGGTCGTCCACCCAAAGAAGAAGCGATGATGGCGATCGCACTTAATCGCATTTATACGCCCATACTGCGGCAACAAGTATCAGAAATTGTCGATTTCTTCTTACCAATGGAAGCTTTGAGTTACAAAGCGGCGATTATTTCCATTGATAAAGCATATCCAGGACAAGCGCGACGAGCAGCTTTAGCGTTTTGGAGTGCTTTACCACAATTTACTTACACCAAATTTGTAATTGTTGTGGATAAAGACATAAATATCCGCGATCCGCGTCAAGTTGTCTGGGCGATTAGTTCCAAAGTTGACCCTGTGCGGGATGTCTTTATTCTGCCGAATACACCTTTTGATACGTTGGATTTTGCCAGTGAGAAGATTGGCTTAGGTGGACGGATGGGAATTGATGCAACTACAAAGATTCCGCCGGAAACAGACCATGAATGGGGTTTGCCTTTGGAATCTGACCCAGATGTGGCGGCGATGGTAGAGAGACGATGGGCGGAGTATGGTTTGGCAGAGTTGCAGTTAGGAGAAGTAGACCCAAATTTGTTTGGCTATGATATGAAGTAACGTGTTAGATAGAAACTGGTAAAAATCTCTGCTGGGTATCAGCATAACTGATTTTTATCAGTCAAAATTATCCAAAATTACAGAATTGCAGGTAAATAGATCGCGCAGTAGCGATCGCTCTGAAAAATCACCTCACAAAAAGAGCGATCGCCATAGTCTCTACTGGATGAGCGTATCCACATAATTGTTGAGTGCAAGCGTCTTATATATAGTCACTAAAAATGATTCCTGAGTTAATTTCACCGCAGGCAAAGCTCTGGCATAATCAGACATAGGCGCACCTTCAAAACTGATATAAATCCTGCCAATGTCTAACTATGAATATGGCATATTTAAAGGCAAACAAGGAAAAATAGAAGAAATTATTGAAGGTATTGAAATGGTTTTATAATTAAAATTTGGCAGCGAATGGTTAACAATATTACCAGGGATTATCCAGATACAGAACGTTGAGATATTAATGGCTATTTTCACCAGTATCAAAACTGTGAATAATCTAGAATAACTCCGGCAAATCTATCAATAAATTACCACTTCTACTCGACTCTAAAAAGCAGCGATGTTTGAGACAGAGTGCTATGTCTTAATACACTCCCTTTAATCCAATATTATTCTCTGCTAATTGTGATACATTAACTTAAATTAAGAATTATTGCAGAATAGTAAACAATTTTTGGAAATATCACCCAAACTAATTTAAAGCTTTACGCCAACTGGATATTTTAATAGAATAATCTCATCAAAAGATTCGCAGAAATATAAATGGACTGGATTACACTACTGCGATCGCTACAGTCTGATTTCATTAAAAGGTTAACATCTGGTTGTCTGCTTCATTGTGAAACAGAAGGTCAATACAGTGAATTAACTATAATCTCTGGAGAAAGGTTAAAGGCACTACGGGAATTTTGCTGGCAGATGGCTGAGAAATATAAGCGTGTTTCGCCAGTTCGTGAAGTTTTTATTAGCTATCTCAAAGGGAAGTTGGGTGAAGAAGTTGTCAAAGAACGTTTAGCTGATTTTATTACGGAAGTTGATTATGAAAAGCGATTCGGCGGCGATGGCAATATAGATTTTACCTTGACTTCTGACCCATCTATTGGTATCGAGGTTAAATCTCGTCATGGTCGAATTGACAGAGTAAGATGGTCAATTAGTTCTGAAGAGGTTGAAAAAAATGCAGTTGTAGTTTGCATTTTGATTCAAGAGGATGTGAGTGAAGCACAATCTGAGTATCACCTTTTTTTGGCTGGCTTTCTCCCAACCCGGATGATTAAGTTGAAAACTGGTAAAATTTCCTTTGGAATAGAACAATTACTATATGGTGGTGGCTTATTTTGCTATCTAGAACAGTTACAATCTTCTATAAATAATTATACTAGGCAACAACCACCAATCTATCAATATCTCCCGAAGCAGGAAATTCCATCTAAGCCAACTAATAATCAGGTGACAAAATCTTTTGTTAAACCTGAATATGGTAATGAAGATTTAAATTTATTTTATGTCCAAATGGGTGATCAGTGTTTCAAAAAAGGAGAATATACAAATGCAGTTACTAATTATAATCAAGCTTTAGAAGTTAATCATGGTGATATTAGTTTATATTATAAGCGAGGTTTAGCTCACTATCAAATAGGAGATTATGAAGCTGCGATCGCAGATTATTCTCAGGCAATTCAAATGAATTTTCATGATGCTAAATATTACAATAAACGAGGTTTAGCCCTGTATCAACTGGGGCGATTAGAAGAAGCAATTAATGATTATACCCAAGCTATTAGAATTAATCCTAATGTTGCCGTAGCCTATAAAAACCGGGCTGAAGCTCGTTCTCATATCGGAGATAACCAAGGAGCGATTGAGGATTATACTCAGGCTATTAAAATTAACCCCCATTATGCTGATGCTTATAAAAACCGTGGGATTACTCGTTATTTATTAGGATCTCAACCGGGATTTCCCCAAGCAATCAAGATTAATCCTCAAGATGCCATAGCTTATAAAAATCGTGGTAATGCTCGTTCAGACTTAGGGGATTTTGAAGGAGCAATTGAAGATTACACTCAAGCAATACTGATTAATCCTAATTATCCCGATGCTTATTACAATCGTGGTAATGCTCGTTCAGATTTAGGAGATTTTGAGGGAGCAATTGAAGATTATACTCAAGCAATCCAGATTAATTCAAATTATGCTGATGCTTATTACAATCGTGGTAATATTCGTTTAGAAATCATAGATAAACAGAGAGCAATTGAAGATTTTCAAAAAGCAGCAGACATCTATCGTAAAGAAGGTAAATTAGAAGCACTCAAAGATACACGAGAAAGAATATTAGATTTAGAAATAGAAGAATCATTAGATATTTTAAACTTCTAGACAATTGCTAAGTGCCATATCTTAGCCCCTTCTCGCTTTATCCATTATCTACATCTTTTTTAACAATCTGGAAACCCTTGTTTGATAAGATTTTTTGCTTACTTGACAACTAAACCATTATTGTTCTGGATAAAAAATCAAATTTATTGAGAATAGATAATGCAGTTTTCAAGCTTTGGGTTTCCGTCAGCGTAGATGCATTCGCGCAGCGTCTCGTAGAGAAGCGGCTTGTCGTCAGACATCGCTTTTTTGAAAAATAATTCAGAATCCAGAATTCCGAACAAGATAGTGTTTCGGAATCTGCATAGGAAGCAAGCCGCTATTTTTGTTTCTCTGCAAAAATCTGCCGACTTTAATCGTAGGGAATGCTTTACACATTCTCATCTAAGATTGTTCCTTCTATATTAGCTCCAGACAAATTTGCTCCGTTTAAATTTGTCTGGTTCAAATCTGCTTGGGTGAGATTTGCCTGGGATAAGTCGGCTACAGTTAAGTCTGCACCACTCAAATCGGCTCCGTCTAGATTCGCTGCTATCAAGCTTGCTTCCTGCAAATCCGCCTCACTCAAGTTAGTTTCAATCAGTTTTGCAACCGTCAAATCAGCGTGATTCAAATTAGCTCCTTCCATTGCTGCTCCATCCAAGATAGCTCCATCTAAAATAGCTCCGCTTAAGTTGCTCCCACTGAGGTTAGCATTGCTCAAATCTGCTCCATTTAAGTCTGTCTCAATCAAACTGGCGTGGGCTAAGTTAGCGTGACTCAGATTAGCTCCATCTAAAATTGCTCTATCTAAAATTACACCACTAAGATCGGCTTCCCTTAAGTTTGCCTCGCTCAAGTTGACACCAGTAAAGTCTCTGACACCTGCGGCATAGTTTTTCAGGAGTTGATCTGCTTTCATATCTGTCGCTGTGCTAAGGAACGTTTAATTGAGGCTATCCAGACAGGCAGTAAATCCCCGGTGCGCGCTACGGAGGATTGGTGTGGTGAATCAAGCCAGAGTGAATGTCTAATCACTTATTATATTTAAGTTACCCATCTTTAACTATTAGCGCTACTACCTAGAGTTATGAATTACTTTCATCCTTGAGAGAGATGTTGAAGAATTTAAAACTTTAGTAACCCCAGCAACGCCGATTTTTTTGACTAATTGCTGTAAGTCCACCGCAATACCCAAAATAGTGGATATCGCGGCGGATAGTTCACGTTTCCCCACCAACGACTACATCTCGAATTCGGAGACTAGGGCCACCACAACCTACTGACAAGCCGTTTTGTCCTCCCTTACCACAACCGCCAGATTCATCCCAGTAGAAATCATTACCAAGTGCCTCAATATCCGCTAAAGTTTGGAATACATTTCCCGAAAGCGTTACATCCCGCACAGGTTCAGCAATTTTGCCGTTCCTAATCATCCACGCTTCCCCAGCACTAAAGGTGAACATTTCCCCATTCGTCATCCCACCTAACCAATTACGGGCATAAACTCCTTCCTTGATATCGGTGAATAAGTCTTCGACTGGCGTTTTACCCCGTTCAATCCAGGTATTTGTCATCCGCACAATGGGAGTAAAGTGATAGTTGAGACAGCGGGCGTTACCCGTAGGTGCTTCCTCCAATTTGCCAGCGGTTTCACGAGAATGTAAACGCCCGACTAAAACTCCATCTTTAATTAGTTGAGTGGTAGTAGCAGGTGTGCCTTCATCGTCGTAAAAATAGCTGCCACGATGGCCCTCTGGGGCAGCACCATCAAAAATTTGGAGTTCTTCTGGGCCAAACCGCCGTCCAATGGTCATGACTTCCAGCAGATCGGGGTTTTCGTAAGCCATATCGGCTTCAGAAAGATGTCCGAAGGCTTCATGGACAAATAAACCCGTGAGAATTGGGTCAATGACTACGGTGTAAGTATTGCCTTTGACCGATGGCAGAGATAAAGCTGCGATCGCTCTTTGAGCAGCACTTTTAACCTGTTGATCCAAATCAGTTAAATCTTCGTAAGCTTTGCGAGAGCCAGTAGTTTCCCGCCCAGTTTGTACAGTTTCGCCATTTCTGGCGGTGGCGGCAAAGCGCATTTCCATATCCACCCAAGATTGCTCAATCAAAGTGCCTTCTGAAGTCGCGATGATCACTTTTTGGGCGCTGTCACCGTAACGCACTGAGGTAGTGGTAATCCGGTGATCAACGCTTTTGAGCAATTGGGCATAGCGATCGCACAATTGTTTTTTCTGCGAGAGTGGGATTTTTCGGGGATCTGCCCCTTTTAGAGGTAGAACGCATACTGCTTGCACCGGGTCAATGGGTGCAAGTAAAGTTTCTTCATCACCAACCATCCGCGCAGCAGCGATCGCTTCTTCAATACGATCCTTAATCGTCGCCAGCTGGTTAAAGCAACTCAACCCCCATCCACCTTTATAACAAGCGCGAATATGTCCACCAATAGAGATGCCTTCACTGAGGGTTTCTACCTTGTCACCACGCAACAAGATATCAGTCCCTTCTGCTTCTTCAAGGCGAATCATCAAATAATCTACACGCTGTGAGTAGCGGGCGATCAGGTCAGAAAGTAAATTTTGGGCGTCAGCAAGTGTAGTCGGCATTTCCAGGTAGTAACAATGACGAACTGCATTTATTTTGCAATTATTTGGGGAATTTCTGCTACTCAATATCATAAGGGGATTGGGGACTGGGGACTAAATTCTTGCCAATACCCAATCAGCAATCCCGCCCGTAGCACTCTGACTCTTAGTACTTCCTTTTATTACGGTGGGTAAGAACTGAATGATGTGCTAAGGTAATCAAGTGAGAATAAAATTCGGTTACAGCGTTTGTTTTTAGTATTGACAGGCTTTTCCCTTTTGGTCTTAACAAGCTTGTCTCCGAAATCTAAATCTCTACACACCTATGATTTTGGAGATAACGCATGTCAATTTATGTAGGTAATCTATCCTACGAGGTCACACAAGAAGACCTCAATTCTGTTTTTGCCGAACACGGTACTGTAAAGCGGGTTCAGTTGCCTACTGACCGTGAAACAGGACGGCCACGCGGCTTTGCTTTTGTAGAGATGGGCACAGAAGCTGAAGAAACAGCTGCCATTGATGCTCTTGATGGGGCTGAGTGGATGGGACGCGACCTGAAAGTTAATAAGGCGAAACCAAAGGAAGACAGAGGTGGTTCTTTTGGTGGTGGAAACCGAGGCAACAGTGGTGGTGGCGGTGGATACAACAGAAATAACCGTTACTAAACTTTAAGATCAAAAATTAAGTTTTAACGTCTTAAGGGCAGAACCATTATCTGCCCTTTTTGCGCTCCGGTCTACTGGATGGCTTAAAATTGCCCAGTACCAATTAAGTAGGAGATGAAAATGACCCAAGTATTTGTGGGCGAAAATGAAGGAATTGAGTCAGCCTTACGTCGATTTAAGAGGGAAGTTTCCAAAGCAGGTATTTTTCCAGACATGAGAAAGCATCGTCACTTTGAAACGCCTTTGGAAAAACACAAGCGCAAAGAAGTCGCAAGGCACAAACAACGCAAGAGAAATTTCCGTCGTAATTGACAATTAGCGATACCTATGGTTAGCTATGCTAACGCACGATCTCATTAGATTCTTAGCTATCGAAGAGGCGATCGCTGTACTCCAAAGAAGAATCTAATGAGTAAATTTTAACCTTCGGAAACCTTTCTTGCTATAAGGCAAAATTATTCTGAATTTATGTTAATTCCTACTGTTCTGCATCAGTGAGAAGTGCAAGGATAAGTGGTTAGAAAATAAGTCATAATTCATAACTATAATCTGTGGTAGCTCAATACTCTTCACTATCTTATCTACCGCTAAATTTTTGGGCGTTATATCAATTTACAATTTACATTGAAGCTGCATAGAAAAGAGCTTCGAGAATAAAGTCATAAGAAGTTAAAGATATAACACGTTCCGATGTGATTGTACTGAGAAGTTGGTTGAGGCGATCGCGAAGTTCTTCAAGGGTGTTGAATACCTGATCCTTGATTTGAGATTTGAGAAAAAGCCAGAACCTTTCAATTGGCTTAAGTTGTGGAGAATGGGCAGGTTGACATAAGAGAATAATATTTTCAGGCCATTTCAACTCATTAAGTCAAATGTGCTGCGGCTTGGTCAATTTGAAGGAGTGCAATATCTTCTCCAAGTTGAGATGAAACCGCATCTAAAAACTCTTGACAATGTTGTCCACAAAGTTTTGGATACTCCAAACAAAAAGTTTACTTTGATACATCTGTGTGTTCTTTAACAAATCAAACTACTAATCTGCTGAAGGGTAAAACGAGGGCAATTAAAAAGAGTATACTACTATATATTGCTAGATTTACAATTACTGCGTTCATATAGCATTTCCCGACCTAGCGAATTATCGAGTTATTTCTGCAATGTGCTGTGCTTAACCAGATGATCCAGTTGGTCAAACCGGATAGCTACAAAGGCGAAAACTAATTACTGCTCCAATTGAGGAAAAAAGTGTCTTTTTTCATTCATACAACAAAGCAGTTTGAGGGGGAGAGTGAAAACTACGTTAGGAGTTATTCTCCTGCATCCCCCTCAACTTCCCGCAGCAAAAACTTCTCCCACAGTTAAGCGAGTACCATTAACAAAATCCCATCCCGACCGGGGACGTTTACCAGCTAGCTGAACCTCTCGCAACAGCAACAAACCTTCCCCAGTTTGGACGATCGCGCCAATTCCTTTGACAATGCTTACTACAACTCCTGGTTTGTCTGATACATTTGACAAATCAGGCAGTTTATCTAGTAATTCTTGTAATTCTGCTGGTAGATCGCGCTCGCCTACAGAACCAAGGGGAGCAGAAGCGGTGATTTTCAACAAGTTGTCACGAAAGGTAGCCGTGCAGTTAGGGTAAAAGCCTCTGATTTGATTGTGTAATTGGATCGCGCTTTTTGACCAATCCAAAGCATAATCTGGTTTTTGAATCAGAGGTGCATAAGTAGCTGCTAAATTATCTTGGGGAATTGGTTGAATTTCTTTACGTTCCAACTTCAACAGAGTTTCTACCAACAAATCCCCACCGATCGCAGCTAGTCTATCGGCTAAATCTTGGGCATTATCGAGTAATCCAATGGGTGTAGTGGCTATTTGTAGCATTGCGCCGGTATCCATGCCCACATCCATTAACATGGTGGTGATCCCCGTTTCCCTCTCACCGTTATACAAACACCACTGAATCGGCGCTGCACCACGATATTTGGGTAAAATCGAGCCATGCACATTAATGCAGGCCAACTTTGGCAGATTCAAGATTTTTGACGATAAAATCTGTCCATAAGCGACAACAACAAACACATCTGCATCTAATTGTTTGAGTTGAGTTAAAGTTTCAGTGTCTTTTTTCACCCGTTCGGGTTGCCATACTGGTAAATTATGAGCAGTAGCGATCGCTTTTACTGGTGAAGGCGTCAATTTATTTCCGCGTTCCCGGCGTTTATCTGGTTGGGTGACAACTGCCAACACCTCAAATTCTGAATGATTCAATAACTTTTCCAATGTGGGTATAGCAAACTGAGGTGTACCAAAGAATACAATTTTCATTAATAATTAGTTGCTAGTTGTTAGTCATTAGTTAATGGTAAGTGCGCTCTTGATCACTGACAACATGCAACTTACATGTTTAAACAGAATTCACCAAGCCATGATTTAGCAAACTCCTGTATTCTGGATAGCAGTTGAAAACACAGTTGATTTGCTGTAAATAATATTGGCTGTTTGGTGGTACAATGTTTTCGTATTCGTGAAACCAAAGGCTGCTTGATTAACTTAATAGTTAAGTTAACAAGTGTAACAGCTAGTATCAACTGCATCTGCCTCTAGTGAACCTAATCACTTAGTGGTTTTTAGTCGCGAGTCGCTAGAGCATCTACCGCCGAGTCAATTTTGTTGTGTTCCTGCTCATCTTTTCTAAATTTGCTTTAAATGCAAGTTGTGTTTCTAAAAAACTATTGCGTCTTCTAGCTATTTTTGTAGTTTAGATAGCAATTTATAAATTTGGGTTGCTGATAGCAATATTTTCTGAGTATGATGTATCATGCGTCCGCTTTCCCAGCTTTCCATGTAACGCCTCACGTTTACCATCATGAGGGTTTGCGCTGTTAGATTTAGTGTATAACCTGGCTTATTTGCTGCGGATTAGCGATCGCTAATTCGATCCCCGATAGCCGATTTATCTCACTTTTTGATTGTCAGCGTCATTGCCTAAACCATACCCTGAATCTCGCTTAAGCAATACCTGTTTTTGGTGTGTTGGTTATAGCAACAGCAACATTATATATTGTGTAGTAATTACTGAGCTATCAGCATATTTACTATACTCGCATATTTTTGTAAAAAAACATTCAGTACCTTAGTAATAAAAGGTGTAGACAATGATACTTAATTTTTGTAAAACTCTGCAAACTTTGAAGAAATTATTTCGTCAAAGCTTTTAGTTTCTTGTTATACATATAATTACCGCCTGCCCCATTGCTGCATAGGTATTGCTTCTCACATAGCAACCACCCCCTCTAGAGAGTCTACAAATGCTTAAACCCCTTTTGCTGTCAGGATGGTTCCGCGCGCAACCATTTCTCAATTACATTGTCGTTGTGATATTGATCGCACCCTTGCTAGGGGCATCGAGTCACTCGACCCCAGTAAAATCCGAAGTAGCTAAACTAACTTTGATAACTGGAGAGTCTGACTTTGTATCAAAGGAAATAGCTGTAGTTGGGGAACCTGAGATAGCTGAAACATTAAAAACAGATCAAATCGACTCGATAACAGAAGAATTTGACTCTGTGCCAACAGAAAGGACTGCTGTTCAGGAACCGCAAGTATTACCAGCGGATAAAATTGAATCTTCGGCTGAAGTAGATAGTTCTGTATCAAATAGCGATTTAACTGTTCCTCATTCTTTGGCAGCAGTTGAACTCGCACCATTAACAGATGTTCCTGTTAGTCAACTTAATTTAGTACGAAAACTCAAAGCTGCTAATGTCAAGTCTTTGAGACGAGAAGAAAATTCTCAAGCTAGGGAGAAGTCTTTTACTAAATCATTGGTAGCGGTGCAAGTAGCACCAACTCTTAGAGAATCACAACCAACTACAACGACGGAAATACCTGCTGCTGAACCAGTTGATGAGTCCCAAGCAGAACAAATAGATCCTCTCGGTAGTCCTCATCCTATTCCTTGGAAATGGATTACAGCTACTCAAGAGGCGATCGCTTCTAAGGGTGGTTCTGGAGTGCGTCACTACCGCAGCGTTCCTGTGATTTCTCCAGATGGTAAATATGCTGTTTATAGCCGGGTGCAACTGGAGGTAAAACCCCAAATGTACAACAGCCGTGTCACCAGCGTTCTGTTTGTCCAAGATATGAAAACCAAGAAGTTGTGGGTGATGGCTTCAACTACTCCAGTTAGCGATCCTTTATTAAAGGTAAAGGCTGTAAAGGCAGAGTCTTCAGAAGAAACTGATCCGAGTGGTAAGATTGGGGTATTAGTTCCAGTTAGCTGGTCAGAAAAAGGCGATCGCTTCTTAGCCCGCAAGTTTGAAGGTCTATTTAACACAGGTGATTCTACAGATAGTGCAGTGATTTGGGATCGGCAAAAAAATCACGCTAACACAGTAGCTCCGGCTAATGAGGAAGAACAGCATGATAAGATTGCCGTATTGTTAGGCTGGAGTAAAAGCCAACCGGATCATGTACTGTTCCGTGCAGGCGAATTGGGCGAGGAAAACTGGCCATTAATGCAAGTTGCTAATGATGGCAAGACTATGACTACAACAGACAACGATCAGCCAATTACTTTTGGTAAAAAGGTTACAGAGATTTGGGCAGGCCCACAAGTTGCCTACCGATAGGTTATAAACATCCTATATACTCCCGTTGTCGTCACTGCTGACAACGGGATTTTTTTATGTGATAAACATTTTTGGCGTTGCTAAATTTGGATATGCAACTTAAAAATTAGGTATATTCAATTCCTACTCTTGGAATCAGCAATATCATAACCGCAAAATTACTCATAAGAATTAGTTTGTAGTGGGGGCTTCATTCCTCAAAGCCAGAACAAAAGTCTTTACTAGGAATGAACTATTTCACTACATCATTAATAATAAATACTTAAAATTAAAACTACAGAGGCTTATCACCCCTTTCCCACTCAGGTATAGCACCTTTCACCCTGCGGATGGGCAAATTAGCAATTAAGGCTGTGGTTCGTTGGTTGCTTTCTAAAGAGAACTCCAAGCCCTCTGTCTCAATTTCGACATAGCGACAGACTACATCTAGGATTTCTTTCCGCATTTTTTCCAACGTTTGAGGATCTAAGTCAGCGCGATCGTGAGCAATCACCAATTGCAGGCGACGTTTAACTTGAGTTCGACTGCTATCAGGGCCGCGAGAAAAAAGTCGTTCTAGAAGTTCAATCATTACGAATAGGTCTGGGGCGGAGACTGGAAAAGTAAGTTAAACAATCTTTGTCCTGAACAACCTTCGTATACGGGCGAAGATGCTGTCTTGGGACGAGTCGATCTCCAGAAATTCGACACTTTCCCCTTCTAATCTACGAGCAATGTTCTCAAAGGCTGTGGCAGCTAAAGAGGGATTTTCCGCTAACACTAAGGGTTCGCCGCGATTGGTAGATACAATAACACGCTCGTCGTCAGGGATTACCCCGATCAGGGGAATGGCGAGAAGTTCCTGAACATCTTGCACTGACATCATATCATTTGCCTGCACCATTGCGGGTCGGATACGGTTAATTATTAAATGAACACGTTTGATACCTTGTGCTTCTAGTAACCCCACTACCCGGTCAGCATCACGAACTGAGGAAATTTCTGGTGTGCTGATAACTAGCGCTTCTTTTGCCGGGCCGATCGCATTTTTAAACCCATTTTCAATACCGGCAGGGCTATCAATAATCACATACTGATACTTTTGGGCTAGTGCATTCACCAATAACTTCATCTGTTCCGGTGTGACTGCATCTTTCGAGCGATTTTGGGCTGCCGGCAAGAGTACGAGATTGGGTTGGCGCTTATCTTTCACCAAGGCTTGTTCTAAACGGCACTCTCTGGCTAAGACTTCCACCGCAGTATAAACGATGCGGTTTTCCAGCCCTAGCAGCAAATCCAAATTTCTCAGACCAAAATCTGCATCAACCAAGGCAACTTGACGCCCCATTTTGGCTAAAGCCATGCCCAAATTTGCTGAAACTGTGGTTTTACCCACTCCTCCTTTACCGGAGGTAATCACAATAATGCGAGTCATGATAGAAATGCGGTCAATGAGGGTTCAGGAAATATAAAACAGTAAATTGCAGTATAAAGTATGAAGTATCGTATCAAGTATGAAGAAATATCTGTTCTCCCTGATGAAGGTGAGGCATGAATATTTGTTTTATTTCATCCTTACTTATATACTTCATTCTTTAAGTAAATATTTATGGCTCTTGATTGCTCTTGGTGAATTGGTTTCTGGAAAAATCAGTAGCCCTAGCGATGCGAATTCCTTGGGGCGTAATATGTGCCACCTCTGGAGAAAACTGCATTGGCGGTTTTTCTGGTGCCCTAGCTACAGCATCTGCGATTCGCAGTTGGGTTGGTTCCATTTGCAAGGCCATAATCAGACACTCACTATTGCCTCCAGCCCCAGCATGAGCAATTCCCCGCAGACGACCCCAGATAATAATATCTCCATCTGCAATTACAATACCACCTGGATTTAAATCTCCCAAGAGGATTACTGTCCCAGGATGACGAATTTCTACTCCAGAGCGGACTGTCATTTCTAAATAGAGGGCATCTGCTTGGGGGATGGCTGTAGCCGTTGGCTCGGAACTCAGGGAAGTTTCGGGCTGCAATTGTTCTACAGAATACCCAGATGTCACCGCAGCGATCGCAGTTTGCCGCCGACTCGTCGAGACAGATATGAGTCTGAGTTGGACTTCACTTAAAGCTTCGGCGAGTTCTTGGAGTTGTCTGGCATCTACTAGGCGGTCTTGTGCCATTAAATGCACAGGTGTATTAGATATCCGAAAGCGATCGCCTGCATTCAGTCGTTGCCTTATTTGTTGCCAAATATCAGACCAACTGAGTTCTGAGGCAGATACTTGAGATTCCGAGGGCAAAATCAATAACAGTCGTCCCTCCTTACTTTTTAACTGGACTTGAGTATTGTCACTTACACGATGCCCTGGGATTGCTGATTCATTGGGATTTAAATCAGTCAGAATAAAATCTGATGGGGCATCGGTATTTGACTCTACATCTGGGTTAGCAGGATTTGACTCTACATCTGGGTTAGCAGGATTTGACTCTACATCCGCAAGGACAGTATTTGATTTTAAATAAAGGAGGACAGATTTTAACTCCGCATCCGGGAGGATAGAATCTGACTCTACATCAGAAACAGTAGGATTTACCTCTACCTCAGAAAGGATAGAGTTTGGTTCTGCATTAGGAAGTGCAGAATTTGACTTTAGATTTGGAATGGCAGAATCATAAGTCATGCAGTACTAGCCAAAAGACAACAGATTTTAAATTTTAGGTCGCACCTTTGGTGCGCTGACAGCGCAACTTGGATTTTGGATTTGTGTCACTCACAAGGGGTGTTGGCGTAGCGGGATATTTAGTCCGACATCAACCAAAAGACTCTTTAATCTAAAACCTCAAATCTCAAATTGGCACGGTCAACCTCTGATAAACTGTTCCCAAGGCATCAGCATCGCCGACATTACCTGGAAATAGCACCACAGGCAAATCAGGAAACTGGGGATGATCGGATGACGTTAACACCATTGAACAACCAGCTAAAATTTGACCGAGTAAGCGAGCTGAAGTTAAAGCTAGCCCAGTACTCAAGACATCGTTTGAAGTAATACCCCCCTTGCTGATTAGGAATCCTATATCAGATGGTAAACTTCGGACAATATCCATCAATAAACTTGAAACTTTTTCCCCAAACTCCAATCGTGTGTTGACATCTTCAAAATTTAGTTCCTGACGGCTAGTATAAACTACTGGTGTTTTGCCAGCCTTGTGTACCGCCCGTGTACTTTCTCTGATTTCAGTTAGCAATGCCGCAAATTGATTTGTATCATCATCAAGTAATCGCGCTACATTTACTTCGATGCCCACAGTTCCCTCTAATTGCAATAGCGCCTCTAATTGTTGAGTAGTCTTTTTCACATGGGAACCAACAATCACCGCACCTGGTTTGCCTTGGCGCACGTACTGCGCCATCTTTTCGGCGGCAATGGGTTGGGGAGGTAAAGCGGCTAAAGCCGTTAAAATACTTGCTGCACTGCGAAACAAAAAGCGCTTCCCTTGACTTGCTGCTGCTAATATATCTACTGCAAAGTGGTTGAGATCAGCTTGAGTTTCACCATCTACAACAGCACACTGATTACCACTCAGTTTTAGCAAGCGTTCCAAACTACCAGCGCGAATATCGGCTAGGAGAAACCTTTCTACTGCTTCAGCACTAATTCGTCCTTGAGTCTTTTCTTCAACATAGTTGGGTAAGTAACTATGATGGTAGCTAAAGACTGAATCACGGGCAAATTCGGTTTCATGAACTGGAGTAGGTACACCGCCGATAATCAAGTAATGCACGCTGTCGCGGGTGATGCGTCCACCGTCAAAAAATGCTGGTACGAGAAAATGAGCATCAAAAGGGCCGAGTTCTTGTGTGATCGCATCAGTTTCAATCGGATAATGCCCCCGCAAAGTAGAATCAGAACGGCTGACAATGAGAAAATCGTCAATTCTTTCGGCATTCAAAGCGATTTTCAGGTTCTGGCAAACTTCTTTGGTGACAGATGCAGCTGACTCTGGCGTTAGCGATCTAGTATTAGTCAGCACAAAGAAAATCGGCGAATCATCTTGCAACCCGCGGCGTAAAGTGTCCACATCCCAGTGCATTAGCAGCAAGCAGCTATGGACTGTTTGAGAACCTGTAGGGTCATCATCCAGGACAATTATTTTGGGTTTGTTGCTCATTTAAGTCAACGGGGCGATTGTTTTTGGGAAAGTATTGGGCGACTAGAAATCGCTAAGATACAAGCAAAGTCCACCTCTGTGGACTAATACAAAATCAAGAGTTTTCTAACCTGCGGAGGCAGGTAAAGTCTCGTGTAGCCGCCTTTACAAACATTTTCTTAGCCTTTATGCAATTTTCTGATTTCTGCTTGGACATCGATCGCAATTTGCAATGATTGATTTAGCACTTGAGCGTATTCGCCTGCTTGACTACTAACTTGTAAAGCTTGCAGGCTGGCTAAATTATTCACAAATAATTCTTGATTATTAGCAAGCAATTTTTTATTATCTCGCAAAATTCGTTCCGTTTTCAAAGCGCGGACTAAATCTTCTCGAATCAGTTGCAAGGCGGAGGTTACTTTATCTCGGTCATGGATACTGCTTTCAACGTTTCCTGATGCTGCCAATTGGTCATTAATATCGATGGCAGAAACCAGGTCATGATATTTATCAACTTCATCTAAAAGTATTGTCAGTCCTTCAGGACAGGTTAATTGTCGCCACAGCCATCGCCCCACTAATATTGGCATTGGCACTAAAATTAGTAAAAGAATTCCTAGTCGAATTGAAGAACCAATTGTTGGCAGAATAATAAACGCATAAATAAACCCAACAATTATTGGCGTTAGCGCTAGCGTCACCAGCATTTCATTGATAAAAAACCCTAATCGCTTTTTGCCATCTCGCAGAACAGAAGGTCTAAAAACGTCTTCTGGATCGAACCCAGTCAAACGTCTCAGTTCCCCCTTGCTAATTTCCAAGCCTATTAAATCCGGCTGCACGGCTGCATACTCCTATGGAAACCCCAGTTGCGTATTCATTTTAATCGGGTTTACCGTGATGATTGTGGTTATATTCCGGAAACCAGTTTTCATCTAAGATTTGTTCTAAAGAGCCAATGGGTACAGAGGGGAATATGTCAATTGTAAGTTGAGAGCGATCGCTTGCTTCTTTCCTTGCGTCTTGATAACATTCATCAAATATTTCTAAAATATAAGGTTTTAAGCTAGGACTATCTTTCAGAGCTTTTTTAATCTCTCTACGAAAAGTCCTGATTTCCCCTTTCCAATGTCCTAGATTACGTTCTCGTTCTTCATCCCAACACTTGAGTTTTAACAGATGTTGGAGAAGCTTAATTAATAAACTTTCAATTGCTCGCTTCTCCCTTCTACCCATAGTTTCTAATTCTTCTAACAAATTATCTAAATCAACAGCAGAAAACTGTCCAGTACGAAGTTGGTTTATAGTTGTCCTCAGCCAGAGATAATAATCTTCGTCGTATAAGGTTTGAGTTGCTGATTGGATTATTGGTTTTACCATAGACTAGCCAAACTCCTACTATTTTTTAATTTAGCTCAATTGAGCTTCTACCAAAAATCGCCTGTGAACTATGACTCTAACTCAATAGTTTTACCTTTACCAAAATAAAACTACCCTCCTGTTACACCATCATAATAAAGAGAGTTGAGTTGTTGGTTGATTGACTACATAAGTGACTGGTCTATTAAGTTTTCTCACCGTACCTTCATTCACAGCCTTATTTAACCAATCCTGCATTTGAGATAGTCTAACATTCAAACATTCTGCCAAAGATTTTGCATCTTTTTGTTGTTGTAAATGATTCAGGATGATAGGTAAAACAGCTTGATAAATATCTTGTGGGTAAATATCCAAAACAGTTTCTTGAGGTATTTTTTCTACAGTTTGTACTGGTTCAATCGAAGAAGCCGCTTTTACTAAAAGTTCCCTCAACGAATCATTCCAGGGTTCAGTAGGAAAAGGTTTTGCACCCTGATTGTGTAATTGCTGATTACCTTCTGATATCGCCCCATCCAACCGGACAAAAACTGGCATATCTTGGAGTCGGGAAAGCGCTTCCACTGCACCCGCCCAAGTACCACCTTTGCCAAAAGATGAACTGACTACTAAGGCATAATCTGCTAAAGCATAAATATATTTGTTTCGCCCCATCGCATTACCAGTATTGAAACCAGCTTCGGGGTCATAACTAGAAACCAAAGTAAGTCTACCCTCTTTAATACTAGAGCGATACTTGCTGTTCACTACTGTCTTAGTCAAACTATCCGCTAGTACACCGACAGATGTGCCTCCTGCATCCAACACAGCCAGCATTGCAGCTTGGTCTACGCCTCGCGCCCCACCAGAAATCACCTGCATTCTTTGTACAGCGATATTTTGTGCAACTCTTCGTGTGTAGCTAAATATCTCGTCATCAACATCACGAGAACCTATTATTGCTAGTCCTCCCATAGATAGCAGTTCTATATTGCCAATATTTATCGCAAGATTTTGGATCTGGATCATCTAATTCTATCGCCAAAAAAGTCATTAAGCATTGCTTGTTTTGCATATATTCCAACATTTGAGCTTGCTCTTGGCGACGAATTTGTGTGATTTTATCCATTTTTTCAGTGTCAGTTTGATAAGGAAATGGGGTCAAATACCATTTTGAGCCTTGCTTAGTTATAGGTGCGGGAAATTCCATTGATAGCAGTTTTAAAACTTTCTCAATTTGTCCTCGTGAAAGATTCATTTGCTGCTCTAATTGGGCAACAGAAAAACCGTCTACAGCTTCGCTAAGTACATTTAAAATCTGTTGTGTATGCACCTCTGGAGGGAAGGCCGTATTAATAAAGTAGTTAGTAATATCATCATCTTCATCACCGCTCAGAAGAATTCCATACGCTTTTTCTACTGCTCTACCTGCTCGTCCTACTTGCTGATAATAGTGGACAACCGAGCCAGGACGCTGATAAGGAACTACAAAGCCTAAATCTGGTTTATCAAAACCCATTCCTAATGCTGTAGTTGCTACTAATGCTTTAATTTCATTATTCAAAAGCTCATCTTCTAATACTACACGAATTGCACTATCTAAATCACTATGATATGCTTTAGCATTAATACCTTGAGTTTTTAGCCAATCGGCAACTCGTTCAGCATCTCTAACAGTTAATGTGTAGATAATACCACTTCCAGGTAAGTTAGGAATCTGTTCAGCTAACCATGCCATTCGTGCTGCTGGGCTAGGGATAGAAATATTTTGCAAATGCAAACTTTGTCTGGTTAAATTTCCTCTGGAAACACGCAGATTTGAACCCAATTGAGTAATAATATCATTGACTACTCGATTATTAGCTGTAGCAGTTGTAGCCAAGACAGGAATATTTTGTGGAAGTGCTTGTAAAATTCTAACAATCCGGCGATAGTCAGGACGAAAATCATGTCCCCAATCAGAGATACAATGAGCTTCGTCAACAACAAATAAACCTATGCGTTGAGATACTGGTAAAAGAATTTTTTCTCGAAAATCTTCGTTACCTAGTCTTTCGGGAGAAATAAGCAGAACGTCTACTTCTCCTGCTAGCAACTGTCTTGCTATTAGTGGCCATTTATCTGTATTACTGGAGTTAATTGTTTCGGCTTTTACACCAATGCGTTGGGCTGCTGCAATTTGGTTTCGCATCAAAGCTAGCAATGGCGAAATCAAAAGAGTAAAACCAGCACCTCGATCTCGTAGCAAGCGAGTTGCTAAAAAATAAACTAGACTTTTTCCCCAGCCAGTGCGTTGAACAACGAGTAAACGCGATCGCTGCTGGAGTAACTCTTCAATAGCTTCCCATTGTCCAGGGCGAAAGTTGGCTGTTGAATTATCCAGTGCTTGACGCAGAAGCAATAATCCCTGTTGGTGGAGGTCTGTTACCATATATACTAAGTACTTGCTTGTCATTTCTGTTGTAACATCAAAGACAAGCAAAACTTAGCTTTGTTCAGGACTTACACTACTTCTTTGTGAGGCTGCACTAAATTTGTGGGAATCTTCAACTACACCAAGTGTATGATTGTCATATCGAAGACATTTATTATTAGTGATTTTGTAGCGATCGCCCAACAAAAAAAGGCAGACAAATCACTTGCGGTTAAAGTGAAATTACTGCCAATAATGTTCTATTCTGTCCCGTGAGCGACTAAGTATAAAATTTAAGGATAAAGACCTCTGTCAGTCAGGGCCTGGGAAACTCTACCCACCCCTAAAGTGTAAGCTGCTAATCTTAAAGAAATTTGCCGCTTATTAGACTGCTGAATCACCTTGCGGTAGGCTTGCACCATCAAATGCTCCATTTCGCGGTTAACTCGCTCCTCATCCCAAAATACGTAGGAAAGACCCTGTACCCACTCCAAATAACTGACTACCACACCGCCGGCATTCGCTAAGATGTCTGGTAGTACTATCACACCCCGTTCCTCTAAAGACAAGCTAGCCTCAAGAGTAAGTGGCCCATTAGCTGCTTCTGCGACAATTTGCGCTTGCACCTGATTCACATTTTCTTCAGTGATCTGGTTTTCTAAGGCTGCTGGTATTAAGACATCGCAAGGTAAAGCTAATAAATCTGCATTGCTAATTGGTATAGATTGCGGGAAACCTACAATACTCTTGCGGTTTTCAGCAGCGTAGATTTTCAACGCGGGAATATCAAGACCAACTTCGGAAAATATTCCCCCAGCACCTGTTGAAACAGCGATAATTTTCGCGCCTGCTTCATATAGTAATTCAGCAGCAGCACCACCTACATTACCAAAACCCTGAATTGCTACTCGCACTCCTGCCAAGGATTTACCTTGATCTGCCAGCGCCTCACGCACAGTAATCATCACGCCACGTCCGGTTGCCATTTCGCGTCCCAATGAACCACCAATGGAAAGCGGTTTCCCAGTCACAACCCCTGGTACAGCATTACCGACATTCACAGAGTAAGTATCCATCATCCAAGCCATCTCACGGGCTGAAGTCCCCATATCTGGCGCAGGAATATCTACAGAAGGCCCAATATCTTTAATTAACTCGCTGATATAACGGCGGCTGATTCGCTCTAATTCGCCAACACTGTAGCGTTTTGGATCTATGGCAATGCCACCCTTACCACCACCATAAGGAATACCCAACAATGCACATTTCCAGGTCATCAGCATTGCCAAAGCCGATACTTCGCGCAATGTCACAGCCGGATGATAACGAATTCCACCTTTGTAGGGACCTAAGACATCGCAGTGCTGTACCCGGTGTCCAGCGAGAACCTGTATTTCCCCGTCATCTAGTTTCACGGGAATGGAAACTGTGACAACCTTACGCGGGTGGCTGAGAATTTCCAGCAAACCTTGATTTAAATTTAATTCTTTAGCTGCCGCTTCTAAGTAACTACAGGCTTGGTCAAATGGGCATATATGCGCTGGAGAAGCAGGTTCTAGCGGTAGTAGTGATTTTGAAATCATAAAATTTTCTCCTAATCACGGTATCTTTACGAACCGGATATCATTCTGTAACTAGCTTATCCTTTTTTTAAGAAAAATAGGAATTTTGTAGTTTTTGTTACAGTTTTATATTTTATATTGTGATTTAGGTACAAAGTACTATGGGGACTTAGCTAACGCGATCGCTACATTCTGTCCACCAAAGCCAAAACTCAAACATAAAACCTGCCTAATTTTACTTAGACGTGCTGCTGTAACGATTTCTAAATCAAATTCTGGCTGCTGCAATCCTACACAGGGCGGTAATATTTGATGCTTCAATGCCATGAGAGAAAAAGCTACGCCTAATGCTCCTGATGCTCCTAATGTATGACCTGTGCTTCCCTTGGTCGAACTAACTGCCACACCTTGAGGAAACAAACGCTGGATTACCATACTCTCCATCTGGTCATTTAGCTGGGTTGCTGTACCATGAGCATGAATGTAATCAATATCGCTTGGTGTCAGACAACTACGTTCTAGACATTGTTTGATAGCTGCGATCGCACTTTTTCCTTCTGGTTCTGGTGAATTACTATGATATGCGTCGTTAGTTAAGCCAAAACCGAGAATTTCACCATATACTTTTGCTTGACGCTGTTTTGCCAACTCTGCTGATTCTAAGACAAACACAGCCGCGCCTTCACCCAACACTAAGCCTTCCCGATGCAAATCAAAGGGATAAGCCCCAGTTTTCGCCAAAGCACCCATCTGCTGAAATCCAGCTAAAGTTAAGGGTGTAATCGGTGCTTCCACTGCACCTGCGATCGCTTGTTGACATTGCCCAGTTTGGATGAGTAAAGCTGCTTGGGCAATAGACCAAATACCAGTAGCACAAGCTGCCATCGGTGCCAAAACTATCCCCGATGCACCGATTTGCCTTGCAGATGCGATCGCATTGATATGAGGTAATGTATCTAGCCAATTTCCAAAAGAGGATACAGGAAAATGATTCGCGTTGTACATTTGCCGCGCCAGCATTTCCCAAGACGCTTGATAAGAGCGACTCGATCCAATGACTACAGCACAATCAGCTAAAGGTGCAACTAACCCAGAATCTTGTAAAGCAGAAGCAACAACCATCTGAGTTAACATTGTCAACTCAGATGGTTGTTGAGCAATCAAACCTAGAGGAAGTGGTGTAAGTTCTGGAAATGGTTGGTGTAACCGAATTCCAGATTTACCTGCGATTAAATTTCGCCAACTATTCTCTAAGCTTCCACCCAAGGCAGAAATTAAACCAATACCAGTGACACAAACCTTAACCAATCTGAATTTTAGGAGTAAAGAATCTTCCGCTATTCAAACATTCAATTCTTCATTTTGAATTTTGAATTTTGAATTGATTTCTCCTACTTTCCAGGCGTTTTCAGATTTTCAGCACCTTGGGTAACTTTAGCGGAGTCAATGCGATCGCCTTGCTGAATTTTGTTTACTACATCAAAGCCTTGAGTGACATTGCCAAACACGGCGTAGTTACCATCTAAGAAGGCTAGATCAGCTAAAGCAAAGTAAAACTGAGCAGAAGCTGAATCTGGTGATTGCGATCGCGCCATCGCCACTGCACCTTGTTTATGGGGCAATACGACAGCTTGAGCAGTAGCATCAAATGGTTTATTGTAAATCGGAGTATCTGAACCTTTTGCCTTAACTTCTAAAGGTATATAACGAGCATTTCCCGTTTTTGGGTCAATATAGCTACCTGTTCCCAGTCTATCTGCTGGAACTTTCGGGTCTTTGCTTTGAGGATCGCCCCCTTGAACTACAAACGGTTGGGGATCGCGCACAACTCGATGGAAAGCTAAACCATCGTACACACCCTTTTGCACTAAATCTACGAAGTTACCAGCTGTAATGGGGGCATCAGTGCCATCTACTTCAATAGTAATCGGCGAATTTTTAACCGTGATTACCACAGTAGCCTTGCCTTCGAGTCTTGGTAAATCTGCCAGTCCAGGAATAGTTTCACTACTAGTTTGAGATACAGATGTTGCTTCAGTAGTTGTCTTGGTGCTTGCCTCGCTTGTAGCCGAGGTTGCTGTCGAAGTTGGAGAAGACGTATTAGAAGCGACTTGCTGTGTTGAACATCCTCCCAACATCAAGGCATTGATAAGCACAAGAGAAAGCAAAAATTGTGAAATTTTTAACCGCATTGCCTGTTACCGATTTAACCAGAGTATCTTATCGTTTCGAGGGGTATTAGGGATTGGGGATGGTGGGGCCCCCTCTGGGGATAAGGGGTAATGGGGATTAGGGATATAGGAATTGGGCAAATATCAGGCAAATAAATTTTTACCAGTACTGAGTACCCAGTCCCCAGTACCCAGTCCCCAGTACCCAGTCCCCAGTACCCAGTCCCCAGTCCTTTACAATCCTTCCAGTGATACTCCCAAAAAGCGGGCTAACTTTGCGCCTTCTGTTTCCAACTCTGTTAAAGATAACGGTTGTCCAACCCGTGTTAAGGGTATATCTCGCCGTCCCTTAATGCGTAGATAGAGGGCGCGACGGGGGTTAAGACCTTCTTTTACGTCTATTAGTACAGATTGCACATCTTCTATGCGGCTATCAATCTCAATTCGGCGGTTTTTGCCAGGAAACCCCCAGCGGAAGATTTTGATGGCGCCAGTTTCCTGATTAAATTCGTTGTAACCGCCTCCAACATCCAATAAAATAACTAGCCACAGGTATGTGGCTAATAGCAGGCCAGCAGTACCATATAACCCCATTACCAATCCTTGGGGGATGAATACCAGTTGAGTTGGATCGGAAACTATGAGTAAATTAACTTTTAAATAACTGGATATCCCAGCCAATAAAAAGCCGCTTGCTCCCAAGGTAACGATAGTTGCCCACCAGTAGTTACTGAACCGACGAGAACCGAGAACATTTTGATGCAGGAGGCGATCGCCTTTGTTAATCGTTGTTGATGTCGTCATTGAACTACCATTGCCCGTGAGATACTCGCTGTGACATACTCGCACACTGAATGCTTATTGCATAGAGTGCTGGCTTTCTGTGCCAATTCGGCTATTGCTTAGGAGGCACTGAGAGCTATGTTTTAAGTCCAAGGGATACCCTGCCCTAGACTATAAATTTTTTACCCTGTACTTACAAATTTTACTGTCCCGGCTGATGCTGGCTTATTTGCACTAGAGGACAAACCACTTAGGCTATTTGTATTAGTCAAGATGTGCCAACTTCCTTTCTCCTTGTCCAACGTTTCACATAGGTTTTCTAGAGGTGTATCAACGACAGTGGCGGCGAAGTGACCACCCATATTTTACCAAACATCGTTCATAAAAACTCAACTGCGCCCCTGCATATTCCTGCTACCGATATAATCCCTTAGGGCGTGTCTTAACTATCTTTATCACTCAATTACTCAATGGCTGATAAAAATCCTTTCTCCCCTGCCCCTTTGCTCCCTTTCTCTCCTGCTTCCCTCTCCCTGACTCTTTTTGACCTCTTAGGAATAAGTTATCTAGATCCGTTCATTTGCATTAATTTTTTTTAGATTTCTGAGAAAAGTTGTGTCAAATTGTAAAAATTCTGATATTCATATTATTTATAAGGTTCGTGTTTCATACCTGATTTGCTTCTGTCTATCAGGCAAAAACCCTTACTAGTGTGATAAATTAAGAATCATTAAGTTACCACAAGCTAGATTACTAGCCGATGGTACGTGTAATGGCATAACCCTGAGAAATAGTGACTTCACAAGTCGGCAAGCTCTCAGAATCTCAGTTGCTTAAAAGCAGTTAAGATTGTCAAAAAAACGTTAATTCCTCACGGCAGTCGGTTACACTGGCTCTCCGTATTGCCTTATAAACGTTTGCAATTTTAGTAAAAAAAGAGGATTTTAGTCCGATGACCATCGCAGTTGGACGTGCCCCCAGTAGAGGGTGGTTTGACGTTCTCGACG
>NZ_JABXKQ010000126.1 GCF_017114945.1 Nostoc sp. JL34
TGTCATTTTGGAATCTCCCTTAGTTTTTATTAGTAAATAAGATGCGTTTGCCCTGGGAGGCAATCGCCCTCAAGAAGGGTAAGGGGAAAAGGGGAAGGGGGAAAGAGGGTTTTCTTTATTCCTTTCCCCTTTACCCTTTTCCCTTTCCCCAAGATTATTTCTCAGTTCAGATTCCGAAACTTAGCAGCACGCAAAGACTGAGTTTTCGCTGCAACCACAGGACTACTAGCTCGTCGTGCAGTAGATGCCCAACCTTGCATCCGCTCGACTGCCGCAGCGTCCTGAATCGCAAGCGGGGTGATGGTTTGACGACAGGTTTCCAGATCAGCAGGCGTTACCTGCTGCGGTCTACCCTCATCGAATGCCAGCAGTGCAGCTTCAGATGCTAGCGTCTCCAATTCAGCACCGGAGAATTTCGCGGTCGAAGCTGCGATCGCTTCGAGGTACTCCGATTCCAGGTGAATGCCAAAGCGTTGTAGATGAATCCCCAGAATCTGTACACGCTCTGGTTCAGTGGGAAGATCAACAAAGAAAGATTCGTCAAACCTTCCCTTCCTCTTGAATTCACTTGGTAGTGCTGATGGGTCATTGCAGGTCGCAACTATAAATACGCCGCTTGTACATTCAGCCATGAACGTAAGCAAAGTACCGAGAATGCGTTGGGAAACACCGCTCGTATCGCCCTGACCTGAAAGTGCTTTTTCTACTTCATCTATAAACAAGACGCAAGGTGCGATCGCCTCGGCAGTTTTCAAAGCGCGTTTAACATTACCTTCGGATTCGCCAACAAGTGAACCTAGAAGGGACGCAATGTCGAGTTGTAGAAGTGGTAGATTAAGTATGCTAGCGATGTTTTTGGCACAGTGAGATTTCCCAGTACCCGGTGGGCCAGCCAGCAACACACCTTTTGGCTGGGGTAAGCTAAGACTTCGCGCCTCTTGTGTGAATAGTCGCCGCCGCCGAGTCAGCCACTCGCGCAGTAGATCCAAACCGCCAAAAGGAATGGTAGCTGGCTTACCCAACTCGATACCCATTTGAGAGAGTAACCGAGTTTTGTACTCGACGGCTTTGGGGATGAAATCAGCGTCAACGACGACACCATCATTAGTTAAGTTTTCTTTAACTGTTAATCGAAGAAAATCACTAATTTCTTCTAAAGTTAAACCCAGTGCTGCACGAGAAAGAGTTTCAAATTCAGCATTTTCTAGCGTAATAGTAAAAGTCAATTCCTGTTCAATAGCTGACTGTTGTAGGTCATGCAAATAAGAATTGATATGAAGTAGTATTTGATCAATACTAGGTAAAGGAACTTCACAATAAGGAATCAATCTGACTAGTGATTCGTGTAATTGTATATTCTGACCCAACAAGACAATGCGTTTATCTGTGGGTTTTAACCTGTGGTAAAGGTTTTTTACCTTGCTTAAAATCTCCCATGATAATTGGGGTGAATTCTTAGCAATAAAGGGGTGAATATCTCCGAGGATAAATACACCATTTCCACTAAAGTTAGCAATGTAGTCGAATACAAATAGTAATGGATCAGCGTGTTGTGGTTTCTTATACTCTGCAACTGGCTTAAACACCAATCCTCCATCTGCTGCGATTAAACATTGCTCCAAGGTTGATACTCCCAGATTCCAGAAGAACACAGGACTTGAAAGCTTGTTAGATGCCTCTGTAGTCAACCACTGAATGATAGTTGCCTCATCAGGGGACAGGACATCAACCGCAGCGATGGGAATTTGTGAATCTAGTGTGGAGAGAAGATTTGAGAGGTTCATTGTTTTTCAATTTGATATGGTAATGGAGCTAATTCATCGTGAGTATTAACAAGTCTCACGACTACTTCATAAACTTCGGCATCGCCGTCAAAAACTTCCGATGTACCGTTGTTCTCTTGGTAGGCAATTGCGGTAACTATGGCATTCAGCAGCACACACAAACCTTCAGTATTCCCTTTGATGATCACGGGCTGGCGTGGTTTTTGCTGGGCGTAAATGTGGATGAAAGGATACTCTTTAGGTAGGTACATAAAATTTCTTGGGGGAACCCAATCGTCAAAACAATTCGCAATTATGAATTCGCAATTCGCAATTAAGACAATTAGTGGGGGCTTGCACCCACCACTAATTGAAGACCACCAACCTACGGTATGGTAGGGGCTTGTACCTACTTTTAAGCAATTAATCAATTAATTCACAATTCGCATTTTCAATTGCGAATTGCGAATTGTTAGGTCGCGGTTCCCCTTTTCCTGATTTACTGCCGTAAGCGAATAGAGTGGGTTGAAGTTGTCCGAAGTTGTTGGGTTTGGGCTTCATCCTTAAACGTGCGATCGCTCTCGCTCACAACCCCAAGTGCCTCCTCAAACGGTTGTGTAGCCGATAAACAACTCAAATCTTTGAACCCCTCCGCTTCCACGCGAACTTCACCTGTAGCGCTGTCGAAATGAATCAGTATTGAACGTTCCATATTTATCTCCGTGCAAATTGTTGAACTTCTTGATGTCCAGCAAAAGTCAGCCGTAGAGTTTGCACACTTCCGTTAGTTGATTCAGCGATCGCACATTCACCAAATTTTTCTTGTAACTCGGCAGCTTTGACACGAACCAAATGCTTACCATAAGCCAGCATTAGTTTATTACTGAAAAAGTCTTGTCCCAACTTAGGAACTGTTTCATAACTATCGTGTATTACCTCGTACACGCCGCTTGACTGATTCCATTTGAAACCTATATCTGCACGGGCTTGAATTGTGCGACCAGACACAATGATTTCTGCGCTTTGACCTTGGGAGCTACCGTAGTATCCTTTTAGTGGCTGTGCTGTTTCGTGAACTTGCGGATTCAGTTTCAAATCTTGTAAAGCTTGTACCAGACATTCACGGTTAACAAGCTTGGTTTTAACGGTTGAGAAGTGTGACATAAGAATTTTGTTCCTATAGTAGAAAGAAGTGCGGTACTCTTTTTGAGATGTATATGCTGCATTTTTCGTTTAAGGTACTTAGTCTTGAGCGATGCACCTTCGCCCAAGACTGTTTTTTACCGGAACTTAAACGACATCACGGTAGCTTTCGATAAGCCCACGTCGTCAGCCGCAAGTGATTGCAGATTGCGCTGTTCATCTAACAACTTGGTGCGGATCTCTTGCATTTTTTGCTGCAATTGACTGCGCGTATCAGAACCAAGATTTTTAGACTCAATCGCTGGATCGTTAACGATAGAGTCCAAGTGCGCCATCATCGCCTCCAAGCTACTGCCAGCCTCCGGTGAAGCGTTTGCTAGTAGCACTTGAACCTTCATCAGATGACGCTCCATTTTCCTTTTAAACTGTATGGGTTTCCTCCCTGGTTCCCAATCAGCCAACTCTTCAAGCAACTGTGCGGCGAGTTGTTCACCGCCAGCTAGAGCAGATTCCCGTAGCCTTTGCTCCAGATTTTGGTCATACTGCTGAATGAACTTGGTAATCTGGTCTAGACATTCGGCTTGCTGCTGGTTCAGTTGTTCGGACAATGCCGGGATAATCACCGGGCGACCAATAATGACTTGCAAATAGTCTTCGAGATCGATCAGAGTCGGGAATGCTCTTAACAAGTTGGCTTTGACTGACTCTTGCTTATCCTGTGCTAATTCCCAAGTGTTAAGTGAGAGGAACTGATCAATCCGCTCTTGATAATCTTCGAGTCCTGATTCATAATCAGCTTTTAATTGATTACGTAAACCAGGGGCAATATTATCCCTAATATTAAGTAGTTGGCTCCAAACAAGTGGAGCCAAATCAATCGGACAAATCCAATCGCCAGTATCCGCAGACATCCACTCTTGAACTGAAGCAATCTCTTGCCTCAATTGGGCAGCAGCTTCATCCAATTTCTTAAATACCTTGATACCCCGCAAACCAACTTCGGAATTAGTAACTTTAACAAGGTCTGATTCAATTTCAGAAACTTCAGCTTGTAGTACATCTGCCCATTTAGGAGCAGCCGATTTTGTACTTTTTTTCAACTGAATACGGAAGCGAATACGGGTTTTATTTAATTGTGAGAAATTGTGGCGCTCGACTACTGCATCAGTTAGGAAATTTGTAGCGATAGGGTTGTCGATTGCTTGTACCATGATTATTCACCTCAATCATTATTTTTCAATTTCAATTAAGCGAAGCTTTCTTTGTGACTATTTGAATGTCTTTAGTAGCCCTATAGATTACTTTCGTAGAGCTATTTTGTAGCCTAATATGTCTTTTAATGACTGGTGGTTTATGTATGGACATGGCTTAAAATAGCTGAAGTTGCTGTGAATTATCCTGTACCGCAGGCTTTTGATAAACCATGCCTTCGACCTCATAACAACGAGTCATGAGTTTGTTTCGGTTTAGCCGAAAGCTGGCTTTTTTCCTTTGATTTGGCAGAGGTGCAAATAAATACTGTGGATGTTGTATAGTACCTTCATCACCTAAATATCGGGAAAGTGTACCGTTGATTTGGTAAACTTTTGAGGAGCTTAACAGCGTTGGGTCGTAAACTTTGATCAAATTTAATTCCATCTTAAATGCGGAAAGGGGACTCCCGATACAGCTATCAAGTTTAGCGGGAGAGGAATTTCTGCCAATATTAGAATTGTCCTTTAGGACATCATTATTTGTATTCATAGCCGTCAGCTTTGTGTATGGTTTTCAGATATTTAGGATGAACATCAAACTTTTGTTCCAAAGTGTGCAGAGCAAAACTAGGGCGAAACCTAATTGAAATTCTGCCTGTATAAATTCCGGCAAATTTACCAGTGGGAATATGAGCTTTGACAATATCACCAGTAGTAAAGCCCTGGAAATACTTAGATGAAGGTGCATGAGCTTTAGGAAAACCAAACTTATCTGGACGACAGCGTTGACGAGTGCCGTGACCTTTAGCACTAATTAACAAAGGCTTGATGTTTTTGATGATTAGTTTCTCTGGTGTACTAGCTCCTACACATAGAGAATCAGCCCAGTGAGACTTATCAATTCCTCGATTGGCTCGATTCCACTTGGTTCGTCCGCCGCTACCAACTTCTACTGGCAGTCCAGTTTGTTGTAAAGAGCGGTACAACTCCCAACGAGTTGCATTGACCGCAGTAGCATCAACTAATGGTTTTTTAGCTTGAGCTAAAATGCGGTTTAGCAATTCTGGTTTTTTCTTGAGAAACTTATCAATTGGTTGATTACCTTTAGCTTGATTACATTTTTGGCAAGCCAATGTCAGATTGCTAACGCGATTAGTACCACCACAGGATTTAGCAACAATATGTTCAACCTGTAACGGTATATCTTTAATTCCACAGTATGCACATTGATGTTGCCACTTTAGTAAAAGATACTGCTTAACTTCAAACCCAAATAACTCACCACGTTGATAATCAACGCCTTGGATTTCTGGTTGGTCTAATTTTTGTAAGTCAAATTTGACCAACTCCTGAGAAATAGCAGTTATCGGACAAATACGACGTAATCTATTAACCCAAGTTAAAACATTCTCAATTCGAGATTGCAATGATGGTGGTAGCCAACCCTGACGACGAGTTCTATTGAGAAACCTGGGTTGACGGTAACGTGTTTTACGCGATCGTCGTGAACATCTTAACTGCCTTCTTGATAGAAGTGATTGCCTGATTTGAAATCCGCAATGGGTTATCTCACAAGCAAACACGCATCTAGCAGTATTCTCTTGCAGTACAGTCATTCCTGTAATGCAGCTACCTGGGTCAATTTTTACCCGATAAGGATGTGTGACAGACTGCTGTAATTCTCGGTCTGTGATGATGATTGTGAAAGGATATCTTTTATGAACTGCTGCCCTCCTATGTTTTAGTAATTCCCTTGCCCGTGCTGGATGGCATGGGTTGAGTGGTTGCTTGTTTTTATCCAAAACGAAAACGTACATTACTGTTGCCTCTTACCTTTCGGTAGTTAAGTTTGCCTCGCCCGGATATCATGGCTTGTTCGGCTCAAAACACTGCTTGGTTCCCGTCCAAGCTGTTTAATTTTGAGCGACAGTTGCCCAGAACTGGCACGCATCTTGGGGTGTCGTGACCACAATATCGTTTACCTCTAGGTGGGCTGGTCAATGTAGGCTTGTTTCCAAGCCCTCGCTAGAATCTGCAAAGATTTAGCGGCGGGTCATTGACTTGCTAAAAGCCACGGCAGAACTCCCTCAGATTGCAATAATTTCTCAATATTGAACGAGTCAGAAAACTGTTGTAAGTTTTCGATACTGGGGTGAACGATTGTTATTGTCATTTCTTTTGATTGGTGAATAAGTAGACAGCAAAAAGAGGGGAAAAGGTTAAAGGGGAAAGGGAAAGGGATTTATGAATTAAATCATCCTTAGAAAAGCAAGATTTTTACCTTTACCCCTTTCCCTTTTCCCATTGCCCTTCTTCATTAGCTGTAGACAAAGTTTGAGTAACTTCTAATTACAGTTGCCCAAGCTCTGTTTACAACGAGTTAAAACGCCATCTCATTCGCCGCTTTCGTTACAGCTAAAGCTTGTTTACTGACCTCTCGCCACTCTGTTTGCTCGTTGTAAGATGCCATGACTAACTCACTACCTATCCATACCCGACAGAACAACACGTTTTCATCTGTCGTCCCCGGAGTAGGCTGTAGTGTGATGGGAGAATACAATTGTTCTGGGGTCAAAGTTGCGATCGCCGCAAGTATGCACTTTGAAAAATGGGTATCGTAGCCTGATTCTAAAATATACGTCCGGTCTGCTTGCATAGTTATTAGCAACTTGCAGGTTTCTTTTTTACGGCGTTCTGTATTCTCAAATCGCAGTTCTTTAAGATATCCAGTTAAGGCAGTTTGAGGGACATCACTTGGTTCACCATTTAGTGTGTACCATAGTCCTCCGTGCTGACGATTGCAGTAGATTTTGCAACTGCCAGCATCAGAGTGCAATCCCAGTTTCGGTTTATTAATTGCTGCGACTAACTGCTTGAGTAGTTCCTCTTGACGCATTAAGGCAGCAAGTAATTCGGAATTTTCGTGAGGGTTCATTTGTTTGTACCAAAAGCATTTTCACTTTTGCATTGGCGCAGCCGTTTAATTGTGATATATGAAGCGTAGAGCCAATAAAACAGCGCTCTTGATTTCACAAAAGCGCTTTTTATTACTAATTCTTTGCCCTGTACAGATTATTGATGTGAATTAAATCTTGCCAGCAAATCTTCACGAGATAACTGAAGACATAGGGGAGTAAATTCTTCTGGTGTTAACTGCAACAAACTATCGACTATTTTTGAAAGTTCTTCATCCACAGAACCAAACCGGAATCTCAACAAGTTTTCTACAACTTGACGGCGTTCTTGTTGCACTCCTTGCTGTTTAGTAGTTTCTTCCCACTGCTGGTAAGCTTGCGACAAATTCATGATTAATTCCTGCTCATCTTCTGTTAAAGTTTCTTGCTGTTGAACTATAATGACCCGCAAATTAGTAATCAGTTTGAGAGTATTCTGTCTTAATTGGTTGCTTTCGGGTAGTGCCAGCAATTCATCAATGGCAGTACGTTGCGTTTCGCCTCTACCCAAAATCCTCAGCCATAATGTTTCTTCTGTTACTGGTAACTCGTTAACCGCTACTATTGCTGCTCTAAAACACTTCTGGAAAAAGTAAACTCCCCTGCTCCACTTTTCTAAATCTAGTTTAACCTCTAAATCCTCCAACAGAGAGGCTGAAGCACTGGGCGATATAATCCACAAACGAGCTAAACTATCTTCTGGTAAGCTGGTTTTCTCTCGCTTGGCTTTACGTTGTGAGTCTGCAATCACGGTGAACAGTTTCAGAAAACAGTTGCGTATCTCTGACCTACTGGGTTGATTGCGGAATGGTTCCAAGAGTGCCGTATTTAATACAGCGATTCTGCCCAACAATCCAAGATTTTGAGCTTGGGCAGTTGCTGCGCTTGTAAACAAAACGTCAACAAATCTGGTTTCATCAGTGACTTGTTTGTTAACTTCTACTCTACCTAAAGGAGACAACAACTCCTCTAATAATTCCTTAGAAAACTGATCGTAAGGCTTGCTACTCATGTTTTAAAGGCGAACTGTGTTTTATTTTACAAGGATTGATTATGGTTGCATGGTGGGTATGAAAACCCACCATTTCACTTACACCGCTAACTCCCAACTAACCCCCGACGCAAACTCGAAGTCTGTGAACCCAACGCAATCAAGGGGATCATTTGAGTCGTGAGAGAGCAACATCACCAGTTCCTTACAAGATAGTTGCGTCAGTTCTACCATCGACAATACCCATACCGCATCAAATGCAGAATCACACGGAATTTTATGTTGATGCACTGAAGTTGCCCGAATAACCCACCATCTGCTTTTAGTACAGCCTACTTCGCCAAGCTTTTGATCGTGGTCGTAGATACCATCGTTTAGGATTTCAAACCCGTACTTTTCGCATTCATCAGCAATCTGTACCATGATTTCATTCCCCGTTGTAGCGACTGGGGTTTCTTCTTCTTGTATGGGCAGTGTTCCGCGCTGGTAATGCCATGTCATATAGCTGTGGCATCTTTTAAAAGTGTTCGCGCGATAGATCTCCTCACCATTGACCATTACTATCCAAGGTTGCGTTAGGTCATCGTCGTGGGTAATCCTAGCTACGAGTTTTTGACCTGTATAGAATTCGTAATCTTCAAACGAAATCTCTACTGATCTCAGTTCTTCAACTGGTTTAACGCAAGAGGTTACAGTTGTTATTGTTTGTGGCATAATTTTAAGATTCCTTATGGATAGAAAGGCGATCGCGTAGTTTTGCAGACAGAACGATCGCCTTTTGATTTACATGAACAACGTTGTGCTTGCACAACGCTCACTCTCTTATTGGCGCAGCCTCATAAAGTAATTTAAAGGCAAAGCGTATCAGATGATGTCAAAACACCAGACAGCACTAAGCTGTAGAGAAGATATTGGGATGTTACCGTGTCCTCTGTACAGCCGCGTGGTAACAATTGAAAAGGCGATTGAAGAGTTCACAATCGCCTTTGTTCTGCAAAGATTGAAGTTTTTTACAACCAGTTTTTAGACTTGGTTGGTCATCGGAATCATCTCCGGTGGCTTGAGCAATACAAGTTTAAAGCTTCCGGCTGCTAGTCCCGGTGGCGGCTGGTTATTGTGGTTTCGTATCGTTAACTCGATTTGTAAGGGTTGAATTTTGAGCGCTTCTTTGTTTTTCAAAAGAGGCATCGCGCTCGTCTCCTCTCTTATGATTACTATACTACTACGCTCACCAGTGATTGTCAAGTATTTTTTACTGGTGAGCGTAGTATATATTCCTCTTAGCTGTTGTAATCTATGTTCCAAATAAGTGAAGTGATATCCCCATCTAAAGCAGCACAAAGTTTCTCTAGAATTTCTGTACTAACAGTCATCTGAGTTGGTTTTTTTGGTTTGTTAATAAAGACGTGAGGAGTCTCTAGCTGCTGAATATAAGCCACAGAAACTCCCACAGCATCAGATAGCTTTTGTCTACTATATCCAGCTTTCTCTCTAAGCTCCCTGAGTTTTTGGGCATTTTCTTCATTCCACCTAAACGCAGCGATGGGTGTTACATCTACTGTGATATTCATTTTTACTTTAATTTTATTTTCACTGCGCTCGCCAGTTGACATGATAATATTACTAATATACTGGTGTCAACCATAAGGCTACACCAAGCAAAGGTGAAAGCGATCGCTTGCCCATTAGCAATGCGATTATTTCAGCCTGCGTCAACCCAATTCGCAATTGTGAATTCGCAATTCGCAATTAAAATCAGTGGGGGCTTGAAACCCAGTAATTAACAATTAAGCAATTAAACGATTTCTCGTATTTAACTGCGAATTGCGAATTGCGAATTGTTTGGTCAACTGGAGAAACACAACAGCTGTTCAAAGACTCTTACGGTTAATTTCCTCAAGGTCAAGTGAAACTCACAAAGATTCATTGCCGTAGAGATAAGAAACCGAAATCTAAAACTACTTAACTAGCTTTGAGAATCCAGGCAAGGTTTAAGAATGGCTCTCACCAGCAGTAATTGTGGAAGGGCTTGAAAGTTGATATTGCTACCCTAATCTCTACCGACAGAAAGATTTATACAAAGGACAAGAGGTTTAAGGTAGGTACAACCAACAGTAACGCAAGGAAAAAACAAATGAATCTACCTGCAACTGTTAGCAATCTTTCTTAGTATTGTAGAAATTGCTAGAATTGGCTACCTGATATTCCTCTTGAAGGGTTGAAAAGTCATGATGGCTCAAAACAATAGCAATGGCAATATCCCTCATACTTTGTGATTTTTCCAGTCTTTCTCCCAAATAAATCTGCCAATAAATTTCCACATCACTTTCAAGAACTGGCTTCTCAATTTCTGTAACAACACCATTCTGCTTTGGATGAATCGAGGAAGCACTGTACTTCCACTCATTTCTATCCTTGAGAAGGATATCAGGCGAATCACCAATCTGTAATTGGAGATGTAACTCGTTTAGACGTAGCCCCTGATATATGTAAAACATTCTTGATACAAGCGCTTCCGGGGGACGTGCAGCTACTCCCATTAGGATTGCTTCTTCGCTTATAGAAGGTAGTAATAAATCAATATTTAGTACACCATTTTTAGGGTAATCGTGTTCTAAACTTTCTAACACATCACTTGAAAATTGCCAGAGTTTCTGAAATTCTGGTTCTTCTTCTCTAACAATAATATTGCCGATTTGATGACCAGAAATAAACTCATCATTAGGTCGATACTGCTTGCAAGCAGCGAAATAACAAGGCTGACCGTTTTTTATAACAATACTTGTATTGTATAACTGACCTATAATGAATTCATTCATCTCAAATTCGGAATTTGAATCTACATTGCTTTCACACCAAGCTTTCAAATCATCAACAGTATAGATGATTCTGCTTTTTTCACTTCCGACTCTGATAACTGGTTTGATCAAAATGTGATTACCTAGTTCTTCTAGAACAAACTTTAAGTATGAAACTGGCTCTTTACGGTATTGGTCTTGAGCAAAAATCAGATACTTAGGCATCCGAATCAGGGAATTTTTGAGGGCAGATTTGAGGTAACTCTTATCAGTAAACTGCTGGATCATCTTTGGGCGATCGCCTGGCAGATTTAGAGCTTCACGCAACTGTGCAGCTAACAGTACTGAATACTCATCGTTGGTGACAATCCGGCAGTTATCATCTAATAGTTTATAGTCAGCCTTAATCTGTTGATAGGTTTGGAGCAGATTTTGTAAATTATAAGGTTCTACAATCTGCACAATATCCAAGTATTGATACTGGGAGGGTACAACCTCACTGAGTCCTCGCCTACTACAGAGTAAAACTAGATTTCTATTCTCTGAGCAGATATGTCTAAAATCAGTTTTGCTCAGAAACATATCATGTAGCATAAAGACAGTCTGCTTATTGCTATCTATCTTACTACTATGTAAAGCAACTGGATTTGCCGATTCGCCGAGCATTTGTTGTACTAAGTGGACAATTTCTTGTGAACATCCCCATGACAACGTTACACCTGACCCTCCATGTCCATAATTATAAAATATGTGTGTGTTTAAAACTCTTTCCACACAAACATTTTCCGATGTTAATGGTCGTAAACCAGTCCTAACAGGCTCCTGATCATCTAGGGGGAGTTCTTTTAATTCCGGTAGAAACTCTAAACAACCATCATACATCTGTCGAATAATTGGAACCTCAAGAGATAAGTCTGTACCCCATTGGTCTTGCTGTGTTAATCCTCCTAAGACCACCAAATCATCCCCTCTAGGAACTATAAAAATGATGTCTTGCTCATTTAAAGAAGATTCTTCATGGGAAATGCAATGAGCATCCTTCACAACTTCCCCTAGATTTTTAACCCTGACAAGTGCGCCCCTCACGGGATACATGGAACTATCCCCTGTAGTTGCTATTGAACCTAGCCCAGCACAATTAACAATTGCCCTTGCATTAAAACGGCTAAGTAGTTCCTGTTCGTTTTGAACTACATTGACAGTGATTTTCTCCTGGAGAATCTCACATCCAATATCCTTTACATATTGAAGTAGCCAATTCATGTAAACATCGGTATTTGTCATCGGTGCCATGTGTTTATAAGCATCTTTGATACCTCCTTGAAAATTCAAATCAATCGTTTTTTTGACAATATGTAAACCTCTTTCAAATCCATCAACTTTATCCTTCAACTCATTCATTTTGTTTAGATCAGCAGGTCGATTTTCCAAAACATCCTTAAAATAGAAATACCCATCCCTCAAATAAATTCCTGTTTTTTCGGAACCAAACTCTGTGTGTATTTTCTTGAATTTATTATAGGTAGTCATACACCAGTCTTTAGAGCGTTCCAGCGATCTCGGAGATCCATGACGACCACAGACTGCTGGAGGCCATTCCCATAATGCACCTGCCACAATAGAGGTTAAATCTGGAGCAAAACGATCTGCAACAATCACAACATTAAAACCCGCCTCTCTTAGGCATATAGCAGTTGTTAGACCACTGACTCCTGCTCCAATTACTAAAATGTTCGTATCATTTTTCGCTAATGAGTTGTTCATCAAAGGTTATCTCGATTTTTTGTACTACAAAATAAATGTATTCTCTTGCATATTACTAATATTAATTGGGACAATTTTGGGCTGACGCAGCGTTAAGGAATTCTTAGCCTTTGACATTTGCTGCTACAAAAATTGTTGATTAATAGTTTTTGATTAAAAACTAGGTATAAGCAGTATTAATAATTCCGAAAATGAGTGACTATTTTTGAGTACTAGCTCAATGATAGATGAGCTTCTTAGTACAATATCTAATAAATTTGTGACTAATTGAGCAACCTACTGGTTAGCCTTTAAGAGGCTCAATAAGATTACGAACTTGTAAATTTATTACTTACAGTATGTCTGGAAAGTAAGACAGTCTCCCAATACATACACCACTCATCACTTCAATTGCCTATATCAGCACCGCTTTCGCCAATAAAAGAGAACATCAATTGTGGAAGCGATGAACTACGAAGAATAGAGCAAAAGAGAGAGGAGTTCGACTTCAACCTTCGACTAGCTTGAATCAACACATTGCACACTGAGTATTTAAAAGTAAAAGGCGAAATATTGTTATTGGCAGCCAAGGTGGAGCGAGGCTGTTAAAGCCAGATTAAACTAAGAGTATGAAAATTGGTATTTTCGAGCAGATGACAGTTAATAATGGATTGATTCTTACGCTCTTTATTCTGATTATAACCCTGCTATCTCTTGGCTATGGTTTTGGTGTGAAAGCTCGACGTTTACCCTTTACGGCAGAAATTGGGTATAACCAGCAGCAATGGCAATTTCTGCAATGGTGGGTCAAATTAGCTTTGGTTGCTGGAGTTTTGTTACCGATGTGCTTGTTAGCTCTGGCTTGGAAACAACCATCTGCATGGGTATTTTGGGGAAGTTACCTGTTGATAGTCACCGTACAACTCATATCTGAACGTATTTTTAGTCGCTCCCTAGTGCCAAGTATTGTTGTACCTATTGGCTTTTTATACACAGCCTTTCGGTTGTGGCAGCTGCTAGATGGATTCACACAATTAACATTTTCCTATTTGACATTAGTGGGTTTTGGCGTTGTTGTCTTGTTTTGGGTTTCTAACTTAATAATGTTGATGGTGATGCCCATTCCAACAATCTTTAAAGGTTCGGAGTCAATTGAACAATCTTGATTTTAATGAAACATTTTTACTGCCTAGCTGAAAGCTGTGTTTCGTCGTAGTTATTTTTCGCACCCAATCCCATCACCATCTCGGTCAAACCCATGAGGATCGGGTGGCAGCACTTTAAACCTTCGTTGGCTAATATCTCGGCAATTTAAGTCTGGTGAATTCTTTGGAATGCAAAAATCTGGGTAAGAGGGATCGCAGTTATTCTGTTGCTGCGGTTGAATCGCCTGTGAAGTTGTCTTTTGGGTAGTTCTGTGGCGGAAGTCCCAAGGCATTACAGAGGATTAGCCTGACTCCAAAAAGCTAAACGCTGTTGTTTAGCGGTGTTTTCACCTTGCAACAAACTATCTTGTGACTCTGGACAGCCTTTGAGATACTGGCGATAGACCACAGCCTGTCCTTCTTGCACCATACTCACGTTGACACTGCGATTACCAACAAACACCTCTGCAACCAAGCGCTTGTATTTGTCAGTTTCTACAGCGCGTATGGTGATTGCTTGTCCTACTGGGAGCAATTGTTTAAGTCTTGCTGATGATTGTTGACCCCAAGGATTCTGTTTCATTTCTGGTGAATCAATGCAAGCGAGGCGAACAGTCACAGTTTTGTTACCAGTTTTCACCCGTATGGTGTCACCGTCACCTACGCTTACAACTGTGGCACTAAGATTATTAGCAACAACAGGTAACGCCGTTTGAGCTAGAAATAGAATGCTAATTGCAACAAAGCTAAAGTTAGAAAACATCAGTATTAAAAATGACTCTAATTTTATGGTTCCCAATTAGAAGTCAGTGATTGCTATCTACATTGATATCCTTGCCCTTAATCAAACTCAAGCGAAAAAATTACCCGCCTGGAACCATCGCTTGGATCAGGAAGTACACTGGTACTATGCCAAAAATTTTGATATGTGATCGCTGTCTCCTGTATGCCCATAACCCTTACCTCGTCTGTGCTGTCCATCTTGATGGGGTAGACGGCGAGAGCTGCTTGGACTTTCGAGAAGACCCTAACCTTGAACCGGAGGAGTTATGGCAACCAGAAGGCGCAACTTATTATAATGGCGAGTTAATTGTGCAACCACAACAGCGGTGGACACAACAGCAAAAACTGGAGTTACTTGATTGGCATCCGATGTTTACTGGTAAGTGTCCCCAGTGCAGTGCATCCTTTGACCGAGACTACACCTCAAGAGTGCATTGGGATTGTGAATGCGGTTGGATGGATGACTCAATTTAAGATATTCGTACTTTTTTACTTCCTTGCGCTTAATGCCTGCTGACTTAATTGCATCACAATATTTTGGGGCAATGGATCTATGACAGCATCAGTAGGCAGTGATTGGATAAAAGCTGTCACCTCTTCCCCAGTTTTATATTTCCCTTCACTCCAAGCCGAAGCCATCTGTTTAGCTATTTTATTAGCATCCTCGCGCTGATTATGTGCAGTAATGCACTGAATATCGTGGCCGGTAAATGAAATCCAAGTCTGCCAAAGTTTTGTAATAGGATGCTGCACAATACCTGTAGTCAGTTCATTTTCCTCAAGAACTGGTTTTTTCTTACTACGACCAAATCCTCTAAACATAGCTGTATTTAGGAAACGCTATTTTAAAATGCCCAAAATCAACACAGCGATCGCACGGCAGGAGTTGGAATTGAGTTTAATTTGGAATTGGCGATGCCTGCGGCGGGCTATTCGGTGTCGCCATTTAATCAAAGATAATGGAGAACGATGGGGGAAGCCTTTTGGGTAGAGTGGCTCACTCATGCTTTATACCGTACCACTTGCCTACGGCACGCTCCGCGAACGTGGATATTGCGGGAGCAAAGCGTCTTCAAGAGTTGGCGTGCAGGTACTCTTTCACATTCCAATTTTTTACTCCTGAACCATCAACTCTTGCAGCAACGCATCATTTATCCTTTGTGCCTCTGTCCCACTACTTTCTCTAATATCAAAAGCTTGCTGCACTATGGTTTGAACTGACTCTGGTAATGATTCAAATTTTTCCGAATTGAGTATGACGAGGCGGCAACCAGGATAAGGCATAAAATCAGTAAACGGTTCCATCCCCGATGTAATCAGAGTTTTGCTAAGTTCGGCGATGGGATGATGAGGCTTTTGGTTGTCCTCACTGCGGTTGATTTCTGATGCCATATAGCCGCAAAACCAACTCAAAGTGTCAATATCTTTCTGCAATGCTGCCAAAATCCCCGTTACTACTCGTTGGTTGAGGTTGACAGGTAGATTATCAAAGATGCTGTCTAGGTCTTCTGGGTGTCGCTTGTGGCAATAACGCACCGCAGATTCAATAAGTTTATCGATTTTAGTGGGTTGGGGTTGTCCAAATCCCTTTGCACACATGGCACTGCCTCAAAATTTACGTGCTGGAAGACGCGATTTTAACAGAAACAGATTTGTTGGTACGGGAGTAATACCAGAATTGTAGTAACGTTACTCCCTAAGAAGCAGTCAAAGTTTCATAGTCGATTCGATACTTGAATTAATCGATTGTGGCTTTGCATCGGATTGGATAGCCAGTGGTAAAGCAATTCATCTATGGCGCTACTTTTTCTTTAAACTGTTTCCCAGCAGAGAATGCAGGGACTTTGGTCGCCGGAATTGTCATTGGCTCATTGGTTTTCGGATTACGCCCTTCGCGTTCTGAGCGATCGCGTCGCTCGAATGACCCAAAACCAATGAGCGTTACCTTTTCACCATTAGCTACAGCCTCGGTAACAACTGACAAAAAAGCACTGATGACTTCATCGGCTTGCTTTTTTGTGATGTTGGTCTTTGCTGCTACAGCATCCACTAGTTCACCTTTGTTCATAAATCACCCTGAAGTATTGCCAGTAACGGAAATTTAGCATTAATAGCTCTTATTAGCAAAGGGAAAAAGGAGTAAAAATCTAGCGACATACAAAAATTGATAATGCGCGGTTACTACTGCATTCTTGCTCTATTTCCCAGATTTTCTTTCATCAGCGCTCTATCAGCAGCCACTATATCCTTTGGCTAGCAAGGTCTGGTCAAAGTTACAATTTCTCAAGTGTTTGGTTGGCTAAAAATAGGCAGTTAGAGAAATAGATCGCAGAAGAAAAAATTATGTATTGCGATCGCACGCAAGTCGATTGATTAGTAGTCACACAGCAGTGTAACCACCATCCATCAGGTGGAAGCTGCCAGTGACAAAAGAGGCTTGCTCGGACAATAGGAAGCTAACCATGTTTGCGACTTCCTCAGTTCGTGCAAGGCGACCTAAAGGGTGCAAGTCAGCCATCTGCTTTCGCGCTGACTCTGGCAACTCTTGCATCTGGGGTGTATCAACATAACCTGGGCCGATTGCAGTCACCCGGATGCCCTGGTTTGCATATTCCAATGCTGCCGCCTTTGTCAGACCGATAATCCCGTGCTTGGCAGTGACATAGGGAGCAATACCCGCCACTGCGACCGCACCCGCGGCAGATGACATATTCACAATTGCCCCGCCACCACTTTGGATCATTGCTGGAATTTCGTATTTCAGTCCAAAGAAAATGCCGTTAAGATTAGTCGCAATCACACGATGCCACCATTCAATCTCATAATCGGCAGTACTAATCCCATGCGGCCCGGTAAAGCCAGCATTATTGACTGCTAGGTTCAACCCACCAAATCGCTCCACCGTTTCGGCTACCATTGCCTCCACAGCCCAATGGTCAGACACATCAGTTTCAATAACGTGTGTCCGCTTGCCAGATGAATCCAACCGCCTAGCTACTTCCTGCGCTCCTTCGGCATTGATGTCTGCCAGAACGACCCGCGCACCGTTTTCGTACAGGTTGACGGCAATGGCTTCACCAAGACCTTTAGCTGCACCAGTGACAATAGCTATCTTGTTTGCGAACTCGGTCACTGGCTTATCCCCCAGAGCAAACGCATCTAAATTACTCTTGCTCACGGCCAATCATAAAAACCAAAGAAAAAGTCAGTATTTCTCGTTTGATTTATTTTTCAAGCCTTAAAGCAATGCCTACGACAGGCTAGGCTAACGCCTTAGCTGCTATCAATAACTATAGCTTAATGCGATTGTATTTGAGCTTATTAAAATAAAGCACCCCTATTGATTCTGATGTGACCGCCCTGCTTCAGGTGCTGCAAACCAACACTATCTTATTTTTAAAAATATTGTATTATCTTCTTGGTACTTTGTAACGAAATATATAGTATATATTTTGTGAAGTGCGTTTACTGCAAATAAATTTTCAATCCCAACATTTCTCAAATCAGCGATAAATCATAGCTAAGTAGCCTAAACGATATGATTACAGCAAAATATCTCGAAACAATGGCTTCATATAATAGATGGCAGAATAGCAATCTAATTGCAATCTGTGACCAACTCACTGCTCAAGAGATTTATGTTGAGAGAGGAATGTTTTTTGGTTCTATATTCAAGACTCTTAACCACATTCAAAATGTAGATCAAACTATTCATACCTTAATTCATACAAAGTCTTTACCTGCATTCGACCCTAAATTTATTCTATATCCTGGATATGATGAACTGAAAATAGCGCGTGTTGAATTTGATTCCAGACTGTTGAGTGAATCACAAGAATGTTCCCAAGATTGGCTTGATGAAGTTTTTGAATTATGGAGTGAGAGATTAAATAGAAATAGAAAAATTCCTAGATCCTTTTATTACCTGCAAATGTTTAATCACCAAACCCACCACAGAAGCCAAATTACCTCAGAATTCCACAAAATGGATATCGATTATGGCTCTACGGATCTTCCCTTTAATCCTTACTATGATTTCTAACAAGTCATAGTAAGGATTACGCTTGTCGGCTTTAATAAGTTTTAAGTTCATGATTGTCTAGTCTTATTCCGAGAGGAAAGTTGATAAACTACGGTTTTATCTGCCAAACTTTATGGAATAGATATATGCCCCAGAATTCCTAAAGGTGTCAGTATGACTGTTATCACTCCTGATCGTTTCGTCGTAGAGGAGAGCCCTTCTCACACCGCGCACGAGCCAAATCGCACCCTCTGGATCAGCGAAGCAGGAGGGCTTACCCTGTTTGGCGCGTTCATCGAAGTTCTGCAACCTGGCTCTCGTTCATCTATCAAGCATTGGCATAGTGCTGAGGATGAAATGGTCTATGTCCTCGAAGGCGAGATCACGCTCATTGAAGGAGACACAAAGACTGTATTACGTCCTGGCGACGCTGCAACTTTTCAAGCAGGAGTGGCGGTAGGTCACTTCCTTGAGAATCGCAGCGCCAAGGCAACGCGATGCCTAGTAGTCGGCAACCGAGCGGCAGTAGACACAATCACGTATCCTGACCTTGATCGGGTATGTCACCGCGATCGATCGCTGCCAGACGACATCTGGACTAACAGTGTGGGAGAACCTGCTCCGAGTCCCTACTAGCAATAATTGCAGGATGCTTTTTGTACTATTTTTGTGGGTTTACCTTGACCAAATCCTTTGCCAGACATGGTAGTTGGTATATTTGATACAGGGATTTTAGCAGGGTTTGAGGGTTGTAAGGGGGAGCGATCGCCATGCATCCTCTAAGAACGGCGCACTTCAACAGTTATTTCCGCGATCAGGCGATCGCCTGATGATGCTAGAAGTGATTGCTTTACAATTACTCCAAATGACATTTTGGGGATAAAAATGAAGCAAGATGACCGCTATACAATGGTCACTGGGGAATTAGGCGCACATCGGCTTTCAATCCTCAACACAGTTCACAAACCCTACACTGAATGGTCTTCATCGTTATCATCAAGCTCCCGTTGCATCACCCTTGGAATATTAGCTTTAGCTTACTACAAGGGGAGCATCCGCTAATCTCAAAGAGTAAAAAACGCATTATCGTTTCAGCGATCGCCCAATTCATTTTCTTAGAGGAAACCCTGAACGCATCACTACCAGATTGCCTTATAGGAAAAGTTAAATTGAATATGAATGAGACTTTAGCAGCCACACTAGGGGAATTACAAGCACAAATATATTGGTTACATGATGCTGAGGAGTTTGCAGAATTGGCATCAGCAGCAGCTACTATATATATGAAACTTGGTTATACTCAACAGCAGTCCGAAACGGCAGGTAATTTAATTAGTCAGGCTTATCAATTATCTGATGATGCTGTTTTAGCCCAAGAAGCAGGTGATTTTGACAAAGAAATACAGTTTTATCATCAAGTTAAAGATAAATTAACCCAAGTAGAAACTACATTAGTTTATCAAAACAGCATTGCCATACATCAAATGAAATGGTGGATGTATTTTCGTCATCAACAAAAATTACAAACTATTATTCACTTATTTTTACAACATTTTCAAGCTGTAGGGTTGATGAACTTACTTACTGCTCTTAAACTTACATATTTTATAATGGAAATATGCAAAGTTCATAAATCGCGTGACACAGAAACCACCAAACATAATGCTATAAAATACTGGACAGAATTATTGAAAATCAAACCGCCACAATATCCTTATCTTGGTTAAATTACCTATTTTTCTAGGCTAACTGCTTCAATCACGTTGCAATACAGTTCGGTTAAAGAGAAAAGGGAAATCTAGAACCAATTACTGCTCAAGAGAAATATTGTCCGAGTAGATATGCCATCTACGTTGGTTTGGAGTTGAGCCAGGAACGTTATTGACTCTTCGCAGCTTATAGCTACCACGAAAACGCTGTGGAGTTCCATTGCTAGTAACACTCGTAACAGTAACGGGAATTTCAATATATAGCGAGCCTGCTGCCCCTTCTAAAGAACCCGGTTTTCCGACTTCTTCAACAATGGATACGATGGGGAGCAAAACTCTGCTGAAATTCCTCAAATGATTGCTTACTGGCAGTAACATCTCCATCCCAAGCCAAGTAAGCTTGTTTATAGTCTTGACGAGCGATCGCATCGTAATAATCATGAATGAGTTGGACTGCTTGTTGTTCTTGGGACTGGTTATTGTCAGGATTTTGTGTGCTAGAGGTGGGTGGAGAAGATGGATTAGAGGTGTCCGAAAAATTTGCCAATGTTGGGCGATTGGCAGATGCTAGTTGTGATGTAGCAGAGTTATTGCAAGCTGTAATAGACATAGCAAGCAATAAAACTCCAATGACTGTATAACCTTGTTTTAACCAGATACAAAAAGAAAAGTTGATATTCAACAAAGCTATCTCCTGTGGAATCCGCACTCTTTACTGATAAATTCAGCATACTTGAATTTATTGGTTACAGCCATTGACAATTCAATTTAAGATGAATAGTAATACTTTCAGCCAATAAGCCCCTAGTGTGGGCGACGCTATTTTTACCCCAATTTATGAATCTTCAAGAAGTCAAAAATCAATTTCCAGAAGCAGTAGGTGAGATCGAGACACTTGAAAGACTAGGGTTTGCTTCCCGTAGTGGTAATTGGATTGATACCCTTGACTTTGAGAAAGCACAGACAGCTTGTTGGTTAGTCGGAAGAGTCGGTGATGAGCGAGACGCTGATGCCCTTATTCGTACTTTGTCTGGTCAACGTCGTGAATTATGGATCTTGCAGCAACTTCCCTTAGTCTCATCGCTACTGAGAAGCACCTAAAATCTTTGTTGTCTATTCTATCTACTAGTTCTGATCCCATACAGCGAAATAGTGTGGTGTATGCAATCTCTTTTCTGTCGAATTACCAAGGAAATCAGGAAGTGATTAGTACGCTGACCGAAGTAGCAGCAAACATTGCTGAGGCTCCTTTTATTAGAGCGCAAGCATTAGAAGGAATTGGCAATAAGCTCTCTCATGAATTACCAGAAAATTTATATCAGCCAGCAGTGAGTGTAATTATCCAAGGGTTGGATGATACTGAAGCTGAAGTTAGGTTTTGGTCATGTTTTGCTGCCGATGCTTTAGAAATTAAGGAGACTTTGCCCAAGCTGCAACTATTGGCGCAGACTGATAAAACAATAAAACAATCGTAGCCGGGTGGTGGTCTGTAGGTGAAGAAGCTGAAGATTCAGTTACTCTTATGAGTGGAGGAGAACCATCACTGCGTAAACCATACAATTTACCTACCAATTAACTATATTTTCTAGAACTCTAGTGGTCTGTCTGTTTTGTATTTGCTGTTGACAGATGGCGTGTTAGAAACGGATGGTGTGCGAGATTTTTATCCAACGGACAACAGAAAGTCTTTTACAGTGATGATTGCAGGAAATAGAATTATCACTCAGTTGGAAAAATCGGTAATTCAATCTCAAGTGATAGCGATCGCACTCTGGCCCAATAGCTGCTGAAGATTGCACTCAGAATTTATCGGGGGAAGCTCATGAACAACCAACGGAATCACGAAAACCTCAGCCCACAAGAAACGCCATGTCCTATCTGCGGTTCACAAAATTTTGTTTGGGGTCGTACCGTTGGAGAATCAGTAAGTCAGTGGGTATATTTCCGTGCTGATGGGGCTGTGTGGGGAGAAGGTGAAAAGCTACGGGGGCGTAAATGTAGAGATTGTAACAATGTTCAACTGTTTTCGTATGATTAGCTGATGAGTAGCCACCAGTGAGTAAATTGTAGTCAAATACTTGGCATTACTTACCAATCACAAAAGAAATATTGCACTACAGTCCGTAAAAGCACATACTCTAAGTGTAGTCTGCATAAACCCTCGCCTTTACTAGCCCAGCCATGCCCCAAGACTTTTCCGGTCAAAATCTCAGAGGTCGTTCTTTTAAAGGTCAAAACTTGGCTGGGGCAAACTTTAGTGATGCGGATATTCGAGGAGCAGATTTTACGGATGCTATTCTAAGAGGGACTAACTTTAGCAATGCAAAAGCTGGACTGCAAAAGGGTTGGGTTAGTTTTCTAGTTTGTGTTTCGTGGTTGCTCTCTGGAATTTCAGGATTTTTCTTAGCCATCACTGGAGGCTTGATAGTTTCTATATTTAATAGCTCAACTTTAGAGACTAAGGTTTCAGGCTGGACTGCCTTAGTCGTTGCCCTCATCGGAGCCGTCGCCGTCGCCTTAGCCTTCGCTTTCACCGTCGCCCTCGTTGTTGCCTTAGCCTTAGCCTTGGATTTAGCCGGGGCCTTTTCCTTCGCCGTCGCCGTCGCCTTAGCCGTTACCTTAGTGGTTGCCGTCGCTCTCGCCTTTTCCTTCGCCATCGCCTTTTCCTCCGCCATCGCCTTTTCCTTCGCCATCGTCTTGCCTTTCGCCATTACCGTCGCTGTTGGCCTCGTCGTCGCTGTCGCATTAGGACTGGACAAAGCCAAAGCCTTAGCCTTCGCCATTACCTTGGTCTTCGCCGTCGCTGGAGCCGTCGCTGGAGCCTTAGTTTTCGCCATTGCCTTGGTTTTCATCTTAGCCAGAAGTGGAGCCGAATCCATCGTCTTCCTCGCAGCGGCAGGTTTGTCCTTCGTCGTCACCTTCGCCATCGCTTTTACCGTAGCTATACTTAGTATTTACATTGCTAGGAGGGCAATGAAAGGAGATGAAAAATACGCCATTATTCGCAACGTTGCTGTTGTTTTTGCAACCTTTGGTGGTACAAGCTTTCGCAGTGCTGATTTAACTGATGCTAATTTTACAGGAGTCATACTTAAAAGTACGGATTTTAGAAAAGCTATTCTGACTCGTACTTTTTGAGCGAGAATACCCATAGTTAAAGTTAAGTTCTGTATCTGTAACCAGCTTCTCGTTTTAGAAGTTCCCGTGCGCCAAAAATAGGGCTAATGCAGTTATTTAATTTGCCAAATATGTATAGTACTCTCCTCATTGCTACTAGCAAGGGTTTTACCATCCCGGCTCAAAGCAAGCCCTAAAACAGAACTGAAACCATCTTGAAAGGTATGCAACGGCTTTAAAGTCTCTAAGCTCCACAGTTTAATACTGCCATCATAATTGCCGCAAATGAGAATTTTTCCATCGGGGCTGATGGCAAGAGATTCAACTGAATTAAAATTATCACTAAAGTCATGCAGCAGTTTTCCAGTTTGAAGATTCCATAACTTCAGGGTACTAATTGCACGATTTCGAGAAACTAGCTGACCAAAACTACCAGTAACAAGCTTTTTGCTATCTGGAGTAATGGCAATAGCATCAACTCCAGTTTTGTGTCCTTTGAGAATATGGCGTGTTTTTTTGGTTTGTAAATCAATCAGCCTAATTGTATTATCATCGCCACCCCCAGCACTTACAAGGGTTTGCATATCAGGGCTAAATGCAACTTTACTCACAAATCCTGAGTGTGTAGTAATGGTATCAAGCAGCTTAAGCTTGTGTAAATCCCAAAGCTTGATTGTATAATCGTCACTACCACTAGCAATCAATTTACCATCTGAACTAATCGCAACAGTTTCTACTGGTTGGGTATGCCCACTGTCGCCCTTTAGCATAAGAAAAGTGCGTAAATCCCAAACCTTCATTGTTGGGGTGCTTATCCCACCAGTTACAATCCGCTTGCCATCTGGACTAATCGCAATTGAAGTAACACCATCTGAGTGAGCGTCTAAACTACGCAACAATTTCCCAGTACGTAAATTCCAGAATTTAATTGTATCATCTCTACCTGCACTAATCAGGGTTTGCCCCGAAGAGCTAATCGCAACTGCTCGAACACCAAAAGTCACTTTTTTATGCCCAGTCAGTGTGTGAACAAGTTGAATCTGTAGTTGGGACTGAGTAATTGTACTCTTGCCTATGGGAAGATTTGAACTAGAAGAATGTACATCAATACCAGTGATGTTTACTGCAATTGCTAAAACTATAATGACTGGTCTGGATTTGAGAAAATGCAATAATTTCATGGTGCCAAGGAACGCAATTACATAACATAGTTCCCATTGGATGGGACGCGATCGCTTATAAATAGAGCAAATCAAATCTTAGTTAATCAATTGGTTCTTTGGTGCAATGTAGATAATTTGAATTAACCCATCCTGACAAACCATTAACTCTAGTATTGGGCCCTTGAACGACACTTACATAAGCCCAGATACCCTCTTGTTTCTTCAACAAAACATTATTGCCATTATCAAGACCTGCCCTAGATTGTCCATTCGGGCTATCACGAAGTGCCAGTTGCCCAGATGTAATATTCACTACATCACAATAAGTTACACCCTTGAGAGTTCCTACATTTTCAGTTGTCTCTACTAGTTGATGGCGTAATATCTGCTTATCTTTGTTGTAAATATTCAAATACATTCCTTCATTGGCATTTTCACGCCAGGAAACTGAATAAGTATAATCGCCATTTTCCCAAGTAATACCCCGATAACCATTATCACGCCAAGATGTTCCATTTTCTAAATTTATACATTTCCCCTGAGCATCACAACCTCTGTAGGTTTTGCCATTTTCTCCATCATCCAAAGTAATTGTAAATTCTCCAGCAAGGTAAGTCTCCGCTTTTGCATGAGTAGCAGTTACTCCAATAAAGAAAACAGTCAAAATTGCAGTCAAAAACAATGCTTTTATGCGTTTAATCATATTTACCTCTAGAATTTTCTAAAAATCAGAAAAATAATATTTTTGTCGGTTCAACTTGTGAATTCAGCCGTTGCAGAACTATAGGAAGTTCATCAGGTGTCAAAATCGTAAAGCTATTGTCGAGTGATATTTTCATGTTGATTGAGGTTGCTGACTAAGAATAAAACCTCGATAAGAGAGTAATATGAATCCTCTTAGTTTATTCAACACAAGGTCTTACTTTAAATTTTCCCTCAGCAGTAGCTTTTCTAACACAAAAGCTCCCCGATAAAGATCCAAGGAGTATGAAATCGTTGTGACTATAACTTGTGCGAGAATAGCGGTTCAATTTGCATTTGGTGTTTCTTCGGTTGGCAAAGAGCGAATCAACTCTCGAATTACATCGGTTGCTGGTCGTCCTGTTATTGAACAGTATTTTTCTAATCTTTCTGCTTCCCCTGATGCCAAATTAATTGTGAATCGTTTAGTCGCCCATTTCTTATTCACTGATTTAATCAACTCGAATTAAAACTACTTCTCTAATATCAATCATTCAAACTGTTATCACAATGATAAAAGTAATGATATTAGCCTCAAGAAGCTGTAAAGTAAACATTAATAAGTGTAAAGCCGTAGTGAAGAGTTTAAATTTAGTTTAAGTGATGAAGATTAAGTAATTTAAAGGCAATAATTATGAGTAGAACATAAGCTAAAAGTTTTTCTGTAATTAAGCATTCAGTGTAAATACATGGTAACTAGCAGCTTATCGGCTGGATTGCTAGAGGCAATTTTGAACCAATCTGAGTTAAGTTCGGGAGAATAAAGCAAGATAGCCTAACTGCCTGCTGTAGGCGATCGCTATCCTTTTAACTCATTGGCACAAGGCTTTACACCAACACAACTGGTATCAATCCAATAGCCCCAATAGCCAATATCAGGGCGACTAGTGATAATCTTGGGTGCTTCAATTATCTCTGCGATCGCCTCGGGCGGTTACGCATCGCACTCTTGACGGGGCGTAAGCCCATCACATATACGCCTGATTGATCCCCAGATTTACTTTCTCAGCACACCATCACCAGCAACCATATTCTGTGTGCCACCAAGGAAGAAGCTCAAAATCGCTGATGTCCTCTATGATACTTTGGCTGATACTGACTTTTAATCTTTGTAATGCCAACTTCAAGATTATTCGTTTTTTGCGTAAAGCACGAAACTTGAGATGAATAGTATTATATAACGGTATCTATTATGGATAAACTGGGGACAACACTAAAAGTCTCCTATATAATTTACTTCTATCAAAAACTGCTCTAGCTTACGTCTAGGGCAGTTTTATATTGCACAGTATAAACCGGATTGTGAACTGCAATTAATGGTGAATATCCATTGCTATTTGGTTCATCTTGGCTAGGACTGTAAAGCACTTCTATTGAGAATATCATACATATTTTGGCTTTGACTAATTCTATAATCACCTTTTAACAGGAAATTGTGTGAAGCTGTAAGAGAATGAAGAATCAAAGAAGAATTCAGAAGTCAGAATTCAGGAGTCAGAATGAGTGGGGGATTCAGACCCACCACTCGATTCTTGCACTACTAAATCTCCGATTTAGTGGGGGAGCAAAAACGCCGTTTATTCATCCGCCACTCGCTTAACCTTCTTCTGAATTCTGGCTACTGACTCCTGAATTCTGTTCGTTAAACTTTCTTCTACTAATCAGTTCTAACTTACGTAATTATAAATATGCCTTCAATTTCCTACAACCGCACCGATAGCCAGCAACCACAAAGCATTACCATTCAAGGTTATGTTGTTCGTCCCGGATTACACATTCTCACTTACGAGCAACTCAAGTTGCTACGGGAGCAAACTGTGACTTGAAGAAGATTTTGGACATGTTGTCCACCTTTACCTTCCAAAAATGGATGTCCAAGTTTACCTTCCAAGAACGTCAAAAAAATAGCATAAAGGAAAACTAAACTGCTCAAACTCTATGCCTGTATGCAAGATAAAGGTTTTGGTAATAGCGATACTTACTGCGGCAAGCGATCGCAAAGCTTGTGAAAAATCCTACAAGTTAGGCAATAAGTTGGACAGGAGCCGTATTCAAGCGGATTTGTGTCCATTTTCTTCTTCCATTTCTGTTATTCTGTCCATTTTCTTTTTCCAAAAGAGCGTAGCTTGCCGCCGAAGGCATCGCTTGCTTAATGCCTTAACGAAGTTATAGGTATTTCAGCTTGCAACTTGTCCAATTTCTTCTTCCAAACCTGTCCAAAATCTTCTTCAAGTCACACAAACACAGCATCATTCTCAGCTTGAACATTTAGTCAGCCAAGGTGTAATTAAGTTGACTGGTTAATAGTCGCCAGCACAAAAATCCTAACTCGCTACATCTAATTCCACAGTTGCTGGCTGTTGTTCTTCCTTTACAGCAGCCAGTTCCTCAATAAAAACGTCAATTGCCTTGGCTGCTGACTGCTTGCCTGTTTTCAACTTATCAAGAATTTTTCTAACCTTTTTGCTTCGCCTAATGTAAGTAAAATTGTTATTGGTTTAAACTTGTCTAACGTCAACTGTTTTGCAGAGGTAATACAGATGTGGGAATGTTGCAAGTGCCATGAGCAGAATGAAGAGACTTTCTCTTTCTGCTGGAGTTGTGGTACCTCAAACGATGGAATCGAGGACAAGTCATTCCAGGCAGTTGACGAAATTGCTCCTTCTAGCATTAAAGGTCAGCCAGTCTTCGTAACATCAACAGGGCTAGCCGAGTATCCAGACCAACAAGAAGTTGAACTTTTGGCGTGTGTTAAATGTGGCTCTGAAAATATAATTCCAAACGTTCGTATTGTCACCCATACAGAAGAGTTTAAAAAGGATCTGCAAGTAGAAATTTACGAAAATCCAAAAGCGCTCATATTTAAAGGAACTCACACTGGGACATTAACAGCATATATTTGTGGCCAGTGCGGCTATACAGAGATGTATATCAGCAATCCACAATACTTACTCAATCAGTACAGAAAGAATAAGAAAAGTTAATTGCCGATAAAACCTCTGCGAATGTCGTGGTTTAAGATGTTTCAGTCCCCGTGGGGGATTTGGTTAGTGGAAACAAATCTGAGGCTTTCGACACTTGTGTAGGGCTTGTTTCGTTTCAGTCCCCGTGAGGGGATTTGGTTAGTGGAAACCCAATATCTATCTTTGCGTAGTTTGGGGTTCTTGAAAATGTTTCAGTCCCCGTGAGGGGATTTGGTTAGTGGAAACCTGTTCGGCAATATAGAACCCATTTGACATCTTTTACTGTGTTGAAGTAAAGTGAGCGCAAAAGTT
>NZ_JABXKQ010000093.1 GCF_017114945.1 Nostoc sp. JL34
ATTGCTATATCAGGCAAGTCCTATTGTCAATAGGCTTTGAGACGCGCTAACCCTGTATTCTACCCAGGTTCTTAATCCATATAAATCGCCTAAAGTTTTTTTGAGTTTTCCTTGAAGATTTGTCATCACGAAGGAAGTAGAATTTTCTGGCATGGTTTCTGGATCAGTAGTTATTTCCCAGTAAGTTATGGCTCTTTTTTTACCATAAATTATTTCCCTAATGTATCGGGCTTCTGATTTTTGATTGCTAAATGTTCTTTCAAATTTACACCACTTATTCGCCCTAACACTTTGTGCTACTGGCAACCAGACTCCATGATTACTTCTAATTGATACAACATAATCTAATTTATATTCAGCTAGTTTTCTAATAAATTGGCTACTTTCACCATATAAACTATCTGCCAGTACCAGTTCAATATTAAAACCAGATTCAATTAATTCTGTAATAATCTCTGACGCTAACTCTATTTTAGTTTTATATTTATCCTCCTCTTTTAGCGTTCCTTTTGGTTTGAATACTTTTACAGTTAATGGAAACGTTATATTAGAGTAAACTCCATAGGCATTGACTGAAACTATCCCATTATCGACTTTTCCCACACTTCCTAGATATTGTCTGGATACATAATCAGTCTTTTTACCTTTTTTCCTATCTCCGGTTTCATCTATTACTACCGTAATCGCATTGCCATTTAATGATTTTTTAAGTTTATTTAATCTTAGTTGTTTTAATTTATCTACTGACCAATCTGAATTGGCTAGAAAATGATGTAATGACTGTGCAGAGTTTATACTTACGACTTTTGCTATCTCTGGTAATGATTTTCTTTTAATTTGTGACATTATTCCCAGATGTAAATATTTGAAGCACTCATAATTTCTTACTTCTTTAAACAGGTCTTTATACTCTGCACAATATTCATCTACGATCGCAACTGTTGGGTGAGCATCTCTTGGCAAATGTTTCAAGATTTGTAATTCTACATCCATTGCCCTACTTACCTTTCAGGATTTTCTTTTTTTATTCTTTTATTTAGAATAACCGGAAAGTGACAGAAGAGGGTTACTCTCTGTCCCGCGATAAGATCATTTATCTTTTCTTTTGCGTCTTTCTCTAACAAGATGCTGCGCGATCGCAGTTATTAAAAAAATTTAGGTATTGTAGCGGGAATACCTGACGGCGAACAAGCAGCAAGGGAGTAATCTTCATAAATGAGTCTTTTATACTCATTGACGGCAATTGTCACAATGTCCACAACGCAAGTTAGCTGCTTCTTTATCAAAACCAAAGGCATTTAACAAAAACTGCCAACGACACTGCTTAGTTGTTAGGTATTGCTGCATCTGTTTAGCGGCGTGTAATTGCATCGGTGAATGATTTCCCGCTTTTTGCCCAATGCTGTAATGGAAAGGGTCGAGCCAGTTTAGCTGACCGTTGCTATGAAGTAAAGCTAGCGCCGTCGCACCTTCGGGAAATTGTCGAGTTACGGCATTCACTTCTCCCTGTTTTGGTAATTTTTTCACAAGTTGCTGCGCTATTTGTTGTTGCGATCGCATTTGTTCTTGAAAAAAATCCTGTCTTTGCTTATCCCCTGAATCTAGCCACCCCGTAGGTTCACTTACCAACGTCAACGCCTCTGCTGGTTTCCCATCCCTTCCAGCGCGGCCAATTTCTTGCACATATTCAGATAACAAATGTGGTGCGTGAAAGTGGGCAACCCAGCGAACGTCGCTTTTATTTATCCCCATACCAAACGCACAGGTACACACAACAAAGGGAATTTTGCCACTTAACCAGCTTGCTTCTACTTCACGGCGTTCTGTTGCACCCAATCCCGCATGATAGCTAGCTGTGGCGTAACCCATCTCTGCAAACCATTCAGCTAAATCTTCGCTATCTCTCCGAGTGCGAACATAAACTAATCCCGATTGTTGTGGTCTATTTTGAATAAACTTTAATAATTGTTGTTTCCTACCTCGTGGTGTCCAAGCGATGCGAACGCTGGGATGCAAGTTCGGACGGTAAGGATTCAAGCGAAAAATCTCTGGTTGCTGTAATTGTAAAACTGTTTGAATAATTTTTTGGGCTGAGGGGTCAGCAGTAGCGGTAAAAGCGGCGATGCTGATTTTTGTTCCTGGTGGTTTTGATTTGAGCAACGCCGGACGCACCGCCCCTAATCTGCGATAAGCTGGGCGAAAACTATCACCCCACTGCACTAAACAATGAGCTTCATCTAAAATCAAACCATTAATTTGCAGTTGCGGGTGGCATAATCTTTCCCACACTGGGACACTGAGCAAAGTTTCGGGTGATAAATAAAGTAATCTTAGCTGTTGGCGTTCTAAAGCTTGCAGAGTTGCACGGCGTTGATATGAAGATAATTCACTATGCAAAAGTGCTGCTTTTTGGTGGCTTTGTAGTAGTTCCTGAACTTGGTTTTCCATCAACGCCACCAAGGGCGAAACTACCAAGGTTAATCCTGTTTGTAGCAGTGCGGGAAGTTGAAAACAAATCGACTTCCCTCCACCTGTGGGCATAATAATCAGCGCATCTTTTTGTGATAATAAACTACTGACAATTTCTCCCTGTGGTGGACGGAAATCTTCATAACCCCAGATTTGTTTGAAAGCAGCGCGGATTTCTTGCCAAGATTTTGTTGTAGACTGATTCATAATCAATAACTATATGCACCCATATCCTTGAATGCTGAATATAGCCTCTGTTATCCAGCTAATGGTTCAGTAATTTCATCATTTTAACTGAACTGTATTGAGGTAGAAAGCGGGTTTTTCCTACCTCCTGAACTATTTATTAAATCTCCACTGATAATCCTGGATTAAAGTAATTATTTGGCTCATCTGGATCACCACGCAGATTACAAATAACGCGAGTCAAACCGATTTGATAATCTAATTGATTGTGAATGTGGCCATGAATCCATAATAATGCTCCAGACTCCTCAACTAAAGTATCAAGATTTGAAGCATAAGCAGCACTTAAAATATCTTCTTTATATTGAAAAGGTATAGACTTTACACTAGGAGAATGATGACTGATAATTACAGTTTTACCAGACAAGCAAGATAATGTATTTTTTAACCAATTAACTGATTTTTTACAAATTAGCGCTGTGTCAATAGTTCTTAACTTTGAGTATTGAGGACTTAATCTAATTTTCTTGTAATCGTTCATGAATTGACTAGCTTCTACACCTGCCATACGTGGTTCACAAAACAGTTTAAAATCAGTCCATAAGGTACAACCTAAAAAAATTACACCCTCAATGGTAACTAAATCATTCTCTAGAATATGAACATTAGTTCCTAATGAATAATCTTTCAGCTTCTCAACAAGCCTTGGATAAGCACTTCCATAGTATTCATGATTACCTAATACATATATAACTTGTTTGTTGGGAATATTCTGAATTGCCCATTTAATTCCTCTTTCTCTTAAATCAATATCTCCAGCTAAAACAACAATATCCGCATTTATATCAGGAGTATTAAAGGGTTTAAATTCAAGATGTAAATCACTTAATATGTGAATTTTCATGCTGATTCCATAATTTAAGCATTTTAAAATACTATATATTCTTGGTTTTTATATACCTGTATCGTATTTGTATTGTATTAAGTTAGTTTTATGACCCTGAACAGAGCGATAAGTACTAAACCTAAAACATAGTTACAGTTTAATTATTAATCTACGGACAAAGATTCTAAATCTCGATAACCACTGGCAACACGAGTAATACTAATTCCGTCTTCTCTCGGATAGTAAAATATAATGTAATCATCCACAACAAAACCGCGCAGATTTGGTACAAGCCTTCCATAGCTTTTTCCCATATTGGGGAAACTCGCTACTAGTTTACATTTGGAGCGAATGTCATCAAAAAGCTTACTAGCTGCTTTTGGGCTACTCCGAGCAATATATTCACAAATTTCATCTAAATCTTGAATTACTGCATCTGAAAATGAATAATTACTCATTCAGCAGACTCCTCAGCAATTAGACGAATTTTTTCTTGTAATCTAGCAAATACAACTTCGCCGTCAGTTACTTGTCCCTTAGCAATTTGTTCAGTTCCTACAGCAATTTTTTGCCGTAACTCTTCAAGTCGCTGCTCTCTTTCTTGTAACAGTTTAAAAGCTTCATTGATGACATCATCTGCATTAGTAAATCTACCACTTGCAAGCTGTGCCTGAATAAATTGCTCTAGTTCTGGTTTAATTTGGATGTACATATTTTCTAGCTCTATATAATTAATATTCTTATCTAGATTCTAACAGCCTTTTTACATCAAAAGCAATTATTGATTGGTAACTAACCATCCCAAAAATGCCGCAAGCATTCAGGCGTAATAGCCTTTCCTGGTGATGACTACCGATGTGTAAAACATTATATTTTGTAATCGCTAACCATAAAGGACTTACAAATAAAAAAATATCCCAAAATCTTTGGATAATTTATTTCTTGGAAGTCCCTAACCATCGATATTTACCTTTCTCGTACCAAGGTGTTTCGTCAAGGTGGTTGTTAGGCACAAAAGATGCTCATGGACTTTATCGCTGTTATGGGTTTAAAAATTTGACATAACCAGAGAAAATTATGATGCGTTTAAATCCCAATGCTAATCAAGCTTGAGCAAAGCGGGGGCAAACCAGTGCGTAGGCGTAGCCCGTCGTAGACATCGCTAACCCGCATTGACAGTTAGATTACAATCTTAGGTATAGTTTCTCTGACTGGAGTTGTTCATCGGGTGATTCAATCCGATTCAATGACAAAGCATACCAGACAAGTATTACTTAGTGCGCTCAAGGTAGTTGTCTTATGCCTGACACTGTTCCTACTATGCACAAGCAATAGTTGGGCGCAAATCACTACTGATAGCAAAATTGCTCCTCTGATTGAGAAGCTGATAGATAACGATGCCCACATCAGAAGCCTTGCAGCAGATGCATTAGTTAATATCGGTTCGGCAGCAGTGCCGTCTCTGATTGAAGCTTTGAAAAATCAGGATATTAATCTTCGCTGGCACGCGGCTTCTGTTTTAGGAGATTTGGGTGCAGAAGCAGCACCAGCAGTTCCAGCCTTAAGTGCGGCATTGCAAGATGAAGATGGACAAGTCCGCCTGTACGCCACCTTAGCTTTAGGAAATATTGGTACAGCAGCCAAAGCAGCAGTTCCATCGTTGATGGCGGCGTTACAAGATAAGGAGCAATTCGTTCGCATTTATGTTCCTTCTGCACTCAGAAAAATTGGTGTAGAAGCGAAAGTAGCTGTCCCAGTATTAACTGCTGCCTTAAAAGATAAGAACCCCACTGTACGTTACAACTCTGCCTACGCTTTGGGTGCAATGGGTACAGAAGCAGTATCTTCTGTCCCGAATTTAATTGCCTTGTTGAATGATAGCCAGTTTTACGTGCGTTTAGGTGCTATCAAAGGTTTAGGAGGAATAGCGGCAGGCTTTCAGGACAAGGCAAATGCTTTACCTACCTCCAAGTTGCAGAAAGTCATCTCAGACTTTGAGCAAGTATTGGCAACTATACAAAAATACAAAGATAAATTCACAGAGACGGACATTAGGCTGATACGTCGCCCTCTTAATGCCCTGAAAGCAGAAAAAGAAACTCGCCTTTTTGATAGAGTTCTAGAATCGCTATTTAAGCATAAATTACTCTTGGGAATTGCCGCTTACCTTATCTTATTGCCTTCTATTTGGTTAATTCTCTTGCGGGTAGCCCCTTTATGGTTGTTGAAAATTAACAACGTCCTCAAACCTTACACAGATTTTTCTCTCCCATTTATCAGTGTTAATGTACCTCTGCGATATGTGCTATTTGTTGGCTGGTTTCATTACCATCCCAGAGTATTAGATGCGTGGGTAGCTAAATATATCAAAGCAGCCCGCGAACAATTTCCCAAAAAGGATACAGTTAGCAGTCGCGCCTGTTACATTCCCATTCCCGTTGTTCTGGATGGTACAACAGTTCCCCAACTGATGAATGAGAATTTGCGCTCAACTTTCGAGAAACAACGTAGCTGCCTAGTAATTGGTGGGGAAGGGGGCGTAGGTAAAACCAGTTTAGCGTGTCGAATCGCTGGGTGGGCAATGGCTGAGGATGAAGACCAACAACTCTGCAAACATTTGATGTTACCTGTGCTGTTAGAAGAAGAATTTCGGGTGACTGAAGGTAAGTCGCCGCTTTTAGAAGCCATCAGAGGACAGTTGCAAGCTTTAATTGATGAGCCAGAGCCGATTTGTCAAGAATTACTATTACGTTTGTTAAGAAAGAAACGCATTCTAGTGATTGTAGACCGATTCTCAGAAATGAATGTCACTACACGAGAAGCAATTGAGCCGGAGTCGCCAGAGTTTCCGGTGAATGCATTGGTGATTACTTCCCGAATTGAGGAAAAGCTGGGGCGGGTTAATAAGACGATAATTAAACCCTTGCGGATTGAGGCTAATAAACTATCGTCCTTTATGGAAGCTTATCTCATGCAGCGAGGTAAACGCGATCGCTTTACTGACCAGGAATTTTTTGACGCTTGTAACCGTCTTTCTCTGATGGTCGGTCAAAATAATATCACTGTCTTGCTGGCTAAACTCTATGCTGAACAGTTAATCGCCAGTAAAGACGTTGCATCTAATATTTCTGCGTTGCCAGAGAATATTCCCAATTTGATGCTGGGTTATATCAATGAACTCAATCGTGATGTTACAGACGATCAATTTGATGATCGCACTGTTCATCAAATTGCCAAAACCATCGCCTGGGAATGCTTGCAGCAAAGTTATCAACCAGGAACCGCCAAGCGTATAGATGCAGTTGCTGCATTAGCAAATTTGGGTATTAATGACCCCGAAGCACACCTGAATTATCTGGAAAAGCGCCTGCACCTGATTCAAACTATCGGTTCTGCCAAAGACAGAATCCGTTTTTGTCTCGATCCTTTAGCTGAGTATCTTGCAGGTTGGTATTTAATAGAATTGTATGCCAATAACGATGGTAAATGGCGATCGCATTTTTTCAAAAAGGCAGATGATTTAGTCAAAACAGGCGCACAAGATGCCATCAAAGGCTTGTTATTGGCGGTGCGAGATTGCTACTTATCTGAGGTTCAAGGTAGTAAAGAAACAGATTTTGTACCCCAGAAGTTGGGTAAACTCGCTGGGTTTACATCTTCAGTCAATACACCAGCTACTAATGTGCAAACATCAATACCATAAACCAATACAGTTCAGTTAAGGCTAAAACTCTTTGCAAAAGTCAATTTTTTAACGAACCGCATTCGCGCAGCGTCTCGTTTGAGAAGGATACAAAGGACGCAAAGAGAAGAAAGAAATGCTTAACTGAACCGTATTGGACTATAACTAAATCAAAATTAGTGATTGTTCTGATTTTGAGAATGGAAAGGACAACCACCTGCCGTTAATTTCTGAAGAAAGACATTATTATCAAAATAATGCTCTAAAGACTCAATCTTCAAATCATCAGTGACGCGAGCAATACTAACTCCTACGATTTCTATTGTTTCACCTGTGGGTGCATAGTCCTTATAGGAACCATTAAATGTTCCCCAGTGTCGCCACTTAAAGGTAACATTAGGAGGACCCGAAAGGACTTCTGTTAATTCCCAAAGAAAGCCATTAGGAAAGGCTTGATGAAAAACTTGAAATGAAGATTCAAAGGTCTCTGTTTCAGAGTTATATTGCTCAGTTTTACCCAAAAACAGGTTATATGTACCCTCAACTGCAACATCCTGAGCAGTGAATTGTTGTCCGCCATTGGTACTCATCTTAAACTTATCAGTAACAATCGAAAGCCACTGTTGAGGATTAGATTTATTAGAAGCTTCCATCTCAAAAGTACGGACTAAGTTTTGAGCGATCGCTTCTAAAGAACCTTCAGGATGTTGAAATTTACTCTCTTGATGAAGAAATTCATTGGTGTAAGAATAATCAGGGCGTTTTCCTTCTCGCCACTGTACTTCTTGATCATGAGCAATGACTATATCTCTATCTTGTACCCAGAGTGGCAATTCTGTTGTTTTCTCGCTACTCATACAAGCTGACTGATTATAAACATCGTTTCTCAGAATAAAGTTTTATCCATACAAGTCAATCGAAAAATCTAAAAAAGTAAACAATATTCATAATCCACCCAATAAACTTGGCCTGTTGTACAAATCCGAATATGAGCAAACACGGATGCCTCTTGAGCGAGAAACTTATCCTATCGGATTTAGGTTTATTCATCCGCTAGTTACACAGAATTCATTTTTGAATTCTGTTTTATTAAATCAAATCCAATTGCATTACATTCCCTTCAGAGAAACCGAGGCTGGAGTAGACTGGTTTACCCAATGGCGAGGCGTTAAGAACCACCCGCGTGCAAGCGATCGCTTTTAAATATTCAATTGCTCTATTAGTTAAGGATTTGGCAATTCCTTGTCTGCGGTAAGATTGTTCGACATAAACGCCCCAAATATATCCAAACTTGCGATATTCATCTTTTAAAACATTCGGGTATAAACCTGCAAATAGTTGACAACTTACAGAACCCACAATTGTATTATCAATTTCTGCAATAAAAGCCTTATAAAATAAATCTCGACGCGCTTCTTCTATGAATTTGAGGGTAATATTTTCCCACTCCAGAATAATATTACTCTCATCAACACCAATATCTAGCCACATTTGGTAAAAGTGTTTTGCAATCAGTGAGTCTTCTTTGATTGTGCCTTCTCTAATAATGAGATGTTTTTCTGTCAGCATAATTTCCAACGATTTTTGGAACTCATAAATAACTCCTCCCCAAAGTTGGAGAGGAGTTTGTTAGCATCAGCTAAAAACTGGCAGTTTCACAGATTCCGATCTCAGACTTTCTGTGCAGTTACTTCCTCTGGCTTTTGTTGAGTTTGCAAAGATGCATACAACCTATTCAACGCATTTACATAAGCTTGCGCGGATGCCACGATGATATCTGTGTTCGCTGCATGACCAGAAAACACTTTAGATTCATAACGTAAACGAATCGTTACTTCGCCAAGGGCATCAATACCGCCTGTTACTGACTGCACAGAAAACTCAATCAACTGGTTGGGCACATTCACCACCCGATTGATGGCTTTGTAAACTGCATCCACTGGCCCAGTACCGATCGCAGCATCAGTTAATTCTTCACCTTCTGGGGTACGCAGGGTAACTGTAGCGGTGGGACGGGCGTTGCTACCGCAAGAAACTTGCACCAACTCTACCCGGAACAAATCGGGCGCTTGTTGGATTTCATCGTTAACGATCGCTTCCAAATCCCAATCAGAAATATCTTTCTTTTTATCTGCTACTTCTTTGAATCTAACGAAGGCTTTATTTAACTCAGTATCCGACAGTTCAAAGCCCAATTCTTTCAGCCGAGTCCGGAAAGCATTTCTACCTGAATGTTTGCCCAAAACTATTTGATTGTCTGTTAAGCCAATCAATTGGGCATCCATAATTTCGTAGGTGAGTTTGTTTTTTAACACACCATCTTGGTGAATTCCAGACTCATGGGCAAAGGCATTTGCACCCACGATCGCTTTATTTGGTTGTACTAACATTCCCGTCAAATTGGAAACTAAGCGTGAGGTTTTGTAAATTTGTCGGGTGTCGATATTTGTCAGCGATTCTTGAGAATCTTCTGGTCTGCCGAGATAAGGGTTAAAATATTGCCGCCGCACATGCAACGCCATTACCAATTCTTCTAGTGATGCATTTCCGGCCCGTTCGCCAATGCCATTGATCGTACATTCTAGTTGCCTTGCGCCATTTTTCACAGCTTCTAAAAAGTTAGCAACTGCCAAGCCTAAATCATTATGACCGTGAACGGAAATAATCGCTTGGTCAATGTTGGGGACATTTTCAATAATGCCCTTAATCATTGCTCCAAATTCGCTGGGAGTTGTGTAACCAACAGTATCGGGAATGTTAACTGTTGTTGCACCAGCTGCGATCGCACGCTCTAAAACTTGGTACAGAAATTCTGGATCGGTACGGGCCGCATCCATCGGCGAAAATTCGATATCTGTCATGAAGGACTTGGCATAGGCTACCATTTCTTCTGCGATCGCTAACACCTCTGCCCGTGACTTCCGCAACTGATACTCTAAATGAATATCAGAAGTCGAAATAAATGTGTGAATTCTGGCATTAACTGCTGGTTTTAATGCTTCGGCTGCCGCTTCAATGTCTGCTTTAATCGCTCTTGCCAAACTACAAACTATCGGGCCATTTTCTGTCCCGACAATTTGAGCAATTTTCTTGACAGCTTCAAAATCTCCGGGACTGGCAAAGGCAAAGCCTGCTTCAATTACATCTACACCTAGACGCGCTAATTGCTTGGCAATAACTAGCTTTTCGTCTATATTCAAAGTCGCTCCCGGACACTGCTCTCCATCTCGCAATGTTGTATCAAAAATGATGATTCGATCTGTTTTGTTTGTCATTTGTCGTTTGTTGTTTAGTGTTTACGTATAGCTCAATATATCTTCAACCTTAGTTTTTCTTTTACTCTTACCTTTGTAAATAATTGCTAAGGCTACTAACCTTCAGTTTTTTCTATTTGATCTCTGATATCATTTAAATCTATATATCTATCAGTAGCATTGCGTAGCTCTCTAGCGATCATTCCTTCAGTTGACACTACCGTAATATGTGTATTTTTTGAGCGTAATAGTTCGATTGCTCTTTCAAAATCTCCATCGCCACTGAATAATACTACTCGGTCATACTGATCTACTGTATTAAACATATCTACAACAATTTCAATATCTAAATTCGCTTTTTGCGAGTAACGACCAGATGTATCATCATAATATTCTTTAAGAATTTTAGTTCTGACTGTATATCCTAGACTAATTAGAGCATCTCTGAAACCTCGCTGATCTTGCGGGTCTTTTAAGCCAGTGTACCAGAATGCATTAATTAATGTTGTTTCTGATTGCTCATGTTTGAAATATTCTAAGACGCGCCGTGGGTCAAAAAACCACCCATTTTTTTGTTGAGCATAGAACATATTGTTTCCGTCTACAAAAATAGACAGACGATTCATTGGAGAACCCATACAAATTTACACCTAATAATATAAATGAATTTAGATTGAACAATAGATTATAGCAATTTTCAAATGCCTTGTTTGCTAATATCTATAAAGTAGTTTTTTATCTATAGCTTTTATCCTACCTCTTTCAAGGCATAAAAACGCCTGCAACATTGGAGTTGAGATCCTGGGTGCTAACCTTATTCACCTCCAGCACTGCAAGAGCTACCGTGTGATCAAAATCTACCAATAAAATTGACCCAGTAACAGCATTCATCACTGCATAACACTAAAGTTTACTCCTAAAGAGGTATAACATAGGCTTAAGGTAAGATATAAGTTAATGCCTATCTATAGGTAAAGCTTTCAGTATCAGAACACCCTTTGTGGCGATTACCAATATTGCGCCAGAGACAGAAGACGGACTTGGGACAGTTTCTGGTAGAGCATCCAGTGAGGGGCGTACTTGTTGGTTAGGTTAGGCTAAATATAGCCACAAGCAAATGCAGAGGCAGAGTATATCTGGCTCTAATCTGTGAGACAATCATTAGTTGTAACTCACTCAACATAAAAATAATAAATTAGGTAGTGCTTGAGTAGAAATCTCTTGGGGGCTAGCTCTGCCAATAAAAGTTTGTTGACGAATAGAAGATACTTTACAAATGTATAAGATTGTCATTTAAGTCTTATTTCAATGTGCTTACACTAAAACGTGGTCTGAATAAATAAAAGTGTTGGACTTAAATCAATCAGTAACACGATATGGCAGAAGAACCTACATCTACCTTAACTAAAAACTATGTCTCTGCTGACAATAGACTGTCAAGTAAACCGACAAAAGTAACTTCGACAGCATCGGCTCGCCAGTCTAGGTGGATGGTTCGCTTAGGTCATCTCCTGGCTGGCGCTTGGGTAATGGGAGCAGCACTGCTGAGTGCTTCTGGTTGTGAATTAGCTCAATTGCTCGAAAATCAGGCACTTTCTGGCTTTATTCAAGTGCGTGGGTCGATTGTGCCTCCAGAAGACATTGTAATTTTAGCAATAGACGATCAGTCAATATCAGTTCCCGAACAGTACTATAAAACAGATCCGAAACAGTATGCCTACCTAAAAACACTGAAATCTTATCCTTATCAACGTGCTGCATACGCCCAGGTAATCACAAAATTAATCAAAGCAGGTGCCCGTTCAGTAGCATTAGACATAGTTTTTGACACAGCAAGTAGTTATGGAGTTACTGACGATCGCCAACTCCAGGCAGCATTGCAAAAATATGGTGGCAAAGTTACCTTAGCAGCGCTCTACGAAAGTTCCCAGACGCACCAAGGGTCTTTTATGCAACTGACAGACCCACAACAAATGTTTCGCACAGGTTCAGTGTCTATTGGCTCAGTGAATTTTCCCTTAGAAGTGGATGGAAAAGTTCATCGATTAGCAAGTGAGTTTCCCAAGTTATTAGGTGAAGATAATTTATTTACAAAGAAGCTACTCTCCTTTGATGAAGCAGCACTTAGGGCAGCAAAAGTAAATTATCCCCAACCAAAGGGCGATCGCATTTATTTTTGGGGGCCGGCGGGGACATTCGAGCAAATACCCTTTTGGCACGTATTTGACCCAGAAAACTGGAACACCTATTTGCAAGAAGGAAAGGTGTTCAAAGACAAGATAGTGCTGATTGGTGCAACAGATAAGTTAAACAATGACTATCATCCAGTCGCTGTTGGCAATAGCACTCAACCTATGTCAGGCGTGGAAATTCACGCCAATGCGATCGCAACTTTGATGTCAGGGAAAGCGATCGCCCCAGGAATTAACAGTCCACCATTGCAGGGTTTGTTTGTGCTAATTCTAGTTGGCAGTACAGCCTTGATAATTAGCAAACGCAAGCGTAGTATCAATAGATTTCTGTATAGCCTCGCCCTGTCTGGCGCTTGGGTAGGAATTAGCTATGGGTTATTTGTCTATGGTCAGTTAATTTTTCCTACGACTGTACCCACGATCGCGATCGCCATGACCGGACTTTGCTACCTGGGAACCTCAGTAATGAGGGAAAGGATCAGAAAACGCCAATTAGTAGATATTTTTCAGAAGTATAAAACTTCCCCCGTTGTCCAAGAGATTATCAGCCAACAAAATGACTTGCAATACCTAATCCAGCAAAGGGATTTAGCCTTATCAGGGAAAGTGCTGGCTGGACGCTACAAAATTGTCAAAGTTCTCGGTTCTGGTGGATTCAGCGAAACCTACATTGCCCAAGATACCCAACGTCCTAATAATCCACGATGTGTTGTCAAACAACTAAAACCAGCCAACACCAAACCAGAAGGGTTGCAACTTGCCAGACGTTTATTTAACTCAGAGGCGCAAACATTAGAAAGATTGGGAACGCACACTCAAATCCCTCAACTTTTGGCGTATTTTGAAGAAGATGAAGAATTTTATTTAGTTCAAGAACAGATAATTGGTCATCCTTTAAGTCAGGAACTACTAGCAGGTAGAGCAATTGATGAAATTGCCGCGATCAAAATTGTCAGGGACTTATTGCAAACATTAATATTTGTCCATGAAAACTACGTGATTCACCGGGATATTAAACCCAGCAATATCATCCGGCGACACTCTGACGGGAAACTGGTATTGATTGACTTTGGAGCCGTCAAAGAAGTCACCATAAAACAGCTTGATTATCAAGAGCCAACCCCTTTCACTATTGGCATTGGTACTCAGGGTTACGCACCGAGCGAACAATGTTTTGGGCGTCCCCACTACAGTAGTGATATCTATGCAGTCGGCATGGTTGGGATTAAAGCCTTGACTGGTATAGCACCCCGTGACCTAGATAGAGATGTTGATGGGGAGATTCAATGGAGCGATGCCTACGGCGGTAAACTACGCTCTCAAGTGAGCCACTCCCTAGCTAAGATTCTCAGTAAAATGGTACGGGATGACTTTAAACAGCGATATCAGTCTGCATCAGAGGCTCTTAAGGATCTGGAAGCTCTAGAAGCTTTTGAAGCTCTTGACGATTTGGTAAACTCCCAAAGCAGATACCCCACGCCACAAGATGACTCATTAATGAATACTTTAGACGAATTAGACGCTGACACAAAATCTTGCTCAGAAACTCCTTGAGAAAGACGCGGGGACACGGGGACAATATTAGATCCAAAAGAAACAGCGATCGCGCAATTCTTACTAAGCTATATTACATTGTGTTGATAAACAACGTATCTTGTATGTTTTGTAAGATTTGGAAATGCGATCGCTGCTGGTAAAATGTAGCCCATTGTAGAGACGGCGATTTATCGCGTCTCTCTAACCGAAAATGCGTTGTTTGCAGACAATTATGGGCAATCAAGTAAAGTTTGCATCTCCTGTGCATCCCTTGTCATTCCCAAACGCTCAAAACTATTAATAGCCTGAGTTGATAATTGGCAGGCTTTCTGGACACTTCCCCACCTTCTCTCCCAGCGGGCTAGAGAACGTTGATAACGAGCCAGACGCCGTTTATTATTGCTACTTTCGGCGACAGTTAAGCCTTGAATTAATAGCTTTTGAGCTTCATCGCGATCGCCTTGTTCAATGGCAATATCAGCAAGCCAATTTTGAGCAGAATTGATCACTCGATACCAATTAATTTTTTCTGCACTTTTCATCACATCTTGAAATAGCTTCTTTGTTGAAAAATATTCCCCTTCTGAATAAAAGATTTCAGCCCGATGATAAAGCACGGGAATAAAATAGCGGATGTGCTGTCGCTCATCTAGATTCGCATCAATCACCAATTTTTCTTCTACTATTAGCCAGTGGCGCGCATCTGGATAATTATTTTGTCGGATTCGCAGTCTAGCCATACTTTCGGCTAAGTCAGCTTGAACACATGAATCTGCATGATCGCGTAAAACCCATGCCCGCTGCAATATTTCGTCTGCTTGCGTGAGACTTTGGGGCGAACACTCCCGAATTAGCAGCCAGGTTTTGCGGATCATGAATTTTACTAAAGATGACCATTCACCACGTCGTTCTGATTGTTCTATCAGCCATTGCAACCAATCGAGGCGATCGCCCCAATAAGCATAGAGATTGGCGTAGTGGTTCAAGAGCAACCACAAATCCCTAACTTCTGCATAATGGTCTTGGTTTTTACACCAATAAAGTACCGCCCGTAGATTTCCTTCCTCTTTCTTTAACCTGTTGTAATGTATCCATTTTTCCCAATCTTCTCCGCCGTAACTGTAAGCAAAATCTAGATACCATGTCACCCAACGCATCCGTGCTTCTTTCTCAAAATCTGGGTAAGCAGTTAATTGTGCTAAGGCATACTCACGAGTCAGAGAAAGCATCTCGTATCGCTTAGTCTCTGGGTTGAGATTCACTAACGAGAGTTGCTGCAAACGTACCAAGCCATTACTGACAGAATCAGGATCGGATGTCAGTCCAGCAACTTCAGCCACAGCAGCTTGGATAGGAGCGTCAGGAAAAATCGCCAGTGACATGAGTAACTTGTGTGGTGGCTCTCCCTTCATACCTTGCACTGATTTCTCAAAGCAAAAACGAGCCACATCGCCTGTAGCAGAGGCTAACTGCTCCAATACGAAGTTCAAAGAGTAGCCACTAGAAACTTGACCGAGTGCGTAGACAATAGCGAGAGGGATTCCCCCAGTGCGATCGTAGAGCAAACTAGAGTCTTCATCTTGGATAGTTATACCTTTTTCTTCAGCTTGTTGCTGAATTAACTGCAAACCATCATTCAGGGGCAAGTTTCGCAGACTGATTGGCAGCAGGGCAATCCGTTCGCGGGTAGTAATTACTACTTTGACGCAAATGGGTAAATTGTATAGAAATTCTATAACCTCATCCCTGTCCTCTATAGTCTCCATATTGTCCACAATCAGAAGCGTTCGCTGTTTAGAAAGACATTGGCGTACACGCTCAAATTGGTCATTGGGAGGAGATTGAATAATTGTAGAGTCGTTTAAGGCATTGGCAATCACCCGAAAAATTTCGCGCAGGTTACGCTGTCCTTGCTGCCGTTGCAAAATCATATCGGGAATCAGTTCTTGTTGTTTGGCTGAAGTGAAAATAATTGCATCAAATTTAGGTGCATCAGAACTGTTTTCGTTACTAGCTTCTAAGCACAGGTAAGCAGCTGCTAACACCAGCGCCGTTTTCCCTACGCCACCAATGCCATGTACTGTAATCATGTGAGCGCCATGCATCGGCAAAAGCCTTTCCAGTAGCTTTTTCATATCTGCCTCACGCCCAATAAATTCTGTGTAGGTTGGTGATGGCAGATTGTGGGGGATAGAGGCGCTTTCGGTACTAGATGCAGCAACACCTCTGCGATATCCATGTCTCTCTAGAATGTAAATAAGGTTGCTCGATTTGACGCTGTTATCTGGTTCTCCTGTCAAAGTTTCAATATCTCGATAGATATTGCTCAATACCACTCTCACACCAGCGTTATCTCTGTACAAGTCCTGACTTATCTTTGTCAAGCTATACCCACATAGCAACCCAAGTAACAAGTCTTTCTTAGAATTTTGCCTGTATCGTTCTTGAATTTTAGACTCCAAATCAGTCAGTAAACGATCTATATCCCAGTCGTGTAAAACCTTTTGATACCAGGCTTTAGACAGATTCCCACGCTCTGACTGATCTGACATAAATATCACCCTATTAGTTTTGTTGTTAAATGTTGGTTAGCAACATTTTAACTAACAAAGCTTTGAGTATGTTGTATTAGTAATTTTTAACTAACAAATTTTTAACCTTGTTAATTACGCTATTTAGGGTCAATTTAGTAGGCTAATTACTAAGTTCATAATTGTTGGTAACAGGCTGCGTGCAAATGCAACATCTATCTTAACAACCAACCAAAAACTCTGGCTGAATTATCCTTTTCACTTCTCACGACAAAGGAGTACTGAATGAATAAGCTAATTCAAACTATAAGTATCTTATTTGGTCTAAAACAAGTTCGACTTTATTTTCCTGAAGAAAAACAAGTCTGTGTCTTTAATAAACTTCCCACACTTTACCGTGAGTTTACACCAACATCTGTACAAGAATCAATCAACGAATTACAAGAGCGATTAAAAACTCAAGGTTTACTTGCAGAGATTACTGGGAAATTTGATTTAGAGACAGACGAGGCAGTAAAAGAATTTCAAAAAAGAAATAATCTTCTAGCAGATGGAGTGGTTGGCCCACTAACATGGGCTTGTCTTTTGTACCCAAAACTTTCTCGGAGTCAAAAAAGTAAGTCCCCAGAATTAAGGAATGCGGTTAAGGAACTGCAAATTATCCTTTATGATGAAGGCTTTTTGAAAAAAGAACCTACTAGCTATTTTGACAGTGCAACAGAAAGAGCGGTGAAACGCTTCCAAAGAATTTATGGATTGAAGAATGATGGCATTGTTGGGGCAGCAACTTGGGCAGTACTGCTGGGAATGCGACAAAAAATTGATAAAAGCTTTCCGAGGTTAATTTATTTTTTGTCGCCGCAATCATGGTTTTTATGGGAGCAATTTTTGATGATTTGTTGCATCCTATTGGGTATTTATTATAGTCCTATACCAGGTCATACTCCTAAATTCACTACTGCTTTGGCAACTGCTTATGGACTCACCTGTGTAGTACCTTTTTTGTTAGAAAATTTACCCATTAAGCCTTCACTTAAGCCTAGCTTATCTCTCCTGCAATATGCTCCTTATGTATTAACTGGTATCTTTTGGAAACCAATTATCAATTTTTTGGGGCAATTGTTTAATTAGCCCATTCGGTAGTTGAATAATTGATGAGCAATCAAATTTTTGCGTTGTGCTTCTAAAAAATTGCGATCGCATATCGAAGACACTCTACTCTTACCCATCCCTGAAATATAAAAACGACGATTCAAAAATTAAATCGCCTTCTTCTTTGCGTAAGATAAAAATCAAACAAAGGTGGATGTGGGGATTGAACCCGCTAATCCCCACAATGGTTAAGTCCTGCACATGATTTTAATTCAACGACAGAAATTCTTCCCCTGTGGTGGGATGAATACCTATAGTTTCATCAAAATCTTGCTTGGTAATGCCTTTGCGAATTGCCACGCCCAGACTTTGAATGATATCTGCTGCGTTTTCACCTACCATATGAGCACCCAAAACTTGCCCAGAATCAGCATTTAGCACTAACTTTATAGTGGTTGATTCATTTTGCTCAGTTAGCTGATACAACAGTGTTTGGAATTGGGTGTAGTAGCATTCTACAAATTCACCAAATTTTTCCCGTGCCTTCGCCTCCGTCATCCCCACACTAGCTGCTTCTGGACGAGAAAAAACAGCAGAGGGCACATAATCATAATTCAGTTTTTGTGGCTTGTTGCCAAAAACTGTATCGGCAAAGGCAATACCTTCTGCTTGAGCCACTGGAGACAATTGTACGCGGCTGGTGCAATCACCCACAGCAAAAATATTTTTTTGGCTGGTGCAGCTGTATTCATCTACTTTGATTGCCCCATTTTCACCAAGTTCAACATGGGCATTTTCCAAACCAAGATTCTTGGTATTTGGAGCGTAACCTGTAGCAACTAAAATGGTGTCTGTTGTAATTATTTCTCGGCTCTCACCAGTAATAGTCAACAACAAACTCTCATCTGAGTATTTGATTTCTTGAACAGTGCTGTTGGTGAACAACTTAATTCCGCGTTTACTCAAACCCTGTTGTACAGCAGAGCGAATGTCATGATCAAACCCCGATAAAATCATCTCATCTTTTTCAATTACCGTCACCTCGCAACCGAAAGCGTGCATCATACTGGAAAATTCTACGCCAATGTAGCCGCCGCCAATAATTGCTAAACGTTTCGGCAGATAAGGTAGCTGAAACATCTCGCGGGATGTGATAGCGTATTCTATCCCTGGAATGTTAGGTTTGAGGGGTTGCCCTCCCACAGCAATTAAAATTTTGTCTGCTGTAACTTTGCGTCCATCAATATTGATAGTATGGGCATCGATGAAAGTGGCGTGTTGAGAAATTAATTCAATTCCAGCTTTGTGCAATTGCTGAAAATAGGATTGGTTAATGCTGTCAATATGCTGATGTACTGACTTAATAAATAATGTCCAGTCAAAGTATGTTTGACAATCACTCCACCCATAACTGTGGGCTATTTGATTTTGCAGGGCGAAGTCAGCGGCGTAGACAATTAGTTTTTTGGGAACGCAGCCGCGATTTACACAGGTTCCACCAATGGATTCTTGTTCAGCAATGGCGACACGGACACCGTAACTAGCTGCTTTTTTAGCTGCTGCCAATCCCCCAGGCCCAGCACCAATGACAAACAGGTTGTAATCAAATGTCATAAAAATCTGTTCCTTTTTTACTTTTTGGAAAGCAGAGCTATTTCATCCCTTATAGTGATTCAGACAAAACTTAATCTACTGTCTTTGGGTGGACAATTTGGGATGAAACCAGGCTGATATGTAGCAGATTGCCACATTGATAGCACTTAAATCCAAAAGGAACAGCGATCGCGTGTCACTACTTAGGGTGGAACGTCTTGATTAACTGTAGCGTAATATACAAAACCTCCAGCCCCTAAGTCCCACGTTTTTAAGCGTGGGTTCCTCCTGCCTTCTGAAAAATCTCTGGTAACTGCCACCAAGGAACATGGGGATACTCGTGATGTTCTTCGTGGTAGCCGAAATGATAGCACGTGATAAATGACCACCAAATTGGACGGGGAATCGTTTGGGCACAATGAGGCTGAATATAGCCTCCGATTGGTTCGCTATGTGGGAGGAAAGTACCAAAATAAAATAATTGCAATGAACTTAAAAGCGAAGGAAGCACCCAAAAGTAATTTAGATTATCACTGGGTATATGAAGTATGTATTTAACAAAGTTATAAATAATGATTAGGGCAATTATTTGTCCCCAACTCCAGTAACCTTTCATAAAATGTAGATACCAAGCAAAAAAGTTTTTGCGTTTACCATTATGAAAATCTGGGTCTATGTGAGTTGCTGGATTGTGATGGTGTAACCAATGCTTTTTTAATAATTTTTTATATGGTAAAAGACCATAAAAAGATAGGGTTAATATCCCAATCAGATGATTAATTTTGCTGTTTTTGGGAAATACTACCCCATGCATAGCATCATGAGATGTAATGAATAATCCCGTATATAAAAACGTTTGCCAAAGTATACTAGGCAATAGCATCCAGAATTTTAATTTGGAGATGTCAAGGGAAAGTAACAAACTCAGACTAATGACCCATACGCTAACAATGACAATAGCAATGAAAAGTCCTTTAATCTGAGATTTACTTTTTACTATTGGGGTCAATTCTGTTTGATGACTGGGTGGTTGTTCTAATTGAATCACGCTTTTACTCCGCCTAGTATTCAGATGAAATTTACTAAAATATAGCCACCATAAAAAGCACTAACCACCAGCCAGAAAACTCCATTAGTGGTCAATGTTTTGCATTGGATAGTGCCAATACTTTAAAATGTTTACAAATATTAAGATACTTTAACTATTATTACACATTTAACCGCTATAGCAAAAACTGTTTTAGGTATAGCGGTTGGCTTATATAAGTGATAATACTGACTAATATCGAAGTTTCCAGAACTAGTATTCTTAATATGTCCTTTCTAAACAGCCGAAGCCTGAAAAAAAGACAGTAACATAATTAGCGGGAAGAGTCAGGAATGAAGTGGAGTAATACCCGCATAACCTTGTAGCCATTGAGATCCAAAACTAAGTAAGCAAAAAAACTGATCATCGGCAAGCGATCGCTTCAAAGTTCAGATTCAGGAGTAAACTATAATTCTAAAGTATTACAATCCTTGTCATTGTATGCATTTTCTATTGCATTACTTGGGATAAAATTCCATTGGTTCTTTTCCTGAAGAATTAAATTACATTTCTCATCGTATTTAACCTATGAATTAGGACTATCTGTCTGTAGTACTAAAATACAAACAAGTCTAAAAGGATGAGATTTTCAGGAAATACTTTGAAATTAGCGAAAGAGTATTTCAGATATCAAAAAATCTAACGAAAGTTAGAAGATTTTCTGAGTGTTATTGCCCAGACTAAGGAAGAGCAAATAATAAGTATGGCTCCTAATCAGCTAAAGGGCTGGAGCCACTTACTACAAAAGAATCATCCGAGAAAAATTAATGACGATTAGCTTATTATGACTCGCACTCGCGTTTCGTTACATAGTGGCGGTAGCGAAACATTGCTTCTAATTGCGCTTGCACTAGCCAACCACTGACAAATTCGACTGTTCCTCCACCAGGCATAGAGAAGGAGATAGCGTCAGTTAACCTGGTTTTGCCATCTTCCGGTTCAAATTCATGTCGATGTACCCAAGATTCAAAGGGGCCAGATATCTGTTCGTCGGTAAACAGGCGATATTTTTCGCATTCAGTATGACGGGCTAACCAAGTTAAGGGTAATGGGCCGAGAAACAAGCGAAATTCGGTGATAGCGCCCACGTTCAGCCCTCCTTCACGACGAACCACTTGTACTGGTTGCCAAGGTGGATTCAACAGTTGCAAAATATCTGGCCTTTCGTGAAATTTCCAAACTACTTCTGGTGACGTATTAATGATTGAGGAATGTTTAAAGTGCAGCATGGAAAGAAAAACCTAAAATTCAACTTTCGGATTCTGTATCAATCTCGATATCTAGGGTATCTTCATCAACCCGGACGTACAAAATATTTGGGTTACAGCAAACTTGACAATCTTCAACGTAAGATTGCTGTCCTCCAGCACTCAAATCAATAAAAGTTAAGTTCGGTTCGCCGCAATAGGCGCAGTAATACTCAGCTGTGTTTTGCATCAAGTTTTCAGCGATGAATTCAATGGTATTGGGCATGGGGCATTGGGCATTGGGCATTGGTATCGGATATTTACTTTTAATTCCTATTCCCTAGTCCTCAGTCCCTAGTCCCCAGTACTGGCTGTAATTCTTTTGGAGATGGATTGATATAACTCTTAGCATCAGCCAAATGCTTTAGTAGTGTAGACTGTGGCAAAGGCCCTTGCAAGTGGCTCCAGGGTAATATTTGTTCTGTTGACCATTCAGCGTGGACGTAGAAATCTAAGTCGGGGATTTGCCCTTTGAGTTGCTTGAAAGCACGTTTGTAGCTACCCAAGGAATCGCCAAAGTCACGAGTAAGTTCAAGAAGTTGGGAGAGTCTGCGATCGCCTCTCGATAACAAAGCCTGTATAATCGACCAATTATAGCTTTCTGGGCGAAATTCTATCCCCTGTGGTTTTAGCTGTTTTTGCAAAAACTGCAACCGCTTTTCGGCTTGGCGATTCACCCCAAACCATTGAAACGGTGTGTGTGCTTTGGGTACAAAGGTGCTGCATCCGTATGTTAACCGTAATCCCGGCGCAGCTTTTTTGATATTACGCATCATCACTACGGTTTGTTCTAAATCTTCTGCTTCTTCACCAGGAATTCCGGCCATTCCGTAGAGTTTCAAGCTTTTTAAGCCGCCAGCTTTGGCATTTATGGCTGCTTGAATAATTTCATCGTTATGCAGCTTTTTGTTGACGATTTGGCGGATTTTCTCAGAACCACTCTCTACTGCAATGGTAAGCGATCGCGTGTCTCGTTTCGTCAAAGTTTCTGCTAACTGGACTGTTACAGTATTAGTTCGGACTGAGGCAATACTGAGACGGACATCATCATACTTTGGCTGACTAATATAATCTAGCAAAGTCTCAAATTCTGGATGTTGAGTGACTGAAGCCCCTAATAATCCTAGCCGATTTGTGACTTCTAAACCTTTTGCGATCGCTGGAATTAATGAATCTTCCAGACTGGCTGTTCTAAAAGGCAGTGTGAGATAACTTGCCAAACAAAAGCGGCACATTTCTGGACAACTTCTCACCACTTCTACCATGTAGATATTTTCCCATGCCGCTTTTTCGGTGACTACAGTGGATGCCGATAGAGTATTTCCCCGATAAGTCTGCTTTTGCACCACTGCGGGAATTTCGGAAGAAATTGGTTTAATTGACTTTACTTCACCATCTCTTGTGTGATATTCCACCTCATACAAACTGGGTACATAAATTCCTGGTATTTGTGCAAGTCTTTTTAGTTGAGTTTGTCTTGAGGCATTTCTGACTTCTTTGTAAGCCTCAATAAAATTCCCTAACAAGATTTCGCCATCCCCCAGTAAAATTACATCAAAAAAATCTGCAAAAGGTTCGGGGTTAGCTGTGAGAACGGGACCACCACCAAAAATTATCGGATGAGAATCATCACGAGAGGTTCCTCGAATGGGAATTTCTAAAGATTCCAGCAAATTTAGAATATTCACATAATCCAGTTCCCAAGAAATCGAAAATCCCACAATTTCCGGCGTTCTAGGGAGTTGTTCATGAGTATCTGTAAACAGGCGACTCACCTGCACATCATCACGCATTGCAAAAGTTGCCCAAACTACTTGATAGCCAAGGCTAGTGATACCTACGCTGTACTCGTTGGGAAAGGCAAAGATTATGGGGATAGCGTTGGTGTCTGGGGTAGTAGGTGTAAATAGAAGGCGTTCAGAGTCAAATACAGATGATGTCACAGGTGTTTGTTAGAGGCAAGTTTATCTATATTTAATTTTAAGCCATAGAATAATTAAGTTAAAAATCAATGTTATGGCGTTAGCAAGAATAATTGGCAAGGATTGTAAATAAATTCCATAGATTAGCCACAAAAAAACACCACTTATAAATGTCATCAGCGTAACTAAAGAAACATCTTTTGCTGATTTTGTTTGCCAAGTTTTAAACATTTGTGGCAAAAAAGAAATTGTGGTTATTGTGGCGGCAGCTAATCCTAGAACTGTCAGGAAATCCATGTTTAATTATTTATATTAAGTTGCAATATTATACATCAGCGATCGCCCTTGCCTGCTTAATACAACGCTATATGAGACATTTTACACTGTTGAGCGATCGCTACAACAGATTAACAACAAGATTCCCGACTGATTAAATAAGTCGGGAATCTAAAAATGTATCATGGTCTTAGCAAGAATAATCGGTAAAAGTTGTAATCTATGTATATTAAACACCAAACAAGACCGATTATAAATGCAATTAGCATGACAAAATAAAACTCATTAAAAGATATGTGATAAACACTAGCAAAACCGATGAATTAATTCTTCACGAGACAACTGCAACAGTAAAGGCGTAAACTCTTCTGGCGGTAACGATAATAAAGGTTCAATAATTGCTTGAAGCTCATTATCTATTTCACCAAAGCGAACTTTGAGCAAGTTTTCTACCACCAAGCGTTCTCCTTGCTGAATTCCTGTTTGGAGTCCCCGTTGTTCTCCTTCTTGTATCGCCTGTTCGCGGTCTTGTTGATAAAGTGGTGCTAATCGCATAAGCAATTCCCTATCTTCCTCGTCTTGATTTTGAGCGACTTGTAAGTTTTGTTGCAAGTTGTACAGCAATTCTAACGCTGCTTTTCGGGAAGGATTATCAGGAGTAAGTGTTTCTAGTTCGTCAATTGCTTGCTTTTGAACGTTTCCCCTACCGATGATTCTCAGCCATAAGGTTTCTGAGATAGATGGCAACTGATGAATTGTTACTATCGCGGTACGCAAATATTCTGGCATGAAGTATATTCCAGGCAGGTAGCCATCTTTTGGGTTAGCACCAAATCCTGATAAGAGTTGTGTGGATGCTGTGGGGGTAAGAATCCATAATTTTGGTAAATCAGATTCTAGAATACGAGTTTTATTCCGATTTGCTTGTCGTTGTAAATCGCCACGCACCTCTAATAATTTTAAGAGACAATCGCAAATTTATGTAGCTGAGGCTGCGTTACGAAATGGTTCAAGTAGAGAAGGGGTAGTGACAATTTGACCTAATAATCCGAGTGTTCCTGGTATGTCTGTTGGTTGTGGTTTGGGAATGAAATAAACATCAATCTGTCTAACTTCTCCTGCGACTCGTCTAGGTGCTTGGACTTCGCCGTAAGGAGTGAGTAATTGTTCGAGGTAGTCTTTGGCAAATTGGTCATGGATGAATCTGGTCATGTTGGTAGTTTGGTGATGCAAACCAGTTTATTTACCATTGTCTGACGATTTTTTGAGATAAGACTTAGCCCAAGCATATCGTTGTGAATCTTTTTTCAGTAAATATTCTGCTGCCTCATGTCGTTTATTCTCATCTTTTGTACTCCTGACTAATCGTTTTCTCTCATCATCTATATCTTCAGGTTTAGCACCACGTTTGATTGCTTCGTTAAACCAATAACTTGCTTTTGGATAGTTACTTCTATCATGAGCAATAGCTGCCATCAATGTGCAAGATTGATAACTTTCTGGCTGATACTCCATAGCTTTTTTCGCACAAATCTCTGCATCAGCTAAGTTATCCATATCTCTGAATGCTGCACCTCTAGTAACTGAAATTGCTGACTTTAGCTTGTTTTCTTTGATTTGGTTTAAGTCTAAGTTAGTAAGTTTTAATGCGTGTTCAGGTTCATCTGCTTTGCGCCAATAACTACTAGCGGTGGGAATATCCCATTTATTTCCAGTGCGGTGAAATTCCTGTTCATAAAACTCTGCTTCTAGCCTGTAATACGCAAGAGCAATTTTCCCACCAGGAGATAATAGTTCCTCTTCCATAAGCTGCAAAACCAACTTAGGATCTAGCCGTTCTTTTTTCTCTAATTTGACCATGATCGCGTAAAATGGCTCTAGCGCAAGTGAAAGATATATCAATCTATATTTTCTCTTGAGAATAGCGAAGTGCTTTTGTTGAGCGATAACAATGATATCTTCACGTCTATTATTTTTCAACCACTCAATTTCTGACTCATTAAGTAGTTCTCCTGAATCTATCTTATATTTTAGGGTAGAGGCATATTTTTCATTTGCAATTTCTATAATCTCAGTCAGCTTGCGTTTTTTGAGAAAGTTAATATCCTGTTCACCTAACTGATTGGACAACTCAAGCCTTTTGAGAATTTTATACAGGTGACTCTTAGGCGATGAATCCTCATAATGAATTATTTTATATTTAGCTCTCAAAGTAGTAAATTCTCGTGTTTCTTTTAGTTCTTGAGCAATGGAAATAGTTTCGCTTAGTCCTTGCTGTTCCAACCACTTAATTTCTAACTCACGCAAATTTTTGTTTGCATCAATATTTTGCAATATTGGATATAGCGGACTAGATAATGATAAATCAGAGTGTCGATTCGCTTGATATTTATCTCTTAACTGAGCAAAGTCAGCTTCTTTTACGGACTCTTGTTGCTGAAAAATTTCTGCTGTTTCAAAGAGTTCGTTATTGATCAGCCAATTATATTCAGAATTACTTAAACTTTCTGTTAACTCTAATTTTTTGAGTATTTGATAAAGTGGGCTATCAGGATATGAGTCTTGATATTGAGTAGCTTTATATTTAGATTTAAGTTGACTAAATAGTTTTACCTCTTGAGCAATTTTATTGGTTTCATATAAACCATTTGCTCTTAGCCATTTAATCTCTGAATCAGTAAGGAAATTTCCTGACTCCAGTTTCAAAAAAATGAAATAGAGATGACTAGATTGCCAGGAACCGTTATAACTTGTAGCTTTGTACTTAGATTTCAATTTGGAGAATTCAAATTCTAAATTTCTGAATTCTTGTACTTTATGTTTCTGCTCTTGCTTGATAGCTTCTAAAGTCTCCTCAAGCTGAGACTCTCCCAACCAATTAGATTCTAAGTCAAGTAGTTCAATTCCTAAGTCAAGTTTTCGTAGTATGAGATACAGCAAATCAGTGGGTAATGAATCTTCATATTGAGTTGCTTGGTACTTGGACTTTAAAGCAGCAAAGTGTTCTAAGCGATTTTGAGACTCTTTATCCATGTTGATAGTAGATGCGATCGCACGTAGTTAAATGTGTTATCCGCTACTATAGCAATACATATAAAAAAGGGCGAGTCAGACACTCACCCTCGAAGCATAAATATTTTCTGAAAGTCAAAGTATAATCCCTACAACACCTTACACTGTCCATGATGCCGTAACAAATGGTCACACAACACCAGCGCCACCATCGCCTCAACCATTGGAACTGCACGCGGTAACACACAAGGATCGTGTCGTCCTTTTGCTGCTAATAGGGTTTCTTCACCTTCACGAGTTACTGTTTTTTGCTCTTTTCTAATTGTCGCCGTCGGCTTAAATGCAACTCGTAAAATGATATTTTCCCCGTTGGAAATTCCCCCCTGAATACCACCAGAACGGTTAGTTACAGTGCGAATTTCACCATTTTCATCAATATAATATTCGTCGTTATGCTCAATTCCCGTTAACAGCGTTCCGCCAAAACCGGAACCAATTTCAAAGCCTTTGCTAGCAGGGAGAGACATCACACCTTTAGCGATATCAGCTTCCAATTTATCAAATACTGGTTCGCCCAAACCTTTCGGCACATTACGCGCTACACATTCTACGACACCGCCGATAGAATCACCTTGTCTACCAACTTGCTCAATTAATTCAATCATGCGATCGCTACATTCAGCATCGGGACAGCGAACGATGTTGCTTTCCACTTGTTCTAAGGTGACAGTATTTGGATCAACTACACCTTCCAAGTCCTTGATGCGCTTCACGTAAGCAATAACTTCAACATTGGCAACTTGACGGAGAATTTTTTTAGCGATCGCACCTGCTGCTACTCTACCAATTGTCTCACGCGCTGACGACCTACCCCCGCCTTGCCAATTGCGAATGCCATATTTTGCATCATAAGTTGCATCCGCATGAGAAGGGCGATACTTCTCGGCCATCTCGTCGTAGTCTTGCGAACGAGCATCTTTGTTCCGTACCAAGATTGCTATAGGCGTTCCTAGTGTTTTGCCTTCAAATACACCTGATAAAATCTCGCAGGTATCGGCTTCTTTACGAGGGGTCGTAATTTTACTTTGTCCCGGACGCCTTCTATCTAATTCTACTTGAATTTCTTCTGGCGAAATTTCTAGTTGTGGAGGACAACCATCAATCACAACCCCTACACCGCCGCCGTGAGATTCACCAAAAGTGGTGATGCGAAATAGATGACCAAAAGTGTTGCCCATGATCTTAAGGAAAAAGGATGAGGCTTATGTATTTTACCTAGAGTTCGTGCAAAAGTTAATTTTTGTGCTTATTTTGGCACTTGCACTGTATGGTGTTTAACCCATCTTTTACCTATACAAATGAGAAAGCGCCCTCTGTTAACAGAGGGCGCTTTCTCATTTATCTAAACTTGAGAATTAACCGTTGATAGCAGGAGCGGTTAGAGCTACAGGAGCGGAATCGCCAGCAGC
>NZ_JABXKQ010000001.1 GCF_017114945.1 Nostoc sp. JL34
GCACCTCTGCAATCCTTACACTGCCAACCCTTCAGCTTAACTTAGTGCCATTCGGAATAGAACCTTGAAAATCTCATAATTAAACCTGGGACAAAGGTGAAAGCCCTCTCCTACAAGGAGAGCAGTTACTCGTTACTCCTACCCCTTTCAAGGTGACTGGTAAAATCTCTTTTTTTCTCTCTGCGCTCTCTGTGACTCTGCGGTTTAAAAGTAATTTTTTGAACCACAGAGGCGCAGAGAACACAGAGTAAAGAGATTTGTCTACTGGAGCAAAAGGAAATCTCAACTCCATGAATGATGATGTTACTTCAAAAGCCCTGAAAAAGCAGAACCATATATGCGGATACTGTGGATTAAAATTCGTAGATAATGTATGTGCCTTTCCTCACATCTTGCACCTGACCGAACAAACCCGCAAAAGGCAAATAAGGAATGCAAAAATATAACAGAAGATGAAGATGATATTTTAAGTACCTAATTAATAGTTAAAAATTGTCATTAATGTCTATATCTATCTAGCATTTATTTTCATTTTTTGGAGTTCTAATTATTAGTTCTTCATTTGTGGTAACAGTACTAATTAAATTGATAACTACTTCTTTAATGGTTAGTGGTCTACCTCTCCAGTTTTCTGTAATCAGACAGAACATACGATGTTCTATATTGTTCCACTTACTTGTAGCAGGAGGAAAATGTGCAAACTGAATCATAAGTCCAATTTCGTTAGCAAGTTTCTGGAGTTGGGCCTTCCATAACTGCAAGCAATACTCATCACGCTCGCTACAGTCTGCTGTAATAAATAATTCTGTAGCATTTTTGTAAGTTTTTTTACCCATATCTTGCCACCATCGACGAATTGACTCAACAGTGACCTCTACAGTGTCATTATTAATGCCCACATTTACCCATCCCTGGCTTGTAGTCAAATCATAAGCTTCATACAGTAGAGTATTTAAGAGTTTTTGATATTCGGGAAAATAATCAGTATTAGCCTTGATAAACTGTTTTTTTGATTGACATTCTTCTACATCTTCCTTATAGTTTTCAATAACTTCTTTTTTCTTGATTGAAAGTGAAATTATCAGTTGTCCACGGGCTTGAAAATTCTGCACTTGATCATAAATATATTGAAATTGAAGGTTTCGATCATAGTTAGAAGAGCGCTCTTTAATTTTACAGTTGCTTTGTAGACTGTAGCCCAGTTCACACAATAAAGAAGCAACTTTTCTAGCGCTGATAACATGACCCTTAGTTCGCAATTTTTCAGCTATTTTTGTGGTGCTTTCACAAGTCCAACGTAGAAGTGGGTCTGAATTTCCACAACTCACTGGTTGAATTAATGATTCCAGGTCTGGAATTAAGGTTTGGTCAGTGTCTAGCAGACGCTTTCTACCACCTCCTTTACATCGAACTTTCTCCTGAAATTGAGTATGTTTGATTTGAGTATCTGGCTCAATTTCAAGTTCACGGATTCCGACACGAATCGTTTTTGGTGACAGACCTGTTGCTTGAGAAACTTGCGTAATCCCACCTCTTCCGAATGCAATAGCTTCTGCAGCAGCCCACAGACGTATTGATCTCTCGTTCAGATGAGGATAAAGGGAATCAAATTTAGCTTTGAGAAACTCTTTTGCTGACATACAGCAATCCTAATATATTAAACAGTTATAAATTTATCAGAGATTGTTTAAGATTTTATGCAATTTTTGTCAGTAATAGGTTAAATTATCCTTTTTTCAAGGGTGTTGCGAAGAAGGATTCAGGTCTAATATTCAGGAAGCAGAGACGGACGAGACTGATAATCAAGAGAACCAGCCAGTAGAGCTTGTGCAAAAAAATCAATTACAGACCTACCTTGACGGCGGCAGGTTTGCACCACAGTCAACAAATTGGCAGTATGTTGAAACCGCTCCATTGAACGGGAACCACCGCTAACATGAGCGTTTGGTCACAGCCAAACGAAGGGTTCGCGAAGCATGTCCGAAGGACTCTCGTTTAGCCTGATTGTTATCAGGAGGAACTTCTCTTAAGTCAAAGAAATACCACCATTGACTTGCTTTATCACGCAAAGAACGTAAAAGCTGACCGACTTTTGCTCTTGCCAGATCAATCCGCTGATCAGGGCAAATGCATCTAAAGTACTCTTGATCACGACCAAGATTAAGACCCAACGAAAAATCAGTATTTCTGGCTTGATTTATTTTCCAAGGCTCAAAGCGATCGCTAAAATATTTGTCAATAAGTATGCATTAATGAGATTATTTTTGAGTCTATTGAGAATAGACTAGTCTTCTTGACATTATGAGTCCGCCCTGGTCAATACCCTGCCACCTGAATCTTTACGTGTGTACAATCCTAATTGATTGTGGAATTAATATTAGTTTCAAACGAATAGAAAGAATAACATATAAATTTGGTCAAATTGGCATCAATTTACGTCAATCTAAAATAAAAAATTAAGCAACTGGGAAATTTACCTGAAGGTAATGTTTTTAACCCTGTTTTGTCACTCTGGCAGTAGTATAATAAGGTACAACGGCTAGAACCAAGACACAGAGTATGGTACAGCCCCGTCCAGCCGCACCAACAGTCAAATTTGTGGACGAATATTGTCAGTGGTATAGAACCCATTTGGGATCTAATGCTTTGCTAGCCTTTTGAGCATCAGTCTGATGAAACACAGATTGAGTTTTGCAGTCGCATGACTGAGCGTTCTCTCAAAGTTTTTAACCAAACTTTTACAGCGTTCTATCGCAGTCGAGTCTATTCGTCATTGGTGGTACTCAATGGGAAAACAAGTTTATCCAA
>NZ_JABXKQ010000149.1 GCF_017114945.1 Nostoc sp. JL34
TTGCGACTCTTCAAATGTACGGAGCTTTTTCAGAAATCAAATACTAGTCCTATATATCGCAGGGTGTAGGGGCACGGCAGTGCCTTGCCCTACGGGTATACCTCACGCAAACGAGAAGCGCTATATAGGAAAATTGAACATATTATTTGTAAATTGACGAAATTCTTAATTTTAAATTTATAATTTTGTGTAGTGCAAATTAAAATGATTGAATTTCTTAATAATTTATTTTAAATTCACCGCAGAGCTGGAATAGTATTATGTTTCGTTAAAATAGAATTGCTGCTATAAATAGAACAATGTATCTACATAAAGTCTAATAAATTACTGTAAAAATCCGGCAGCATTTACTTAGTCGTAATTTTAGAACCGTGCAAATTCATCCTCACTCTAAATTTAACCAAAACCGCGATCACCGCGAACAGGGGTTGCAGAAATTGCTCGATCGCCTTGTTAAATCAATGCAGCGCGATGAGTTAGTCCGGCAAACGACCAATCAACTCAGAGAATCGCTTCAGGTTGATCGGGTGGTGTTGTATTATTTTTACAGGCAGTGGGAAGGACAGGTGACTTTTGAATCTTTGAGTTCTAAAGAATTCTCAATACTGGGTTCCACCGGCCCAGATGATTGTTTTAACAATGAGTATGCTGCTTTATACTTAGCAGGACGGATAAAGGCGATCGCTGATATTGAATTAGAGCCAATCCAGCCTTGTCACCGAGATTTTCTTGGCAATTTGCAGGTTCGTGCCAACTTAGTTGTACCAATTGTCATACCTAGAGGATTATGGGGATTGCTAGTAGCACATCACTGTCAAGGGCCTCATTATTGGTCGCCATCAGATATAGAAATGATGCAAACAGGGGCACAAACTCTAGCGACAGATTGTAATATTCTGGAGAGTTAAAACAATTCGTAATGACGCTCACGGACTCGCTATCGCTATCGGTACGCTAACGTAATTTGTAGTTAAAAGGGCGGTTAGAAACTGCGTTTACACGAGGCTTTACCCACCTTCGTGGGTTTCAAACCCTCAATTTTTTCTTAGTCCGCGGAGGCGGACTTTGCTTGTATAGCCGCGAATTTCATTCGCCCTGGCTCTTACTAGCACTGATTTTTATAGATAAGGAGAAAAAACTGTGAAATTTGGTTATACGGTCATTTGGGTAGACGATGTAGTTAAAACAGTTGAGTTTTATGAAAAAGCCTTTGGTTTAGTTCGTCGTACTCTCCAGGATAAAGGACAATCTATCTGGGCCGAAATCGAAACCGGAAACACCACATTGGCTTTCTCTTCTAGTAGCGAAGCACAAAAGTTATTTCCTGGAGGCTTCCATGCCAACGATCCCACACAACCACCGCCATTGATTCAGATATCATTTATCACTCCTGATGTTGGCAGCGCTTACATGAGAGCGATCGGCGCTGGTGCAAAAACACTAGATGCCCCTAAATCTCAGCCAGGGGGAAAAACTATTGCTCGTGTCCGCGATCCCAATGGTGTGCTGGTATCGTTGGTGAGTGGCTAGGTAGCAAATTGCCTTGACCGCAATTAATTGGGCTGGGGATTGCGATCGCTAGAGTTAAAATCAACACTTAAAATACTATTTATAAAATAAATCTTCAGTAGGGTGTGTTACGGCTTTAGCCTAACGCACCGTTTTCTATAGTGGTGTATTAGGCACTTTAATTATGTTTTTGGTGACATAAAAAAATAGGACGAAATATAAAAGGTGTTTTGAAAGCGTCTGGTTTATTTTAAATTACTGAGAGTCAATATAGCCAGAAGAATAGCACATTTATTTTATCCAAAATTAAACTTCCGTACTAATAAATCGCTAAATTCACAGGCAGGCGAGAGGCAATTACTGGCAATTAATAATCGTTATATTATTGAACTTACTATTAAAATTAAAATTATTTTTCTTTAATTTTGTGTGTAACAGGGTTGAGGCAGAAATACAAAACTCTTACTATATCTTGCTCTGGACTATAATTTATGACCCTATTTAAAATATGTATAGTTTATTTACATAACACAATCTTCTGAACGCTCAAATATGAATAGAATTGCTGCATAAATCTCTTACCTAAGTCAGATAAGTTAACACAGGTTCCCATGAGAGATACCTGATTTGATATTTCCATTCTGGAATAGCCAATAGGCTTTACCATCAACAGGACTTTAATCATGACACAAGAAATAATTCATGAAGCATCTGCTTCGCAAACGTTAGAAGGTCAACAGACAAACACATTCTTCCACTCCCCTGCACCTAACGATCCTATTCTCAATGTCAACAACATTCAAGGCAACATTTTAGGTGGGTTCAATAAAGATTATCAGGCCCTCTTGTTCCTTGAAATTGAAAATCCAAATGCCTTCAAGCACTGGCTAGAGTCACAGATAAAGTTCATTGCCACCGCCTCAGAAGTGATTGCCTTCAACCGCCTATTTAAGTCAAGCAAAGAACGACGAGGCCGCGAAGGCACTGTTAAAGCAACCTGGGTTAATATAGCTTTCTCCTTTGAGGGGCTGAAGAAACTAACCAATGATGCCGATACATTTACGGACACATCTTTTAAAGCTGGGCTAGCGGCGCGTGCTGTTGATTTGAATGACCCTGTGGACAAAGATGGCAAGCCTATTGGCTGGGTCGTGGGCGGGCCGGATAATGGCAAAGTTGATTTGGTTTTCATTATTGCCAGCGACGATCGCGCGGACTTGTTGGCAGAAGTATCACGGATCTTAGAAAGCATTGTGGTATTTACAGACGACCAAAACAACGTTAAGAGCAGCGGAGCCAGAATTACCTTCTTGGAAGAGGGAGCCAACTTACCCGCACCCTTGTCTGGACATGAGCATTTCGGCAACAAGGATGGAATATCACAACCTGGTATTCGTGGCAGGCTTTCTGACAATCCCAAAGAACTTCTCACTCCTCGGCAGAATCCAGAGAACCAAAATCAAGGCAAACCAGGACAGGATGTTCTGTGGCCAGGAGAGTTTGTTTTTGGCTATGAGGGTCAGAACGATGATGCTAAAACGTTGGAAGATAGCAAAGGTGAGGTTGTGTCGGCAGGACTACACTGGGCGAATGATGGCTCTTACCTTGTATTCCGCCGATTGCGTCAAGATGTATACAAGTTCCACCATTTTTTAAACGAAAAAGCTGCCAACTTGAACACTGACCCTCAAAAGGTAAGCGCAAAGCTAATTGGTCGCTGGCCTAGTGGCGCTCCCACTGTCCGCACGCCCGAAAAAGATGCCCCAAAATTGGGAGATGATGACAATGCCAACAATGATTTTGAATTCAACGGTGATGATCCACTGAAGGATCATTTCTTCAGAAACGATGTAGTTCCACCTTCCAAGGATGCAACGGGTCTGCGCTGTCCGTTTATTGCCCATACCCGCAAGACTTATCCACGCAATGACAAAACACCAGGAGGTGGAGGCCCAGGGCCCGAAGAGATTGACCGTAGTGAAGTGACCACTCAAACACACCGCTTACTCCGTCGCGGTATTCCTTATGGCCCGGTGTCTGCTTCGACGCCGAACAATCCACTAAAAGATAAGAAGTTTGTTGACCGTGGTCTTCACTTTTTGGCTTATCAAACCTCGATTGTAGACCAATTTGAGTTTGTCACTAAATTCTGGGCTAACAATCCAGAGTTCAGCAAGGAGGCTGCTACTGGTCACGAATTTAAAGGGGAATTAACTCTTGGTCACGATCCAATTATTGGTCAAAGTAAAAATAATAAACCAAATGGCGATCGCACACGCGAGTTTTACGTCCACCTTGAGGATGACCAAGGTAAACCTCGAACTAAGAAGTTGACTGCACCTGAAGACTGGGTAATTCCTACTGGTGGCGGCTACTTCTTTGCACCGTCGATTTCTGCTTTAAAGGAAGTATTGACAAAATAAAGATTGGATGTTGGTGCATGATATAGCTGGGCGATCGCATCGAACTGCAAACTTCCCAAGTTTTGTCTGTCAATGAATGCCAGCGCTGATGCCACAGTGGTCGATATCATGGGGTTTGTAGACCATTAGGAAAATAATGAATTATGAATTTTGTTTTGCATCATTCATAATTCATTTATTTTTCTCTATTCCCCAATCTCAAACCTCAAATTTATGGATTCAAATCCAGCATTGTGTGCTGCGATCGCCAATTACATTACCACCAGTCCCCAGCAGCGAATTACTTTTGCCCAATTCATGGAGATGGTATTATACCACCCTGAATACGGCTACTATTCCAGCGATGCAGTCAAAATTGGCTTTCAGGGTGGTGATTTTTTCACTTCTCCCAACCTCTGCTCTGACTTTGGCGAGTTACTAGCAGAACAATTTTTGCAGATGTGGGAGATTTTAGGAAAACCTGTACCCTTTTCTCTGGTAGAAATCGGAGCAGGTCAAGGATTGCTAGCTTTGCATATCCTTAAATATCATCAACTGCACTACCCAGATTTTTTTACCGCGCTGGAGTATATCATTATTGAAAAGTCTCCAACTTTAAGACAAGAACAGCAGCAACGCTTACAAGATTTCCCTGTGCGTTGGTGCAATTTAGAAGATATACCACCAAATGCGATCGCTGGTTGCTTTTTCTCGAACGAGTTAGTAGATGCGTTCCCCGTGCATCAATTCATCCTAGAAACGGGAGAACTCCAAGAAATTTATGTAACCACAGATAGTAATCAGAAAGAAACCTGCTCATCATTTGTGGAAGTCACAGGGGAACCTTCAACGCTCCAACTAGCTGAACATTTGGATTTACTGGGAATCAACTTGACCCAAAGTGCATATCCCGATGGCTACCGTAGTGAAATTAATTTAGCTGCTCTAGACTGGTTGAGTATAGTAGCAGACCGCTTGCAGCGCGGCTTTGTGTTAACAATTGATTATGGTTACCCCGCCAATCGTTACTATAATCCCAGGCGATCGCAGGGAACGCTACAGTGTTATTACCAGCATCGTTTCCATGACAACCCCTATATTAATATTGGGCGACAAGATATCACTGCCCATGTTGACTTTACGGCTTTGGAACGTTGGGGTGAGAAGTGTAACTTAAAGAATGTTGGTTTTATCCAGCAGGGATTATTTTTGATGGCGCTGGGGCTAGGCGATCGCATTGCTGCCCTTTCTTATCAAAAGCAACCTCTCTCACAGTTAATACAGCGGCGGGACGCACTACACCAACTTATAGATCCCACAGGACTGGGCGGTTTTGGAGTCTTAATTCAGAGCAAAGGTCTGGACAAGACTGAAATTTCTCAACCACTAAAAGGATTGACCCAGCCAGAGTAAACATCAATTTGAAAAGTTAAAACTCTATTTAAGAATGCAGTATCAGTCTGATTTAGACTAGCATAACAGTGATTACTGTAAAGTTAAACACACTACCAAAGTAATAATTATGTCCACTCATGATCTGTTAATGTTAGTAACCTTGCTTACTCCTGGTATTTTACTCTCAGTGATAATCATGGTGACTTTTGCCGCTGGTGGCTAATCGCCAGAGACGTTAGTTACTACTCAGTGAACAGTTATCAGTATTCACAGATAACTGTTCACTGATATTAAAATCAAACGATGAAAACCCGATGTCTACAACAGGCTGCTCGGTGACGCTGTACCAAAGGAACATGAAAAATGAAGGTGGCATTTCTGGGAACTGGACTGATGGGACTACCAATGGCTCAAAGGTTATTAGCCGCAGATATACAGCTAGTTGTCTACAATCGTACCCCAGAAAAATTAGCACCACTACAAGCCGCTGGGGCTGAAATTGCGACACATCCCCGCCACGCCATTCGTGCTGCTGAGTGCGTAATACTCATGCTGACTAATACCCCGGCTATTTATAATGTGTTGCTTTCAGATACTGCTTGGCAAACTTTGGAAGGACGCACAATTATCCAAATGGGAACAATTACTCCCACAGAAAGCCAGGAAATTAGAGATGCAGTTGTTGCAGGTGGTGGCGAGTATTTAGAAGCACCTGTATTAGGGAGTATCCCAGAAGCAAAAGCTGGTAAGTTGAGTGTTATGGTAGGGGCCGAGCCAGAACAATATGAACGCCACTTGAAGTTACTCCAAAATTTTGGGACAGAACCTTTACTTATTGGGCCAGTAGGAGCGGCGGCGGCGCTTAAATTGGCACTAAATCAACTAATAGCTTCCCTGACAACTAGCTTTGCTCTGAGTCTAGCTTTTGTCCAGCGTCAAGGTGTCGATGTGGATGTGTTTATGCAAATCTTGCGTGACAGTCCACTCTACGCACCTACCTTTGACAAAAAGCTACAACGGATGTTAGATGGCAATTATGCCGATCCCAATTTCCCCACAAAACATTTGCTTAAAGATACAGAATTATTTATCTCAGAAGCGAAATCTCAGAATTTGGATCTCAGCAGTATTAAAGGAGTGCGGCAAATCTTGCAAACAGCCGTAAAAATGTCATTTGCTGATGATGATTACTCATCACTATTTTCTGTAATTAAGGAATGGGGAGAAGCGATCGGAGAATAATTTTTTTTAGGGTTGCCCAGATTGCATTGGTGTCAACTTAACATTAAAAGGGCGGTTATAAACCGCCCTAGCTCTAAGTTAACACTTGAAAAAAGTTGTAAATTGAAACACATTGAGGAAAGCCTCTCCCTACACCTTGGCATCCCTGATATGCACTTTGAAAATCCTGAATCAAAAGGTTTTAACTGAATCGTTAATAAAGATATTATTGCCCATTAGTAGTAGTTGATGGAGACAATGGTAGAGATTCAGGCACAGACGGAGGCTGAGGTTCCGGTTGAGGATTGAGAAATTCCTGCCAAGTCTTAATTTGCTCTTGCGCTGCACTGTAAGCAGCACTACCGCGTGGAATGGATTTAGCAATGTCAATGCCTCTAGCAATATCTGACTGGCCTTGAGTGCGTGCTATTTCTAACAATTGCTGACTCCATTGGTCAATAGCCTGATTCGCATCCATACGTAAAATGCTATTGTTTGAAACCCGATCCGCCAGCCGTATGGCTTCAATTAAGGCTTCTGATGTACCAGCCGCCCCCACTTCCTGGGCTTTTTTCCAATTTTCTCTAGTGCGGATTTGCCCTTCCCAGTCATTTATCGCAGCTTGTGCATCTGGAGAAAGTGCCCTTCCTGACGAGGCAATTTGTTGAGCTGCATTAATGGCGGCGGTGAGATTTCCACTCTGAGCCAGTTCTTGTGCTTGATCTAAGTAAGGTTGGTCTTGAATTCGCTCAATCTTTCCTACCCAAGTACGAATTTTTTTCCGTGCTTCTGGATATAATGCACGTCCTCGACGAATTTCGCTGGCCTGGGCGATCGCAGCTTGCAAAGAGTTAATATCCTCGAATATTGCTATCTGTTCGGCGCGGTCTAAGTAAGGTTGGTCTTCAATTGTCTCCACTTGGGCACTCCAGCGACCGATCTCTTGCCTAGCTTCTGTACCCCTGGGATTACTTGCAGGGATAAGCTGTACTTGGGCGATCGCTGCTGTTAAATTTGGGACTGTCCCCTGGCTAGCCAATATTCTCGCTTTTTCCAGATGAGCAACATCTTCAATTTCCAACTGCCAACGAGCAATGAGTTGCTGTGCTTCGTTATACACTGGTCTTGAAGGATCGATTTGTTGTGCTTGAGCGATCGCTGCCTCTAAACCAGAAACGTTACCGATCCAAGCACTCCTTTTGGCGTCAGCTATGGCAATAAAGTCATCTGTTTCACCTTGTAGTTTCGTACTTTCCGGTATTTGCCTAGCAATATTCAGGGCTTCATCCGCATCCTGCTTGTCTAGTTTTGCCTGTGCCAATTCCAGCATTTTGCGTCCAAATGCCGGAATCGCTTGTTGAGCTTTTTGGTAAAGATAACTTTCCTGCCCGATGGACTCGGCTAACTTGATCGCTTCTAATAAATTATCAACTACTTTGCTGTTTGCTAAACTTTCGGCTTTTCCTAACTTATCCCCATCTTCCCGCGCTGTGGCAATTAGACGATTCAATTGGTCGTATTTAGTACCCGCCCAGTATTGATTGTCTACGCGCAGCATTTTCGCGGATAACATGAACGCCGATTGCCAGCGCCGTTCTTTTACTTCGGCGATCGCACCATTATATGTGGCTTCAGCCTTTGACCAAATCGACTGCCATTTGCCAATTTGCTCATCGACTAATTTATAAGCCGCCACGTCTTCGGGTATTTTTTGAGCAGTAGCGATCGCTTCCTCTAAATTCCCTGTTTGAAAACTTTCATCAGCTAGCTTCAAAATATCCCGTGACCATTCTTCAATGAAACGATCAATTTCTCCATGCAACGGGTGATTTTGTGGTAGTTGCTTCACCAGAGCGATCGCTTGCAATAGGTCGTTCACTGTCTGCTTAGAAGCCGCCAACTGAGCGCAGTGTAGCCGCACAGAAGCACTAGCTAGTGGCCAGAAAATCGAGGGACAATTAGGGGCAGATGGCAACTTGAACAGCATTGCCATTGCCAAGAATCCTACACTACCGGGAATCAACATTAGTAGTACTACCCACAATGTCCAGCTTTTCATCCAGCGTGGCCATTTTCTAGAAGTACTACTGAGTTGGGTAGTTTCTTGTGAATTACTATTTATAGGTAATCCTTTCGGATGGTTTTTTTTTCGCCGCTTCACTGACTTGGAGGTAGAACCAGTAGCTGGGACATCAAATGGCTGAGTTTCACCGAATTGTTCTGTTCGGGATAATCTTTTGTTTTGATCTGGCTCTCTTCCACTGGCTGAAGACCAACTGTCTGGAATATCCCGCTCTGTCATCTCTCACACCAAAATAATTGAATAGCGCTCTGTTTTAGGTCGATAATTCCATTGTTGACATAGTAACTTTCTCATCATTAAAAAGCTACTTTTTTGATTATCTCTCTCCACAGAGTACCATTATCAATCTAAAAAATCAGTGCTATTTTATACTTTATCCTGAAATAGCAGATTCAGCTTGCAAATCGGCAATTAGTTGAGCTAACTGATCGCTACTTGCTTGGTAAACGTTGCCGCAAAAGTCGCAAGTTGCTTCAGCACCATCATCTTTAATAATCATATCTTGCAGTTCAGCTTCTCCCAAAATCTTCAGTGCCCCCAAAACGCGATCGAAAGAGCAACCACAGTGGAAGCGCAGCATTTGCCGTTCGGAAAAGATTTCCAGCCCCATATCTCCCAACAAGTCGCCAAAGATTTCAGGTAACGTTTTCCCAGCTTGCAACAACGGCGTAAATCCTGCTAGACCAGCAACCCGTGATTCCAACGTTTCGACTAGGGCTTCGTCTCTGGCAGCTTTGGGCAATACTTGTACCAGTAATCCTCCAGCAGCAGTGACTCCCCCTGCTCCCACGAACACACCTAGAACTAAAGCCGAAGGTGTTTGTTCGGAATTCACCAGATAATGAGCCACATCATCACCAATTTCACCAGAAACTAGTTCAACTGTACTAGAGTAAGGATAACCATAACCAATATCCCGCACAACGTAGAGGTAGCCGCCACCCACTGCACCACCAACATCTAACTTACCTTTGGGATTTGGAGGCAATTCTACAGATGAATTTCCCACATATCCGCGTACCGTCCCATCTAAGCCTGCATCTACCAATATGCCGCCCAAAGGCCCATTGCCCTTCACCCGGACATTGACCCTTGATCCAGTTCGCTTCATGCTAGAAGCCATTAACAAGCCCGCCGCCATAGTCCGACCCAGTGCTGCCGTTGCCACATAAGAAAGCTTGTGCCGCCCCCGTGCTTCTTCTGTTAAACGTGTGGTGATCACACCTACGGCACGAATTCCACCTTCGGCTGCTGTTGCACGAATTAACTGATCCGCCATGAATAACCTTACATTTCTTAACAAGTTAACTTTTTCTATTCTAAGTTCTCTGCTGCGAGAAAAGCGACGTAGTAATAATCAGTGATTGTATTTGCAATATTAGAAATAGTGATGTCTCACCTTTAGGTAATCCGAGAAAAATGCTGGGTAATTTTCAACAAAGTCAACTGCGGATCGAAATCGAAGCATCAACAGATGCAATTCGTAACAGTCTACTGCATCCAGTGCAACTACAAAAATGGCTCTTAGGGCAACGTTTTGCGCCAGGAATGCCAGAAGAACTGCTCCCCGGATTCCAGTTTACAACCTGGACTGGGCCAGTCGCGATTCATCATCAAGTAAACGTTGTCAAATCCAACTGTCTCCGCTTAGTACTCAGCGGAGGTATTGACGGGTTCCACGAATGGTACTGGGGAGAAGGTTGGGTACAGTCCCGCTTGGAAGGAGTTTCAATTTTGCCCTTGAATTTGGGTCAAACGCTGAGTTTGTTGAGCTTACGTCAGTTTTTGGCAACTCAAGAACGTTAAATCGATTGAACGTAGAATGAGGATTTTCCTTGTCTCTAGGACTAGCTGTTTCAAGGTGACTCGAAAAATCTCTTTTTTCTCTCTGTATAATGGACACTTTGCTCAAGTCGGAAAACCAACCCATGCAAGTGTCCTCCTCTGTGCTTCTATGGTTTAAAAGTAATTTACCTAACCATTTCAGATGCAGCTAACACAGAGTTGCATAGGTTAAAATCCTGAAATTATTTTTAATTATCGGCTGTTAACACTTGTTCAACTCACTGCGCTCGTCATATTTCAGGTATTTTTCCAAGGTTAGTTTTGTAGTGGTTATAGTCATTCCTTCCCCTTGCAAGCAATTTTTACCTTGGTTTTACAACCAACACTGAACAATTAGCCTCTTCTACAACTTGACTGCTAACAGAACCCTGAACAATCCGTTTCATCCCTATCAACCCCCGACTGCCAATTATAATCAAGTCAGTTTTGTAAATATTGGCAAGGCGAATAATTTCTTCGGCAGGATCACCAGTTACCAGTTCTAACTCACTTGTGACTGATAAGTTCTCCTGATAGGATTGCAGTTGTTTTTCAATATGAAAATAAGAAAATGCTGGGGACTCTGGCTGAGGGCGATCAGCGGGTAGTTCCATCTCTGACTCTGGCGGATGAAACACATGACAGAGAATAACCTTGCCATCTTTTGACAACGCCAAATTATCTAAAGTCTGAATTACTCGTTCTGAAATTTCCGAACCGTCCAGAGCTACCAAAACAGTATTTAGCACCGCTCTCGTCTCCTAAAGAGTAGACCCCTTATATAAGTATCTAGCAAAATTCGTCGGCAGAGACACTAAACCAATTTTTTATCTGCCAACTTAGCTTATATATTTGAGGCTGCTTGGGTTGTAGCAACTGGACTGGAGAAGCTTTTTACAAGTTTCCAGGAGAGGAAAACCCTCTCCAAGAAACTACTGTCGGCAATACCGGACTTGTGGACGCTAAAAGGGCGGCTGAAGGCAGGATAGCAAATAGCGGGCGTTAGCGTAGCTTACCGTAGTTATCGCTATCCAAACTTTGAGTCTGAAGCTAGCTAGTTACTTTTGCCAACAGTATAAGAACAAATTAAGCATTCTAAATCACTCTTCTTGCTGAACTCGGCGGCGGACTGAATCAGCATGGGAAGGCAACCCCTCTGCTGTTGCTAGCACGTCAATAGCACCAGCCACATTTTGCAGTGCGGCTTGGGAGTATTGAATAATACTGGAGTGTTTGAGAAAAGTTTCAACCCCTAATGCCGAAGCATAACGGGCAGCACCAGATGTTGGCAAGGTATGGTTAGGGCCTGCCAAATAGTCTCCTACAGCTTCTGGTGTTGAGTAACCCAAAAAGATTGCCCCAGCGTGGCGAATCTGTGGTAGGAGTGCCCAAGGGTCTTTGATTTCTAATTCCAGGTGTTCGGGGGCAAATTCATTTGAGAGTTCTGCTGCTGCTTCAAGCGATTCCACAACGATAATCAAGCCGTAGTGAGCGATCGCTTTTTCTGTATCTATTCGCCGTGGATGATCCACTAGCTGTCTTTCCAGGGCTAATTGCACATTTTTCGCCAAAGCAGCATCCGTCGTCAGCAAAATTGCTGCCGCCATTGGATCGTGTTCGGCTTGGGCTAGCAAGTCAGCAGCTACATACACCGGATTTGCGGTTTCATCGGCAATCACCAGCACTTCGCTGGGGCCTGCCAAAGAATCAATACCGACAGTACCATAGACAAGTTTTTTCGCTAGGGTGACATAAATGTTACCAGGCCCAGTAATCACATTCACTTTCGGAATCGTTTCTGTGCCATATGCTAAAGCTGCGATCGCTTGTGCGCCCCCAATGCGATAAATTTCTTGTACCCCTGCTTCTTGGGCAGCTACCAAGACTGCTGGGTTAATAGCACCCCCTGGCCCTGGCGGTGTAACCATCACCACGTGGGGTACAGCAGCAACATGAGCCGGAATTGCATTCATCAGTACTGTACTGGGATAGGCGGCACGGCCACCAGGCACATACAACCCAGCTCGGTCTACAGGGGTGTAGCGTTTGCCCAGTACTACTTCATCATCGCCAAAGTGTACCCAGCTTTTTGGTACTCGCTGACGATGAAACGCTTCAATTTGGCGGCAAGCTAGCCGAACTGCATCAAGCAATTCCTTTGACACCTGCTGATAGGCTGCATCCAGTTCCGAGCCTGTAACTCGAAGTTCTTCTGCTTTCAGGATTTGTTTGTCAAATTCGGCTGTGTAATGCAATACAGCTTTATCGCCTTGGCGCTTGACTGCTTGCAAAACTTCCCGTACCGTTGCTTCTTTGTGAAGCACCTGTTCGTCATGAGTGCGATCGCAGATCCGTTGTAGTTCTGCTCTGACGTCTGCCTGCTGAGTAATGATTCGCAGCATGGAGTAAGGACAATGCCAAAATTATAATATTGCCACCTGAGATTTAGTATTGCTCTTGACCCACTGGGTGTGCAAGCTGACTCTAACTCTCTTCTCTAGCTTAACCTGGATTTTTTTGATACTCTCAAGGCTGCCAGCATCTAGTTTGCTTGAGAAGGCGACTTAATTGCTCAGTCCCACAAGCCTTGGTAGGCTAGCGGTAGGAAGCAGGTGTGCCATATCCCGCTACCCTTATGCCTTTAACCTCACTCCTTGCGGGGTGTAGGTGGTGTGTTTGCACATCCAATCCCCCAAGTTTACGGGGGCTTGGGTCTGAGTATAGTTTTTACTTATTTCCCTAACTTTTTAGTAGTTAATCTCTGTACAGATAGCATGTGTTCGGTTCTATATGTTAGAACTGCCTGAAATTGATATTTTTCCAGTTATTACTTGCCTCTAACAATACATCTGCTTTACGGACAGATGATATTTATTGGCAATCACATGGCTAAATCAAGTGGTGAGTTAGGGTAACTATTTTCTTTGATATAGCTCATTTTAACGCATTTCCTAAATTGACGACACAATGAATTGGGGAGTCGGGAGTAGAGAACCAGAACCAATACGCTTGGGTTAGCGTCAAAAACCACAAACTGCGTAGGTTGAGTTTTGTTCCTTTACCTAACTTACGATTATCCTTGAGCCAAGCGTATTGGAACAAGAACTATTGATATTCATCCATACCCAATACCCGAATTTTTTTAGGAAATTATAACATTGGCAATTTGGATGCTATATTAGTAAGTCTAGTAGTGTGTGTACATAATTAATAGTATTTTTGGAATTGACTGTGGCGAATACAAAGTCTGCTCTCAAGCGTGCCGAAATCGCAGAACGTAACCGACTGCGTAATAAAGCTTACAAATCAGCAGTCAAGACGCTGATGAAGAAATACTTTAATGCTGTAGCTGCCTATACAGCTAATCCTACCCCAGAATTAAAAGAAGAAGTGCAGGCTAGATTATCTGAGGCTTACGGCAAAATCGATAAAGCGATCAAACGGGGTGTCCTTCACCCCAACAATGGGGCAAGGAAAAAGTCAAGATTGGCTCACAGACTAAAACCCCTCGCAGAAACAGCTTAGTAGTCACTGGTCATTTGTCCTTAGTCATTGGTCATTAAACAAACGACAAATGACGAAGGACAAACAACAAAGGACAAAAGATGCAATTGATAGATACGCATGTACATCTCAACTTTGATAGTTTTCAGCCGGATTTAGCAACAGTGCGATCGCGGTGGCAAAAAGCAGGTGTAGTGCGTTTAGTACATTCCTGTGTTCACCCTGAGGAGTTTTCTAGTATTCAATCCATAGCCCAAGAGTTTCCAGAAATCAGCTTTGCTGTGGGATTACATCCTTTAGATGCTGAGAAATGGAATAGCGAGACCGTCGAGAAAATCAAAACTTTAGCAAGTTCTGACTCGAACGTTGTAGCAATTGGGGAAATGGGGCTGGATTTTTACAAAGCTGATAACTACGAGCAACAGTACATGGTGTTCGAGTCACAATTGGCGATCGCATCTGAACTGAACTTACCAGTGATTATCCACTGCCGCGATGCTGCTGTGGCAACCAGAGAAGTGTTGCAAAAATGGCGAAAAATCAAAGGGAAAAGAGTGCGGGGTGTCATGCACTGCTGGGGAGGAACGCCAGAAGAAACTCAATGGTTTCTCGATTTAGGCTTCTATATCAGCTTTAGCGGAACAGTAACGTTCAAAAACGCCAAAGCGATCCAATCCTCAGCGGCAATGGTGAGTAGCGATCGGCTACTGATTGAAACAGATTGTCCATTTCTCGCTCCAGTTCCGAAACGGGGTGAGAGGCGCAACGAGCCCGCTTACGTGCTTTATGTAGCCGAGCAAGTAGCTAAACTGCGTCAGGAAACGGTAGAGGCGATCGCTCATCAAACCACCCAAAATGCCTGTGAATTATTTGGTCTGTCAATATCAGCCCTGCCCTAGTATCTTTTGTTAAGTTGTGCTAAAAAAATAAAACTCTAGGGGGACAAAAATATGCTAATATTATTCCCTCAAAAACATTTTGCTTGCGCCATAATGATAAAGGAAGGAACTTAAAACTTCTCATCTGAATTTGTCCGTGCTGTTATGGCTTGGCCATCCTCCAAATCTCTACAAGCGGATGCTCTCCACACATGACTAACCGTGCCAACCAAAATTGAGCTAGACTTTTGCACAAGATTCAGCTTGGTGTGTATTGATCCTATTCAAAATCGTTAAACAAAATTGCCTTGTGAGTACAATTCAGCAAAATGAAGTGATTATGATTCCAAACCGAGAAGGTACGGATCATTGCCTCAGTCTTAGGATATCTAGGCTATCACTTAGAGTATAAATAGCGGGGTGAATTTAAGACACACTGTGTGGAGTTGCGTCAGCAAATTAACGCGCTTTTTGGAGGGGAAGTGAGGAAAAGAGATCAAACTCAGGAATATCTCAACTGTATATTCTTGTTGAAATGGAGGTTGGGCATTGGGTGCAGAGTGGAAAGACTTTCAGCAACTGCTTCTCTGCTCCCTCATAATCTTAGTACCCAGTACCTCGTAGGAGTGATTACCACCCTGTAAAAATTGCTTATTCCAGCCAGCTTTAATCGCTGCGTTTGCCCACACCTGTAAATAGCAAGTGTGTAAGAAAAAGTTCCCAAACAAGCTAAAGACACTGACTAGCAGTGGGAAGCGTCAAAGAGCAGTGTCCAAGGGAAAATTTAACCAGAGTTGACAAAGGTAGAGGCATGACTAAAGAAACATATATGGAACCCGCCTTTCTGTTGCCCGACTTGATTGAAATTCAGCGGTCAAGCTTTCGCTGGTTTTTGGAAGAAGGGCTGATAGAAGAACTCAACTCCTTTAGTCCTATCACAGATTATACGGGCAAATTAGAACTGCACTTTTTGGGTCATAACTACAAACTCAAAGAGCCAAAGTATAGCGTCGAAGAAGCCAAACGGCGGGATAGTACCTATGCCGTCCAAATGTATGTTCCCACACGCTTGATTAATAAAGAAACCGGGGAAATCAAAGAGCAAGAGGTATTCATTGGTGATTTGCCTTTGATGACCGATCGCGGGACGTTTATTATTAACGGAGCCGAACGGGTAATTGTTAACCAAATAGTGCGATCGCCAGGAGTCTACTACAAATCAGAAATAGACAAAAACGGGCGACGGACTTATTCAGCTAGCTTAATTCCCAACCGGGGAGCATGGCTGAAATTTGAAACAGACCGTAACGATTTGGTCTGGGTACGCATCGACAAAACCCGCAAACTCTCAGCCCAGGTACTTTTAAAAGCTTTAGGGTTATCAGACAACGAAATCTTTGACTCCTTACGCCACCCAGAATATTTCCAAAAAACCATTGAAAAAGAAGGGCAATTCTCTGAAGAAGAAGCCTTGATGGAGTTATATCGGAAACTGCGTCCCGGTGAACCACCTACGGTGTTAGGTGGACAACAACTCCTCGACTCCCGTTTCTTTGACCCGAAACGTTATGACCTTGGTCGCGTCGGACGCTACAAACTCAACAAGAAATTGCGCCTTTCTGTCCCAGACACAATGCGCGTTTTGACTGCTGGAGATATTTTGGCAGCCGTAGATTATCTAATTAACCTGGAATATGACATCGGTAATATCGACGACATTGACCATTTAGGCAATCGGCGGGTGAGAAGTGTCGGTGAATTGCTGCAAAACCAAGTACGGGTGGGCTTAAACCGCTTAGAGAGAATTATTCGGGAACGAATGACCGTATCCGATGCTGAAGTGCTAACTCCTGCTTCCTTGGTGAACCCCAAACCATTAGTAGCAGCAATTAAAGAATTCTTTGGTTCCAGTCAGTTAAGTCAGTTCATGGATCAAACCAATCCCTTAGCAGAACTGACCCACAAACGCCGTCTAAGTGCCCTTGGCCCTGGTGGTTTAACTCGCGAACGCGCCGGTTTTGCCGTGCGAGATATTCATCCTAGTCACTATGGACGCATTTGCCCCATTGAGACACCAGAAGGCCCCAACGCTGGATTGATTGGCTCCTTAGCAACCCATGCGCGGGTGAACCTGTACGGCTTCTTAGAAACGCCATTTAGACCTGTGGAAAATGGGCGAGTCAGATTTGACCAGCCTCCAGCCTACATGACAGCCGATGAAGAAGACGACCTGCGGGTTGCTCCAGGGGATATTCCTGTAGATGAAACTGGGCACATTATTGGGCCATTAGTACCAGTCCGGTATCGCCAAGAATTTTCCACCACAACACCAGAACAGGTGGACTACGTAGCAGTATCTCCCGTACAGATTGTGTCGGTAGCGACTAGCATGATTCCCTTCTTGGAGCATGATGACGCTAACCGAGCACTGATGGGGTCGAACATGCAACGACAGGCAGTACCCCTGCTCAAACCAGAGCGTCCTCTGGTGGGTACTGGTTTGGAAGCCCAAGGAGCAAGAGACTCCGGGATGGTGGTTGTATCGCGTACCGATGGCGATGTTACTTATGTGGATGCTACAGAAATTCGCGTCCGTCCGAAAGCTAGCACCCCTGAAATTAGATACACTCTTTCCAAGTACCAACGCTCAAACCAAGACACCTGTTTAAATCAGAAACCTCTCGTCCGCATTGGTGAACGGGTTGTTGCTGGTCAGGTGCTAGCCGATGGCTCCTCCACTGAAGGCGGCGAATTGGCACTAGGACAAAATATCGTAGTTGCCTATATGCCTTGGGAAGGCTACAACTACGAAGATGCAATTTTAATCTCTGAAAGACTGGTGCAGGATGATGTTTATACCTCAATTCACATTGAAAAATATGAAATTGAAGCGAGACAAACGAAACTGGGGCCAGAAGAAATCACCAGAGAAATTCCCAACGTTGGGGAAGATGCCTTGCGTCAGTTGGATGAACAGGGAATCATTCGCATTGGGGCATGGGTAGAAGCTGGAGATATTTTGGTAGGAAAAGTCACACCCAAAGGTGAATCTGACCAACCACCAGAAGAAAAACTGTTGCGGGCCATTTTCGGTGAAAAAGCGCGGGATGTGCGCGATAATTCCCTGCGAGTCCCTAACGGTGAAAAAGGTCGCGTAGTTGATGTGCGCTTGTTTACTCGTGAACAAGGCGATGAACTGCCACCAGGAGCCAATATGGTAGTCCGGGTGTACGTTGCCCAAAAACGCAAAATCCAAGTTGGCGACAAAATGGCAGGACGGCACGGTAATAAAGGGATTATTTCTCGGATATTACCAGCAGAAGATATGCCTTATTTGCCCGATGGTTCACCAGTAGACATTGTACTTAACCCCTTGGGTGTACCCAGTCGGATGAACGTCGGACAAGTATTTGAGTGCCTCTTGGGTTGGGCTGGTCAGACCTTGGGAGTCCGATTTAAGATTACTCCCTTTGATGAAATGTACGGTGAAGAGACATCCCGCCGAATCGTGCATGGAAAATTGCAAGAAGCACGGGACGAAACAGGGAAAGACTGGGTATATAACCCAGATAATCCAGGCAAAATCATGGTGTACGACGGTCGTACAGGCGAACCCTTTGACCGAGCAATCACTATCGGTGTGGCTTACATGCTGAAACTGGTGCATTTGGTGGATGATAAGATCCACGCCCGTTCTACAGGCCCATACTCACTGGTGACTCAGCAACCCTTGGGTGGTAAAGCACAACAAGGTGGTCAACGGTTTGGGGAAATGGAAGTGTGGGCATTGGAAGCCTTTGGTGCGGCTTACACCTTACAGGAATTGCTCACAGTTAAATCTGACGATATGCAAGGACGAAATGAAGCCTTAAATGCGATCGTTAAAGGTAAGGCGATTCCTCGACCTGGAACCCCAGAATCCTTCAAGGTACTGATGCGCGAGTTGCAATCATTGGGGTTAGACATTGCCGTACACAAGGTAGAAACCCAAGCAGACGGCAGTTCCCTAGACGTGGAAGTCGATTTGATGGCAGACCAATCAGCCCGTCGCACACCTCCTCGACCAACTTACGAATCTCTTTCCCGCGAATCGCTGGATGATGACGAATAAGGATTAGGGAATCGGGCATGGGGAAGGCAGTGCGGTCTTGGGGAAACCCCAAGTGGAGCAACTGCCGTCATTGGACATTGTTTCAACTCCCCATGCCCAATGTTCCAAAACTAAATATACTCAAAACTCATAACTCATAACTCGGAACTCAGCACTTAAGTATGAGACCTGCCCAAACTAATCAGTTTGACTACGTAAAAATCGGCTTGGCTTCCCCTGAACGCATTCGGCAATGGGGCGAGAGAACATTGCCCAACGGTCAAGTAGTCGGTGAAGTTACCAAGCCAGAGACGATTAACTACCGAACTCTCAAGCCAGAGATGGATGGCTTGTTTTGTGAGCGCATTTTTGGCCCCGCAAAAGATTGGGAATGCCATTGTGGAAAGTATAAAAGAGTCCGTCACAGAGGTATTGTCTGTGAGCGCTGTGGGGTCGAAGTCACCGAGTCACGGGTGCGTCGCCACCGCATGGGCTATATTAAACTCGCCGCACCAGTAGCTCATGTTTGGTATCTCAAAGGCATTCCTAGCTATATTTCCATCCTGTTGGATATGCCCTTGCGGGATGTCGAGCAGATTGTCTATTTCAACTCTTATGTTGTCCTGAGTGCAGGTAATGCCGAAACTTTAACTTACAAACAGCTACTGAGTGAAGACCAGTGGTTGGAAATAGAAGACCAAATTTATAGCGAAGATTCTGTGCTGCAAGGCGTAGAGGTAGGTATTGGTGCTGAAGCGCTGTTGCGTTTGCTTGCCGATATCAATTTAGAGCAAGAAGCCGAAAGTCTACGCGAAGAAATTGGCAACGCCAAGGGGCAAAAGAGAGCCAAGCTAATTAAGCGACTGCGGGTGATTGACAACTTTATCGCCACTGGTTCCAAACCAGAGTGGATGGTAATGGCAGTTATTCCTGTGATTCCCCCCGACTTGCGCCCAATGGTGCAACTAGATGGCGGACGCTTTGCCACCAGCGATTTGAATGATTTGTATCGGCGGGTTATTAACCGCAATAATCGTTTGGCACGCTTGCAAGAAATTTTAGCACCAGAGATTATCGTGCGGAACGAAAAGCGGATGCTGCAAGAAGCAGTGGATGCTTTAATTGACAATGGTCGTCGGGGACGCACTGTGGTAGGGGCAAATAACCGACCCCTAAAATCTTTGTCCGACATTATTGAAGGTAAGCAAGGACGTTTCCGACAAAACTTGTTAGGTAAACGGGTTGATTACTCTGGACGTTCGGTTATTGTGGTGGGGCCAAAGCTGAAAATTCACCAGTGTGGTTTGCCTAGAGAAATGGCAATTGAGCTATTTCAACCATTTGTAATTAACCGCCTGATTCGTAGCGGTATGGTAAATAACATCAAAGCTGCGAAAAAGCTGATATCCCGCAATGATCCCAGCGTTTGGGATGTGCTGGAAGAGGTGATTGAAGGACACCCTGTAATGCTAAATCGGGCACCAACGTTGCACCGCTTGGGTATTCAGTCTTTTGAACCGATTTTAGTAGAAGGTAGAGCGATTCAACTGCATCCTCTGGTGTGTCCAGCGTTTAACGCCGACTTTGATGGCGACCAAATGGCGGTACACGTCCCTCTGTCGTTAGAAAGTCAGGCTGAAGCGCGGTTGTTGATGTTGGCTTCTAACAATATTTTGTCACCAGCCACAGGTAAACCGATCATCACACCTAGCCAAGATATGGTGTTGGGAGCCTATTATTTAACGGCAGAAAATCCCGGTGCGACAAAAGGTGCAGGAAATTACTTTTCTTCGCTAGAGGATGTAATTATGGCTTTTCAGCAAGATCAAATTGACTTGCACGCCTATATTTACGTAAGGTTTGACGGTGAAATAGAATCAGACCAACCGGATACAGAACCTGTGAAAGTGACGGAAAACGAGGATGGTACTCGCACATTACTCTATAAGTTCCGTCGAGTCAGACAAGACGCGAAAGGCAATGTACTTTCACAGTATATATACACAACTCCTGGCCGGGTTATTTACAACAATGCCATTCAGGAAGCACTAGCAAGTTAGGGAATAGGGCATGGGGCATAGCGCATGGGAAAGTTACTAATGCCCAATGCCCAATGCCCAATGCCCAATGCCCAATGCCCAATGACTCAGGACTAATGATTAATGACTAACGAAAAAATGATTTTTCGCAATCGCGTAGTTAACAAAAGTCAACTGCAAAAATTAATTTCTTGGGCCTTTACGAATTATGGTACAGCCCGAACCGCAGTGATGGCGGACAAATTGAAAGATTTGGGATTTCGCTACGCTACCAAAGCAGGGGTTTCCATCAGTGTAGATGACTTGATGATACCACCAACTAAGCGATTGCTCTTAGAAGCAGCTGAGGAAGAAATTCGCGCTACTGAAACCCGTTATCAACGGGGAGAAATCACTGAAGTAGAACGCTTCCAAAAGGTAATCGATACTTGGAATGGTACTAGTGAAGCCTTGAAAGATGAAGTAGTCGTTCACTTCAAGAAGACTAATCCCCTGAACTCCGTATACATGATGGCATTCTCCGGGGCACGGGGAAACATCTCTCAAGTGCGGCAGTTGGTGGGGATGCGGGGACTAATGGCAGATCCTCAAGGGGAAATTATCGATTTGCCGATCAAAACCAATTTCCGTGAAGGATTAACTGTGACGGAATACATTATTTCGTCTTACGGTGCCAGAAAAGGATTGGTGGATACTGCCTTACGGACGGCTGACTCTGGTTATCTCACCCGCCGATTGGTGGACGTATCCCAGGATGTAATTATTCGGGAATTTGATTGCGGCACCACTAGAGGTCTGGCGATTCGACCAATGACAGAAGGGGCCAAAACCTTGATTCCTCTGGCAACCCGCTTGATGGGACGGGTAATTGGCGAAGATGTGGTGCATCCGGTAACAAAAGAATTGATTGCAGCCCGCAATTCCCCGATTTCTGAGGATTTGGCGAAGAAAATTGAAAAATCTGGGGTGGAAGAAGTTGTGGTGCGATCGCCACTAACTTGTGAAGCCGCACGTTCTGTCTGTCAACACTGCTACGGCTGGAGTTTGGCCCACGCCAAGATGGTGGATTTGGGCGAAGCTGTGGGGATTATTGCCGCCCAAAGTATTGGTGAACCTGGCACCCAGTTAACCATGCGGACATTCCACACAGGTGGGGTGTTTACTGGGGAAGTGGCGCAACAAGTGCGTTCTAAAATTGATGGGACTGTCAAGCTTCCTCGGAAATTGAAGACTAGAACCTATCGTACCCGTCACGGGGAAGATGCCCTCTATGTTGAGGCTAATGGCATCCTGCTTCTGGAACCGAAAAAAGAAGGTGATGTTACCCCAGAGAACCAGGAAGTTCATCTGACTCAAGGTTCAACACTATATGTATTTGATGGAAATAAGGTAAAACAAGGTCAGTTGTTGGCAGAGGTTGCCCTCGGTGGACGGACAACTCGGACTAATACAGAAAAAGCAGTTAAAGATGTCGCCTCTGACTTAGCAGGGGAAGTGCAATTTGCTGAAGTAGTTCCAGAACAAAAAACCGACCGTCAGGGTAATACCACAACCACCGCCGCACGGGGTGGTTTGATATGGATTTTGTCTGGGGAAGTTTACAACTTGCCACCAGGTGCAGAATTGGTGGTGAAAAATGGTGATGCGATCGCTTCTAATGGAGTTTTAGCAGAAACCAAGTTAAGCAGTTTGCATGGTGGTGTGGTGCGCTTGCCCGAAGCTACCCCAGGTAAGAGTACCAGGGAAATTGAAATTATCACTGCTTCTGTGGTCTTAGACCAAGCAACGGTGACAGTCCAAAGTTCTCAAGGTCGCAATAATTACTTAGTCTCTACTGGCAACAACCAGATATTTAACCTCCGCGCTACACCAGGCACAAAAGTGCAGAATGGTCAAGTAGTCGCTGAATTGATTGATGACCGCTATCGCACAACCACTGGTGGATTCCTGAAATTCGCGGGTGTCGAAGTCCAGAAAAAAGGCAAAGCCAAGCTGGGTTATGAAGTTGTGCAGGGTGGTACTCTGTTGTGGATTCCTGAAGAAAGCCACGAAGTTAATAAAGATATCTCCTTGCTGTTGGTGGAAGACGGTCAGTTTGTAGAAGCTGGTACCGAAGTCGTGAAGGATATCTTCTGCCAAAACAGTGGTGTGGTAGAAGTGACCCAGAAAAACGACATCCTGCGCGAAGTGGTGGTGAAGCCAGGGGAACTGCTGATGGTGGACGACCCAGAATCAGTCATTGGGCGAGATAACACTTTTATCCAACCAGGTGAGGAATTCCAAGGCAGCGTCGCCACAGAATTGCGTTATATCCAGTATGTGGAGACACCAGAAGGGCCCGCCCTATTGAGTCGTCCAGTAGTTGAGTTTGCCGTACCGGATAATCCAGATGTGCCATCAACGACATCGGTAAGCCAACAAACCGGGCGATCGATTCAGTTGCGGGCTGTGCAGCGACTACCTTACAAAGATTCAGAACGCGTCAAATCTGTTGAAGGTGTAGAACTGCTGAGAACCCAGCTTGTACTGGAAATTGAGCAAGAAGGGGAACAAGACCATAATGCTTCACCCCTAGCAGCAGATATTGAATTAGTAGAGGATACCGAAGACCCAGAAGTTCAACGTTTACAACTGGTAATTTTGGAATCCTTGGTAATTCGTCGAGACATTACCGCCGATGCTACACAAGGTAGTACCCAGACGACACTTGAGGTACATGATGGACTAACCATCGCCCCAGGTTCTGTAGTCGCACGTACCCAAATCTTGTGCAAAGAAGGGGGGGAAGTGCGGGGTGTCAAAAAAGGAACCGAAAACGTTCGTCGCTGCTTGGTATTGCGCGACGTTGACAGGCTCACCATTAATACTAGTACTCAGCCCAAAGTGAAAATGGGTGACTTGCTAGTAGAAGGTGCAGAAGTTGCTCCTGGAGTTTTTGCCCCAGAATCAGGGCAAGTGGTAGATATCAAAAGTGCCGCTGGTGCATCTGCTGGGGAGTCCGCTCTGAGTAATAAAAACTACGTTATTACTACCCGTATTGGTCGCCCCTACCGAGTCAGCCCTGGTGCTGTGTTGCAGATAGAAGACGGCGATTTGGTACAACGGGGTGATAACTTGGTGTTGCTGGTGTTTGAACGAGCCAAAACTGGAGATATCATTCAAGGTTTGCCCCGGATTGAGGAACTACTTGAAGCTCGTAAACCGAAAGAAGCGTGCATTTTATGTCGGCGGGCGGGTGAAGTTAAGGTAGTTTACGCTGAGGGTGGTGATGAAGCGATCTCCATTAAGGTCGTAGAATCAAATGGCGTGGTCGCAGATTATAATCTAGGACCAGGACAAAATTTGATTGTGCCAGATGGATCAATGGTATTAGCCGGACAACCGTTGACTGATGGCCCATCCAATCCCCACGAAATTTTGGAAATCTTCTTTAGCCTGGGTTCCGAAGACGGAATCTATGCTTGTGCTAGCATTGCCTTGCAGAAGGTACAAACCTTCTTGGTGAATGAAGTGCAAATGGTGTATCAGTCTCAAGGAATTGATATTTCCGATAAGCACATTGAAGTGATTGTTCGCCAGATGACCAACAAAGTCAGGATTGATGATGGTGGTGACACCACAATGCTTCCGGGCGAATTGGTGGAACTGCGCCAAGTTGAGCAGGTGAACGAAGCGATGGCAATTACAGGCGGTGCTAGGGCACAGTATACTCCAGTGTTGTTGGGGATCACCAAAGCATCGTTGAATACCGATAGCTTTATTTCCGCCGCATCCTTCCAAGAGACAACACGGGTACTTACCGAAGCAGCTATCGAAGGCAAATCCGACTGGCTGCGCGGGTTAAAAGAAAACGTGATTATCGGGCGATTGATTCCGGCGGGTACTGGGTACAATACCTATGATGAACCCGGTGCGATCGAAGATTATGCTGCTGAAATTACCAGTAGTGTCTTGGATGAAGTTGATGATCCCCTGGATATGGTCTTAGATGACCGTACAGCTCGCACCTATAATTTAGATTCTCCTACTCTTGGGGAATCTGGTTTTGGCAGCAGACGTGCAGAAAGGTCAGTTCTAGATGACGAAGATGAATTAATCGCCGATGAAGTCGCAGACGACGACGATTACGAGGAAGAAGAGGAAGACGACGAAGATGATTTCGATGACGAATAGAGACTTGAAATTTCACGTATCTATTAAAAGGTAAAAAGTAAAAAGGCAAAAGAAAATCTTCTTTTGCCTTTTTATTTTGCTCTCTAAAAACACATTTTTAAATCCTCGAGATTCTGATTTCTAGCTTTCAAGTTAGTAGTCAGTCAATTACAGCGATTCAAAAGTAACATCCTCATAGAAATCTGCAACAGCACACAGGAGTAAATGAGCAATCGTATAGATAGTTACTGAACTTTATATTATTCGTAGATACCTTAAAAGAACACTAGCTTATATATATCATCAATTTTACCAATGGGAGCAGAAACTGAAATATTTGTGTATTTGTCTTGATAGGTTAGATTAGCAATACATTCAAGCTGTACTTTGTCAGCAAGCTTCTTTAAAAATCTCTCTCTATCTGACTCTGAGAGTTTAACTTCACTTATTGTTACTTGTAAGTCTTTATCCTTAAAGCTAATAAATGGAAGTACGAGCATTTTTTTGAATACATTGCCTCCGCCTAAATTATTAAACTCTTCAAATGCATTGTCAGAAAAATATATTAGTTTTAATATGCCTTCTTCAGTTCCGCTTTTGATAGTTTCAGTCAACTCTTGGATGAAAATGTCGAGATTCATCTTGCTTTTACCTCAGAATTAGCTTGAGTCATAACATAACGCTTAATGTGAATTTACCCCCGCACCTAAAATCTACACTTGCCAGATGAATGATATCTTCTTGTCTATAAGGATAAAGTACTCATTGTCTCTCTGGGTTACAGCGAAAACACTCAACATTTAACCGAGTTTAACTCACAAGTACATATTCTGAAGTGACTCCATCTGTCGGTAGTCAGTAAATTTATCACCTCGGACAAAGGCTTCTGTTGTCGGAGGTGATAAATTTACAATTAAGAAACAGTAACGCAGAAAGTTGTTAAAAGCTCTATATCGTTGGTCAAAACTTACTAGAACAGAAGCTTGGCGACTAAATCCGCTAAGTAGAAGTTACCAGAAATATAGCAATAGCTAGATGCTGTAATTCTCTTAAGAGCTATAATCTACATCTATTGCACCGAGAGATTAACTTGTGGATGTCATATTAGAACGATCGCACCAATTAAAACAAACCTTAGTTGATTTTGTCCTTGATGCTGAAGGGGAACTGGCAAAAGCACTGGAAACTTATGCAGCAGCACAGTCCCGCCGTGGAAGTGGGGATAGTACGCAACAGGATTTAATCATCGATAGCTTTCTGACAGATGGGAAAGTCGGTGATAAGTCTCCATTAGACTTGTTTATCGAAAGCAATCCAGATTTAGCAGAAAGCGATCGCAGTCTGGTCAACAGTTGGCATCATAGTTTTATTGGCTTATTTGCCATAACGAATATTCTACCTGATGGCTTTGAATTGACGAACTGGTTGACAGATAAACACTACATCGTCAAGCCAAACAATACTCAAACATTACAGGCAATATCTCGGTTGAAAGTCGGAGAAATCTTGTTAACTCGCATTTCTCCTGTTACCGATAGCTACTGGATGTTTTCTGGCCCCTACACAATAATGGGTAAATTAGGTAAACCAAAACTTGCTGTAGCAATTGGTAATTTCAAAGAGAATTATAAAACTAGTCTTTACAGCGATGCTCCCGACTTGCTAGAAGAAGCTTGGCAGTCAGTAGAACTATATCACCAGCAGTTTATAGACTTTTTTGGTACTGATGAAATCACATTATCTGGATACCAGCTTAATAAAAAAATAGCGGAATTTCAAGAAGTAATTACTGAGAGAACTTTTGCAGCAGCAGGAATTGATACTTCCAAATCCTTGACTGAAGTGGCAGAAGCAGCTGGCATCACAGATGAGGAAATAAAAGCAGCAGCACAAGAATTTGGTGCTGATTCAAATGCAGTTTCTCAGATGTTCAACAGCAAAAGCGGCAATAGCAAAATGGTTATGCCAAAGGTTGATTTACCTGCTGAACTCAAGAAAGCAGAACAGGTAACGGCTCTTTCTCATCCTCGTTGGGGACAGATGTTTTTACCAACATATAGTAAGATACAAGCAATTTTAGCGGCAGAGGATTGGCAAAGTGTTCAAGGGGCAGAAAAATTAATTCGCTACTACCTAGAAGATAAAAGTATTAATGCTTTTATCTGGCATCGATTAGCGCAACAGTATTCAACTCAATTAGAAAATGTATTGCAAACATTTTTGCAACGTCCAGAGTTTAGGCTTGAAAGTGACTTGGATATACTTTTGCAAGAATTCCACAAACCTATTGAGCCAGAGTTACCAGAAATTGCCAGTGTACCTATACATCTACACAACTTATTTCAAGAAGCTTTAGGAGAAGTGAACAAATCTAAGCCTAAGAGTAAGGGGCAAAAAAAATCAGCAAAAGGTTTTCAATAAAGTTAATAGATATATCCAATATCTCACTCTACCCACTTAAGGTTATATGTTTTCCAAGGTAGAGTCTTTTATAGGAGCGTACAGATAGCTGTACGCTCCAAGCACCTAGTGGGTAAAATCAATGTCAAAAACGAGATAAAAACCAGATAGTTAGATTTAAACATCGGTAGATAACAAGTGAACAATCTCATCTACGATTTCTTCTGGACTTTCAAGCTTGACTAGAAATCGATCAAAACCAGCATTCAAAGCCTTATGACTTGACACCTCCCGTGTATAAGAAGTGATAGCGATCGCAGGTAACTGTCTTAGGGATGGGCAAGAATGCACTCGAATTTGCTCAATTAACCAATTTCCATCATGATCGGGCAACTTCATATTGCACAGCAGAATATCGGGATGAAGTGATTCGACCAAAACAAGGGCTTCTTCTGCGTCGCTTAAAGCCATTACCTCTGCACCTGCTGCTTCCAAAATGAAGATGAGCAAATCTGCAATATCTGGCTCATCTTCTACCAGTAAGATCGTGGTTCCAACAAGGTGATGGGGCGAATTTAACTCAGTTTCTTGATTGATTTTTTGATTCGTTGCCATACCGTCTTTTTATTGCCTGCTATAGTCTGCTATTTCTATTGCAATGCATAGAGCGGAATAAGTATTCACCCTAAATACACAAACTTAGGCAGGACTTACGCAACTGGCACAGTGCGATCGCTCTATATAGTATTTTTGTACTAT
>NZ_JABXKQ010000046.1 GCF_017114945.1 Nostoc sp. JL34
ATTGCTATATCAGGCAAGTCCTATTGTCAATAGGCTTTGAGACGCGCTAACCCTGTATCATCAACAAGTTTCAGTTTTTAGTATTAAGATTTACCCAAAAACTGACTAATTTGAAGTTGCAGTTTTTCTCGTAATTTTTGCGCTTGTTGATAAACTGCTGTACGCCCTTTCTTTGAGTGGTTATCCAATTCTGCTGATTCTAAAGGTTGAATAAAATAACGCAGACGAGTTCTCATTGCCCAAATTCCCATTGAGGGAAACAGAAGTAAGACCAGCATCAAAGGCGAAAAAGGCAAGAATGGTAACTTTACTAGTCGTTGCAATTTGGTGAAATTAACAGCCCAAGAATGTAGAAATTCACTACCGATGCAAACTACTGGGAGAATGGGAATATGATAGCGATCGCTCAACTGAATAAAACTCACATCAAACTTTTCTAGTTGATAGCGTCTTCTCCAACCTTTCAAAGGCCCGCGGATACCTTCGGGTGCATATAAGATAATTTTACCTTGAGCGATCGCTGATTCAAAATTATCTAATTCGGCTCGCACCCCACCTAAAACCTGCGACCATTTAGGCGGTAGCCACCAAATCACCCAAGGATGCTCAAATAATGCTGGACTTGCTATGGGTTGTACCACCCATCCTTTCGCTTGATTTAATAAATAACCCAAGGTCAAAAAGTCCCAAGGAAAACACATGCCGGCGTGATTCATTGCTACAATCAATGGCCCTGTTGACGGCAAGTTTTCGACTTGTTGCAATTCTCCCCGAAAATAGTATTTAACAATGGGCCCAAGAATTTCTGAGCCAAAAGCTTGTTGATATTTGGGATCAAATTCGCCAGTTTCTTGGCGGGGTGAACGAAAGCCCAAACGCAACCAACGACTCAGCATCGCTAGATAAAATCCGCCAGGAATTAAAAATAATCCATATTCTAACCAATTCCAACCATCTGGATCGGTATGATAGTGCTGCCAATGGCGATTGAATAAAATTAGCCAGCCTGGAGGATAACAAAGACAAAACCAATCAAACCAGCTAAATATATAGCCTTCACCTGGTGCATTTTCCAGTTGAGTGTTTAGGAGGTTTTCGGAGTGTTGATTAATCAAAACAGTTATTTAGGCAAAAATTTTATTCAATGTGCATGATAACTTTCTAGTTTTGCCATTGGTATCCTACTGTAGAAGTAAAATTAACTACATATTTTTAAATCTATTTCAGATTTATTTGCCAAAATTAGCAATGATTTGGAAACTTTGAGCAAATGCAAAATATTAAACAAAATTAATTTAGGTATGAAGCATGAAAATATAGCGCCGCACCAAATTTTTGGCGATGCGTGATGGCTGAGAATCATCAAATTGCCTTAAATAATACTATTGTCGCATCACATACTAGACAAAATTTAATGTTTATTTTATATATACCTTCTACATTGAACAGTAATCAGTGTTCATGGATTACTAAATATTGATGTTCAGCCAAAAGATGAAATTGATAACAACTGATGATTGTTGAAATTCTTCCTCAAGCTGGAGACAAATGGCGAGACACCTGTCTTACTCTTCCTACTATGGAACTAGGAAAGCCACTCAAAATTTCAGATTTAATCCGTGAACTTCGGCAGCAACTTGCTCTATCTCAGGAAAAGTTTGCAGCCAAGTTGGGAGTTTCTCTGCGAACAGTCAATCGCTGGGAGAACGGATCTACAGTGCCTTCACAGATGGCACTAAAGCTAATTGAAGAAATGTTAGAGAAGATGGGCGAACCCAAAAGACTAGTGAACGAGTATCTCCCAAAAACGCAGCAACGGGAGGACTCTTAATGATGATGGTGAAAGTACCCGAAAAAATTTTGATGATGCGTTCTGGGTTTATAGCTTATGGTGTGATGATTGTGGCAGTCATAGCGGCGCTAGTGCTGACAAAACTGTTGCTGCCAGTCTTTGATCCGAGCGTATTTACATTATTTTATGCAGCTGTGGCAGTCAGCGCCTGGTATGGCGGCATGGGGCTTGGAGTGTTAGCGATCGCCTTATCTGTGACAATTGCGCTCTATTTTTTGATCGAGCCAGTCTACTCGTTCGATTTACTCAGCTTGAAAGTCTTGGTACGATTAACCACCTTCTCACTAGTATCCTTCTTAATTACTGCCCTCTCTTCAGAGTTACGAACTGCTAGACGCAAGGCAGAGACAAGCCTAAAATCGTTGCAAAATAGCGAAATGCGGTTTAGCCGACTGGCAGAATCCAACATCATTGGGGTGATCGTAACTAATGTGAACAATGGCTTGATCGTGGAAGCCAATGAGGCTTTTCTGAAAATGATCGGCTATACGCGAGAAGATTTCTCCGCTAACCAAATAAACTGGCGCGAGATTACCCCACCTGAATATCTTCTTTTGAGTGAGCGTTTAGTAGAAGAACTGAAAACTACTGGAGTATGTAAGCCCTTTGAAAAAGAATACATTCGCAAAGATGGCGATCGCATTCCCGTTCTGCTCGGTTCTGTTGTTCTAGGAGACACTCCAGAAACAGTCATTGGCTTTGTTGTTGATTTGAGCGAACGCAAACAAGCAGAAGCAGCATTACAACAAGCCAATGAACGGAACACACGCACTCTAGAAAACATGAGTGATGCATTTATTACTCTAGACCGGGACTGGCGAATCATCTACCAAAATGCCGAAGCAGAGCGAATTAACGGCAAATTCCGCACAGAGGTCATTGGTAAGTCACACTGGGACGAGTGGACTGTATCAGTAGGCACGAATCTAGAGCGTCATTACCGTTGGGCGATGGCAGAGCAAATTCCCGTCCACTTTGAGTATCACTACTACTTACCACCCAAGTATGACTTGTGGCTGGAGATTCACGCCTACCCTTGTGAAGATGGTCTTGATATTTTCTTCCGCGACATCAGCCAACGCAAACAAGTAGAACAAACCTTGCGGGAAAAGGAGGAGCGTCTGAGGTTAGCTAATGAGCGGTTTGAGTTAGCTGCCTCTGCGGTGAACTGTCTCATTTATGACTGGAATCTAGAACAGGATAGCGTTGAAAGAACCGAAGGGTTAAGAATTTTGGGCTATTCTCTCGCTGAAGCTGAACCAACTGGTAATTGGTGGTGCGAACTTGTCCATCCAGAAGATTTGCAACGTGTACAAGAGGCGGTACTTGCTTTGGCAAATAGCGATCGCTATACTGCCGAGTATCGAATTCGCAACAAAAACAATCAGTATATCTCTGTGTTGGATCAGGGGATAGTAGTGCAGCGAGATGCTGATGGAAAACCAGTACGCTTAGTTGGCACCACTACAGATATTAGCGAACGCAAACAGGCAGAAGAAGCAGTCCAAGCAAGTGAGGAGCGGCTGAGGAGTTTTGTGAAAGCGAATATAGTTGGCATCCTCTTTGGTGATGTGAATGGTAGCATCACTGAAGCCAACGACGAGTTTTTGCGAATTGTGGGCTATACCCAGGAGGATATCCAGACAGGTAGACTATGCTGGGCTGATATCACGCCCTCTGAGTACCAATATTTAGATGAACTGGCTATTGCCGAGGCAATAGCGAAAGGAACCTGTACTCCTTATGAGAAGGAATTTATTCGCAAAGATGGTTCCAACGTACCAGTTGTAGTTGGCTACTCCCTTTTAGGAGAATCTCGGCATAAATCAGTTGCATTCATTCTGGATATTAGCGATCTCAAACAAACTAAAAAAGCCCTGAGTCAAAGTCAAGAGCAATTTCAAGCTTTTATGGACAATATTCCCGCCGCAGCATGGATTACAAATGCAGACGGGCGTGTACTTTATCTCAGTCCAACTTATTTGAGCACATTTGATTTAGCAAAAAATAAGGCGATTAATAAAAATATTTTTGAGCTATACCCAGCCCAAATCGCTCAACCTCTCCTCGATAACATTAGAATGGTTGCTGAGACGAATCAGGTTGTGCAAACGATTGAGTCTGCCCCACGCACAGATGGCACTCTCGGCGAATTTTTGGTTTATAAGTTTCCCATTGCCAATGCATCTGGGCAACGTCTGGTAGGAGGAGTTGCAATTGACATCACCGAACGCGAACGCATCCTTCGGGAACGTCAGCTTGCAGAACAAGCCTTACAAGAGCGCAGTGAAAGACTTAAACTGCTCTCGGAAACAACCAGTGATTTGCTTTCAACCGAGCGCCCCTTGGATTTAATGAACAGCTTGTTTAGCAAACTCTCGGCGCAGATGGATTTGCATTTTTACTTTCACTATCTAATCGATACACACGAAAATAAGCAGAAACTTCGGTTAGTAGCTTGGAATGGTATTACTGATGAAGTATTTCAAGCAATTGAATACCTGGAATTTAATGAAGGGATGTGCGGACTAGTGGTGCAAGAACGCCGTCAAATCGTCGTCAATAATGCGCTGCACTCTACCCATCCAAATGTCCACATCCTCCATGCTTTAGGAATCACAGCCTATGCAGGTCAACCCTTAATTGCTCAAGGAAAGCTGCTGGGTGTTCTCTCTTTTGCCAGTCGCACCCGTACCCACTTCACTTCTGGGGAAATTGCTCTATTACAAGCAACCTCCGATCAGGTGGCGGTTGCTTTGGAACGCGCTCAGTTAATGGCTTCATTGCAGCGACGCAAAGAAGAGTTGATCCAAGCTAACCGAATCAAAGATGAATTTTTGGCGGTTCTTTCTCACGAACTTCGCACGCCGCTAAACCCGATCCTGGGATGGTCGAAGTTACTGCAAACGAAAAAGTATGATGAAGCAACCACCACTCGCGCTCTCGAAACCATTGAGCGTAATGCCAAGCTGCAAACCCAATTAATCGAAGATTTACTGGATGTCTCTCGGATTCTGCAAGGTAAACTTAGTCTGAATATTGCTCCTGTAAATCTGGAAACTGCGATCGCCGCAGCTATAGAAACTGTACGTCTAGCCGCTGAAGCCAAATCTATCAGTTTACAATTTACAGTTTTAGACTGCGGCGTGAGCGCTCAGTCGAACGGTTTTGGATTAGAAAATTCTCACAGAAATTTAGAATCTATCGATTTTAACAACCAACCAGACAATTTGAGATCCAAAATTTCAAATCCCAAATTTCTAGTCACAGGTGATTCCGGTCGCTTGCAGCAAGTTATCTGGAATTTACTTTCTAATGCTATTAAGTTTACACCCCAAGGTGGACAGGTAGAAATCAGTTTAGAGTCTGTTGATTCTCAGGTTCAGCTGCGAGTTAGTGATACAGGTAAGGGAATTAGCCCTGACTTTTTACCATTTGTTTTTGACTACTTCCGACAAGCTGATGGTGCAACTACCAGAAAATTCGGCGGACTGGGCTTAGGATTAGCTATTGTTCGTCACATTGTCGAGCTACATGGCGGCAAAGTAAAGGCAGAAAGTTTGGGTGAAGAAGAGGGAGCAAGTTTTACAGTTATGCTACCGCAGATCAATATTCATCTAAATAATCAGCAAATTGTCTCTAAACCTGATGATTCGCCCGATCTAAATGGGGTGAAAGTTCTGCTTGTAGATGATGAGCGTGATACGCGAGAGTTAATTGCTTTCATTTTACAGCAGGCTGGCGCGGTAGTAATCCAGGCGGCATCGGCGATGGAAGCACTACGAATTATGCCTCAGTTCCAGCCAAATCTGCTGTTAAGCGACATTGGAATGCCGGAAGTAGACGGCTATATGCTGATCCGTCAAATTAGAGCTATGTCACCAGAACTTGGAGGGAAAATTCCCGCGATCGCCCTTACAGCTTATGCTGGTGAGGTTGATTATCAGCAGGCGATTGCCGCCGGATTTGGGCAGCATATCACCAAGCCTGTGGAACCAGCTAAGTTACTTCGAGCGATCGCTAACCTAATTTATAGTTGTAGCAATCTGCGTTAGCTCCCCAATTTCTTTGAGAAGTTGCGGATCTGGTGTTAATTGAGAGACTTAATTAAGCTTATAACTCGTTCCTTGACTTCATCTCGAACGCGGCGAAAAGTTTCAATTGATTGCCCTGCTGGATCGTCAAGCTGCCAATCTTCAAACACATCTCTTAACACCCACTCTTCGGGTAAATTGACACCACAACCACATAATGAAATCACAGCATTATAATCATCAGCATTGAAATCACTTAAAGGCTTAGAAGTTTGATTGCTAATATCAATTCCAATTTCCGCCATAACTTCAACAGTAACGGGATCTACCTCACTTGCTGCCAAACCAGAACTAGCAACAGCAACTTTACCTTCTCCTAATATTCGCGTAAATCCTTCTGCCATTTGCGATCGGCGCGAATTATGCTTACAAACAAACATTACTTTTTTCATGATGTTGTTATTTCTTGATATGTAGACAGGAGAAAAATCTTATAAACTCCGATTGGCATTAAGTTCCAGGGCACTATTTGCTACCTTAATGGTTTCTTGTACTGCTTTTTCTTTACGTTCGCTGTGGCGGTCTGTTAGGTAATCAACCTGATCGCTCAATAGCAGCGTAAATTTGTACAGTTCTTCCATAACATCAATGACGCGATCGCGGTAAGGTGAATCCTTCATCCTTCCGTCTTCGTTAAATTCTTGGTAAGCTTTCGCCACTGAAGACTGATTGGGAATCGTAAACATTCGCATCCACCGCCCCAAAATTCGTAGCGTATTGACAGCATTAAAAGACTGAGAACCACCACTAACTTGCATGATTGCTAAGGTTTTGCCTTGAGTAGGTCTGACTGCTCCTAAACTTAAAGGAATCCAGTCAATTTGGTTTTTCATAATGCCAGTAATATTACCGTGCATCTCAGGAGAAGACCACACTTGACCCTCAGACCAGATGCTCAATTCCCGTAATTGTTGTACCTTGGGATGAGTATATGGCACACTGCCATAAATGGGTAATTCGCAAGGATTGAAAAACCGAACTTCTGCACCCAATCCCTCAACGATTTGAGCGGCTTCTTCTGCTAACAAGCGGCTATAAGAACGCTCTCGCAAAGAACCATATAAAAACAATATTTTTGGTGGATGATCGAAAGAGGTCATGGCAATAAATAACAAGTTCTAATTCACACAATTTTTTCTTAATCTTATTTCTTAAGCACAACACGACTTATTAACAGCCTGTCCCACCATCACATTTTGTTCTGGCGCTGTATCTCCCACCTTCACCACAAAAACTTCCCAACGGTTCCCATCTGGATCTGTTACCCAAACCTTATCTTGCAAAGCGTAGCAACAATCAGTATTATCCTCAGTAAATAATGCTAATCCTGCCTTCGTAAATCTTTGGATCGCCGATCGCACTTCTTCTGTAGTTTCAACTTGTATACCCAAATGAGACAATGCACCACCAGTCTGGACGCTAGAAGCTAAATTCAGTGTGAGGTTTAGCGCTGGGCTAGAAATATCAAACTTGGCATAGTCATCCTTATATTTCACAGGTTCCACACCAAACATTGCTCGATAGAATATTACAGACTTTTCAATATCAGTAACATTCAAAGCCACATGAGTTTTCAGCAGTGCCATAATTTTGCTCCTTGTAGGATTTTCAAAATATTTATAAGCTTCTCGATTCAGGTGTTGTGAAATAATGTTTTTCAAACCAAAAAGCAACATTAACCAGACCAATTAATACAGGCACTTCCACCAGAGGCCCGACAACGGCAGCAAAAGCAACACCCGAATTAATGCCAAACACTGCGATCGCCACTGCGATCGCCAGTTCAAAATTATTTCCTGCCGATGTAAACGCTACACTTGCAGCTCTAGAATAGTCTGTCTTAACGCACCAAGCCATGTAAAAGCTGACCAGAAACATGATGACGAAGTAAACGATTAGTGGAATTGCAATTTTCACCACATCCAAGGGTATCTGAACAATCAAATTCCCTTTCAAGCTGAACATAACCACGATTGTAAATAACAAAGCAATCAGCGTGATGGGGCTGATTTTAGGCACAAATTCTTCGTGATACCATTGCTTGCTTTTCACCTTTACTAAGAAGAAACGAGTGAAAAATCCAGCTAAAAAGGGAATACCGAGATAGATAAATACACTTTTGGCAATCTCGGCAATGCTGACATTCACAACACTACCTTGTAACCCAAACCGTGGCGGCAGTACTGTGATGAAGAACCAGGCATAAGGACTATAAAAGATAACTTGAAAGATACTGTTAAAGGCAACCAATCCAGCCGTGTACTCTGTATTGCCTCGTGCCAAATCACTCCACACAACTACCATTGCAATACAACGAGCTAATCCAATCAGAATCAACCCCGTCATATATTCTGGATAACCGTGTAAAAAGAAAGTCGCCAGAGCAAACATCAAAATTGGCCCAATAATCCAATTCTGAACTAGTGACACACCAAGAATTTTTCCGTTGCGAAATACATCCCCTAACTCTTCGTATCGCACCTTGGCTAAAGGTGGGTACATCATCAAAATTAACCCGATGGCAATTGGTATATTGGTTGCTCCCACCTGAAACTGGTTGATAAATGCTTCTATTCCAGGAAAGAAATAGCCTAAACCAACACCGATAGCCATTGCTAAAAAAATCCACAAGGTTAGAAAACGGTCAATAAAAGAGAGGCGTTTTGAAGTTTTTTTGCTCATTACGGAGTTCATACAGCTTACATAATTTCAAGTTTCATAATGAACAAGTTGGTTGGTTTGGATGATTGTCCATACCTAAAACTTTCCTTCTTTCCGTAACAACTCCCCAATTGTCAGATTCATCTCTGCTTTTCCTTCAAATACTGTTCCCACTTTGCCTTGATACAAGTGAACGTAATTGAGGTGCTTGCTGTCATTTGGTAAAGGTATATAGCCCACAGCACTAGCTGTTATTGGTGCTTTATCAATGTAAAATTCTACAAACTTGTTTACCAATCCTTTATTTTGGTTATCTCGAAGATTAACGTAGATAAACAAAGGTCGAGCAAGTGGCTGATACTGAACTTTTTCTACAGTTTGAGGTGATGGCAATACTGCACCTTTGCCGTTGTCAATTGCCAGCGCTTTTAACTTATCTTGGTGTTTTTCGTAATAGGCATAACCAAAGTAACCTAAAGCATTTGGATCTTTGCTGACACCATCCACCAATACTTCATCATCTTCACTCGCTGTATAGTCATTACGACTTCGGATACACTGTGCTAGAACCATCAATCTTAATCGTAGTCACCTTCGTCGAATCAGTGACCTGTGTAACCTTTGGCGCGCTGAGTTTCTGTTGATGAATTGGGTGTAGATGTGCAACTGCTCGCAAAAGCCAACACTCCAAATAAAATAGCTAATTTTTTTGCTATTGCGTCCATTGACTTCACCGTTATGGGTAATTTTGAAAGTATATTTATCTCATTTCAAAAAAACTTGATATGTCAATACCAAGCATAGCACCATATAGAAAAATCCATCAAAAAAAGTTGATGTTTTAAGTCAAGAGCGGTAGAACCCAATTTGCTTAATCTTTCTTGGAAATATCGACTAGAGCCTTAAAGCCAACCGGAGCCATTCGGGCGTAGTCATGTCTGAAGTCGCTATCCTTTATTGCTAGACCAAGACCAACTATTAGAATTCCAGAAACGATCACTTGAGCAAACAATCTGTTCAGCATCACAAAGGTTCCTATTAGACAGTAAGCAATTTTATTTAGACGGTGGTATTAGCCATAACATCGTTGATAGCTAAATAAATTAATTCAGCGCAAACGGAATCAGTCCTAGTTGACACTTCTAGGGTTTGAAGGTATTACCATCGTTGATAGCTAAATAAATTAATTCAGCGCAAACAGAATCAATCCTAGTTGACACTTCTAGGGTTTGAAGCTGTGAGATTCTGGTTTCAATGAATTAACTTATCTGAACTCTTTCCTAATCGCAGCAGGGACGCGCAGATGAAATTACACTATTACGGCTAAAATCTGCCAGATATGCCTCTAAAACGTTAAATTGGGGCAAATTCAAACTGTAATAAATCCAACGTCCTTCCTGACGAGAGTTAACTAAGGCAGCTTCCTTGAGGGTTTTCAGGTGAAAAGATAGTTTTGACTGACTTACCCCCAAGACCTCGCACAAATCACACACACATAATTCTCGCTTTCGTAGCAATTCCAGCACACTAATCCTGAGTGGATCAGAAAGGGCATGAAAGCCAGCAGGAATTAAATGAGAAATAGTGGTAGCGGGGGTTTGCATGAATCGAATTTCGGTAAAAGATGCTATCTCTATTGTGAAGCAGAGACTACAGCTTCAGGTTGATAGCGGATACCAGCTTGCTTAAAGCGATGTAAAGCTTCACCCAAGCGATCGCAATCTGCAATCAAACTTATCCTTACATAACCCTCACCTGCAACCCCAAAAGCGTTACCTGGGGTTAGAACAACACCAGTTTGCTGCAACACGTTTAAGGCAAAATCAGTGGAACCCATGCCCACAGGACACTTCACCCAAAGATACATTGTCGCCTTAGTTTTAGGGATATCCCAACCCAACTCTCCTAATCCTTGAATGAGGAAATCGCGGCGGGTACGGTAGCGTTGTTGTACTTCGTGCAAATATACATCTGGCAGTTGCAAAGCGGTTTCGGCTGCTGTTTGTAAGGCGGCAAAAATGCCGTAGTCCAAGTTAGTTTTCAGTGTGCGTAAACCTTGAATTACATGGCGGTTCCCCACCACAAACCCAACGCGCCAACCAGCCATATTGTAGGTTTTAGATAAGGTGTGAAATTCCACACCAATATCTTTTGCACCAGGAATTTCTAATAAGCTAGTGGGTTGATAACCATCAAAAGCTAACTCGGCATAACACAAATCATGCACCAGCAAAATTTCATGTTTGCTGGCGAAGGCGACGATTTCTTCAAAAAATTCGCGGGGGGCGGTGGCAGCAGTGGGATTGCTGGGATAGTTGAAATAGAGAATTTTAGCTTGTTTGGCAACCTCATCAGGAATGGCAGCTAAATCGATTAACCAGTCATTTTCTGGTTTGAGGATCAAACTGTGGATTTTGCCGCCTGCGATCGCTGGGCCCCGGAAATGTGCAGGATAAGCGGGAGAAGGAACCAGAACTAAATCACCAGGGTTAACGTAGGCGAGTGCTAAATGGGTTAATCCTTCTTTAGAACCGAGTAGCGGTAAAGCTTCACTATCAGGATCGAGAACCACACCATAACGGCGATGATACCAGTTGGTGATCGCGCGGCGGAAACTAGCTGTGCCCTCAAAGGGTGGATAACCGTGATTGGCGGGATCTTTTAAAGCAGCGATCGCCGCTTCTACAACTGGTGCTGGCGTTGCACCATCGGGGTTTCCCATACCCAAATCAATTAAATCCAACCCTTGTTCCCGTGCTTTAGCTTTCAGTTCATCTAAACGGGCAAATACATAAGGTGGTAGTTTTTGTATGCGTTCTGCTGGGACAATCCAATTTAAACTCATAAAACCTCGTCACTGATTCCCTTAGGCGAAACTCGATTTGTAGTGTCTTTACTATCTATAGGTGCAGTGGTAGAAACCATTGCCGCCATCAACTGTTCCAACGCGACTTTAAATGGTAGTCGATGGATGTCAGAATTAGGAACTAGGGCAATTTCAGCGGCTGTTTGCAACTCACCTAATGTAATATTGCCCAATCCCAAATCACTTAATTTTTGGGGTAGTCCAATTTCTGTATAAAACTTTAACAACTGTTGTCGTGCCGATGCGGCTAGTTGATTACCTTGTAGCATTTCTTCTAAACGCAGTTGCACCAAAATCCCAAAAGCAACTTTTTCGCCATGAATACTGCCATGTCCTGAAATATGAGTTAAACCATTATGCACGGCATGGGCTGCAACTGTGCGACATTGCGCCCCTCCAAGTCCCCCAACTACCCCAGCGAGTAAAACAGTGGCATCTACCACTTCTTGCCAAACCTCACTACCTGGTTCTTTCAGGGCGGTGGCTGACTTTTGCAAGAGGATATCTCGCAAAACTCGTGCTTGTTGCACTGCGGCAATAATTAAAGTGTCTTGCAAATGTCCACTGCTAACTGAGGCTTCATACCACTTAGCGATCGCATCACCAATTCCAGCTATTAAAGTCCGTTGTGGTGCAGTTTTAATCAAGTCATAATCGAGTATCAATAAATCGGGACAACGAGATAGCCCGACATCGTAGAGAAATGCCCCATCTTCCGAATAAACATTCGACAAGGCACTCCAAGCTGCACAAGTAGCCCCGGAAGTAGGAATTGTCACCACTGGCAACTGTAACTGCTGCGCGACTAATTTCGCTGTATCTAGGGCTTTGCCGCCACCAACACCAATAATCACATCAGCTTTATGTTCTTTTGCCGTCTTCTTTAAAGATTTCAGACTAGCTTCGCAGCAATCTGCACCATAAGAAGCTTGGACAGTTTGTAACTGTTGCCTTTCTAAAACTGGTTGCAAATTTTGTTGGCTGATGGTGAGAGTATATTCACCTGCCACAATCAAGGGACGACTTCCCAAACAGGCAATCTCAGCTGCGGCGGTTTGCAACACCCCAGAACCACGCATTACTTTTGCGGGGGAAACTGTGAGTGTAAATAATGAACTAGAGGTTTGAGTAGACAAAGAAGGTTGAGTAGAAAAATTATTGGGCATATATCTAGTTTGCCAAAACCTTGATATTTCTTAATCAAATAGACTGGTGATGAAGGATACTTGTTGCCAAGCTGGTTTTTGCATGGCTCCAACCTTACACCCGACTCATCTGGATTTGAGCCAAGCAATAAAATAGACAAGGCCTGTTGCCGACTGATTGAGTCGTTTGACGACGTTGCTTGAATCTATAATGCCCATTGACTTGAAATTCCGAACTATCAAAGTTTTGAATAACCGTATAACTAGTTAAGATTACCATTGTCAGATTCTCAAGAAAAGCAATCGAGAATTGATAATGTGTTGGTAGTCATGCGATTTGATGCAATCTTTAGCTACAGATACATAGATAGGGGTTTGCAAATGTAAGCCCCTAAAACTGACTTAATTTGCTGCAAATATTTTTGAAAATGGCAAAATCGATAATTAGGACAACAACTGACAAATTACAACCGTCAGTACCCATTACCCGCACGCTAATTAACCTTTTTCCACAGTGGAACCACTAAAGTGTGAATATCTTAATCTAAAAATAACCATTAATGTATCAGTAAATACAAAATAAATTCTGTCATCCTGATAACAGGTAAATTACTTTTGTGATCTGGGATTGGGCATGGGGCATAGAGCATAGGGCATTAATTATTCTTCTCCTCCGCTCCCCCTTCTCCCTGCCCCCTGCTCCCTGCCCCCTGCCCCCTGCCTCTTAAGCGTTGGGTTTTGGCAATTGGGCGAAATTGTCTGTGTAAATTTTGACTGTTACTGGGGAATTTTGATGAGAAACGAGCGATCGCTTCACCTCACCCAAGTAAACTGGTACAGAAATCCCTGATTCCAGATGGATTATGGTACGGGCACGAACTGTCAAATTTTCGTCTTCCCGTGTACCTGAGCGACCATAAGAAAAGAGATTACTAGCTGCTTGACGTAAAGTTGCTTCTAATTGTGTGGGTGTAATTTGGGGTGATGTGGCAATCACCGCTTGTGTTGAGCCATTATCATAAACTAGAGTGTACCGGACTGCTCCGGGAATCACAGTCCGACTCAAGGGGACAATTGAGAGTGCAAATAAACCACCAGTCAGCACCAGCATAAAGCCAGTCGTACCCACCAGCCGAAAGCGGATGCCCCATTTGAGAATAAAAGCCAAAACTGTTAAGGCAGCAAATACCAAGGTAGCTATACCTGACCATTGGGTGTACTGAAGAAAGTTAGCTGTTGTGAGCATAAGGTTGGTTAGTGAGGCGTCTTTTTTTCGTTACTGACACACCCATTTTACCGGAGAGCTTACACCATAAGGATTATCGCAGTCATTAATTGATGCGAGTGGATTAAAACAAGTGAGAAATATTTTTAATGCTCAAAAGACAGTGGAGAGTTCAGAGCAAGCACTGATTATGAATTATGAATTATGAATTACGAATTACGAATTATTTAGTATTGCCGACAAATAACAGATTTCTTTCCATCATCTGAAGTTGAAACATATATCCTATATTCTGCCGGACATATTTCAACTGAATTACCTGTTTTTATTTGGATATCGTCGGCAAGCTCACAAGTGTGAAACTGTCCTTTTTCATTGAAAGATATATAACTTTTTCCTCGACAGGGAAAATTGGATGTCCCTGAAAGAGAACTGGAAACTTGCACAGTAATATTTTGCTCAAGGATACAAGTTAACAGCGAACCATTAGGATAATAAATCATATTGCCTGCTTCACACTCAACTCCTGCTTGAGCAGGTAGAGTAAAAGCAAAATTTATTGTAGATAAGCCTAATGAAGAAGTTAAAAATACAAAGTTTTGCAAGGATAATTTCATGAATAAATTCCGTTTTTTTATGAAGTTAAATATTTATTTAAATTATGTTTAACTGAGCAAAATAATAAATATACAAAAGGGCATCTACAAGAGATGCCCGTCATGCAGGAATACCCCAAAGGATTGTCCCTACACCTTCCCAACAATCAGCAACAGTGACTAATTAGGTATTAGTCACACTCACAGTCACAGACGTGAATATAGTAATCTTATTAACTGAAAACTCTAAATGTCCCCAGTGCATACACTGAAAACCAATCATAGCGATTCTAAGTTGCTATTTTTCATTTCCTAACTAATTTTGATGAGATGCAAGCCTGTCTCGTTGGTTATAACGATGTACTACTCCACAAATGGCAGCCAAAATTAACCATGAAAGTGCATTCAAACGAAAATCGAAGAGGGTTACATCTACTGTATTCAATACAATCCACCCAACAAAAGCCAGAAGATAACTGAAAAATATCAATCTGTCTTCTGTATTTATATATTTTGACTTTCGTAGTAATTGGATACCTGCGATTAAAATCCAAGCGAGTAAGCTACAAAATAAAAAAGTACTAGGAAAACCAGTTTCAGCAGATAACATCAAAAACAAGTTATGGGGATGACCCAAGGGAATCTGCATCTGCGCTTTGTAAAGTGGACTAAAACTGCGTAACCCCCAACCAGTCCAAGGATGTTGTTGAGCTAAAGACCAGGCAAACTCCCACTGAGTTTTTCGCATTAAAGCGACTGGTCTATCTGGATACATATCATCATTTAACCTTGCCCAAAAGAATGTAGGAACTACCCGACGAAAAATTTGAGCGACTGGTGAGGGAGCAAAAGCTGCCAAAAGTACACTAGAGACGATCGCAGCGACGCCACTCACAAGAATGCGCCAACCTTGGTAAAGTGCATAAGCTAAACAGGCAAAAATAGCGATCGCCCACCCATTGCGTGAGTTGGTGAAAATCAAGGCAATGAAATTTGTAATCACCGCCACGGTTAGGAAGAGGAGGGGGACTGGGGAGTAGGGACTGGGGATTGGGGACTGGGGACTGGGGACTGAATTTTTACTAATACCCAATCCCCAATATCCAATCGCCAATTGCCATTGTTCTAGCCACAACCCTAGACCAAGGATGAAAATTATTGCTAGATAAGCTGCGAAGGTGTTAGCGTGCAAGAAAAGTGAAGCGATGCGACCTGGGGGATTTCCTCCTGGTGCGATCGTCCAACTAAACACAACCCACACAAACTGGAACTTGAAACTCCAGCCTAAAAATAATTGTCCCAAGCCCATAATTGCTACTGGCATAGAACCAATCACCAAAACCCAAGCCATTTGCCGCAATTGGGTAAATGTTTGAATCAGAGCGCTATGGGCAGCGAAAAGTAAAAAGAATGGTAGTAAATTAAATAAGCCGAGGAAAGCTGCTGTTTTGTCCTGGGCAAACCCAGCACTCACGATCAATAAAACACTCAACAGGGCAAATCCCCAATTAAGGGGGCGGCGATTAATTTTGCGGGATTGTTTCAACCAAGTTATTAATGAGACAAAACCTACAGTCACAGCCCCTACTAAAGGACTCAATGGGAAAATTAACAGTGCCCATAGAGAGTAGTTCCAAGAAGATTGCCAACGAGACTTGAAATAGTCAAAAACTTTGTTCAAGCTGGCTCCCAACATTCCTCACGAGTGAGGCGAATTTGAGCTAAGGCGAAGATGGTAGGGATGATTCGACCATAGTTAGTGGCGATCGCTCTCCACCCTAAATCCGCAAAAAACCAACCCCACATCATCGGCCCAATCACGGCAAACATAGTGCGGGTTGCCCCATAACGAGCTGCACTTATTGTCATACCCCGTTGTGCCATTTTCATCGTTACATAGCTTTGAAATTGCGTTGCAGCTGCTTCTGAGCCTGTTATTGCTGCTTGTTTGGCTACTTCATAAGTAGCAAAGTGGATGGCAAATTGACGGGCAATTTGCTTAAGTACTAGTGGCTGGAGAAGAGAAGTAACCGCTAGCGCACTACCGCCTTTGAAAAGTAAACCCAAGGGGTCACGTTGTAATAAAAGTGGTAGAGGTTGTTTTAGTTCTGATTTGAGCAGCTGACGCTGCACCTGTACAGTCAATTTTTGCTTTTCCTGTTCAGGTAATTTTTTCCACACCTGTCCTAACAGATGTAAAAATACTTCTGCTTCTAAATCAATAGTTGCCAACTGATGAGAATAGGGAATTTTTAGATACTTACATACTTGAACTAAGGCTTGTCGGTAAGTGACCTGCCCTGTGCGTCCCCGTAATACTGTCATCCCATCTGCCGCCAAAAAACGAAAGCGTCCCTCTAGTGCATCTAACCAAGCTTTGCGGTCTTGGCTTTGCACTTCGATAGGTTCGGGTGTGTGTACATAGTCTAAGGGATTGAACTTACGACTAAATAGAATTGCCGTTAAATCTTGCAATTCTTCTTCGGTCGCTAACTCTAGCGCCGCCCTCATTTCATCCAATTTCCCTTCCTCCCTTCCGTGCAGCTTTCTGTACCTTATTCTACTATTAGCTTTCAGCAGTCATTAGTAGTAATTTTGTCCTTTGATAATAACCAATAACTAATGACCAATAATTAACTAGGGACTATTGACTCATGACTGATATTGCAGTGATTGGTGCCGGAATTGCCGGTTTAGTCTGCGCCCAGCAGTTAAAGCAAGCTGGATATTCGGTGGTAGTGGTAGAAAAGTCGCGTGGTTTGGGAGGAAGACTAGCTACACGCCGCTTGTATGGAACTTTGGCGGATCATGGGGCTTGTTACCTGAAGCCAAAGGGGGAATTGTTAGGGCGTTTTGTGGAGATATTGTGCGATCGCCATATCCTGGAAGTTTGGACAGATGAGGTTTACGAACTCACAGCAGACGCTCCTTTATCTGAACCGAAAAACCGCAGTCCGCGTTATGTTGCACCTGGAGGAATGAGTGCGATCGCTAAATCCCTCGCCCCAGGTTTAGAAATATTACTGAATCAGCGTGTCGTCGCTATTACCCCAACTCCCGAAAATAGTTGGCGTCTGACTCTCGAATCTAGTAACGAAGAATTATTTGCAAAAGCTATAGTTGTCGCCATTCCTGCACCTCAAGCTGTGATGTTATTAGAATCCTTGGGTGAAAGTGGATTGGATGCAGCCTTTCTTGATAACTTGCGTTCTGTAGAATTTTATCCTTCAATTAGTGCGATCGCTGGATATCCTTCCACATCTCAACCCCTACCTCAGTGGAAAGCCCTAACTTTTGTGGATGATATCGATTTAGCATGGATTGGTTTAGACAGTAGCAAGCGTTCTAATCCTCAACAACCACATTTTGTGGTGCAAAGTAGCGCTGATTTTGCCCAACGTCATTTAGAATCACAGGATTTACAACCCGCCGGACAGTATATGTTGCAACGAGCAGCTGAATCTCTGTCCCTTCCTTGGCTGAGTACTCCCGAATGGATGCAAGTACATCGTTGGCGTTATGCCTTTCCTAGCCGTCCTTGGCACGAAGCTTTTTTGTCTGATGGAACTCCCTTACCTTTAATTTGCTGTGGTGATTGGTGTGGCGGCAATCTTGTGGAAGGTGCGATGCTTTCTGGGTTAGCTGCGGCTGATGAAATTAATCATCAGTTGCATCATCTACCTTTAGATAATGTGAACTTTTTAAACGTTTTTACCTGAATATTTCATCTGTCGCTAGACTGATTTTGCACTATAGTGAGTCGCTATTTTTCTGACTGACTAAATCCAAGTGCAACAAATAAGTTTTTTAGATGAAACAGCAAATTTTGCAGCAGCCCTAAAAAGTGATGTAAATTACCAAAAAAGCTTAACTTGATGAAAAATTTGTTCCTAATTCAAGTTTTTTTCTTGTCGTTCATCTTGATCCCCTAGCCTTGATACTGCGTTTTATGTAGATTTCTGCCAAAAAGGCAGAAGTTTGAAATAATTAGGATTATAAATATAAAATGTCGGTAATTTACCAGATATTGGATGCTGCTTTAATAAGTAATGCTGTGAACTAGTATAAACTTTAACTAAAATAAGCAAAGCCAAATGTCTGATATTCTACCAAGATAAAAGGCGATATCAGGATCTATTGTATCTATCAGTTGAATTACTTTTAACTGATTGTAATAACGACATTGCCATCTAAAAAAGTTATTTTCTACAACAAGCATTAACTGGATTAAAAAAGGAGTTTAAAAATCATGAAAACAGTAGTCAATTTAACACAACAATCAGTAGTAGGAGAGATTGAAAGCGTTTTGGATACATATCCATCTCATCCATATCAACAAGCCTTTGCGATTCCTGACTTACGCCAAGAGCTAATTGCTTTCGTCCTCAACCGAATTCCCTCCTTTTACAGCGTGATGTCTGACGGACAGATTCCGCTAGCAGAGGCTGAACAAGAAAGCTTGGCTTATTACAAGTTGCCTCGTAAACCCTTAGAGCAGCAACTACATTTACAAAATTTGATTCACCAAGGCATTTGTTTAATCGTTCAAGAAAAGTCAGATTGGATTAGCAATCATCTTTGTGAAACAGTTGAACCAGCTTGTGAACCTTCCCACTGGTTTGGTTAATACCTCTAACAAAATTTGGCTCTCTGCTGAGATATAATCATGTCCGCAGTGAATTTTTGAATATTGAGCCAATCCCACGACTAAAGTCAGTCTAAAAGAAGTGGGATTAGCTCAATATTTGTTGTCAAAGTGCAACCCTTCTCCTGTGGTTGACACTATCCGTAGAATTAGGGATGAGGATTAAAATAATTCTTCCCCATTCCCCAGTACCTTTTTTAGTCAATTATTTGGATAAAGGATTCAGTATATTGCTCTTGAGGTGTAAACTTTGACAATTACTAAGTTCAAAGGACATTCCCAGGACATGAGAAAAATAACTGCTCTAATGCTGGTAAGTATTACTGTGACAGTCGGGGTGGGAGCATTAACACCCAAAGTCACTAATGCCCAATTATTTTACCCACCAGCAAGCGATCGCCATTCATTAATGGTAATCGGTCAAGGGGTAGTGAGAGTGCCAGCAGATACAGCCGATATTGAACTAGTATTCAGTAGTGGAGGTAGCAATGATCAGTTAGAAACGCAACCATCATCTCTACCACAAACCCGCCGCATATCCTCACCGACTCTACTCTTAAATTACAAAACAGCAGCAGAATCTTTGCCAAATAAAAAATCCCTAACGAAAGCAACTCTCCAGCCTGTAGTTAATGACCTAGTTGCAAAAGGAATTAGGGCTGATAAAATTCAAGTACAAATTAACCCTAATTCCAGTGAAAATAACGCCAAAATATTGGTGAGACTGGAAAAACCAACGCGCGATCGCGTCCAGGAAATTGTTGCTACAGCGAACAAGTCCACGAGCGAACTTGAAAATCTTTCCGTCAAGAGTGTGGATGTTGAGTACGCAGTCAATGACTGTCAGGCTTTGCAGAGTTCAGTTTATCAATCAGCAATGAAAGATGCTCAAAGCCGCGCTCAGGCTTTAGCAACAGCTATGGGTGTTAAACTTGATACTCCTTCTGTAGCCGAGCCATTTTACACATTATTCTATCCCTCATGTAGTTCCAAAACTGGAGTTACTTTGCCGTCTTTTGCTAGTTTTTTATTATCACCGACTTATAATCCAGATGCTCCGGCAGAAGTAGAAATGAAAAAGGATATTTTTGTGACGTATACAACGAAATAAACATTTATATTGTAAGTTGTAATGTTGTGTATCTATACCATCCACACCAATAGCAATGGGGTGAGCATTTTGCTTGTAATGATTTTAGAGAATGTTTGAAAAGTATTTTGCTGTGATTATAGGCACTTATTGATCCCCCCGAACCTTTTAAAGTGATTTCATACAACGAGAGAAAAATAATAATGGTTTGTAGAGGGTGGAGAAAAATGGATAACTAACAAATATGAATCTCGTAGAATAATTGCAGCAACGGCTAAAGATGCTTTAATCAACACCCAGAAACATTGGGGAATTGAAAACCGACTCCATTGGGTTCGCGATGTGACTTTTTCAGAAGACTTTCCACTGCAAAGAGGTGGTAATGCTCCAGTTAACTAGTCAATCTTACATAATTTTTTCATCACTCTTGCCAGATTTCTTGGTTTTCGCACTATCCCTCAAGCTCAACGTGCTGTCTTCCAATCAAATTCAAAAGTTTTATTTCTTTCTATGAAACCACCCTGGGTTTGAGAACGGAGAGGGGGGGATTCGAACCCCCGTTAAGTTTCCCTAAACAGACTTTCCAGGTCTGCGCCTTAAACCACTCGGCCACCTCTCCAGGTGCCACAAGTTACGATTATACTATAAAATTCCAGGAAATGCAAAGATAAAGAAAGATATTCTAGATTGAATCTGATAGTCCTAATCCCAAAACGCAAATCCAGATGTCCCGTACATACACAATTAGAGTTCGCGATCGCGCCACTGGCAAAACATACACCCTACAAGTGCCAGAAGACCGCTACATCCTACACACAGCCGAAAAACAAGGAGTGGAACTACCATTTTCCTGCCGTAACGGGGCTTGCACCGCTTGTGCTGTGAGAGTGTTATCAGGAGAAATTTACCAACCAGAGGCGATCGGCTTGTCGCCAGATTTACGTCGCCAAGGTTATGCCTTGTTGTGTGTGAGTTACCCCCGTTCTGACTTGGAAGTGGAGACGCAAGACGAAGATGAAGTCTACGAACTCCAGTTTGGACGCTATTTTGCTAGGGGGAGAATTAAAGCGGGTTTACCTTTAGATGAGGAATAAACAATTCAATATCACCAAATTTCTGATACCTTTACATTTTGGTGGCTGGGTGCGAAAAATAGCTATTTTGGCTTGTTTATTGCTCTTGGTGAGTTGCCAAGGCAAAAACCAGCTGCCAAACAATGAAGCCCAGGTGAAAGTCGCACGGGTAGTTAGTGGGCAAAGTTTGGAAGTGTTAGGCATGGCTGAACAACCAAATTTGATTTCCCAAGTGCGGTTAGTGGGTATTGATGCACCAGATTTGCGACAGCGCCCTTGGGGGGAAGCAGCAAAAGAACAGTTAGAGAATCTAATTGGTGGTGTAGAACAATCGGTAACACTGGAGTTTGATTTAGAAGCAAAAGACAAAATCGGGCGAACTCTAGCTTATGTGTGGAAAAATAAGGTGTTGTTGAATGAAGAATTAGTCAAACAAGGCAATGCAATGTTTGTGGGGCGATCGCCTAACCATAAGTATGACCAGCGTTTAGAACGTGCCCAACAATGGGCTAGACTCATGGGACAAGGAATCTGGAACCCAGAGAAACCCATGCGTCTCACTCCCGCTGAGTTTCGCCGCCAAAATCTTTAATTAGTGCTGAGTCCTGAGTCCTGAGGGGGAGAGTGGGGGAGTGATGTAAGTGAAGAAGAATTAATAACCAATTCCCAATGACAAATGACAAATGACAAATGACCAATGACTAATGACTAATGACTAATCTACAAATTTTTCTAGATATTGCGACAGAAGCGGCCTTGGCTGCTGGTGCAATTTTGCAAGGTTACTTGGGTAAGTTAGAAGACGCAATTATTGAAAAAGGACGCCCTGGTGATTTAGTCACCGCTGCTGATAAAGCCTCAGAAGAGTTGATTTTAGAAATTTTGCGTCGCCACTTTCCCCAGCACTCGATCCTCGCTGAAGAATCAGGGAAATTAGGTAATCAAGAGAATGAATATCTCTGGGCAATAGATCCTCTTGATGGCACAACCAACTACGCTCATCAATACCCGTTTTTTGCCGTTTCCATCGGGCTGTTAATTAATGGCGTTCCGCAAGTTGGTGTAATTTATGACCCCTTTCACAATGAGCTATTTCGTGCCGCTGCTGGCTTAGGAGCAACGCGCAACCGTCAGCCCATCAAGGTTTCGGTAACATCTGAACTGAGTAAAAGCCTACTAGTGACAGGATTTGCTTACGATCGCCGCGAAACCTCTGATAATAACTACGCAGAATTTAGTCATCTCACCCATCTTACCCAAGGAGTTAGACGTAGCGGTTCGGCATCGCTAGATTTGGCGTATGTTGCCTGTGGACGTGTCGATGGTTACTGGGAACGGGGACTTTCTCCTTGGGATATTGCCGCTGGGATAATTTTGGTACAAGAAGCTGGGGGCAAAGTCACTGCTTACGATGGCACTGCTGTCAAAATTGAGTCAGGTAGAATTCTCACCACAAATAGTTATATTCACGACTCCCTCAGTAGCGAACTTTTACGAGTTCCGCCGCTGTCAGCTTGGGTGTAGGAGGTGGGGGCTTTCCCCGCGACTTTGGGTACACTAAAAGCAATCTAACTGCTCCTTTGGTGCAAAAACTCTATATGTCTTTCAAAATAGATCGTGGACTATTTAAATATGATTTCATAGATCATCACGCAGTATTGTGCGTTCCAGTTGATGCGGATGTCAAAGAGATTCGTAAACGCTATCTCCAAATCGCCCGCCGCTTGCACCCTGACAGTAGTTTTACTGAAAGTGCTGCTCAAAAACATCTCGGTAACGAATTGTTATCAAAGTTGGTTAACCCAGCTTACGAAAAACTTGCTGGCGATCGCACTCGTACTGAATATATTCTAATTTTGTCGCAAATTGGTAAGCGTCTGGTACAAGAGTCTACTTCGGTAACTCTAAACACCGACTTGGCTAAACAGTTAGTAGAGGCAGCTAATGTCGATCATTTCTATAAAAGTGCGATCGCAAAACTAGCTCAAACTCAATATGATTCTTTAGAACAAGTGCTGCAAGTCATTGCCCAAGTTAGTGAGTTGAATTTAGTGTATTTAATGCGGAGTGCCGGTAAATCATCCGCAGCGTCGTCGCCACCTGCTCAACCCAAAGTCCAATCGAGTCCGCCTCAGGCAAATACACCAATAGCACCAGCACCAGCGTCAGCAAAAGAAGGCTTGATTGTAGAACAGTATGTTCGTCGCGCTCAATCTTTGATTGACAAAAACCAATTTGCCCAAGCCAAAGTAGAGTTGCAAGAGGCTCTAAAACTAGAACCTAAAAATAGTCGCTGTCATAGCTTAATTGCAATGGTGTATTTGAAGCAAAATCAGCTAAAAATGGCAAAAATCCACTTTGATAATGCTCTAAAATTAGACCCTAATGACGAAACAGCGTTGCAATGGAAACCTAAAATAGATAGGGCTTTAGGACAACAAACTAGTGATCAGAAGGTGACTTCATCCCCCAATAATGGAGATAAGCAACCAGATAAATCTGGTAGTGGTGGTTTGTTCGGTGGTTTGTTTGGTGGGAAGAAAAAATAATGGTGTATCAACCAGCAGCGGGAGCCAGGGATTTATTGCCCTTGGATGTGGAGAAAAAACGCTGGATTGAAGATCGGTTACAGCAGGTGTTTCATCGTTGGGGATATCACAGGATTATCACCTCGACTTTAGAGCGCATGGATACTCTGATGGCGGGGGAAGCAATCCAGCGTCAGATGGTGATTCAACTACAACAAAATGGTGAAGATGAAGAGTTAGGGCTACGTCCAGAATTAACAGCATCCATTGCTCGTACTGTTGTCACTCGCATGGCAGGTCTGCGTTATCCGCAACGGTTGTACTACAATGCCAATGTGTTTCGCCGCACTTGGGAAAGTAGACACAATCGCCAGCAAGAGTTTTATCAAGCTGGGGTGGAGTTGCTAGGTGCTGGCGGATTGCTGGCGAATGCTGAAGTATTGCTGTTAGTAGCAGATTGTTTGGCAGCATTGGGTTTGCAGGGATGGCATTTAATTTTAGGTGAGGCGGGAATTACGCGATCGCTCCTGAATGCCTTTCCTGCTAATTTACAAGATCAAGTTCGCAGTGCGATCGCTCATCTTGACCGCATCACCATAGATAATTTACCTCTGAGTGACAAACTCCGCGATCGCGCCCGAATCATCATGGATTTGCGCGGGCCAAGTGCAGACGTGTTGCAAAAAGTCAGTAGTTTGGATCTAGATGAAGAACAGCGAGAGGCAGTGAATAACCTCAAATCCCTAGTAGAATTACTAGAATCAGAGAAAAAACTGCCGTTAATCCTTGATCTGAGCCTCATCCAGACCATAGACTACTACACTGGTATTGTCTTTGAGGTTGTCAACGTTACCGAATCCCAAGCCAGAGTTTTAGGGCGTGGTGGTCGCTATGACCAGCTTTTGGGGCTATATCATCCTCAAGGAGAAAACATCCCCGGAATTGGTTTTGGACTCAGCATCGAAGATTTATACCAAGTTCTGTTGTCTACACAGCAATTACCACAGGTAACTCCAGCGAGTGACTGGTTGGTAGTACCAGAGACGCCCAGTGCTAATGTCTTTGCCTTTGCCTACGCGCAAAAACTCAGAGATTCTACTGATTTGGTGCGGGTAGAAATTGATTTGGGGGGAAGGGATGCAGAGGCGATTCGCCAATATGCACGCGATCGCGGGATTGCCCAAATTGCTTGGATCAAAGCTGATGGTTCACCAAAAATTGAACCATTGCGTTAAGTGAGTTGGGGATTGGACATGGGGCATGGGGCATTGCTTTATCTTCCCCATCTCCCCTCATCTCCCCTACTCTCAACTCCCCAGCTACGCGACCTAGATGATACTGTAATTTTAGAAACTGCTATGGCAGCTAATGCCGAAGTTATTATAACTGGCGATTTAGATTTATTGGTGCTGACAGCATTTAACGCAATTTCCATTTTGACACCGCAAGAATTTCTCAATTGGTATTTTCCTGAGATATTCTAAAGTCCTGGGGAAGAATCTCGTACATCTGCAAAAACTTCTGGTTCAATACCTGCGGTTTCTAATTCTTGTTCTTGGCGAAATTTTTCTAGGGATTTCCAGAATTGCGATTCACCACTGACGCTTGTTATAGAGTCTTCGGATAAAATCTCAATGACTATTTCTTGCCCATCAGGAATATTTATTTCCTGAAATATTTCTATAGTACTTTTGCGCTTGATGCCTTTTATTTTCATAACTTTTAGTCACAAGTAACAATTCAAATTTATTTGATATTAACTAGACCTCTTGCAAAAATCCTTGAATCACCCCTCCCCAACCCTCCCCTTCACAAGGCAGGGCTGTTTCATTCCCTAAAAGCCTTATATGTTACAGTTTACAAGTCTCGACGCGAGAGAAGATATCCCCCTTCCCCCTAAGTTCCAAAGTCCAACTAACTCCTGCACAAGGGACTCCGGGAAGGTGTCCTTCGGGGGCACTTGTGTTTAATAACATGTCTGAGTATCTTAGCCATTTTTCGCTCTTCCGCCAGCCGACGCGATCGCCAAACTTTTCATAGTCTTTTCCGAGGCTTTCCCAAATGCGCTTTTGCACGCTAAACCCAAAGCGCCCATTACTGTATTTTACCCACAGTTGGTCAATAGTGCGTAAGTCAGTGCAGGGAAAGTTATGGATGGAATTTATATTTAAGTAATCTTGTCTTTCTCTTTCTCTACCAGTAGCTTTGAGCATAACTGCCAGAGTTTCTTGATCAGCTTCTTTCCAGTCTCCAGCTTTGAGTAAATCGCGTAATCGCGTATAGTCTATACCCTTTTCAGAAAGTAGGTCATTACCAGTAGATTGCTGTTCTTGTCGCAGTCTCTCAACTTCTTCTTGTTCTCTTTGTAGCTTGAGTCTCTGTACTTCCTGTTGTCGCAGCTTCTCGGCTTCAGCTTGTTCCCTTTGTAGTTTACTAGTTTTTGTTGACGTTCTCCCTTGAGTTGTTGAGCAGCAGCCCTAATTCCCTGAGCTACATTTGTAAATGCCTCATCTCGATTAGTCCAAGAGGTAACAGGTTCAGCATTTTTGGGCAAAAATTGTAATTTAGCAAACGGTGTATCGCTCCAATCAACCCTTCGCAGAATAACTGGAATAACACGAGCTTTTCCTGTATTGTGACGTTCTATTGCTGTGGTGACTTCAACCTCCCAGCAATAATTTGAACCGATAAAGTCTGAACTGACGAGTAACAAAATAATATCGGCTGTGTTTAAATTGTCATTAATTTGGTGATCCCACTCATCTCCTGGTAGTATCTTGCGATCGTGCCAGCTTGAAATCACACCCTGCCGTGTCAAAGTACTTAGGTGATTAGCTAGTTCATCCCGTAAAGCTTCGTCTTTGTGAGAGTAGGAGAAGAAAAGCTGTAGCGATACCTCTGGCATTTTGCGTTTCAGGAGTAGGATAAATTACGCTTGTAACAAATTATAGTATTTTTGCCTGAATTTCCCTAGAACCTAACGGCAATAGCTGAGAGGGCTTACTTACGCCAAAAATCTTGATTTTGTTACTACTAAGGGTAAATTTGAAAATTCCGAGTTTTGAGCTAGTAATGAATAGAAATTACCGTCTCATTCAGACTCACCTTGACACCAGTATCTCCAATCCCCAGTCCTCAGTCCCCTGCTAGGCTAGAAATAGCCGATACAGAAGAGAGGGAATCGAGAACATGCCGCATACAATTGTTACAGAAGTCTGTGAAGGCGTCGCTGACTGCGTAGATGCCTGTCCAGTAGCTTGTATTCATGATGGCCCAGGCAAAAATGCCAAGGGAACTGATTGGTACTGGATTGACTTTGCCACTTGCATCGACTGTGGCATCTGTCTTCAAGTTTGCCCTGTAGAAGGGGCGATTCTTGCAGAAGAACGACCGGAGTTGCAAAAAACCCCACAATAGTCCATAGTCAACAGTCAATAGTTATGTTTGACTTGACTGTTGACCAATGACAAATGACAAATGACCAATGACAAATGACTATTTATTAGACGTTCAAAATGTCCACGCTGGATACATCAAAGACGTAGACATCTTGCAAGGTGTGAATTTCCAGGTTGCACCAGGAGAATTGGTAACAGTGATTGGCCCCAACGGTGCGGGGAAATCTACTTTAGCAAAAGCAATTTTTGGGCTTTTGATCCCCCACACAGGCACAATTACCTTCAAAGGTGAAAATCTCGTGGGGCTAAAGTCCAATCAAATCGTCCAACGAGGAATGTGCTACGTACCGCAAATCGCCAATGTCTTCCCCTCTCTAAGTGTTGAAGAGAACTTGGAGATGGGTGCTTTTGTGCTTAACGTTCCCCTGAAACCAATTAAAGATAAAATATTTACTATGTTTCCTAGACTAAGCGATCGCCGTCGTCAACGCGCTGGTACTCTCTCTGGAGGAGAACGCCAGATGTTAGCGATGGGCAAGGCTTTGATGTTGGAACCTGGTTTGCTGATTTTGGATGAACCATCTGCTGCTTTATCCCCAATCTTGGTGACACAAGTGTTTGAGCAGATTAAACAAATTAATCAGGCGGGTACTGCGATCGTCTTAGTAGAACAAAATGCCCGTAAAGCTTTAGAGATGGCTAATCGTGGATATGTATTAGAGTCGGGACGTGATGCGATCTCCGGCCCTGGTGAAGAATTGTTGAATGACCCGAAAGTGGGTGAGCTATATCTGGGAGCGGGTAAGAGACATTAACCCTTTTTAATCACTCTTGCCCCATTCAACATAACACCAGCTTAATAAGGGAGCTTCACCAGGCGATAGCGATGCCTACGGTGGGCTGCGCCTACGCTATCTATAACTAATACAAATCCTGCCACTGCCGCGACCGTCGTTTTCGATGCTCAAAGAATTCTCCCCAATAATCC
>NZ_JABXKQ010000086.1 GCF_017114945.1 Nostoc sp. JL34
ACAGAGTTTGATCTTGCTCACGAGTTAGAAATACTCTTAAACGAGCGCCCATATATAAGTCACCTCATGTCGATGCATTCTCTGTATTTACTTATCTTTACATAGTCTGGTTTTTTTATGCCCACCTACTTAGTTACCAGATATACCAGGAATTTCCAAAAGCGCCTCTGTTGCTGCGATCGCATCTTTCCCCTCAATCGCCAACTGAATTTCTGCCATAGTGTTGATCTGCAAGTAACTCCAGGCTTATTTTAAACAACATCCCAAGGCAATTTCTCGGCTTTTTCTTAACATTCAACACTTCTGTAACAAACTTTATTAGCCCTTTTATTCTTGCTGGGGATTCAGGTAAGCTATTTTGCAATTACTGCTTGCACTTTGTCTACACTAGAACTTGACTGAAGTACTTAAAGAGCAGCAAAAACCTAATGTCTAAAAAGTCCGATTCGCAGTTCCAAAATCTCTTTAGTTCACCCAAATCAACCAACTGGGACGAAAGATTAGGCCAAATAGCCTATCGCTTTAATCGAGAGTATCAACGTGAAACCTTTGAACTCCCAGCAGAAGTACAGGCGATGCCGATATTCCGCGAGTGGATTGCTGGGAGTTTCTCAGGGAGAATTGCTTCCCCTTTCTGGGAAATTGCTAAACCTCAAAAAAACCAACACTGTATAGATATTGGCTGTGGTATCAGCTTTTTAATCTATCCTTGGCGGGATTGGCAAGCATTTTTTCATGGGCAAGAAATCAGTAATGTGGCACGCGATACCCTTAATTCCCGTGGGCCACAGTTGAATTCTAAGCTATTCAAAGGTGTTGAGTTAGGAGCCGCTCATCAGTTAAGCTATCCATCAGAACAATTTGATCTTGCGATCGCCACCGGATTCAGCTGCTATTTTCCACTCGAATATTGGGATGCTGTGCTAGCAGAAGTTAAGCGGGTGTTAAAACCAGGTGGACATTTTGTGTTTGACGTTCTCAATCCAGAACAGCCTCTAGCGGAAGATTGGGCAGTTCTGGAAACCTATTTGGGTGCTGAGGTATTTTTAGAGCCTTTGGCTAAGTGGGAAAAAACGATTAAAGCGGCTGGTGCTAAAGTAGTAACGCAGAAATCAGGGGAATTATTCGAGTTGTATAAGATACGATTCTAAAAATACAGCAGTTTGTAAGTAACTGAGGTACAAAATCTAGGACTGAAGATTCAGATATAAAGAGTTTCTATCTCCTGCTTCCTACCTCAAAACCCATAGCTTTGTAATTCATGCAAAAGAAAACTGCTGTATTATTTATTATTCAGGGATAAGTGGACTCATTGGATCTAAAGAAGTTGTAAAAACAAAATAGATTACCCCAGCGCCGAGAATCATCACAGCGAGACTGAACAGCAACACCCACCGGTCTGTTGGTTCGTAAGTATCTTCTTCGATATCACGACGGACAGCGAAATAGTGTCCTGTTGAGAGCCACACCGTGATTAAACCCACCAGCGAGAAGACTAAACCTAATTTCCAGCCGTTACCAGGACGGGGTATCAAAGGTACTTGGAAGGCACGCAAACGCACGATGACGACACCAAAACCTAAAAGAGCGATCCCTGTCCGCATCCAAGCCAGGTAGGTACGCTCATTTGCCAAGTGATCTCGGATTCTGGACGGGTTCAGTCGTCCTGCCTTTTTTTTATCTTTATCTTCTTCTGTAGTTTTCAATTTTAACTGCATCAATAACACCCTTATGCCCAAAGCGGCCTTTCTCAAAAAAATGCGGAGGTAGTAGGAAATCTCCTTCCAGATGACTTGCACCCAGCGCAATAGTTGCGCTAATGAAATATACCTGTTGTGATTGTACATTTTTTTCAAAATTTATTTTAATGCAGATATCTAAATAAAACAAGCCTGATCGAATAATTCGTAATTCGTAATTGATGGCACAGAGCAACTGCAAGTGATAAGAAGTCATAAAGAAAACAGCCAAGATTCAGAGAGATTGTTAACCAGTACAAGTCCTGTTTTTGTCTCTGATTTTGGCTGTTACCCTATTTCAATTCAGAACAATCATTTAAAAATAGACTATGCAATTCTATTTCAAGACTGATTGCTAGGCGCATTGGGAACTCGTGTATTTATGATATCCTGCGATATATCTGGGATAAACCAGTTAGCCTCTTTGCTGTTAAGAACTTTCACAGTCGGAACATTCAATTCAATCGCAGCCTTATCTGGATTGGTCTTAATCACTAACTGAGTTCCATCAAGTATCTTGAGAGCAGCCGCTCCTGTCAATTCTTGACCTTTCCCATTAGGACTAGAAGTGAAATTTGCTACCTTGACATCATTCGGTAGATAGATGCCATCACAATCCCAGTTATTTTTAGTGGACTGACCATTAGCTAGAAAATACAGATTATTTTCATATACGGCATCTTCATCGTCTTCATTATTTGGTCTTTTACCGTATACCGCTATGGTATTACCTGTTTGGTTGTCGCACTGACCCCAGTTGATTCCCGTCTCTAAAGCATATTTTTGCAGTGTTAATTCTTCGGTTCTCTTTTGAATTTCTTCTGGTGTGAGACCTTCAACTTGAGTTTGGGCATCTTTTGTTTGAGTCAGTTCATTAAGTGCTTTAGTGACTTCGATGTAGTCAGGGTTTTTGCTAAATTTTGGTCTATCAGCAAAAGAAGGTTGAGCAAAGGCGAAATTGGCGACAATCATTAAGACAATGAGCAGAGATTTCCAGATTTTCATGTTTTGATTCCTGTTGATAGATAAGATATTTTGCAGTTGGAAATTCATTTTGGTGAGTAAATTCATGATGCACCTCTTTTTAGACAGTTAATTTTTCTTGTTCTTCACTCGACGGCTGAGTATTTAAACCTAAAATCAATGAGAATATATAACTAGAAACTACAGATAAAAGAGTCCAGGTAACATTTTCTGTGACAATAAACACGCCCAAACCAATCAAGATACAAGGCACAAAAGTATTGCCGTTTTCAGTTAAAAAGTTGGCGATCGCAGGCAAGTAGGTTAATTTATAAGCGGTATAACACCATACACCCACTAAGGCAAAAAATACACTTAGGATCACCAGCAGACTATCTAATTCTGAGTTGGCAAACAGAGGCACATACACGCTGATATTATCACTACCATTGGCAAAGGCGATCGCAGCGACATTGCAAGTTTGCGGAGAAAGAAAATTGCCAATTATAGAGGGACAAGACGGCTCGGTTTCTGCTTCGGCTTCCTCAGATGAATCCTCTTCGCGTTTTAGTAAACTGCTCACACCAATGATTATTGGCATAAAACCAAGTAGTCTAATCCAGTCCTGCGGTATGATTAATCCACCGAAGAAACCGGGAAGGCTAGCAATGATCAATGCCGCAAAACCGAGATACTGACCAGCAAGGATGTGACGACTGCGAAACGTTTTGCTTATTTGTGAAAAAAGCAACGTCAGTATGACAATATCATCAATGTTGGTGGCAGTGAATGCGGTAATCCCTGTGGTAATTGCAGTTACTAAATCGTTCATTTGTGAATGTCCTTATTTTCATGCTTGGGAATCGGGCATTGGGCATTAGGCATTAGGTATTGGTTATTTCCCCTCTGCTCCTCTGCTTCTTCTGCTTTCCCTGCTCTCTACTTGGCCGTTTGAGTCCGTGCCGAAGCCTTGATTTATACTTTAGTCAAACTAACCGATAGAATCAAATGCTTTTGTTTGTCAAAATGATAAATGAAAGTGATTAAAATTTTGACACCAAGTTGTAGGGACACCATAAAATGGCAGGAATGACGCTTGAGCAGCTAAAAATCTTTCAGGCTGTGGCGCAGCACTTACACTTTACTCGCGCAGCAGAGGAGCTTTATATTACACAACCTGCCGTCAGTGCAGCGATCCACAACTTAGAGCAAGAATACGGAGTGAAACTATTCCATCGGATTGGTCGCCACATCGAGATTGCTGAGGCGGGTAAATTGCTGCAAGTGGAAGCGCAGAAAATTCTCGATCAAGTTTCCTTGACTGAAAGGGGATTGCGAGAATTAAACAATCTGCAACGGGGTGAATTGAAATTAGGTTCGAGTTTGACAATTGGTAACTACTGGCTACCAAGTAAGATTAGTGAATTTAAGAGCCAATATCCCGGTATCCAGATTGACTGTACCCTTGCCAATGCAGAAACGATTTGTGTTGGCACAGCGATGGGACAGTTTGATTTAGGTTTGGTGGAAGGAGATGTGAAGCCAGCGCTTCAGAATACTCTAGAGTATGAAATAGTGGCGAGCGATCGCTTGCAAATTGTGGTCGGTCAAAAACACCCTTGGTTTGAGTGGGGAGAAATTGACTTAAGCCAACTAACTCAAACTCCTTGGGTGATGCGGGTGCGAGAATCTGGTACACAGCAAAGGTTTGAGGAAGCGTTGCAAAATTGGGGGATCAATCTCAGTGAACTGAATGTCATTTTAGTGTTCACCAGTGGTGAGATGGCAAAAGCCGCGATTGAAAATGGCGTAGGCGCAACTGGAATTTCTGAGTTGATGGTAAAAAAAGAAATCCAGTTGGGGACTCTGCGGGCAATTCGAGTTATAGATAACAGAGAAGGTAACGGTGCGATCGCAGAAATAGTTAGACCTTTTTTCAAAATCAAGCATCGTCAGCGTTTTCAAACTGCTCTTTCTAAAGTCTTTGAACAAATGTTGATATCGTCTATATTAGATGGCTCACATCAACATGTATCAGTTATTTAAAGAGGACTAGGGATTGGGGATTGGGGATAAAGGGTAATGGGGATTGGATGCCAAATCAAAAAATTATGGTGCTTGCTCTTACCCACCACTAAATTTTAAAAAACTTTTTCCCAGTCCTCAGTCCCTAGTCACCAGTACCCAATCCCCTTCACACCTTCTGCATATTTCTACTGATAGGGTCAAAACCTCTAGAAAACCGCGTACTTTCATCGTAGTAAGCGCCAGTCAGATTCGCTCCATACAACTTGGCATAGTTGAGTTTTGCTCCCCGGAGATTTGCTTCATTCAGATTGACACCGCTCAAATTAGCTTTGGTCAAATTCGCTTTGGCTAAGTTAGTCCTACTCAAATCTGCTCCCCAGAGTTTAGCTTTAGCTAGGTTAGCTCCACTCAAGTCAGATCCCCATAAATTAATTCCAGGCAAATAAGCTCCAATCAACTTGTCCCTACTCAAGTTAATGGCTGGAAAATATCTTTCCCCTGCGGCAAAACGCCTTTTTAATTCTTCAGCATTCATGTGTCGCGTTGACCTTCTTTAGCAATACAGAAGTTATTTGTTCCCATTCCTGGCTTAGTTCTCCTGAAAATGCTGGTTGACCACTGCGTTGATACCAGAAATCAGCATTGTTCAAATCGCCTTCTTTGCGGTGCAGATAAGCATGAACCCAGGCACTATCGGCATCGCTGGCATTTGCAACTATTTCATGAGCTTTGTTCCAATCACCTTTGTTGTCATACCACATTGCTTGCAGCCCTTTTGGTAGTGTCTGAGGGCATGAGCGCTGCTTTTCGATGAATCGTAAGAATTCCTCTGTATTCACGATCGCCACCCAACAAGAATCAAACTTCTATTTCTAAGATACTCCTCAGTTTCAGCGAAGGATGGGGGGATTGGGGACTGGGAACTACAGAAAAGTTTTTTTAATACCCAATATCCAATGCCTAATCTCTCATATCTACTTGACTGGAATAACTTCAAACTCGAAAGTACTGATCAAACGGTCATCAATATAGACTTCTATTCTATGCTTACCAACTGGATCGCCAGGAGCGATCGTCCAAAAATTCTCAATCACACCCTCTGGGGCCGACTGTGTGCGCCGTGTTACAGATGTTGTGCCGTCTGCTGATATTGAGAAATCTTCACCATTATCTGTACCCCAAGTTTCTGGAGGTTTTGGTAAACGCAAGACTTCACGCCATTTCACTTCACCTCGGTAGTCTTTGAGTTTAATCCGCCACCCGTAGGTGTTTCCTTCCTGAAGTGGTACTCTTTTTGTCTGAAAAATGGTGACGTTCCCTTTGGAGTCAACTCTCTTCAGTCCAAACTCGGTGTTACTGACAGTAATCTGTTTTGCATTTGTTGGCGCAGGAGATGATATGGCATTTTCTACCAAAACAGAAGTAGCGTTGATTGGCTTAGAACCTATGACTCCAGATATTAGCCAAAAAGAAGCTAGCACAGCAGTAGTAGTCCAAATTCTCATTAGTATGGTTTTCCTGTCAGACTTTTGGTACTTATTCAAGTAATCTGCCATGTTTTCCGGGTCAAGGTTAGCGATAGTTAGATAAAGACGAAATTACTAGAGTGAATTTGGCGGATTTAACCAACTCACTCACCTTGATCAACATCCAATTTAAAATCAGTAAATCATAGTCTTTGGGAAAGGCAAACCATTACACCCTTTTTCTGCGTAGGCGTAGCCCAACCTAGGTATCGCATCTACTGTATACCCATTCGTCACGATCTTTTTCTACGAGACGCTTGGCAAACAGGACGGTGTGGTATGGATTAGTATTCTGAATCCTGAATTCGGAATTCTGACTCCTTTTTTATATCTACCTTTTCTAATCACAATTTTGTATGAGATACCAAGTTGGCGGTAGCCTCCACAGTGACGATCCCACATACGTTGTGCGTCAGGCAGACGAAAAACTTTATACAAGTCTCAAAGGTGGTGATTTTTGCTACGTTTTCAACTCTCGTCAAATGGGTAAGTCATCCCTACTACAGCGAATAAGTCGTCGTCTCAAGTCAGAAGGCTATAAATGTGTTTACTTAGACGTGACTCAATTGGGTAGCGAGGATACTACATCAGCACAATGGTATAAAGGAATTATTGTCAGTATGTTCTACGGGTTAAATCTGGCGGAACACGTCAACTTTAAGCAATGGTGGGATATGCAAGCAGGTCTTTCTCCTGTACAAAAACTACACCAGTTTGTTGAAGAAGTATTGCTACCAAATATCAAGAGCGATTCTGAAGAAGCCGACAAAGCCAAAGGCATTTTCATTTTCATTGATGAAATTGATAGTTTGCTGAGTTTGAATTTTCCGGTCAATGACTTCTTTGCCTGGATTCGTCATTGCTACAATCAGCAGGCACACGACCCGAATTTCCAACGCCTGGGATTTGCATTGTTTGGAGTAGCCAGTCCATCTGACTTAATTGCTGACAAACGTCGGACACCTTTTAACATTGGGACGGCCATAGAGTTATACGGCTTTCAATTGCATGAAACTAGCCCATTGCTAAATGGGTTAAAGGAAGTAATCAGCCAACCAGAAGTGGTGTTGCAAGAGGTAATTTACTGGACAGGGGGACAACCGTTTCTAACTCAAAAACTCTGTCAGTTAGTTCTCCAAACCGCCTTAAAGACATCAGATCGGAAAATTGTCCTATCCCCAAAAACTGAGGCGTCTTGGGTAGAGCAATTGGTGCGATCGCAGATTATTCAACACTGGGAATCACAAGATGAACCCGAACACTTCCGCACAATTCGCGATCGCCTACTTTTCAATCAACAACAAGCCGGACGGTTGTTAGGTCTTTATCAGCAGGTATTGCAAGCAAAGGAAATAGAGGAGGTAAAGAATGAAGACACTCGCGACTCTTGGCGTGTTTATGTCTCCCAGTCTTTGCGTTTATCTCCCGTGCCTACCGATGATAGTCGAGAACAGACAGAGCTTTTACTATCGGGATTAGTCGAGAAGTACAACGGCTATCTCAGAATTAAAAATCCCATCTACCGCAATATTTTCAATACTGAATGGGTGTTTAAGCAGTTAGACAATTTGCGCCCTTACTCACAACCATTCAATGCTTGGGTAGCATCAGAATTTCAAGACGAATCACGCCTGCTGCGGGGGAATGCGTTACAAGAGGTCTTGGACTGGACTCAGCGCAAAAGTCTCAGCGATTTGGACTATCGATTTTTAGCAGCCAGCCAGGAATTGGAACGTCGGGAAGTCCAGCAAAAACTGGAAGTAGAACGCCTCAAAGAAACTGAAGCGCGATTGGCAAGTGAACAAAAGAGCGCCCGCCGTCAGCAACGATTACTACTAGGGGTAAGTCTGTCCCTAGTAGCAGCTATTATCTTAGGGATCACAACACTCTATTCCGAGCGACAGGCCGCGCTGAGTGAGGTGCGGGCGATCGCAGCTGCTTCCAATGGTAGTTTTAATTCCAATCAACGCTTAGATGCACTGGTAAAAGCAATCCAAGCCCGACAGAAATTTCAACGGCTCGATCTGCAAAATTTGGCAGATGCCAATACCCTGGATCTCCAAACCCGCAAAGTATTGGAACAAGCTGTCTACGGTGCTGATGAATTCAATCACCTGTCAGGGCATCAAGGGATCGTCTTAGGTGTTGATTTCAGCCCCGATGGTCAGTGGATTGTCTCATCTAGCATCGATCGCACAGTCAAGCTATGGAAGCGGGATGGAACACTGGTGAGAACAATACCACACACTGCAACCATCAACAGCGTCCGCTTCAGCCCGGATAGCCGCCTGATAGTCGCTGCCGGCATTGATGGTGCTATCCGTCTTTGGACAATCGATGGTAAATTGTTAACCATCTTCAAAGGGCATAAATCTGCGGTGTGGCGGGTTGCTTTTAGCCCAGATGGAAAAACGATCGCTTCTGCCAGTGGTGATTTTAGCGTCAAGCTTTGGCAACTAGATGGTACTTTAATCAGAACTCTCAAGCATGAGCGTGGTATATGGGCAATTGCCTTCAGCCCTGATGGTCAAACCCTCGCTTCTTGTATGGTAGGCGGCACCAATCAGCTTTGGCGATTGGATGGAACGCTGATTAAAAAATTCACAGCCGGAAACGCAACTATTTGGAGTGTTGCTTTTAGCCCTGATGGACAAACTTTAGTATCTGGTGGTGCAGATAAGATGGTGCGCCTGTGGAATCAAGAAGGCACTCTCCTGAAAACTTTTAAAGGGCACACTGCTGAAGTATTTGGTGTAGCCTTTAGCCCTGATGGGCAGACCATTGCTTCTGGGGGTTCTGATAAAACCGTTAGACTCTGGCGGATAGATGGTACTTTATTAAGAACTTTACAGGGGCATACCTCAAATATTCAAACCATCGCCTTCAGTCCTGATGGACAAACTATCGCCTCTGCTAGTCACGACAACACCATTAAACTCTGGAGAGTCAATTCACCTTTAGTAAAGCTACTCAATGGTCATCAAGAAATGGTCTGGCGGGTGGCATTTAGCCCTGATGGGCAACTTCTAGCTTCCGTTGCTGGCAAACAAGTCAAACTCTGGAGACGCGATGGTTCTCTCGCCAAAACCATTTTTGAAGAAGATTCTCGAATGCTTAGTCTCGACTTTAGCCCCGATGGTCGAACTCTGGCGATCGTCGGTTCTGGTGGTGTTGTGAGACTATGGGAACTAGACCGCAATCAGCGAACCATTCTGAAGGGCCCAGGTATCGGTCTTTTGGGTGTTAGCTACAGTCCTGATGGCAATCGGCTAGTGACTGTGGGTTTTGATTACAAGCTTAGACTCTGGCAACGCGACTCTAATGGACAGTTCCAACTCCACCAAGTTATCCAGGCGCATACAGGCCGGATTTGGGACATTGTTTATAGTCCCGATGGGCAGTTTATCGCCTCTGCCAGTGCTGATGGCACCATCAAACTGTGGACTTCAGAAAATAGCGAACGCCTGTTAGAGAAACCCGATCGAATCTTAGAAGGGCATAAGAGTGAAGTCTTTGGAGTTGCCATTAGCCCCAATAGTCAATTTATTGCCTCCACTGGCGGAGATGGTTGTCTGCGACTTTGGAAACGTGATGGGACTCTGGTGAGAATCTTTAATGGTAAAAGTATTGGCTTAACCAGAGTAGCATTCAGTCCAGATGGTCAAATGTTGGCAGCCGCAGGTTTTGACAATACGATCAAAGTCTGGAAGACCGATGGCACTTTGCTTGTTACCCTGAATGGACATACTTCTAACGTGAGCAGTGTTGCCTTTAGCCCCGACGGCAAAACCCTCGCCTCTGGTGGAGATGACCAACTTGTGATTATGTGGGATATACAAAAAATTTTCCATCTCAACCTGCTGAAATATAGCTGTGATTGGGTGGGGGATTATTTAAAGACTAATATAACAGTGGAAAAGAGCGATCGCTCTATTTGCAATCACAGCCTTTTTCATTCATTTGAACCAAAATCCCTTCTAAAGACCGCTTAAAAAGGGTTGCAAACCTCTTTTACCCACTTTTTAGAGGGGTAACCGGAATCAAAGTCCCCCATATCAGGGGATTTAGGACATTTTGCTACCGATAATATCATGTTCGGGTAAAGACTTATCATTTAGACCGCAGGGGTGCAGGGGTGCAGGGGTGCAGGGGGCAGGGTGCAGGGAGAAAGAGGTTTTCCTGATTTTTGCACGGATGCGGTAATCATAAGTAATTAACCGAACTTGATATAAAAGGACTTTTCAAACATCGTCTCAAGGAATTTAATGACACTCAGTAGCTGCTCAGGCGTATATGGCTTAGTTATATAAGCATCTGCACCTTGCTTCTTGGCCCAAAAGTGGTGAATTTCCTGATTTTTATTACTACAAATTATCATCGGCACTTTTTGATTAGTCGGATTTGTTTTGATGAAGCGACATAATTCAAATCCACTCATTCCCGGCATTACTACATCGGTAACAATCGCATCCGGCTTTTCTTCTAAGATTATTTCTAAGGCTTCTTTTGCACTAGTGGACTTAATGACATTGTAACCCCTATCTGTGAGATAACTACTTACTAATTTAAATTCACTCAGACAATTTTCTATAACTAGAATGATAGTGATCCAGGTAATACTCAACCTTAAATCTCCAAAATAATATATTGGTTAATTAGAGTTATTTTTTATATTAGTAAATTAAACAATATGTTTAAAAATTACCTTTAGCAAATCTCCTTGTGTAAATGGCTTAGTTAAATAGCCTGATGCTCTGACCATCTTAGCTTTAGCTCTATCTAGAAAACCTACTTTTTCTGACACCATAATCACAGGTGTATTTTTAAAATGTGAGTGTTTACGTAACAAAGAGCAAAGTTCATATCCGTCTAAATTAGGCATCGAAATATCCAACAAAATTATATCGGGTTTTATCTGGATAATCTGCATTAAAGCTTTTAAAGAATCGTTGACTCCGACCACAGAAAAGGTTTGCTCATCTAAATAACTTTTAATAGCATTCAATACTGTAGGATTGTCATCAATACAAAAGATTGTGTAGACTTTTGTATTATTAACAGACCGTTGAATGATTTGCTGACCACTATGTTCATTCCTATTAATATAGGAGGCTGGTGGTTTATAGCTGTTTATTCTATATGAGTTTGGTGTACTTTTGCTTTTAGGTTTTAGCTCATTGATTTTGAACAATTCTGAGGGGTGCGATTGAAAAGTTGGTGATGTCTGAGAATAAGCCGCTTCTCTACGAGAGGCTTCGCCAACACTTTGGGGCATGAGACATCGTTCAACTAGTAAGCGAAGATTTAGATGACAAAACTTTGGCATATCATCCAGAAAGCTTTCAGGAATAAATTCATAACTCCCCTCTTGTAAGTTTAGAAATGACTCCAGAACTTCTAGCGCCAATTGCTCTATCAGTATCGCGGCTTGAGAGGGACTGATATATTTCTGATTGACTAACCAGCAAATAGCCAGATAGTCTGGGTTCGGTATTGCTTGATTTTCAATACCAGTTTCAAATATCGCCCGCAACTGTTCTTTTATTCCGTGAGGGAGAGTAGAAATTTGCTGACTCAAGCGTTGCAAATTTCTGTAAAGCGGCTCAAACATTTTCTCTGAGTAGCAGGCATAAATTAGTTTACCCTCGTCCACATATATTGACCAAGAGCCTGAGGTGCTAAACACCTGTAAACAACCTGTAATTGACTTACCAGTGATTTTTTTCAACAAAGATAGGGGCTGAAGCTTTTGGAAAAATCTGTATCTACTAATCGGAAGTGTCTTCATTGGGATGGCTCTGGAATAAAATTAACATTTGCAGGCAAAATTAGTGAATTACCTTTTCAGAATTCACCGCGACTTTGTTGGAACCACTTTCAGATAAATATAGCGGTCACATTTGAGTTAGTACAGAGATTCCACACCCCCTAACTGCTAATTCACCAATCTCCGTTAAGCTATAATGCACAAGTTACAACTAAACCAATCCATGCTATTTTCCAATAGCAAAATTGCCCGACTAGTTGCCAGGATATAGTATTTCAAAAATTAGATTGGTTTTCTGTATCTTTCGCTAATCTAGCCAATCTAACAGTAACTCAAGTGCCACCCATAGACCATTGGCTCTCGCCCATCAGTCACAAAAGCATCATTGTTATCCGTATTTTGCAGCCTAAAATTGCAGATACTTTAGTTCTCTTGCAAAAGTTTTTTTAGCCCTAATACTAAAATCTGGAGCGGCCAAAATCTACTCTAAGGTAGACGTAAATGGCTCTCAATGAAGGCTTTTAAGCATTAAGTCCACGCTGACGAACTACGTTTTTGTAGCCGTAACAAAGTAGTGGGGTACTTTTCCAAGAAGTTTATTCTTGAGAATAACTTCGTCAAGAAAAAAAGTATTATTAAAAACTAAGCATTCCAAAACTTCAATGTCTTACTTAGGTTTTTAATTGTAGAGCAACTCTTAGTGTTAGGATTGGGCAAAATTATCACTTGCACAACAAAAATCGTAAACCTCCGACCAAAGATGAGTTAGCTGATAATTGCCGCTATGATGGTGTGGTGAGATGCACAGGCGACCAAATCAGCAGAAGGGAATCTCTTCATAAGTACTGGAAACGGGTTCTAATATTGTGTGGGGCTAAATAGTCACCCTGCACAATTTGGAGCGACAAATTCAAGAACTTACAGCGAAATTCTTGATTGGTAGTACATACCTGCAAAATAGCTATTTTTAGCTAGATGGTAGATAACAATTCAGGAGACAAAAGGCAGGAGGCAGAAGAAACCTACGCGCAACTAAGTGGGACTAAGGCTGTGGATGCTTTGTATCGCACTTCGATATCCTATCCTAACGCGCTGCTGGTCTTGATAGAATCCTTCTTTTTAAACTGGGCAATGACCCAGAATTAAAGTTTTCAATTATACTTCTTTCCTGCTGTCCTCTGCCTCCTGCTTTATCTTGTAACGGACTCACTAAAATTCAGGTTACTATAATTTTCAAAAAAAGTTAGCAGAAATATATAAACTTCATGATAAATCAGTAAAGCAAACATGAAAACTAATTAATAGTATCTTCCAGACAATTGTCATAAATATTTATTTTTTAGGATGTCCGGGAGGGCTGAAAATGTACAGGAAAAGATAATTTTGTCAGCTTATTTAATTACACTTATAAATGAGTGAATCATTTTATAGTAGCAATTTTCCCAGAAAATCTCAAGTTTTAAAAGTCACAAATATAAATAAAAAATTGTCCGCGTAGACGCAGCCCTCACATCTGTTAGCGACACAGGAGCATCACTTTTATAAACAGATATAGCGGTTTCCATTCAGATGCGGTACAAAATTATATCGCGAGTTGTAGGGGCACGGCAGTGCCCATAGGTGTCAACTTAAGGCTTGGCGAATGGAATTCGCAGCTATACAGGCAAAGTCCGCCTGCGCGGACTAAGGTCAAATCAAGGTTTTGAAACCCACGGAGGTGGGTTTTGTTTGTGTAGACGCGGTTTCTAACCGCCCGTTTCGCTGCCGTGCGCCTACGGGTGTACTTCGCTATGTCGGTAAACGCTATATCGCATTCATTAACCCATAAGATATATGTAGCAAAAAGACGCAAAGAATTTCTTTGCGTCTTCAATGTGAGATTTAGAAGTGGACATTCTCACCGTTATACTTATCCATCTAGTTAAAATTGCTCCCGCCAGCACCAGCTTAAAAGTGTGCCACCAGCCACAAGCTTAACTACTTCCAGTACCCAATAACTGCCGTGTAGTAAATTCATGGTTGATGGAATAGCAGCAGCGGCTTCAAATAGGTTGAGTTGAACTCCGATAGCGCACATCTGCGGAGTTAAGAAATAGGTATCAAGCATAGCTATAGTTAACAGCAGCCCAGATAAAACAATACTGCCAATACGCCAGTGATATTGGGTTTTGCCCAAAGCTAGTGCCCCACTTAATACTACAGCCGCAGATAATAATTCCATCCGATTGAAGTTCCAAAAAATCGTATAGCCTGCTGTCGTAAAACCAGCTTGGCTCATCATCCCAGAAAGATAAAGACTAGGCATAATTACCCAGTCTAAAACTAGACTAGCACTGAGCCAAAAGCCTAAGGTCAATACGATCGCGGTTTGCCAAATTGGCCGTTTGAATTCAAAGCTAGAAATAGCAGTCATAAAATAATTGCGTGTTTTGTATTTCTTTAGTTTCTAACTTCACCAGCAGTTTGACAAGAAATATCAACTAACCTTTACAAAGCGATCGCTCTTAAATTATGAACTCAATGCCAAGATTTTTTAAACTTAGTTGAGAAATATTAAGATTTCGTAAAAAGTAATTTCCGTAATTTTCCAAGTAAATAGTGAAGAAGTACAGCTTAATTTAAGATGGCAAGCTTCATCAAAACTTTAAAAAATTAAAACACAAAAAACTTGAGTATTTTTTTGCTGTATGAGATGATTTTAGGTTATTCCTTTCATTTCATTAACCTTTGCTTAATTTTAGACCCTTGTAAATCAAGTGTTTCACATTATATATCCCAAAGAGGAATCTTACAGGAGCAGAAAAATTATACTTCCACAGCAGATATTCAATTCTCAAACATAAATACTTTAAAAACTGGAAAAATCTGCGAGAAGTGCCCTAATTAATCAAGGTAAAAACTCATGACAAACTTAGGTTTTCAAAAATCAAGTTATCTTCATCAAATCAAAGTTTTATTATTAACATTTTTGATAACAATTATTCCATTTGCTTTAATTTTAATCTTCCTCAAATTAAAAACTCAAGTATCTACAGACTATTTGACGAGAGATCCATCTGCCACTATGAATGCACCTTTTTATCTGGGATTTTTCTCAAACATTGGTATATTGCTTTGGTGTTCCTCTGCAACAATCTGTCTCTTTAGTTACGCATTACTCAAAAAAGATATTAGAGCTAAAGAATATTCATCATTCTTTTTATTTTCTGGAGTAATGACATCTCTCCTACTCTTTGATGACTTTTTCTTAATTCATGAGAGTATCTTTCCCAATTATTTACATATTAATGAAAGTATATTTTATGCAAGCTATATTGCACTTGTATTAATATTTTTTATCAAGTTTAAAACAATCTTGAAGAAAACTGAATTTCTCATTTTGTTATCTGCTATTATGTTTTTCGGATTATCAATTATTTGTGATAGTATATTTCCTAATATCCCTATTGCCATAGAAGACACGTTTAAACTAGTAGGAATTACTACTTGGTTTACGTATTTTGCGAGGATATGCCTACAACGGGTAAGCAAACTTCTCAGTTTCTCACTTTTACAATAGTCTTTGTCACGCTAAGTATTAGATATTTAAATGAGAAAAATTTCCCAGTTAATTCATTTAACTTGATGCATTGACGTTTATTTCTCTTGGAACGTCCAAACTCCTTCATCCCAATCTGATTCTGTTGGGGGTGATTGTAACCAATGCTGACAACGCAACAGATGCAGCATAGCAGCTTTGTCCTGGCTGTCTGCTGCCAAAACATTAGCAAACTCTGCTCTGGCACGAGAAAACTGCCGCTTGAGGTAATACTCACGCCCTTTATGATAATGCTCAATCACTTGCAATTTTTCGCTTTCAATGGGATTGGAACGCAAACCCAGTAATTCGTATATGGCTACTGGTTCGTTTCTACCCTTGACACGAATGTAATCTAGTTCTCTAGCCCAAATATTATCTTGGCAAGGTTTAAAGGTGTTATGGCTAATAATAATATCGCAACCATACTGTTTACTGACACTTTCTAATCGAGAACCAAGATTAACACCATCGCCAATAGCGGTAAATTCCATCCGCTTACTAGAGCCAATATTCCCACTAATTACGGTATCAGAATTGATGCCGATGCCAATTTTAATTCTAGGCTTATCATCTACATAGCGACGTTGATTAAATTCGTGTAGACGAACGCGCATTTCTAAAGATGTTTGCACTGCCATCCAAGCGTGTTCTTCTAATGGTAGAGGAGAACCAAATACAGCCATGATGGCATCGCCGATGTATTTGTCAAGAGTACCTTTATGTTTAAATACTGCCTCCACCATTGATTCAAAATATTCATTGAGCATACTCACCACTTCTTCTGCTTCCAAGTTTTCTGTCAAAGTGGTGTAGCCGCGAATATCCGAAAATAATATTGAAACTTCTTTGCGATCGCCTCCTAGTTTAGCATCATCTAATTTCAGCAATTCTTCGGCTAATTCCTGGGTCATGTAGCGGTACATCGTACTCTTGAGCCGCTTTTCATCACTGATGTCTTCCATCACCACCAGCGCCCCCCGGACTTGCTCTTGGTCGCTAGCATCGGCAATTGTGTTAATCGATAAATTAATACTATGTTGTTCTGTACCAGTAGTTAGAAGTGTGCGATCGGGGTAATATTGTTGGCGGCCTTTTAAGTCAATTGCATGTAAAGCATCCTGATACCACTTGCTAAAGTCGCCTTCTTTGATGCCAATGACATCATTAACTAATTTACCTTCTAAACGGTCATCTACTCCCAATCCTAGTAAACGTTGGGCGCTTTCATTGGCGGCGATAATTAATCCAGTTTTATCAGTGGAAACCACTCCATTGGAAAGACTACGCAGAATATCCCGTTGCATTTGTTCTTGTTGCTTGACTGTGGCAAACAACTGGGCATTTTGCAGTGCTACTCCTGCTTGAATATTAAAAGCTTCCATGAACTCTTCATCGTTGCGATCAAAGCTAGCTTGAAAGCAGTCGGGAGCTTTCGGCCAATCAGCTGGATTATAAGGGGGAAAATCACCAGTTTTCTTTTTATTGACGAGTTGGGTAACACCAATCAGTTGTTGATCGGCATTAAACACTGGCATACAAAGTAAGCTACAAGTACGATAACCATTTTGCTGATCTAGTAGTTGGGCTGTCTCTGAGTCAGGATCGTAGTACAAATCAAAAGCAATATTCAACTTCTTACCAGAAGCCGCTACTATCCCAGCAAAACCTTTACCTACGGGGACTCGTAACTCTTTCGTTGAACCATCATCCTGAGTAATTTTCGTCCACAATTCATGACGATCGCGATCTATTAACCATAGTGTACTGCGATCGGCATTCATCAATTCTTTGGCTTCATCCATCACCCGCTTTAGGGTGTCTTCTAAGTCGAGACTGCTTTGAGAAAGTGACTTAATCGCCTTCATCAGCGCTGCTACTGCTCTTTGTTTTTGAGTAGCTACATAAAAAGAGCGCGAGGATTCTAAAATCAGGCGAATCGAAGGGGCAAATTCTTGAAATAATTGTTCGTCAGTACAGGTAAAACCTTTAGTATCAATGCGCTCTGCAAGTGGAGCATCATGATTATTCCCAGATTTTAATTTATTCAGTAATTGTACTACTGCAACTAATTGCCCATGCTCATTTAAGAGTGGCAAAGCTAACATAGTGTAGGTGCGATAGCCAGTTCTCTTTTCTTGTTCTTGGGCAAAATGCGATCGCGGATCGTTATAAAAATCAAAGGGAATATTAATAACTTCTTTAAAAGTGGCGACTTCACCACCAATACCTTTATTTGCGGGGATGCGAATTTCTAAAGAGCGACCGCCCTCACCCTCAGCTAAAATTGACCAAAGTTCTTGTTTTTCTTCATCCAATAAAAATATCGTCGTCCGGTCTGCCCCCAGTAATTCCCCGGTTTTTAAGGTAATCGAATGCAACATTTCTTGCAGAATGGTTTCAAACCCATGAGAATCGAGCATTGACAGGGTTTGATGGACAATCTGTAATTTTTGTTCAACATCCTGAACCACCTGTTTAAAAGTATCCTGAGTCAGGGGAGCAAGAAACGTAGAAAAAGTTCCTTGTCTTGTGGCAAGAGCACCCACAGGAGCAGAATTTGCTTGTAATTCGAGGTTTTCTTGGTTGTGAACACCAATAATCAAATCGGTGGTCTCCCTATAACTTCCTTGATACGCTGACATAAGTGGTATTTTATATAGCAGGATGAGATTTTAGATTTAACAATTAAATTTATTTAGGTGGTGTTAAAAGCAACAATTACTCGACATTATCCATAGTTTAATCCCTTGTTCAGCTAGCGTCATCCTGTGAATAAAGGCGGAAACGGATTACCAACAAGCATGGCTTGACCAGAACCCCTTCCCACTGGTGGATACAGATGATAAATAGAGGGTCAGACCCCTCGTTTAAACGATAAAACATTGTTAGTATTGCCTCGTAATATGTTGTAGGGGTATATCAATGAGCATTGCTGTGTCTGTAGGGTATGGTCTATTTACCTAAAATCTATCAGTAATTTTACGGGCATAAGTTAGGTTTAGCTCAACTGCGATCGCTTCTTGTCGCAGATATGTCAGCCTGAAAAAGAAAGTGCTGAGTAAAAAATACTAGTCCTCTGCTGACTACGAGTTTTATTAATCTGTTGTAATCGCTGTGACAGACTACTAGATCGTAGATATTTATTTTTCTACAGATAGAGTTAATTAAAAATATTAAGCACAATATTATCTCAGCCAAACATAAATATAAAATCAGATTCAATCTTTGAGTTGAACCCATATTTACATGGGATGAAACATTCACCCTCTTGTTGGAAATCCACAGAATTATTTTGATGAAAAAATTGAAGACTCAAGTATTTTTAGGCTTAACAGGTGCATTTTTGGCAGTCGGATATTCTAGTTTGCGGGCTACAGAAATTCCCATACAGAGTACATCAAACCTCAGAAAGGATTTAGTAACGCAATCAGAAATTAACCCAAATGTCAATGAGTATCTGGAGAAAAATAAACCAGAAAGTTATAACGCTTTAAAAAAGCAGTTAGATGCAGCGATTGAGGATGCAAAAAGACCGAGTGAAGAGAAAGTAGTAAAAAATCTTTGGTTATTATCAAAAACTAATCCTCAAATCAAGTGGAGAGAAAATAACGGTAAAATTGAATATCTGATGGCGAGTTGGAAATATGTCAAAAACCCAAATGAGGATTGGAAAGTAGGAACAAAAAAAAGTATAGAAGCACGCACTTGGTTAACAGCCGTTCCTCAAGTTAAAGAATTTTGTCAAAACTGTAAGGGTATCGGCATAAATATTCCTGGTAATATTATGCTTTCTCTGAGGTTACAGCAGTATTTAGGCTTAATTTTAAATAGAAATTCAAATAAGACACATTTTGTAGAAATGTGGGTGAAAGCTGAAGATTTAAGTAGACCATGTGTCGATCCAGAAATTAATGATTCTAGTTGTAATGTTTTTAATATACCGATTCCTGCTAGTTATCCGGTTTTGCAAGAGATATATATAACTTCTTATGCAGTTGGTATTCAAGAACATTATCCTTGGACAGGTTTAGGTTACACCTATGATTGGGGAAATCCGAAAAAACCTCGTGAAGGAGCTAGTGAGTTTCTGATCGATGGAACTAAAGAAAAGCCGATAGAAATAGAAGTTGTTTCAGTCACTGCTACGAAAGAATATTGTAATAATCAATATTTAACGGTAAAAGATTAGAAATGAGTGCTGATGAAACACCTTGAAGGTAAAGTGGCTTTGGTAACAGGTGCTACGCGGGGAATTGGTAGGGGAATTGGCATTGGCCTTGGTCAAGCAGGTGCAACTGTATACATCACGGGTCGCAGCCTCAACAACTCTTCCAGTGATGGGGTTTCAGGAAGTCTTAGTGAAACGAAATCAGCCATTGAGGAAGTCGGTGGTGTATGTATTCCCGTCCAAGTAGACCACAGTGACGATGAGCAGGTGCGTTTGCTTTTCGATCGCATTCAAGATGAACAAAATGGCCAACTCGACCTACTGGTAAATAATGCTTATTCAGGAGTTCAGGCGTTAAAAGACGCTCATGGACAGCCCTTTTGGGATTGTGAACCAACTCTTTGGGATGCTAGCAACAACGTTGGTCTTCGGAGCCACTATATTGCGAGTGTTTTTGCGGCTCGGATGATGACTAAGCGTAACTCTGGACTAATTTGCACTATTTCCTCGTGGGGTAGTATGTTTTATCTATTTAATACAGTTTATGGTGTTGGCAAAGCAGCTTGTGATCGCCTAGCTGCTAATATGGCTGTTGAGTTAAAGCCCCATAACGTCGCTTCCGTTTCAATTTGGCCGGGTATTGTTGGTACTGAGCTTTTTTCGCGTTTTGCTTCTGAAATAAATCAAAGCAATGCTACTGAAAATAATTTCTCATTTTTAAGCGATCGCTACAACTGGGAAACTCCCTTATTTACTGGACGAGCGATCGCTGCACTTGCTAGTGAGCCAAATATAATCCGCCATACAGGACGCGTGCAGATTGTTGCCGAACTGGCTCATAAATATAATCTTGTAGATGAAAATGGCGACCGACCTGCATCCCTACGCTCTCTACGTTTTGTACTACCAGCTGCATTGCCTGTACTGAGAAAGTACTCATGGCTCATACCTGATATTAAACTGCCGTGGTCGCTGCTATTATTGAATGCCCTCAGTTCGCCTAAAATTTAATGGGCATCGGGCATGGAGCCAGAAGAGATGCGTCTTAAATAATGCAATAATAAGTCTTTGAACTCCGTTGACGAGTATTTGAACTGGATGAATCCACCTTTGAACTCCGTTGACGAGTATTTGAACTGGATGAATCCACCTTTGAACTCCGTTGACGAGTATTTGAACTGGATGAATCCACCTTTGAACTCCGTTGACGAGTATTTGAACTGGATGAATCCACCTTTGAACTCCGTTGACGAGTATTTGAACTGGATGAATCCACCTTTGAACTCCGTTGACGAGTATTTGAACTGGATGAATCCACCTTTGAACTCCGTTGACAAGTCTTTGAACTGGATGAATCCACCTTTGAACTCCGTTGACGAGTCTTTGAACTGGATGAATCCACCTCTGAACTCCGTTGACGAGTATTTGAACTGGATGAATCCACCTCTGAACTCCGTTGACGAGTCTTTGAACTGGATGGATCCACCTTTGAACTCCGTTGACGAGTCTTTGAACTGGATGAATCCACCTCTGAACTCCGTTGACGAGTCTTTGAACTGGATGAATCCACCTCTGATACTTGTGATTCAAAATACCTTCAAAAACCTTGATGTATCCTTCCTGCTCACCTACTGCCCGCCCCCTTCAAAATAAGCAAATTTTGTTACCCCTTTAGCAAACAAGCTGTTTGAGATCGTAAAACTTTGTATCCTGAATTAATAGGTCTTAATAGTTCTTTTAAAACTGGTGCAAGAAGATTTTCGGTTAATTGTTGATTTAGTTTTAGTTCTAGGTGTTGCAGCCTGTGGCGGACTATTAGCGGCACTTTTGCAACAACCAGTGCTGCTAGGGTATCTCATTGGCGGGATAGTTATTGGGCCAACGGGACTAGGATTGATTAAAGAACTGATTCAAGTAGAGACTCTGGCACAGTTCGGGGTCGCCTTTTTGTTATTCGCCTTGGGTGTGGAATTTTCCTTTGCGGAACTTAAGAAGGTAAAAGCGATCGCTCTTGGTGGAGGTGGACTCCAGATTGCTTTGACGATTTTGGTCACGGTTTTAGTATGCGGGTTAAGCGGAGCCTGGGGAGCCTTACCTGCGAAAGGGATGTTTTTGGGGTGTATTCTGTCGCTGTCTTCCACAGCGGTTGTCCTCAAATGCTTAATGGAGCGCAACGAAACAGAAACGCCCCACGGGCAAGTGATGCTAGGGATTTTGGTAGTTCAGGACTTGGCACTAGGACTGATGTTAGCAGTCTTACCAGCCCTCAACCAACCAGCAGAAACTATTGGCATCGCCGTCCTCACAGCGCTAGGTTCGATTGCTTTATTTGCTGCTGGGGCGGTAGCTGCGGGGATTTGGCTGATACCGCCTTTGTTGCAACTGCTAGCCCGTACTGAAAGCAAAGAACTATTTTTATTAGGGGTTGTAGCCCTGTGTTTAGGCATTGCCCTGTTGACAGAGCATTTGGGACTGTCCATTGAGATGGGGGCATTTGTCGCGGGTTTGATGATTTCTGAGGTAGAGTACGCCGACCAAACCCTGACTTATGTCGAACCACTGCGAGATATCTTTGCCAGTTTGTTTTTTGCCGCCATTGGGATGTTAATTGACCCAGTGTTTTTGTGGAACAACCTGGAATTAATTTTGGGGTTGGTAGCAATAGTTTTCGTAGGTAAATTTTTGATTATCACGCCCTTAGTGAAACTGTTCCGCTATCCTTTGAAAACAGCCATAATCGCCGGTTTAGGACTGGCGCAAATTGGGGAATTTTCCTTTGTTCTCGCTAGTGAAGGGCAGTCTTTGGGGCTGGTGTCGCGACAAATATACTTATTAATTTTGGGAACCACCGCAGTCACTCTCATGCTGACTCCTTTTGTACTGCGGTTAGTGCCATTTTTATTTAACTTTGCCGAATCAATGCCTTGGTTGAAACCGTACTTAGAAGAAGATGAAGCGCGGGATGTATCGGAAGATTTGCCTTTCAAAGACCATGTAGTAGTTTGTGGCTATGGGCGAGTCGGCAAGAATTTGGTGAAGTTGTTGCAGCAACATAACCTACCTGTGGTGGTAATCGACCAATCGGAGAGGAGAATTCAGCAGTTGCGCGAGGCTGGAGTGTCTTATGTTTATGGTAATTGCGTCAGTTTACACGTTTTAGAAACTGCTGGGGTGAATCATGCCAAAGGAATGGCGATCGCACTCCCTGACCCCATGAGTACTCGTCTTTGCTTGAAACGGGCTTTGGAATTGCGCCCAGAATTAGATTTAGTTGTCCGTGCTACCCAGGATAAAAATATTGAGGTGCTGTATCAATTGGGAGCTAGGGAAGTTGTGCAACCAGAGTTTGAAGCCAGCTTAGAAATGGCAACCTATTTATTAACTGGCTTAGGCTTATTGTCGCCACCTGTCGTCCAACGAGAAATGCAGCAAATCCGCAACGATCATTATTTAGATTTACGCCCAGAGCGCTCTGCAACTGAAGTTGCTCGTGATTTGCGCCAAGCAACCCGCGATTTAAATCAGCGCTGGTATTCTTTACCATCCAATTCGCCCTTAATTGGCATGAGCATAGAAGAAGCAGATATGCGCTACTTAACAGGAGCGAGTTTAATGGCAATTCGTCGCGCTAACGGCGATGAAATCGATTATCCCAATAATCAAACCAAATTAGCAGAAGGCGATCGCTTGCTGGTGGTGGGAGCTGATGAAGAACTGGCGGCTTTAGCAGAATTCGCTAAGGGACAAGCAGCTGTTCCCGGAGAAAATAGTGCTTGTCAGTGGGTTACAGTCAATGCAGATGCGCCAACGCTAGGTAAAACTCTTGCAGATTTAGATATCGCCAAGCAATATGGAGTACAAGTACAGGCGATCCGGCGAGATGGCAAGTTTATTCGCTATCCTGATGGTGGTATGGACTTACGAGTTGGCGACCAAGTATTGTTATGTGGTGGTTTGACAGGTCTAAGTCAATTACAACAGTTATTTGCGATCGCTAGTTCAGTACCCCTTTCTATGCCAGTGGTGAAAGCGGCTGAGGCAGAGGCCCTCAAAGAGTTTTTGCCTGCGGATAGTGTGACTGAGTGAACTACTCAGACTTGCCTAGGGCTGAAGTCTGAACTTCCCAATTCATAGGGAATAGCCTCAAAAACTCCGTAGTTTTTTTGGTATTACATTCCCTCCAAGGGCAGAAGTCCTGGTTCCCAAGACCCAAATCTTTCTCTTGCGACACGCTGCGCGAACGCAGAGAAAATGGGGACTTTTGCGAAGCGTTAAGCTTTAAGACTGTTAGGCTATATCTAATGAGTACAATAGCGATCGCGCCCCTTCTGTTTGGCATTGTACAGTGCTTTATCGGCTGAAGCGATGAGTGTATCTGGCTTGATGTCACAAGTGGGGATGACAGAAGTAATACCCAAACTAAGGGTAACGATATCCTTGACATCAGACTTTGCATGGGGAATAGCCTGAGCATGAATTGCTTGCTGAATACTTTGTGCTACTTTAATTGCTCCTGCTAAGTCAGTATTGGGGAGGAGTACCGAAAATTCTTCTCCACCGTAACGCGCCACGAGATCAGTAGGACGATGAACTATCTGTTGCACTGTTTGCGCTATTCTGATTAGACAATCATCGCCTCCAAGATGACCATAGTAGTCGTTGTAAGATTTGAATTTATCTACATCTAATAAAATCAGTGACAGGGGTTGTTGCTCTCGTGCAAGGCGTTTCCATTCTGCTTGCAGTCGTCCATCGAAGCAGCGACGGTTAGCTACCTGAGTCAAACCATCTAGATTTACCAGTTGTTCTAGTTGCTGATTTGCATCTTCTGCTTTTTCTTTAGCAATTATTAACTCTGCTGTTCTCTCCTGTACCCGTTGTTCCAAAGTTTCCAAAGATGTTTGTAACTGAAGTGCCATGTTGTTAAACGATTTTGCCAGTTGACCTATTTCGTCTTTTGAGGTTATTTTGGCGCGGATATCTAAGTTACCTGCGGTAAACTGGAAAACTATATTGGTAAGGTAAATTATTGGCTGGGTTAGCAGTTGCCCAATAGCAAAAGCGATGATTGTCACTACTGAAGCGATAATTGCAAATAGAAACATTGCGTCCCGAATTTGCTTTTCTACAGGTGCTAGGGCAACAGCAAGGGGCTGGGCAAACAACACAGACCAAGATTTATATTTTAAATGAGCGATCGCAATCAGATTAACCTGATTACCTGTTGCTGACAAAGATGCAATTAAATACGACTGTTTATTATCCAATGCTTGCTTAAGTTTTGACTCATTAGTTGCTAATTCTTTGACAGGAGAATTAAGCAAACGCCCTTGCCGTTGCAATTGAGTTACAACATCCAAAGGCAGAGGCACAATTGATTTAAAAAGCAGTTTTGGTGCAGTGCTATGTGCCAAATAAATATTATTTTCATCTAGAAGAATCGCAAATGATTTTGCCCCAGCCCGTTCAGTTTGTCGAGTTACTAACTGCTGGACAACAGTAGCATTGTATGAAACACGCAATACACCCAATATCTCTCCCTTGGCATTGCGAACCGGACTGCTAAAAAAGAGGGTAACAAGGTCAGGAATTGTTGGCGATCGCTTCATACTAGAAACAAAAGATAATCCAGTTTTCAGGGGCTTTTTAAAATAATTTTCAACTGATTCATCTTTGCCAATATTCGATGTACGTGTATCCAATACATTTTTGCCGTTTAAGTCGAGCAAAGAGTATGAGAGAATATTGAGCATATCTTTGCGACTGAGACGAATCAATGTTTCTGTCGCCAATTGCATTTCTGGGCTGTCATCTTGCCGTTTTGGAGTGAAGCTGAGGTAGCGTGCCAAACCTGGTAAAATAGCCTCTACGCGCACGGCATTGAGATTTGTATCAATAAAGGCATCTATTCTATTAGCGGTTTCATTAGCCGCTACAGATAAGGCTTGTTTTGCGTTGTCAGTTAGTACTTTTTCAGTTGTCTGTTTGTTGGTAAATGCCAATAACAGCAAAGGAATCAAAGCAACAATGAGAAATGAGGCGATCAACTTTCTACGAATGCCACCTAAAAAAGGCTGTTGCATGGCTTTCAACTAGGAGGGAGGATTCAAGAACGAAGAATTGAACAAACTTTTTAACTCAGGAATGCGCGTCACGTTTCCAGAGCGAATAAAAAAGTCTGCATATATCTTGGCTGTTTTGTAGATGGAGTTAGGGTTGCTAGATTGAAATAATTTTTGATTTTCAGCTAAATCAGTTAGGTTTACTCCTTCCAAAGAGAGTGTATTACTAGGAATTTTTAATTCTTTGCTGACGATCGCATTTCCTTCCTGAACATTTGCTTTCCAGTAAGCCGAGGCTTGCAGCCATCCTCGCACAAATGCACGAATGTCTTCGGGGCGATCGCGGACTGTATCACCGCGAAAAACAATTATATCTAAAATCAAGCCAGGGGTTTGTTTACTGCTAAATATGATATGTCCCCCTGATTTAATAGCTTCAGAAAGATAGGGTTCCCAAGTGTGTCCGGCTTGAATAACATTATTTTTCAGATGTTGAGGAATTTCTGAAGCCTCTAATTTAAGCAAGTTCACATCATCGCTGGTTAAGTTGGCATTTTTCAACATCTCAGTCACAAAAACTTCGCTAAAACCGCCTAGATTTGCACCCAGTTTTTTCCCTTTTAAGTCAGCAACGGTTTGAATTTGTGATTGGGCGACTACCACATCTGCTCCTGTTGATTCATCTATAACTGCCACGCCTTGTATATCTGGATTTGTGGCACTCAAGTTTATCAGACCTCCCAAGGTCAATATGATACAATCATACTTACCCGCACTGAAATTTGCTATTTCCAATTGGATGTATAGCTTATGAATTAGTTCTACATCTACGCCTTGGGCTTTGAAGAATCCTTTTTTTTGAGCAATGATGCCTGAATGCTCTCCAACAAAAGATGTAAATTCCACTTTCAAGGGAGGGCGTTTCAATTCGGTCGGTGCCCAAGCATGACAAGCAAATAGCAAACAGGCAATAATGAGAAAAATGCTAACGTATCTGAGAAATTTAAACATAGAATATTTGAGATTTTTTAATTATTGTAAAATCAAATATTCCACTAAATCAATTAGTTGCTAAAATTTCAATCGCTAGAAAATTTTTGTGAGAATTTAAATTAGAAAATTCTGTTTTAGGAATTTTTCTAATTAATTTTCAAGCAGCCTCATATAATTGATTAATCCCTTGTTAAGACATACAAATTAGCTTATCAGATGTTAAATAATTTTCTTCTGTATATTCAAAATTTGAAGAATTATTTTCAGCAAACAAATATATATATTTTACATCTAGATGATTGCATTTGTATCAAAAATGCTGTTTTATGCAAAATATTTACGTAAAGAATCATCACACCTGGCTGAAAAAACGATCGCTTTCTCTTCTTCTAAAACACTGAAATAAATTATCCAATATTGTGGGGTGGGCATCTTGCCATTAGTGTCAACTTAAGGTTAAAACCCATTTGTCAACGATAGGTTTTGTTAGGAACGAAGTATAAAGGTGAACTTTTTTCTGACTTTTATACGCAAGCTGGTAGTGATGCTAATAAACAAAGCATTAATAGTCCATGAAAAAGTTCGTTTTTTGTCC
>NZ_JABXKQ010000030.1 GCF_017114945.1 Nostoc sp. JL34
GGACTGGGGACTGGGGACTGGGGACTGGGGACTGGGGACTGGGGACTGGGGACTGGGAAGAAGGAATAAAGGTGTACTGAGTTTTGTTCAAAAATCAAATATGAGTCCTATACAGTCACAACGTTTCTATTGATGACAACTGCTCTAACTTTACTTTAGGCAACAGATCCTATCCGTGAATTTCTAAATGTTTGAATACGTGAATTGTTCACTCCCCCGTATACTGAATCCGATAAATCCGATTATTGGCTTCTTCTGTTAGTAGTAAACTGCCATCTGGCAAAACGAGTAAACCTACAGGTCGTCCCCAAGTGCTTGGTACAGAAGGATTTAGCAAAAATCCTGTGAGAAAGTCTTCGTAGTAGCCAAGCGATCGCCCTTTAGCATCGAAGGGAACAAATACAATTTTATAACCAGTGCCGCGATCGCGATTCCAAGAACCACGAAAAGCCGCAAAAGCACCGTTCTGGTATTTTTTGGGAAACGTTTTACCATCATAAAACTGCAAACCCAATGCTGCGGAGTGCGCCTGGAACAGTACATCTGGCGTTTGAGTCCGGGCTACTAAATCGGGACGTTTACTTCTATCATCCGTCTTTTGGCGCGGATCGAGGTTGTTTGGTGTTAGATAAGCATAGGGCCAGCCGTAGAACTTCCCCTGCTGAACGCGTGTCAGATAGTCTGGAACCAAATCATCACCGATTCCATCGCGTTCGTTGACAGTGGTATAAAGTTCCTTAGTTACAGGATGAAAGTCTAAACCAACAGGGTTACGTAAGCCGGAAGCGAAAGTTTGCTGCTGGGAACCATCCAAATTCATCACCTGTATCGAAGCCCGTGGTAGGGGTTCCTCATCCACATTGCTTCCTGAACCAACTGAAATATATAATTTATTGCGATCGGGCGAGACAACGACATTGCGCGTCCAATGGTTGTTATAACCTTGAGCAGGTAAGTCGGCAATTTTTTCCCCCTTACCTATAATTTTATTTTGACCTTGGGTATAGGGAAAACGCACCACAGCATTTGTGTTCCCCAGAAAAAATGAATTATCTGCAAAAGCCATACCAAACGGTCTATTGAGTCCGTTGTCCCCACTAGCAAAGGTTTCTCGAACGTCAGCTACACCATCGCCGTTGCTGTCACGCAACAAACGAATGCGGTTTTGCCCGGTTTCAGTCACTAGAACATCACCACTGGGGGTTAAAGCTAGCCAGCGTGGGGCATCTAAACCTTCGGCAAAAACGTTTACTGTAAAGCCTGGTGGTACGCGCAACACCGGATTTTGCGGAATGGGCACAACCTCAGGCCGCTTGGAGGCACTTTCTGTAGCGAAGGGTGCTGGTAAATTCTTCAGATTGATTCGGATGGGTGTAGGTGAAAGTGCTTCAGTTCGGACGATATTTTTTGGCTGTGTAGAATTCTGTGTCAGTTGGGCAGAAGGTACAGATGTTTGTGGTGTGGGATTATCTGAGTCAGCGCGAGTTTGGTTACAGGCTGCTGTCAAGGTCAGTAAAAAAACTGGCAGCAAGAAACGCGCAGGAACTTTCATGATGGTAGACACTATGCACAACTTTCCCACTCTAGACTTGAGACTTAATAATTGTCGCCAGTCTAAAGTTTGATTTTTATTAGTTAGTTAAGGGACTGGGGAAATCAATTAAAAATTAAAAATTCTGCCTTCTGCGGCTCACCGAACGTCCTTTTCCCTCCTCTTTACCAATGCCCAATAGTTAAACATATAAGCATTTGTTAGTTAACAAAAAATTTTCAAATTCTGCTGCTGGTAAGGGACGACTAAATAGAAACCCTTGCATAGAATTACAGTTGTGCTGACGCAAAAAAGCCAGTTCTGCTTCCGTCTCTACACCTTCAGCAACTACATCTAGATTGAGATTGTGAGCCATTTGAATTAATGCCTTGGTAATGGCTGACTTTTGTGGATCGTTAGCAACATTATGGATAAAATAACGATCGATTTTTAATGTATTAATTGGTAAATTTTTTAAATAAATTAAAGAAGAGTAACCAGTTCCAAAATCATCGATCGCAATTTTTACACCCAAGGATTGCAATTTATTCATAGTAGCGATCGCACTATTTACATCTTGCATAATCATACTTTCAGTGAGTTCTAGTTCTAAATAATGTGGTTCTAAATCATTGACAGCTATAAAATTGACTATTTTATTAATAAAATCTGGTTGATTAAATTCAATTACTGACAGGTTTACAGCAACAAGCAAGGAATTAATTCCGGCATCACGCCAGGTTTTAATTTGCTTACATACACTTTTTAATACCCATTTACCGATAGGAACAATTAAACCTGTAGACTCTGCTAACGGAACAAATTCTGTTGGGTAAATCATCCCCAATTCTGGACTTTGCCAGCGTAATAAACTTTCAGCAGCTACTATCTTACCAGAAGCAATATCGACTATTGGTTGATAGTAAATTTCAAATTCTTGAAAATTATATTGTTTTATAGCCCGATGTAAACTAATTTCTAACAACTGCATTTTTGGAGACAAGTTGTTAATTATAGTCTGAGGAGATAAATACCTTTTTAAAGTAGCGTGTTTTTCTAACCTGTTCATGATGGCACTTAATAACTCAGCCCGAGTGAATGGCTTAGTTATATAGTCATCAGCACCCATATCCATACCTCGACGGAAGTCAGATTTGGCAGATTTGGCAGTTAGAAAAATAAAGGGAATTGTTGCCGTTGATGGATCTTGGCGTAACGCTGTTAGCACGCCATAACCGTCAATTTCGGGCATCATCATATCACAGAGAATTAAATCGGGAACTTCAGAGATAGCTAAATGTACCCCGATTCTGCCATTAGCCGCCGCAATAGTTTCAAAATCCTCAGCTTCTAGCAAATCTAAAATGTTTTCACGGACTGCTTCCTCATCTTCTATTATTAAAATTTTGGGCATAATTACCTCAATTTATATTTTATTTTTTTAAAATTAAAAATGTGTTCCAGCAGTTTTTCATCCATGCAGCAGGTTACAGATTGATGTTGACTGGTGAAAGAAATCAACCGCCGATAGTCCAGATTCATCTGTACTTTTTCTAAAAATTGTCGCCAGTATTCGACCAAATTGAAGGCTGTTGGTTTATACTCTAATTTTCCCGCTTCTGACTTACCAATAATCAACACACCATTGAATATTTCAGTCATGATTATGTGATATTTGGGCGTATTCGTCTGCATAACCCTAGTATTAAACTTACGGTAGAAGTCCAAATCCTCCTCATGAACTTCAATGAGGTGAGTGTATTTGCCTGTCGTATCTTTACGTACTATAGCGCGTGCTAGTAATGATTTGTACTTGGGTAATAGTCTCTCAACGAGAATCTGATGTTCTACCTTAAAGGAACCAATATTAGTCTTACTTCTAGTTTTCTCTGTTTTTTGTGCCAGTGTTTGACAGATACTTTCAGAGGTAATGTTACTTTGGTTATCTATAACTGCTAGTAAATCCAACCACTGCTGGCGTAACAGTGATAGCACTGAGACTATCTCCAAAAAATCTGACATGTTCAATGTCATAACCGAGGTATGCATAACTTCAAAAATATTGGCTGTTTTCAAGCTAGTCCCAGAAGCTACCAGCAGTACCATATCATGCTTGATGAAGCACTCCAGTACCTGCGAAGATGAAGAAACAAATACACTCTTGCGCTGTGCTAGCATCAGTGCGTATGCGTAGCCCGTCGTACACATCACACCTAATAGTGATTTTTCTAGCATAATCATCGGTAGCAAACAGTCAATTATTGAGTCTAAGTTTTGTAGCCCTAGAAGCTGAGGTAAGGCTTGCATAGGTTTTTCCGATAGCTATTATTAAACAATAGTTATCTAAAGCTGGTTATCTAAGTATTTTCCAATATTTTGACGCCAAATAAGTAGTAATATTTGGGATAGAAACACTACAAAAAGTGTGTTAAGAATTACAACCTAGCTTATATCCAGCTAGTTGGAAATTGGGCATTGGTTATTCTCCTTGTCCCCCTGCCTCCCTGCCTCTTCATTAAGGACGCAACTGCACCCGCCGTTCGCCGTAACGCAATAGCCTTTCTATAGTTACAAGCCGATTTTCCCAAACTTTGACTTGATAGGAATTGGACTTAAGTTCTTGGCTCATTAATACCCGAAATTGAGACTGAAAGCGAGTTAGAGAGGCTCTCGCTACTAGTAGCTTACTAGGAGAAGGGGAAGCGGCAAGCTGATTTAAAGCACTGCGTAAAACTTCTGCCTGGTTGTTAAAATCTGAAATTGTCTGAGCAGGCCTTTGTAGTTGGTCATTTTGGAAAACAAATTTCCATTCCCGTTGCAGCGCAGTGTAACGGATAGCGGCAGTTTGAAAAGGCTGGCGGTGAGGAATCGGTTCACTTGTTGTGGATTTAACCCTTCCTTGGGTGCTACTAAAGAGTTTTTGGAGATCGTTGTTAAAATTCTCTGCGGCAAAGAGTGCATAACCACTAACTGGCAAGTCTCTTACCAACTGGAGTTGATCGAATGTCCCGATTGTTGGCAAAGAAAGTAAGCGAATTCCCGGCACCAATAAGGTAGCTCCCAATTGTTTAGAGGCAATCCAGGGTTGAGCAAGTCGTTGAAAGCGAGAAGTATCCAGAGCATAAGTCATGGGAACGATTAAATCTACATCCCCTCGCCTTGCCCAAGTTTCCCAGTTTTGTTGAATTTTCTGAATCCGCTCTAGTTGCGGCAAAGGAAATACTGCAACCGACAAAATTAAATTTGGTTGCTTTTGTCGCAACTGCTGTGATACTTGAGCAACAAAGCTATCAACTTGCTCGGTGCGAAATGTTGTCCACTTTTGCCACAAGTCTGCTTGGCTAGGAGAAATATTTACCGGATCTACACCAGTAAGTTGCTGAAATTGCGCTCTTGCAGCTTTGCCATAGCCGTAGGTTCGACCTGCTGATGGGTCTTGAAAAGGATAGCGAATGTAGTCTAGCTGTAGACCATCGACATTATATTTAGTGACAATTTCCTCAAACAGTTTGAGCAAGTACTGCCGCACTTCGGGGTTGGCTGGATCGAAGAATGGCTTAGTCTGCCCAACGGGAATCATGTTGCCAAGGTTATCATAGTTTGCCCAATCGGGATGAGCCGCCAGTACTGGCCCTGGATAATCAGGATTCAGATTGAGAATTTCATTGTGACGTTGGTTACCAGCAGCAAAAGTCCAAACCCAAGCGTGTAATTCCATGTCTCGCTCATGGGCTAGTTTCACCGCTTCTGCCAGTGGGTCCCACCCACGAATTAATGGGTTTTGCTCTTTTGCGACTTGGCTGGGATAAATGGTATAGCCAGCGTTAACAGTTTCAAAGAAGACGGTATTAATCCCGGCTTGGGCGAGGCGATCAAAAATCTGGGCTAGTCCCGCCTTACTACCAGCACGAACAATCGTCCCGCGATCTAACCAAACTGACCGAATTTCTGGTTGAGCCAGTCTCCGATCAACAGGAAACTGCTGCCACAAAGTCGTTTTAGCGACCAGCCACTGCTGACGAGCCAAAGCGTAGTTTTTCTGGGCAATCAATAGGGGTAAATTTTTGGCAATTACCCTTACCTGTGCCAAGGCTTGGTCTTTACTTATGACTAGCCCCCCCACTTTAGTTGAGGCCAATTGCGTCGGCTGTTCCTTGACAGATTGAGGGGTGTAGATGTTCAAATTCCTAGAAGACTGCTTTCCCTCAGATATCGCTTCACCAACATTAGCCGCATCGGCTAACACCGCTAAATGAGCGCTTTCTACACGACCAATCAGATTTTCTAGCTCTTGTTGGAGGGCGATCGCTTGGTTGTTGTCAATCGGCTCATTGGAGTTGGGTAGAACATCTAGACGCACCGCTTGTTCCAATTGGTCAATAGCCTCCTGAGAACTTGGGGGTTTCACCATAGGCAATGGTCTAGATATGGGAGCGGTGGCAGTTTTAGGAGGAGTGGGGGATGGAGAGATACGGGGAGGGGGAGACGCGGTGATGGGGAGATTTCCCCGTGTCTCCCTCGGTGCAGCCGCCACAGTCGTAGAGCAATTTTGGGAACCTCCTGCTATTTTTTTCATGCGATTTGATGGCGCTGGTGCTGTCAAATAGTGATTGAGAGCAGCTTTTAACCAGGCATTATCTAACTCGGCGGCTGAGGCTGTATCTGTTCCCCAACGCCAGCCTAAAAAGGTGGAACGCTCAGTTGTCACTACTGCGGCAGGATTATCTTTGGAATTCCAAACAGCAGGAGATCCAGTGCCCATATCGTTGGGAATCACAACGCCACCACGCACTTTGCCAAATAGTCCAGTTTGATTTGCCCATTCTGGGATCTTGGTTTTTGCGGGTTGAATCTGTTCTGTATCACTGAGGCTGAATCCCCAATAACCTCCCAAGAGCGATCGCAATAACTGTCGTACTCCTGGCGATGACAGACTACCTATAGGCCCACTGGCAATCAAACGCCCTCCCTTACTCATCCATTCTTCTAGGGCGATCGCTTGGGTAGGTGTTAATGTCTCAATGTTTGGCAAAAATAATACTCGACGTTCGCCCCAATCTGCCCCACTCTTGACATCATTTAGAGGAACTACACAATATTTCACCCCTATTGCCTGTAAGCGATCGCTTATTCCTGTCCATTGATTCGCATTTTCTTGGCCATATACTACGCTCAATACAGGATCTTCAGTCGCCGCCGTTACTGGCAAAATACTAAAACTATTTAAAATTAAAAACTTAAAACCTAAAATGAAGAATCCGGCTTTGTTTATTTTTAAATTTGCCTTTTTCTGATACTTTTCCTGATTCTTCACTCCTGACTCCTCAGTGGATTAGTTATTAGGCATTACTTCTTATTTATCATCCAGCATAACAATAAATTACCTCCGAAGAACAACGGATCTTTGACAATTCAACCTGAGCCTAATTCAAAATACATGTTTGGATTAAATCTTCAACTCCTGCTACTGGAAAAATTTTTGTATTTAGTCTGCTAGCTAATTCCTGAATACTCATATCATCTAAAAATACTAATTCACCATTTTTTAACATGACATTCGGTAGCAAAATCCCATCACCTAAATCTTGCCCTGCTAAGTTTAAAAGCAAATCATGACCAGTTAGTAATCCGGTTACACTGATAGTTTGTCCCCAATAATCACTACATAAAGCACGCATATTGACTTCTAAACCTTCAACAAGATTTAAGCGTTTCAAAATTGGTTGAAATGCTTTTTCTACGGCGTTGCCCACTACCCAAGTGAATCTTCTCTGAGGATAAACTTTTGGCGGCAGTAATTCTGCTGCAACGGTGGCAAATTGCTTGAGAAATAATTGAATTGAACCAACTCCGTTATCAATTTGGGGATATTCTTCATATTCAGATTCGCTGGGTAATTCCTCACCAGCAATCAAAAACCACTCATCGGCTAACCAAACAACGCTGGAACTGAACTTTTGGCGAAATTGCCGCGAGAGCGATCGCACTTGAGAAATCACTTCTTTGGCTTTTTCTCTGGTTACGGGTGTGAGTTCATCTTCTTGGGGTCGAAATCGTGTCAACCCAACTGGGACAACTGCCACCGATGCCACCACAGGCACTTCACCAGTATGAAAAGACGCTAAATCTTTGAGAGTTTGTTCCAAATGTTTGCCATCATTTATACCAGGACAAACAACTACTTGAGCATGAATTTGTAGTCGCCTTTCTTGAAACCACTTGAGTTGTTCTAAGATTTTTCCCGCACGGGGATTTTTTAGCAGTCTAATTCTAATTTCAGCCTCCGTGGCATGAACAGAAACATACAACGGAGACAAGCGCATCTGTTCAATCCGTTGCCATTCTCTTTCTGGTAAATTGGTTAGGGTAAGATAAGAGCCGTATAAAAAGCTCAGACGATAATCGTCGTCTTTCAAGTACAAGCTAGTACGCTTACCTGGCGGCTGTTGGTCGATAAAGCAAAATGGACAGCGGTTATTACACTGAATTAAGCCATCAAATAAGGCAGTTTCAAATTCTAGCCCCAAGTCTTGGTCATAATCTTTTTCGATTTCTAGGCTATGAGTTTTACCAGTAGCGTCTAAAACTTCTAGTTCCAAGACTTCATCAGCACACAAAAACTGATAATCAATTAAATCACGGGGATGTGTACCATTGATTGCAACGATCGCATCCCCAGCTTCAAAGCCAATCTCTGCGGCTATTGAGTCTGGAAGAACTTTGGTAATTCGGGCAGGATGAAGATGAATAGTATTCATAGGGTATGGGGTATAGAGCATAGGGCATGGGGCATTAGTCATTTACTTTGGACTAATGACCAATGACCAATGACTAATGACTATTATCCTTTCCAACCTGCTGCGATCGCCAGTAAGATCGCACTACCGAATGCTAATCTATACCATACAAAAATCAAAGTGTTTTTGGTTGCTAAGTATTTGATCAAAAATGCAATTGATAGGTAGGAAAAAATCAAGGTTGAAATAATTCCTACAATTAACAGTCCAAGAATGTTATCTGGCAACTGGTGGGCTTGAAACAACTTGAATATTTTTAGGCTTTTATACAGCGTCGCAATGGTAAGAGTTGGAAACCCTAACAAAAATGAGAATTTCGCTGCTGTAGCGCGTTCTAATCCTAAAAATAAGGCAGTCGTCAACGTCGAGCCAGAACGAGAGACGCCCGGAATCAAAGCAAGTGTTTGTCCCAATCCAACCAAAATACCATCCTGAATCTGCAATGACTCAAAACCTCGCTTCCGACTGCCAATTTTTTCAGCCAAAGCTAGTATAAGTGCCATGATAATTGACATAATGCCAATAATTAATGCACTCTCAGGTAAAATATCTTTCAAAAGAAAGCCGAAAATTAAAGCAGGCATTGTTCCTACGACAATACCGACAAGAATCTTCCATTCTTCACGTTGCCAATCTTTGGCTTTTAGTGCTTCAATTCCACCTTTGACAATACTATAAATCAGCGACCAAAAATACCCCACAATTGCTATAACACTGCCAAATTGAATTGCATCAACAAAATCTTTAGAACCTAGTTCTTTCCAACCAAATAGCTTTGTTACAATTAGAAGATGTGCGGTGCTACTAATTGGCAAAAACTCTGTAATCCCTTGAACAATACCTAAAATAAAAGCTTGAATAAACTCCATATACAATTAATACCTTTTTCCTGTTCTAGATATTGTGATGAACATTGTTTGGCTGATGATGTTGCTTTATATACTCTCTATTGCACCCAATCTTGTAGAAAATTCAATTTTACCGATCAATAACATCATCGAAGACGCTGACTATGTTCTTACACCCATCTCAATAAGTCAACGCAATTTGGGAAATTCATCAAACTTTAATATTTAGCGGACTAATACCAGTTCACTTTTTAGCTGTTAAATTTTACCCTTCACCTCTCTGTAGTCCCTCATTTACAAGGAACTACAGAAGAGTCATGTAAATAGTGCAACTTTAATGGATTAGTCTGGCACAGAATGTTTTGTTTGGTTTGCACCACCGCTCCAGGAAATTTCAGTATAATCGCAATGCCCCAGGGGGGGATTTTAAAATGTGATATCTTAAATAAGATAAAGTTTAGTAACAAATATTAAAAACTTTGATTAATAATACACTGTCCTCCTACACCGCTTCTACCCCTTCTATTGATACCGAGTTGGATTTAGCTGATACTGGGCAGCAGGGTATCAGGCAATTGGAATCTACACTCTCCTTTTCTCCCTCTTTACCCTTATCTATTTCTGAGCGACAAAGTTGGTTAGTGTTTGTGGCGGCGGTGTTTTTGGTATCAGTACCAGTATTTATAGAAGCGCCAATAGTGCGATCGCTACCAAGTCTGAGTTTAGCGCTAACAGCATTTTGGGTATGGCTAAGTTTTGCCTTAATGTCACGGACTGCAACTTATGTATGGGGGGATTTGCTTTTAGGCTTTAGCTGGAGTTGGTTAGCAGGAGCGATTTACTGGGGCTGGTTACGTTGGGAACCTTTATGGCATCTGCCGATGGAATCAATCGGTTTACCGTTTGCTTGCTGGTGTCTGCTGAAAAATTGGGGCAAGGTGGGTAGCTGGTTTTATTTAGGTTCTTTACTCGGTACAGTTTTAACAGATGTATATTTTTATCTAGTAGATTTGATGCCCTATTGGCGGCAAATCATGAGAGTAGATGCAGATGGCGCATCGCAAATATTACAAAATGCTCTCATACAAGTACAAACACCTTGGGGACAAAGTTGGGCTATAATTCTCGCCCTAGTGCTGTTAACAGTCGGTATTTTACCTTTAGGTCAAAAGCAAAGATACTGGTATGCCTTTGGTGGCGCAGTTTTGAGTACAATTTTGGTAGACAGCCTATTTTTGTTAGCGGCGATCGCAGCGTGAATAAAGCAGGAGGTTGCAATGCACTTTTAGGCTTCTCTTGCCAAAACTTTTTCTAGCCCAATTTACGGCACATCAGAAATGATGCTGTAGATGATTCATTAGTTAAGAAATATTACATAACAATTCATCGGCATTAAGTCTTCCTTGGTAGGATTTTTGGTATTAGACATCGCACGGTTTCGTGTCTACTTGGGAGGTAGAATCAGCCACCCTGAAAAGATTTCCTCTAGTTGGGAATTCTACCAGGATCACGGATGCAACGCTATTGCAGCTATCGGGCACTCTTACCACGATAGAAATTTTTGACAAAAGTATAGTCAAACCCAGTAACAGTAAATATTGTGGATATTAATACGCTGTATATTAGTTTCTGATGACTGCTGTGTTAATTAAGCTATCAGCTTTTGTCCTTTGTCCTTTGTCCTTAGCGCTCTCACGTAGACGCATTAGCGGCTTCCCGCAGGGTATGACTAATGACTAATGACTAATGACCACTGTTAGCTTAAAACTTTTATTTCTGTTTGATGGAAAGAGGTAGAAAAATCGTGAAAGGATTGGCGCGTTTATTAACAGTGTTTAGTTTGTTACTTAGTTGCTGGGGATGGTTGGGAACAACTCAGATAGCCCAAGCTGCTAGTTTCAACAGTTTTGCTTTTCCCCAAGTCCCAGTTCTGGCAATTGAGCGGCAGAATCGGGCAGACGCTAAACTAGGAACGGAATTTGGTAAAAAAATTGATTTGAATAATACCAACGTCCGAGCTTTTCAACAGTTCCCAGGGCTTTATCCCACCCTGGCTAAGAAAATCATCACCAATGCTCCCTACCAAAAGGTAGAGGATGTATTGGATCTTCCAGGATTGAGCGATCGCCAAAAACAAACCCTGCAAGCCAACCTAGATAAATTCACCGTAACAGAACTAGAGCCTGCCTTTAACGAGGGAGACGATCGCTTTAACAACGGTATCTATAGATAACTGCATGTGCAGTTAATGTAGCAAATAGCAGCCCACTCCTGATTCTAGGGAGTGGGATTATTCTATTAGAGATAAGGGTAGACAAGGAGAACAAAGTAAAATTTTTTCCTTGTCTCCCCTTACTCCCCCTACTCCTCCTGCTCCCCATCCCCCATAACCTTGCCCCAGATAGATATTCCTAGCCAATTTGATGTCTTAGTAGTCGGCGCTGGTGCCGCTGGACTATACACAGCGCTGTGTCTGCCAGAATCATTGCGAGTCGGCTTGATTACTAAAGAAACCGTTGCTTTGTCCGCCAGTGATTGGGCCCAAGGTGGCATTGCCGCAGCGGTAGACCCAGAAGATTCTCCCAGGCTGCACATTGAAGATACGATCCAGGCAGGTGCGGGTTTATGCGATCGCACCGCTGTCGAATTTCTCGCCCAACTTGCCCCTAGCTGTATTCAATCTCTAGTTAACTTGGGGGTAGCTTTTGACCGTCATGGCCAAGCCCTGGCTTTAACTTTAGAAGCCGCCCATTCTCGCCGCCGTGTTCTCCACGCTGCGGACACCACAGGCAGGGAAGTTACCACTACCCTCACCGCTCAAGTATTACGTCGCCAGAATATTCAAGTCATTCAGCAAGCTTTAGCTTTGAGTTTGTGGATTGAACCCGAAACTGGTCGCTGTCAGGGAATTAGCCTGTTTCATCAAGGTAAAATCACCTGGGTAAAAGCTGGTGCTGTGGTACTGGCAACTGGCGGCGGCGGTCAGGTATTTGCCCAAACCACTAACCCGGCTGTGAGTACAGGTGATGGGGTAGCGATCGCATCTCGTGTCGGCGCCATTCTCCGCGATTTAGAATTTGTCCAATTTCATCCCACTGCCCTCACTAAACCTGGTGCTGATCGCTTCCTGATTAGCGAAGCTGTGCGCGGCGAGGGGGCACATCTCATCGATAATGAAGGGCGGCGTTTTGCCTTTGACTATCACCCTGCCGGTGAACTCGCACCTAGAGATGTAGTCAGTAGAGCAATTTTCAGCCATTTACAACGCACCGCTCTTGATTTGGCGACTGCCCATGTGTGGTTGGATATGCGCCCCATCCCCGCCGACAAGATTCGTCACCGCTTTCCCAACATCATCAAAGTTTGTCAGCATTGGGGCGTTGATGTCTTCCATGAACCAATTCCTGTAGCCCCAGCTGCCCATTACTGGATGGGTGGAATTGTCGCGGATCTGATGAATCGCACGAATATCCCTGGTTTGTACGCAGTGGGTGAAACCGCTAGTACAGGAGTGCATGGGGCAAATCGCCTTGCCAGTAATTCTCTGCTGGAATGTATTGTGTTTGGGGCCCAGATGGCTAATATTGAGTTAGAAAATATTGGGCTGCCAGCAGAAATACCAGTGCTGCCATTACGGAAATTTAGTCCTGATGCTAGTGAGTGGCACATCCAGCAAGCACAGCTAGAAGCACTCAGGGAAAAATTACCACGTCTAGTGTGGGAAAGTGCTGGTATTTGTCGGGAACAATCAAGGCTGGAAAGTGCGATCGCTACTATTGAATCTTGGCAGCAAGATTTCGCTGCCTTGCCTTTAAGTCAATTCTTGCTTGCTTTACGCCCAGCAGAACCAGCTAGTTTTGACCTACCAGATGTTGAACGGCAGTTGGGACTTTGGGCAGAAACCCGTAATTTATTAGACGTAGCTGATTTAATTCTCAAAAGTGCTGCTTTTAGAACCGAAAGCCGAGGCGGACACTACCGTTTAGATTATCCTCAACCAGACCCAAATTGGCAAGTCCACACACTTGTACAAACACATCATTGGTGGAAATCTCCACTATTGTCTTGAATAAATTACCCTAAAGAGCCTGACAGCTAAGGTTAGGGTGAGACATCTTGTATATGAGTAAAACAACGCCTTCTAGTGTGGTAGCTGCTGCGTGTAACAAGCTTTAAGAGTATGGGTATGGGTAATGATGCTCGTGACCTCCATGACTCCTTGCCATTTCCCAAGGGCGATGAGATATTTCCAAGTAAAGGATGTGCTGTTCAAGACGCTAGCTGTCTGATCGCGCTGCTTTACCACAATCTAAAATTGCTATTAGCGAGTGCCGCTACCATGATGACTGTCAGGGCCACCATAATTCGGTGGAATATACGTATCTTTTAAATTTTGAGAATTGACTTTGCCAGCAATTAAGGTGTTATTGCTAGTAGCGCCAAAAGCATTAGCACTTGTAGTGCTGTATATGCCTGTGCAAGTGGCTACTTTCGGTATTAATATGTAAGCACCTATACAGAATATTATCAACTTTGTAATTCGGAGATTAGTTTTCATTGTTTTCAGTAAATTTACTACTTTTTCATTTCAAAGGTACTTTTTAGTATTTACCGTATATTTACTGGCCTTTATGAAAATATAATATTTTAACTTTATTAAATTATTACTGGTCTTGTACAAGTAATTGTGATATTTGCTTGGAGATTAGCCTTAATTTGCTGGTATTAAATAATATTTATACTTAAGTGATATTCTTAATTGTCTATTTTTGCATCAGTCTAAAGTTAGATATGCTAATGAATCACTGTGGGCATGTTGGCTAATTCACTATTTATTAATAATACCTTAATATTCTTAAGTATAAACACTAGGTTTGCCAAATAATAACTTCGATAAAACATTAAGTAATACTTATTTTATTGTATATAAAAAATATAGTTATAGTAAAGATATATAAATACAAAACAAGATAATTGGTATTTTCTAAGGATTTGAAAAACTATATAACTATGAAATATCGCAATAAACCGAGTAAGTAGAGGTATATTTTAAAAAGTAAATATTTTTACTTTAAATTATTTGTTTTTCTAATTAGCTCTGATGACTAATTGCTTTCTAACCTGTGTTATTAGGTTTAGTCTTCAGGTAAAAAGCCTTGCTATGTCTGCATTTTGCCTACAAAGCAAGCTCTCAGCATATACGCCATGTTTTTTCAAGACAGTGCCTTGGGCATGTCTTCAGTCCACATTTCTAATTTGAAGGTAAAAATATTGACTAAGGTAAAAAAAAACTGAAGGCTTGATTCTTGATTAATTAAGCAAACTCGTAGCGATTTTTACCCAGGTGTTTGGCACGATACATTGCTGCATCGGCTTGTTTCATCAAAGTTTCACTGTCTTGACTGTTGTATGGGTAGACACTAATGCCAATACTGGCAGAAACTCGGATTGTATAGCCGTCCAAAACAATTGGTTTGGTAATACTGCTTAAAATTTTCTCGGCGACTTTAGCAGCTATTTGGACATTAGGAATTGCCCGTAAAATCACAGTAAATTCATCGCCACCCAAACGAGAAACTGTATCACTAGAGCGTAAAGAACTGCTGAGTCTTCCAGCGATCGTCATTAGCAAGCGATCGCCCGTCTCGTGCCCCAGAGTATCATTGACTTGCTTAAAGCCATCTAGATCAATAAACAGCAGTCCCAGTAACAAGTTGTTATGTTGCGCCCAATGTAACGACTCGTAAAGTTGTTCAGCAAAAAATTTGCGATTGGATAAACCCGTGAGGGGATCGTGATACGCTAAATAACGCAAGTGGTCTTCTTTGAGTTTTAATTCATTGTTAGAGCGGAATAGTTCAGCAGCAGTACGTTTGAGCTGTTCTTCTATGAGCTTGCGCTGAGTAATGTCTCGGATGACCCCGACTAAAAAGAAATTGCCTGCTGAGTCTTTGTGGAGCGATCGCTTAGTGGCAATTTGATGAGTTTGTCCATCTGCATTTGTAAATTCTTCTTCATTTTCCTGAGGTTTCTGAGTCCTCAAAACAAGATCATCCTGTTGTCGAAACACATCAGCTTCATGTTTAGGGAAAAAATCATAGTCTGACTTTTCAATTAACAACTTATTGGGATAACCAATAAATCGACAATACGCCTCATTTAAAACAATCCACTGGTGTTGTTCATTTTTCACAAAAATTGGATCAGGAATCGTGTTAATGACGTGATGCAAAAATTCTTTGGAACGTTTCCACTCTTCCTGTACATGGGCAATATGACTGATAATCCAAATAGCTGAACTGCCAAAGCTAAACAGTGAGGGAATGAGCGGTATCCACCAACCGTACAAGAAAGCAAGGTATGCACTCAGGGTTAATACAAAGCAAGAAACTAGTACACTGAGGAGGCTCCTAGTTGCGTGTTGTATCCGCCATGTTGTCACGGCTCCTAAATAAGACCAGAGAAAAACCCACAAGTATTCCACCAAGTCAGGCCAGACTTTGAATAATGCTCGTCCATTAACAGCAGCGGAGATTAACTCACTTATAAAATAAGCTTGCAGTTGAATACCAGGTACAGGCTTTGCCGTACCCATTAGACTGCTGGAGTAGGGAATGAATACAAAATCTTGGAGGCTAGGTGCGGTGGAACCAATAAGTATAATCCGATCTTTAATTAAGTTTTCTTGGACTTGATCAGCCAGTACATCTTTCATCAATACCTGGCGAAAACTACAAAATTCTCCAGATGAACTTTGACATTTGGGTTTGGGAAAATTAGCCAAAATTTGGTAGCCTCTATCATCAGCTCCCACATAAGCACCATCATTAGCCTCAAAGCGAGTAAATGCTGCCTTACCTAATTGCAAATACTCAGGGTTACTTTTTGCTTTGGCGGGAGTAATTCCCTTTGACTTTAAATACAATAAAGCCAGCTTCAGGGCAAAACTTTCATGTACTTCACTTTTAATGTGCCAATACAACAAACTGCGACGTACTTTACCATCAAGATCGTACAGCACGTTATTAAAGCCCACTTGATCCGGATTCAGTCCCAGTGGAGGCAAAACACTAAAGTTTTTGTTGTTATCATTTGCTAGTAGTTCAATACCAATCAAGTTGGGCATTGACTGATAAGCATTACGTAGTTCTTGATTACCAGGCTCTACTGGTAAATTTCTGTAGATATCTAAGCCAATCGCACGGGGTTTGTGGACATTTAATTTTTGCAACAACTGGGCAACCTTCGCATCTGGAATTGGCCACGAACCTACTTCGTTTAAATAAGCCTCATCAATCACTATGATCGTAATCCGGTCTTCTGGCGGTTCATTTGGACGTAAGCGAAAAAATTGATCCAAAGCTGACAGCTCCAAAGATTGCAATAATCCAATGGAGTGCAAAAGCAGGACGCAGACTGCAACGCTGGCGGCAGTAATCAATTCTCTCTGCCCTCGACTAAGCGATTGTTTCAGTCCAAAGATTAACTTCACAAAACGCTTGCCTAGCTGCTGATTCATTCCCATTACCTAGTAGGCAGAAATATTCTCTATTTCCTATAGCTATACGACAGTTTTTAGGCGATGCCTGCGGCGGGCTACGCCTACGCTATTTATCAAATATCCTTTGGTTTGAAAGAAGGTATTTTTGTTAATGCACAAGATAATAAATTTGTACAGTGCGTAAGTTCTAAGCTATTAACTATCGGACTAACATAGCTCAAGCGGGAGCTAAATAGAGTTTCTAAGAGTTTTTTCAACTCAGCAAGGTTCTTCAAAATATCGTGGTATTTGTGATGTATTACCATATATTGAGTCCAATTATCTGACTAAACGGTAACTGAGGCTTTTGTAGCTATCAGCACAAATTAAGAAATATTGTTGAAAGTGAGTTCAGTGAATTTAACGTCCAAAGCCTTGTTTGGTAAAGCTTACTCAATTAAACTCGTACATTTATGATCTAATTAAATATTTTACTGAGAATTACGGTAACTTCCAACAGACACACCTTTGGGTTCGGCGCTGACATGATTACATCCCAAGGTGGCTCCAAAGTGCTGCAAAAAGAAATTAAAATATACATTAAATTAGAGTAAATATACTTGATTAATTTCCTTCAGCTTCAAGTGTTGTCCGATAAAAGCCGCAAAAAAATTGGTAATGGAGTAAGTATTGGACAACATTTATCATCTATTACCAAAAACAAAAAAGCCAACTGGAAACAGACTTTGCTGTATTCATCCAGTTGACTATGTATAGTGGCGTGGCAAGGCTAAAATGTTGCAAAAAATTGTAGGTTGGGTGGAGCGGAGCACAACCCAACCTACCTGCCTACGTCTAATGCACTATTTTAAGCTTGCCATGCTAATAGGTTGTGATACTACACCGTACTGGTGGGTGTAGCCTTCCCAATTGGCAACCGCGGCTGAGGCTAACTCAAGGAAATTACTTGAAATACTTGAAGTTACGAGGCCCTGTGTAACCAGAAACTTTCGCTAGTTCCTCTAAGTTTTGGACTCCGCTATAGCTTTTAGCATTGATGATCCAAGTGGGGAAGCCTTCAACTTTTGCAGCTTTACACAGTTCTGTTTGAGCTTTTAGTCCATCAGGAGCGCACTCTACCTTAATATCATTATTGATTATTTCCTCGGCTTCTTTACCAAAAAGTAGCTTTTGTTCATGGCAGTGAGGACACCAGTAAGCACTGTATTCCTTAGCACCTACCTTCGCTAGATGCTGTGCTAAGGCTATTTCTGCCTCACCAGAAGTAGTGGTAACTTCCCAACCGAATGCTGGGTTAGGGTCTCCTTTGGAATTAAAGGTAATTTTAACGGGTTGTCCAGGAGTTCCAGATGTAACAGATTGATTCACGCCAGCATAGACACCTAAAGTACCAATCAGCGTCACCATCCCTACAATTAGAGCGGTAAAGAAGATTTGTCCAATATCCTCCCAAGTTCGACCGATAATCGTCAGTACTAAAAGACTGAGGGAGAACAAAGCTGAACCGATACAGTAAGGACAAATAGCTTTGATTTGAGATGCTAGCACATACATTAAGTAGCCGCTAAAGACAGACATAGCGATCGCACCTGCCAGCAGCAGCCACCACGTCCAATTTTCCAATTGTTTGCGGCTATTATTTTCCCCTGAGTTGAATACCAAGGGAGCCAAAGCAAATATCACCATACTGATATATGCCAAAAATCCAAACAAGGCTAGTGGCTGACCAAAAACTGTTGCCCAAGGACTGGAAAGCACATCATTACAGCCCTTAGCACCAGCCTGTGCCACACAAGCTGCACTGCCTCCTGTTAACTTTTCTATGGTGAGATAACCTGTTGTCAGCGCACCACATCCAGCGATCGCGGCAATCAATGGACGTGACCATTTATGAATCCAAGGAGTAGAACGGCGGCGAATCATAAATTGTTATTGGTTAATAGGCATTGGGTATTGGGCATTCGGCATTGAAAAGAGGCAAAGGGGCGGGGTGCGGGGGGCAGAGGGGAAAACTCTTCTCCCTTACTCCCGTTCGGCTTACCTCGACTCCGCTCGGTACAAGTCGCTCACGGCAAGCCTGCTCCCTTGCTTCTTCCCCATTCCCCATGCCCCAATTAAGAATGTAACTTCACTTGTTCTGCTGATTTGCTTTCACTTTTGGAGTTCCAATTGCGACGGGCAGCTTCCACAAATTGACTGACCCGAATTGGGTCAATTGGTTGCTCTATGCGTCCATGACGTTTCAGGGAACTGGAAACTATTACACCATCTGCTGCCTGCATTAATGTATCAATATTTTCCCAATTAGCCCCACTACCGATGAATACTGGTGTGCCAGCTGCTGCACCACAAGCTAGTTCTAAATCTTCTAAGTTAGGAGGACTACCAGTAGCCCAGCCGGATAAAATCACTCCGTCTGCTAAACCCCTTTCAATGGTGTCTTTTACGGCGACTGTGAGATTTGGAGAACTCAAAGGACGAGCGTGTTTCACCAACACATCGGCCAGGATTTTAACATCAGAACCTAACTCCCGTCGATAGCGGAGTAGTTGATGAGCTTCTCCCTCAATTAATCCTTGGTCGGTTGCCATCACGCCTGTGAGGACGTTAACACGAATAAATTGTGCCTGCACACAGCTAGCGATCGCCATTGCACTTCTGGCGTCGTTTCGCAAAACATTTAAACCTATAGGCAAAGTCACCAAATTCTGTATCCGCTGTACCACAATGGTCATGGCACTCACAACCACTGGATCGACTTGGTTTTTGGTAAACGGCGCGTCAAAAAAATTCTCTACGATTAGACCATCAACCCCTCCACTTGCCAGGGCTGCGGCTTCTTGTTCGGCGCGGTTAATCACCGCTTTTAGGCTACCTCCCCAACGGGGTGAGGTAGGCAGTGGCAGCAGGTGAACCACGCCAATAATTGGTGAGCGAGTTTTAAATATCTGATATAAGTCCACGTCTTTAATCCGCCTCGCGGAGTCCAGAGTCCAGAATTTTTTGACTATTGAACGCCAGTTCAACGCCGTTCCCGTTCCCCTGAAGGTCGGGAACCTCTATAGGAGGGTGGCTCTTCAACGGGGAAAACCCCGCACGTGACTGGCTTCTCTTGACCCTTGACTCTTGACTTTTCATTAACTAGTCAAATGTGTTTTATGATAGTCGGTTTACTGCCTCCTTCCTAAGATGGAAATTGGCGTCAAACCTCCCATAAGATATGTTAAGATAAAACCTGGCTACAAGAGGAGTTTGCCACTCACTAGACGCAAGGCAGCTTTCCGTGGTTTAGGCGTCTCGTCCGCGCACAGTCGTTGGACTTGCCAATCGCCAGGGTAGCATTACTGCTTTATAGGCGTAGTCGCTTTCGTCGATTTCCCTGAGGGTAGCGACTTCTCACAACAAGCCCTTTGGGCGGCTTCCCGATGGGTAGGTTAACAACGCACACGCTGCGGTAATGTAAAATACCAATAGGCGAATTGTTAAAAAAGATTACAAGTGTCAAATGTACCCAAAGACACTTCAATTTACCCTGGGGAACAGATTGATAAGAATATCATAACATGACCTCTATTTTTATTATTGATAGGGTCATAAGTCCACGGACAATTACTGACAGTGGGGATCTGCCGCTGTATTGTGATTACAAGGATAGTGATCGGAAAAAAGCGAAATTAGCGCTGGAATGTTTGATTACAAGAAAAAAAATGAAGATATTTTCAAAATATGGGTGACAAGCCAACAATTGCCATTTCTCACCTGGGCTGCGAGAAAAATCGAATTGATACAGAACATATGTTAGGACTGCTCGTAGAAGCAGGCTACGGTGTAGATACAAACGAAGAGTTAGCAGATTACGTTATTGTTAATACTTGTAGTTTTATTGAAGCAGCCCGGCAAGAATCTGTCAGAACCTTGGTAGAACTGGCAGAGGCAAACAAGAAAATCGTAATCACTGGGTGTATGGCGCAACACTTCCAAGAACAACTTTTGGAAGAGTTACCTGAAGCAGTAGCCGTTGTGGGTACTGGCGATTATCACAAAATTGTAAATGTAATTGAGCGTGTAGAACAAGGTGAGCGGGTCAAACAGGTTAGTATTGAGCCAACTTACATTGCCGACGAAACTACACCGCGCTATCGCACTACAACCGAAGGTGTAGCTTACCTCCGGGTTGCCGAAGGTTGTGATTATCGTTGTGCATTTTGTATAATTCCTCATCTTCGAGGGAACCAGCGATCGCGTACTATTGAATCTATAGTCGCCGAAGCGGAGCAGTTAGTTAGTCAAGGGGTAAAGGAAATTATTCTAATTTCCCAAATCACCACTAATTACGGTCTAGATATTTACGGTCAGCCAAAATTAGCCGAATTACTTCGTGCTTTGGGGAAAGTAGATATACCGTGGATCAGAATGCACTATGCTTATCCCACGGGACTGACCCCAGATGTGATAGCGGCCATCCAAGAAACACCCAACGTCTTGCCTTATCTGGATTTGCCCTTGCAGCATTCTCATCCAGAGGTTCTCCGCGCCATGAACCGTCCTTGGCAAGGACGCGTAAATGATGGGATTATAGATCGCATCAAAACGGCGCTACCAACAGCCGTATTGCGGACAACATTTATTGTTGGTTTCCCAGGAGAAACAAGCGAGCATTTTGAGCATCTACTAGAGTTTGTTCAGCGGCATGAATTCGATCATGTTGGTGTCTTCACCTTTTCCTCTGAGGAAGGAACCCCAGCTTACAAATTGTCAAATCAGTTGCCCCAGTTGGTGATGGACGAGCGCCGATACCAACTTATGGAAATCCAGCAACCGATTTCTCAAAAGAAAAATCAACAGGAAGTAGGCAAAATCGTTGATGTCCTGATTGAGCAAGAAAATCCTGAAAGTGGTGAATTAATAGGTCGTTCAGGTAGATTTTCCCCAGAGGTTGATGGTCTGGTGTATGTCAAAGGCCAGGCAAAATTAGGAACCATCGTGCCAATAGCGATTCACCACGCTGATACATACGACCTCTATGGTCAGGTAGTCAATAACTAAATTGTTATTTGTCTTTTGTCCAAAGTCCATTTGTTAAATGACCCTTACAGATTCATCCTTGTTCTGAGGTCAACACTGCATTAATGGCAGTTTTCATGAGGGTTTACCTGAAGTTCGCGGATTCGTTGGCATAGCTTCTCCAAGAGTTGAGGCTACGCTATCGCCCTTGGCTCACTAATAGCCAAGAACTAATGACTAATGACTAATGACTAATGACTAATAACTAATGACTAAATGACTAATCCAAAAATCCTTACAAAAAATTTAGGAGAATTAATGACTCTTTCATTTCAAGAATTAGGCATTTCCCAAGAACGTGTCGAACAATTAGAAAAAATCGGTTTTACCGAACCAACTAACATTCAAGTGCAAGCAATTCCCCAATTGCTTGCCGGTCGTGATGTGGTCGGTCAATCTCAAACTGGAACAGGCAAAACGGCAGCATTTTCTCTGCCAATTTTAGAGCGGCTAGATATCAATCAGAAAGCCGTGCAAGCCATAGTTTTAACACCAACTCGTGAATTAGCGATGCAAGTTCACGATGCGATCGCCCAATTTATCGGTAATGAAGGATTGCGGGTGTTAGCAATCTATGGAGGTCAATCAATTGACCGCCAAATGTTACAACTCAGACGTGGCGTTCACATGGTTGTGGGTACTCCCGGACGGGTAATCGATTTGCTCGATCGCGGCTGTTTAAAGCTCGATCAAGTGAAGTGGTTTGTGTTGGATGAAGCTGATGAAATGTTGAGCATGGGCTTTATCGACGATGTAATCAAAATCCTCTCGCAAGCGCCCGTAGATCGCCAAACAGCTTTGTTCTCGGCAACAATGCCACCATCAATTCGGATGTTGGTGAACAAGTTCTTGCGATCGCCTGCAACTGTCACCGTTGAACAGCCAAAAGCCGCTCCTAACAAGATTAATCAGGTAGCTTATCTGATCCCCCGCCACTGGACAAAAGCCAAAGCTTTACAGCCAATTCTGGAAATGGAAGATCCAGAAACAGCTTTAATCTTCGTCCGCACCAGACGCACCGCCGCCGAACTTACCAGTCAGTTACAAGGCGCTGGTCACAGTGTAGATGAATACCACGGTGACTTGTCTCAACAAGCACGGGAACGGTTATTAGTCAGATTCCGTAACCGTCAAGTTCGCTGGGTGGTAGCAACTGATATTGCAGCACGAGGGTTAGATGTCGATCAACTCTCCCATGTAATCAACTTCGACTTACCCGATAGCGTAGAAACCTACGTCCACCGTATTGGTCGTACTGGTCGTGCTGGTAAAGAAGGAACAGCAATTTCTTTAGTACAACCATTTGAGCGGCGCAAGCAGCAAACATTTGAACGTCATAACCGCCAAAGTTGGCAAGTGCTGACGATTCCTACACGCGCCCAGATTGAAGCAAAACACATTCTGAAATTGCAAGAACTAGTGCGGGAAGCTTTGACAGGTGAGCGTTTGGCTTCATTCTTGCCCATTGTCAGCGAATTGATTGAAGAATACGATGCTCAAGCGATTGCCGCAGCCGCATTGCAAATTGCTTACGATCAAACTCGTCCCGCTTGGTTGAGTTCAGACGTGGAAATTCCCCAAGAAGAATCTTCTGCTCCCAAACCAAGACTCGGTAAGCGTCGTGAATCTTCTAGCGATCGCCCCCGTTCTGCGTGGAAATCAGATAGCAGCAATGGAGATGAAAGACATTCTTCTCCCAAGCCAAAACTGCGGACAAGTGGGCACGAGTCTTCTGCATCTCCTAGTAAAAAGATAGGTTCACCAACAGCTAGAGAATCAGCTTCTTAGTCAACAGTTAGAAGTTAATAAATTTTGGATTTTAGATTTGAGGTTTTTTCTTCAATCCAAAATCCAAACCTAAAATTGGAGAGTTGAGAGTTAGAAGTCAAGATTTTGACTTTGGCTCTTGACTTTTTGGCTTTTTGGGTAATTTTTTCTACCAGTTTGTAGGAAGATCAATTTAAAGATTCCTGTGTTTGAGTAGAGACGTTGCATTGCAACGTCTCTACAGCCAAGGACGACTAACTAGTTCTAACTCTCCAATTTCATCATCGCTCAATTTCCAACCCAAAGCGCCAGCATTTTGCCGTACCTGTTCGGCTGTCTTCACCCCAGCAATGGGAATAACATTCTCCTGAGCAATTAACCAGTTGAGAGCAACTTGGGCAGGGGTGCGATCGTATTTTTCTCCGAAATTTCGTAGCACAGATATGACTGGGGCAATTTTTTGCAGTCCTTCTTTCTTAAATCGCGCGTCTATTTTCCTCGCACCAGTGGGGGTTTCAGCACTATCAATACTGTACTTGCCTGTGAGTAATCCTTGTGCTAAAGGACTATAAGCCAAGATAGTCACACCCAACTCACGGGCAGTTGCGATAATACCTTTACTTTCAACTTGGCGACTGAGTAAAGAATAGCGCACTTGGTTTACAGCCAAAGGTACTCCACGGTTCGCCAATATTTGATGCGCGTCTCGCATTTGCTCTGCTGAGTAATTACTTACACCAACTGCCGCAATTCTACCCCGCTTCACTTCATCCGCTAGGGCATTCATCAAAGTTTCTTGACTTAAAAAGAAGGCAAAAGGCCAATGTACTTGATACAGGGCGATTCGCTCTAATTGCAAGCGTTTGAGGCTGGCTGTTAAAGCATCCGAGACGGATTGGGCTGTAAATCGCCACGGTAGGGGGCCAAATTTTGTGGCGATTTGTACAGGTTGTTGTGTCTGTTGCAGAAATTGCCCCAAAAATTTCTCTGATAATCCCATTCCATAGACTTCGGCAGTATCAAAGAAGGTAATACCAGCATCTAAGGCTGCGGTAAAGGCTTCTTGTAACTGTTCTGGGCCGTAGCGATCGCCATAATTCCAAAATAGTTTATCACCCCAAGCCCAAGTGCCGATGCACAAGGGTGTAACAGATGGGCCATTTTGTCCCAATGTGATGTTTTCCACGGTTGCAAAATTTGATTTCTTTACATTTCTTTACTTTTATAGTGTATCGTTACAGATAAGATTGGGTGCGATCGTCACCACTTGGCTGCAAATCTTGTTGTGTCGCAGCTACGCCCGTCGTAGACATCGCGCCTTGCATAAAAATTTAAAACCTGAATCAAACGCGCATAAACAAGATCCCCGACTTCTTCGAGAAGTCGGGGATCTGCGGGTCGCAATTCTCACAAATCAAATAGGATTGCTATAGTTGAGTGTATTTACTTGTATTTATGAATTAGATGATTTATCCTGCTTGGCTTTTTTGATTAATTCCATGTAGACATTAATCTCACTAATTTCTACATCATGCTCAACTCTGGTTACTTTCCATCTCTCCTTTTTTAGGTAAACTTCCTCTCCTACTCTGGGAGTAAATTGAAGATCGTAGAACTTTTTTAGAAAATCTTTTTGATTTTCTTCCCATAATATTACTTTGACTGGTTCTTTAGTCATTGCTTATGCCTTTTTGGTTACTGGATGAAGCTAAGTACTTTGATGACATACATACGGCAAGTTTATCTTACTAATTCAATGTAATAGCGTAGTGAAAACCACATTTTTACATTGATATTTTTATGTGGCTTGATTGCGTCCGATAAAGTTACAGAACAATACGATAACTCTAGTCAGCATTACTATTGGGTTTATTTGAAAATATTTCTCCGTGTATTGGGGTTTAATGAAACATAAGTAGAATGTGTCAAACTAATAGTTATTGCAGCTGATGAATACTGATTCATACAGTCATTTAGCAACGCCAAAATTTTTATACTCCCTAATATACTTAAATGGAAAAGGGATTACGGTACTTTGCCCTGTGCGGACAAAATCAACATCCATAGTTTGAAGGAGTTGTCTGAATATCAGTTTCGAGTCCTTTACTGCAAGGATTTTACGGAGATGACAGGCATCTTTGAAAGAATAATCTTTTACATTTTGATCTCCCACGAAATAATATGCTTCTTTTTCAGTCTCGCCGAAATATTTTATATTGAGAGAAGCGTCAAATAAATCTTCGAGATTTTCCTTCTGTTTTGAAAAAATCAGCCTTATGTGATGTTTGTTTAGAAGATAGTTCCGTAATTCAGATGAAATATTTGAACTCCTTCCTAGCCTTTCATTCAGAAGTTTTTTGAAGCTTCTTTTGTCTAGTTCATTGCTACCCAAAATTTGTAATTCATCGGAAAATCTCACAAGTTCTTCACTATCTTTCCTAGAACTTTCAGTCATAAATTCTTGTATCAACCCTGCCAAAGCCTTTCCACTTCGCTTATTTTCGGGAAACTCAGTTTCGACTTCGTTGATAATAGCTTCAATTTTAGAAAGCTCAGGAATGGTAATTTCATCGCTACGGAATATCTGATTTATATCACCTGTATCAGAAATAACAAGACCTTCCAATGTCCTGCTTTTATCCCCAGAGCTACTATCTATCATAGCATCTTTATATTTGTCAAATTTTTCCCAGTTAAATATGCCTCGGTCTTCTATTTCATAAAATTCAAAATTACCATTTGGTTGGATTTCCATAAAAATAACGTGATTTCTCTCTTCATCCCAAGCAGCAAAAGTCCAAACTCCTTTTAATTCAAGTTTAGCCCAATCAAACAGGTTCAATGTTCGAGAGCTAATATCACGCTTTATAAGCTGTTCTTTTATAATTGTTTTAACAATAGCGTCAGAGACATTTATGCTTGATTCAATTGTGAGGTGCTGCCGCCGGAATTCATTTGTTGAAGGGAGATATTCGTCTTCTTGTCCCATCTTTTCATAAAAGTCGGCATCATGAATAATTCTAAAATTTAGAGCGTCTCTTTTATCACGTTTACCAACAGTAAGTAGGTGGGCGGAAAAATTTACAGCTATGTAACGAAAAGTTAAGTAGTAGAA
>NZ_JABXKQ010000038.1 GCF_017114945.1 Nostoc sp. JL34
TTCTACTACTTAACTTTTCGTTACATAGCTGTAAATTTTTCCGCCCACCTACTTAGCTAAATAAAATATGACCGACTACAACATTTTCAACCTCTGCAACTAGTGAAAGTTCTGGAATATAGCGGTCAGAACGGCGAATTTTCTCCACAAGTTTAGCCTCTTTTTCTTGTCCAAAGGCTAATGTATTCACCTCAGCTATTATTGGGTAGTCCGTCAAAGTTTCACAACGAATATTCATGATTTCAAAACTAATTCCATAAAAATCCAGTTTGCTCGATGTTCTAAAGGAATCTCTGTTTTTTCCAAATATGGTTCAATATCGTCAAAGCCAAATACACGATAAAGTGCCTGTGCTTCCTTTGCAAAAGGAGTGCTGTCTAAACGTATTCTTGAGTAGCCAATGTAGCCAGCTTGATTGATGATAGCTTCTAATAAAGACCGACCGATTCCTTTTTTGCGAAATTCTGGTTTTACATACATCCTTTTTAATTCGCCAATATCTTCATCAATCTTTCGCAAGCAAGCGCAACCGGCTATTTTTGCCTCGTATTGTCCCAGAAAAAAGCATCCTGAAGGGGGTAGATATTCATGAATTTGAGTCATATATTGCTCAAAGAATGTATTAACATCTAAATTAATGCCGAATTGATCGCTGAATATCAACTTCGTCTCGTTAAAATATTCCCAAAACAGTTCCTGTATATGAGATTTATGTTCATCAGTTTCTATCTGAATAATTTTAAGCAAAGTTTATGCCTCCGCTAAATAATTAAACAAAATTAAACATTTACAAATATCAATGGTCATCATTCCAGTAATTGATTTAACTGCCTTCACCAATGGAAACGCAACAACTCGGCAAGCTGTTGTGAAACAAATTTATCAAGCTTGTCATGAAATTGGTTTCATGCACTTGGAAAATTCGGGAATATCAAAAAACCTCATAAATCAAGTATTCACTCACAGCAAATCCTTCTTCAATTTACCTTTAGAAGTTAAGCAAAAGCAAGCTTGGAGTGATGAGCTTAGTAACACGGGTTACGTTGGAATTGAGAGAGAACGTCTTAACCCCAATAAACCAGGCGACTTGAAAGAGGCGTTGAATATCAATAAACAAGTAGCTATAAAGATAGATGCTTCTATTGTCACCTTTTATGATAGCTGCACAGAACTTGCCAACACGATATTACAAGCATTTGCGTTGGCGTTGGAATTGCCAGAAAATTATTTTACAACAAGGCACAATCAACAAAATCATACCTTGCGACTATTACACTATCCGCCATTGCAGACACCACCGAAAGCCGGACAAGTGCGGGCTGGTGAGCATTCCGATTATGGCAGTATTACCTTACTTTTCCAAGATGACATTGGCGGGTTAGAAGTACAGACAACATCTAGAGAGTGGATTGCCGCACCTGCAATTCCTGATACTGTAATAGTCAATACTGGCGATTTAATGCAACGCTGGACAAATCATCTATTTTGCTCAACCAAGCATCGAGTGATAATTCCTAGTGATAATAGGGTGAATCAGTCCCGGTATTCTATCGCTTTTTTCTGTCATCCTAACGATCATACAGAAATTGCTTGTTTGGAAAGTTGCCAGAAAGAACAATCACCCATCTATCCCCCTATCCTTGCGGGAGAATATCTTTTACAACGTTTACAAGCAACATATTAGATGAAAACCTACGACTGGATTGTGGTTGGCGGTGGAATTACGGGTGCTGCACTCGCCTATGAACTTGCTAAAACAGGCTTTTCTGTACTCTTGTTGGAGCAACACAGCAGACCACAGAATGCAACTCGCTATAGTTATGGTGGGCTTGCCTATTGGTCGGGTAGCACACCACTAACTCGGCTATTGTGCGAAGAAGCGATCGCACGTTACCATATCCTATCTCAAGAGTTAGACGCTGATATTCAATTTCGGGAATTAGATTTATTACTGACTATTTCAGCTTATAACGACCCAGAAGCAACTGCGGCATCATATAACGATTTTGCCATTCCACCCCGTTTACTCAGTATTCAAGAAGCTTGTGAGTTGGAACCGCAGCTAAATCGAGAGGCGATATCTGGGGCTTTAACTGTCAAACACGGTCATATTCACCCAGAAAAAACAGCACAAGCTTACATCCAAGCTTTTAAGCGGGCTGGGGGTGAAATGCAGATTACCCAAGTATTGCAAGTATTGCAAGATGGTGTCCAAACTACCACTGCAACTTTCCACAGCGCTAACGTTGTCGTTTGTGCAGGTGGACTCAGCCGCCAACTTCTCAAATCTGCTGGTGTTTCCATCAAGCTGTATTTCACCCACGCAGAAATCATTGAAATCCCACCTGTTGATGTCAGGTTACGCACCTTAGTTATGCCAGCGAATCAGCAACGGTTTCAACTAGAAGCCGAATCTACTCAAGTTGATGAATTATGGGATGAACTTGGTAATGAGTTAGTACCAGCGATTTTAGATGTGGGTGCAATTCAGTTTCAAGATGGTAGTATCCGCATTGGGCAGATTAGTCGTGCGATCGCAGATCCTCATGCCAAGGTAAACTCAGATGTAAGCGAACAATGGTTGCGAAGAAGTGTTGGTCAAATTTTACCAGCATTGGAGAATCTACCAGGGACTTGGTATCACTGCTTAGTGGCATTTAGTAGCAATCAACTCCCCTTAATTGGTGCTATCCCAGGATTGGAAGGCGTTCATGTTTTCTCTGGGTTTAGCAATCCCCTAGTACTTATACCACCTTTGGCAAAGCGTTTTGCTAATTTTGCAACTGGCCAGGAAGATGAAATTATTACACAAATGCTAATCTAAAGGCCCCGCAGTGAAAAACACAAATATTACTGATGCTGGCACATTAAGCGCTGCACTGATTTTAATTCAATCTCAAACTTAGTTAATTGACAATAGTGCATCTTGTCTGTCTAAATAAACAATTAGAGTTCGCCTAATTTTCAGTAGAGGAACAGCAGCAATGTCTTCCATTGAGGACAACAAAATCATTGCTCAACGGTGGATGGAACTTATTAGCGAGCATAAAATCGAAGAAATTTGCGAGATAACCGCCCCGACTTGGAAAATGCACGGTGGTTTACCAGGACTTCCCCTTGGCCCTGAAGGAGTACGCAAACTCTTTGGTTCATTTGGGGCTATCCAGCAGAAATGGACAATTGAAGACGTAATCGCTGAAGGTGATAAAGTTGTTATACGTGCGACTAATACCTGCATCCAGGAGAGTTTTCTTGGCATACCAAGTCGCGGCCGTCAACAGACTTTCACTGCTACATTCATTCATTCATTATATTGCCGACGGCAAGATAATTGAAACCTGGCGAAATGCTGACGACCTTGGACGGGTTCTTCAGCTTGGGGCACAGATTGAACCAGGAATATCTGAATAATAGCAGTCGTTGATTAAAACTATTGTTGTCTTAACCAGCTATCTGTTCAGCACATACCAGACTTTTGAAAAGAGATAAGTAGGTAGACATAATTAAATATAAAATAAACTCGTAGTTTGTAGTGAGCGATTCATCGTTCAGAGCAAGAATTATTAGGACTAAAGTCCTGACTACAAACTTTAAATTTATTTATGCCTAGATACTTAGCAGTTTTTAACTGTCTAGAATCAAAGACGTTCGTGGAAGAGAAAGGTTTTGTTCTTCCATAACGTATTGCATAGATATGAGAATCTTTATAAAGTTCACAAAGCTTAATCTTAAAAAGTTTGTTTTTTATTACAAAAACAAACTTTTTTGTATAAGGCGTCACTTTTTACTAGTAAACTATCGCACTAATATCACACTTTAAAGATTGATATTGTCAGCTTTCTATAAGTTGGCTGATTCATCAACAGGAAAATTCATAAAAAGATGAGAAGACAATTTAACCGACGCAAGTTTATAATCTACGGTTCTTTAACTTTTGGAAGCAGCTTTTTTTTGAAGGCTTGCGCGAATAATTCTCCAACTGCTACACAGAGTCCAGCCGTGACTCCTACGGCTTCACCAGCGGCGGCGACTACTGGTGACACCATCAAAGTAGGTATTTTGCACTCTCTGAGTGGTACGATGTCTATTAGTGAAAAAAGCGTTGTTGATGCTGAAAAGTTAGCAATCAAAGAAATTAACGCTGCTGGTGGTGTTTTAGGTAAACAAATTGAAGCAATTACCGAAGATGGTGCTTCTAACTGGGATACTTTTAGAGAAAAGGCAACCAAGCTAATCGATCAAGATAAAGTCGCTGTAGTCTTTGGTTGTTGGACTTCTGCTAGCCGCAAGAATGTTAAGCCAGTATTCGAGAGCAAAAACCACATGCTCTGGTATCCTGTGCAATACGAAGGTCAAGAGTGTTCTAAAAATATTTTCTACACTGGTGCTGCGCCAAATCAACAAATTGAACCATCTGTTGATTGGCTGTTAAAAAATAAGGGCAAAGAATTCTTCTTAGTTGGCTCTGACTACGTTTTTCCCCGGACAGCTAATACCATCATTAAAGCTCAACTAGAAGCTTTAGGCGGAAAAACAGTTGGTGAGGATTATTTACCTCTCGGTAACACAGAAGTTACACCAATTATCACTAAAATTAAGCAAAATTTACCCAATGGTGGCGTGATTTACAACACCTTAAATGGTGATAGCAACGTTGCTTTCTTCAAACAATTAAAAGGGGCTGGATTGACACCAGATAAATATCCCTCCATGTCTGTAAGTATTGCCGAAGAAGAAGTGAAAGCAATTGGTGTAGAGTATCTCAAAGGTCACTACGCAGCTTGGAACTATTTCCAAACAGTAGACACACCTGCGAATAAGAAGTTTGTAGCAGCTTTCAAAAAAGAATACGGTGAAAATCGGGTGACAAATGACCCAATGGAAGCAGCATACATTGCAGTTTATTTGTGGAAACAAGCAGTCCAAAAAGCTGGTACTACAGATATAGCTAAGGTAAGCGCTGCGGCTTATGGTCAAACTTTAGATGCGCCTGAAGGTAAAGTGACAATGGATGCCAATCATCACATATCCAAAATTGTGCGGATTGGTCAAGTTAGACAAGATGGTTTATTTGATATTGTCTATGCTACTCCAACAGCAGTTGAGCCAGTTCCTTGGAATCAATTTGTGAAAGAAACTAAGGGATTTGCTTGTGATTGGAGTGACCCTGCGAAGGGTGGTAAGTACAAGAAAACCTAAATAATTCGTAATTGGTAATTCGTAATTAATTACCAATTACGAATTAGTCAATCTTAACTTTCTAGGGTGTGTTATGGCGAAGTGCAATGCACCATTTATCTCGGTGCTTTACGAGAAAAATGTTTATTGTCACTATATTTAGTGACTTGTGCCGTAACACACTCTATATCTAATTACGAATTAGTATGTGAGGAAACAAGTGTTAGCAGGATTTTTAGAAGCTGTATTTAATGGTATTAGTATTGGCGCGGTATTATTGATTGCCGCGTTGGGACTAGCCATTATATTTGGATTGATGGGCGTCATCAATATGGCACATGGTGAATTGATGATGTTCGGCGCTTATACAACTTATGTTGTGCAAAATGTTTGCAAACAATTGGGTGGGGTGTGGTTTGAAGTTTATATATTTTTGGCTTTGATTATTGCATTTATATTCACGGCTGCTGTGGGATTAATTCTAGAAAAAGGCGTGATTCGTTATCTCTATGGACGCCCATTAGAAACTCTATTGGCAACTTGGGGAGTAAGTTTAATTTTTCAACAGTTTGTCCGCAGTGTAAATTGGGTATTGATAATTGGTCTAGGCTTATTTTCTCTGCTGTTTTTTGGAGGTTTATGGATTTTAAATTCCCACACAGATTTGGGAAGGGTTCGTAACTGGATTGTGGCGGTGATATTTTTATTATCGCTGGGGGTGACAATCACAACTGGCAATTTATTGAGCCAAACTTATCAGTTAGCAGTGACTCAACCTTGGTTTGGCGCTCAAAATGTAGATGTAACAGCACCGACTTGGTTACAAGCGGGGATATCTTTAGGTGGTGTGCAATTGCCCTTTGCCAGATTATTTATTATTGCTTTAACAATAATCTGTGTGGCAGGAATTTATTTATTTTTACAACGTTCTAGCTGGGGTTTAAGAATTCGGGCTGTGACGCAAAATCGAAGTATGAGTGCTTGTTTGGGTATCCCAACTCAAAAGGTGGACGCGATTACTTTTGCACTGGGTTCTGGTTTAGCTGGTGTGGCGGGATGTGCGATTAGTTTGCTTGGTTCTGTAGGGCCAAATACCGGACAAAACTATATTATTGATACTTTTATGGTGGTTGTCGTTGGAGGTGTGGGCAATTTAGCCGGGACGATTGTGGCGGCGTTGGGTATTGGTACGGCTAATTTTTTAATTGGTTCTGGTACTTTAGCTTCGTTGTTGACTCCTATTAAACCTTTGGCAGATTTGTTTACTTTTTTTGCCACGACAAGTATGGCCAAAGTAATGGTATTTGCGCTGATTATTGTGTTTTTACAGTGGAAGCCTGGGGGGATTTTTCCGCAGAAGGGACGTACTGTTGATGTTTAAACCGCCAAGACGCAGAGGAAGCAGAGAATGAAAAAGAAGGGGGGAAGATTAATTTTAATCGAAGTTGGGGTAGTAGTTGCGATCGCACTCTTCCTCATCATCATTATGCCAGTGGTGCTGTCGGAGTTTCGTCTGAATTTGTTGGGGCGATTTTTGTCACTGGCGATCGCAGCTTTGGGTATTGATTTGATTTGGGGTTATACTGGTTTATTGAGTTTGGGACATGGTATTTTCTTCGGTTTGGGTGGATATGCGATCGCAATGTACCTAAAACTCCAAGTCCCTACTGGAGAATTGCCTGATTTCATGGGGCTTTATGGGGTTACAGAACTTCCCGCCTTTTGGCAACCTTTTTATTCGTTTCCTTTGACAATAGCTTTGGTGGTACTAATTCCAGGGTTATTGGCGGGATTATTGGGATATTTAGTTTTCCGAAATCGTCTCAAGGGAGTTTATTTTTCTATCTTGACTCAAGCCGGAACTATTGTATTTTTCAACTTTTTTAATGGTCAACAACAATTTTTCAACGGCACGAACGGACTGATAGATTTTACAACTTTGTTTGGGGCAACTGTCAGCGATGCCAAAACACAGTTTATTTTCTACACGCTGACGGTAATATTTCTCGCAGCCACCTACGGTATTTGTCGCTGGTTGACAACTGGACGCTTTGGGAGGTTGTTGATAGCGATTCGGGATGATGAAAGTCGGGTAAGATTTTCTGGCTACGACCCTACAGATTTTAAGGTGTTGGTGTTTGCAGTTTCAGGTGCGATCGCAGGCATAGCAGGAGCATTTTACACCATTCAAAGTGGTTCTGTCTCACCCAGAGCAATGGATATTGCCTTTTCCATTGAAATGGTGATTTGGGTAGCAGTAGGCGGACGCGCTACTTTAATTGGCGCGATTGTCGGAACTTTGTTAGTCAATTATGCCCGGACTTTTTTAAGCGAACAATTTGCCGAAATCTGGCTATTTTTCCAAGGCGCACTATTTTTAATAGTCGTCACAGTCCTTCCTGACGGCATCGTGGGATGCTTGCGTAGTCAGAATATTTCTCTTTTCCATCGTCGTCAAGAAATTGCTACATATCCCACCTTGGAAGAAGACCCGGAAGTGCAACATGAACGCGAAAATATTGGAAACTGAAAATGTAACTGTTAGTTTTGACGGTTTTAAAGCTTTAAACCAGCTTAACTTTAGTATGGATGTGGGTGAATTACGAGTAGTAATTGGCCCCAATGGCGCGGGAAAGACAACATTTCTGGATGTAATTACGGGGAAAGTGCAACCAACCGTGGGGCGAGTTTTATTCAAAGGAAGAAACTTGCGTTCTTTACCTGAATATAAAATTGCCCGATTGGGAATTGGGCGCAAGTTTCAAACACCTCGAATTTACTTAAACTTAACGCCCCGTGAAAATTTAGAAATTACCAGTAACAAGAAGAAAAATGTCTTTTCTACTTTGTTTGAATATTCTAATACTGTGGAAAAAAATAATATTAAAGGATTATTAGAAACCATCGGTTTAACGGCGAAAGCTGACATCAGAGCAGCTTTACTTTCTCACGGAGAAAAGCAACGTTTAGAAATTGGGATGTTAGTAGCACAATCACCTGACTTATTACTCGTTGATGAACCTGTTGCGGGTTTAACAGATGAAGAAACCTACAATATTGGCGAATTACTTTTAGCACTAGCACAAAGTCATTCAATTTTAGTCATTGAACATGATATGGAATTCGTGCGTCAAATTGCCCGGAAAGTCACAGTATTACATGAAGGTTCGGTGCTGTGTGAAGGAAATTTTGAAGAAGTACAAAATGACTCTCGCGTGATTGAGGTTTACTTGGGAAAACAAGAAGAATGAACTGGGGACTGAGGATTAGGCAATACGGTTCGGTTAAGCCAAGAGACGCGATAAAAACTCAATTCTTTCTCTCAGCGCCTGTGCGCCTCTACGTAAGCTAATGCTAAAAATCTCTAATCTCAACGTTTACTACGGCGAAAGTCACATACTCCGTAATGTAGATTTAACCGTACCATCCGGTCAAATGGTCTGCCTAATTGGACGCAATGGCGTAGGAAAAACCACCCTACTCAAAACCATCATGGGTTTACTCAAACCCCGCAGCGGTACGATTAACTTAGCTGAAGAATTAATCAACTCCAAATCTCCCGACCAAAGAGCAAAATTGGGAATTGGTTATGTCCCCCAAGGACGAGAAATTATTCCCCGGTTGACAGTCAAAGAAAATCTACTGTTGGGGTTAGAAGCTAGAAAGAAACCAGTCAAAAAAGCAGAAATTCCAGAAGAAATTTTTAGCTTATTCCCGGTGTTAAAGACCATGCTTTCGCGAATGGGTGGTGATTTGAGTGGGGGACAACAGCAACAATTAGCGATCGCCCGTGCTTTAATGGGAGAACCTCAACTACTCGTCTTGGATGAACCCACCGAAGGTATTCAACCCTCCATCATTCTAGAAATTGAAGCCGCAGTCCGTCGCATCGTCGCAACCACAGGCATTTCGGTTTTATTAGTAGAGCAACATTTACACTTTGTTCGTCAGGCGGATTACTATTACGCGATGCAAAAAGGTGGTATTGTCGCCTCTGGTTCCACAGCCGAACTCAGCCAAGATGTGATTCAGCGCTTTTTAGCTGTTTAATTTTTGAGATTTCTATATCAATTGTGTCCGCAGCAATCAAGTCTGCGGCTTCTTGTAAAAGCTCATTTTGTTCCTTTTGAATTGCTTCTAAGCGACTAGAAATTTCTATTAATCGCTGTTGTTTACTTTGTTGAAAATTTTCAGGGAGTAAAACTGGCAGATTATCAGTTTTTTTAGCACCTGTGATTCTTTGAACAGTCAAACTGCCAACTTTAGTTAAGGATTGAAAACTAACTTTAATCAAAGCCTGAAGTAATTTTAACGGAACTTTGAGTATTGACCAACTAGCTGTTTCAATCAAGCGGACAATTGCTTTGATGATGCTCCAAAGTAGAGCAAGTGCAAACAGCAAAATTATTATACTAATAATTGGGTGATTAGCTCCCCAACTTAGTATTTGAACTAACCGAAACAATATTGGGTGTTGTGTCAGCCAATCACTTGTAGAAGATGCGATCGCACCTTTTACCGCTCCCGATGTTGTACTCTTAAATTGCTCCGCCGTTTGCCAAGTTTGTTCTAAACTTGTCGTAACTCTATCAATTGCTCTATCAGTTCTTGTATTTAAAGACTCCCCAGCTTGTTGTGCTGAGTTACTTAGAGAGTTAACGCTTCCGCCCACAAAATCTTTCATATTTTGCCAGCGTTGTAAAACTTCATTAGGTAAATGTACGTCTATTTGAGATGCCATAAAACATTTTACCGAGGTTGAAATCTAACCCGCAACCCATCTTTAGGGCGATTAGTGGGAACCGCAACTACCTCTAAACTTTGATTGGGTAATATCTCCCAATCATAACTACGTAGAAGATGAGCAGCAATAATCTTCATTTCCATTTTGGCAAAGGCTAGACCAATACAAATGCGTGGCCCACCGCCAAAACCAACTAAACTAAAAGGATATTTTTTGTGTTCTTGCCGTTGAGGACTGAAACGGTCTGGTTGAAAAAGGTCTGGTTCAGAATAAATTTCTTCAATTCGGTGAGTAACTCCAATTGAGTAGTATAACTGCCAACCAGCAGGAACGTGATAACCTTTAAACTCAAAGTCTTTAATTACACCACGAAACCCACCGCCAACAGGTTGATACATTCTTTCAACTTCCCATAGAACCTGTTCTAAATAGGACATTTTCCCCAATTGTTCTAAATCTAAGTCACCTTTACTTGCAAGTTGCAATTGTTCAACTCTGGCTCTTTCGAGTACTTCTGGATGACGCGCTAACTCTACACACAACCAAGTCAGCATCGAAGTAGTCGTTTCATGTCCAGCGAAGAGTAACAGCACTGCTTGGGCAATAATTTCTTTTTCACTGAGGCTATTACCATCTTCATCTCTAGCTTTGATTAACAAGCTGATGGTATCTTGAGTTGGGTTTTGCTGACGTTCTCTGACAACTTGAGTTAGATGCTCCAAAATCTGATTACGCGCGGTTATAGCTTTACCAAATGTAGTAAATGGTAAAGACAACGGGTTAATAGCAAACAGCCCATTCGTCAAGGTTGTAAACAACTGGCTGAGGCGCACACATTCAGGGCCAGGACGCGTACCCAACAACAATTGACTAGCAATATCAAATGTCAACTGTTTAAATTCTGGAAACCAAGTAAACTCCTGTTTTTTCTCCCACTTTTGGAGATAGCCACGCGTAATCTCTTCCATTGTGGAGACATAATTCGCCAATGCTGGCCCATGCAACGCCGGCATCATCAAGCGGCGGTTTCTGCGGTGTTCCTCTCCATCTTGCAGAAAAAGTGATTCACCCAGTAATGTCTTGAAATTATCAGGCCATCCCTCGCGCCAAGAAAAATTCTCCATTTGGCTTGACAAAACGAACTCTATTGCTTCCGGCCCTGTCATCACCACAGTTGGTCTGCCAAGAAGATGAGTTTTGAAGATAGGCCCATACTGGCAATAGCGCTTTTTGGCAAAATCGCGCTCAAAAATAAAGGAGAGTGTTTCACCTAATACAGGTATACCAAAACTTCCAGGAGGAATTTGATTACTTTTCATATCTCTCTAACTCGAAGCACTAGTATAAAACCGCAACGCAAATCGCCAAAACCAAGTAGAAGCGAAAAACAGCACTACTGCCAATATTGCCGCACCTATCAACCAGCTAATTTCACTCCGGCCCAATAGCACTTGGGCTGGTACAGTAGTTAAAAAAGCTACTGGCATCACAAAAGTGAAGAAAAAGCGGTAAGCAGTGGGATATGCAGCGATGGGATATCGTCCAGCTTCCAACAAACCACGCAGTACTTCGGTAGCGTTGTATATTTTGACAAACCAGATACTCGTCGCTCCCAACATAAACCACAGGCTGTACAAAATCACCAAGCTGAATAATAACGGCAGCACACCAAGTAAATATTCATCTATCCCTACACCAAGGCGTTTACCTGCATAGCCAATGATAATACTACCAAAAATTAGATCCGGCAGTCCCCAGGGTGAAAGGGTATGGGTGGAAAGCCAAAACTGACTGCGGATAGGTTTTAATAATATAAAGTCCAAAGTGCCTTCCTGGACATGGCGAACAATGCGATTCAAGTTCGACGCCAGAAAAGTAGCAGAAAATCCTTGGAGTAAGGTAAAAATTCCTAGAACGATTAAAGCTGCTTCCCATGTCCAGCCACTAAAAGTGTAGCCAGTGCGGTAAAACAAGAATAGTCCAAAGAGGCTGCCGACAAGATTTCCCAAGCTGCTGAGGGTAGCTATGAAAAAATTAATTCGATATTCCAACTCTGCTGCGATCGCAGTACTCCAAAATAGTCTTAGTACTTTCAAATATCTTTGCATCTTGCACCCTTAACTCAAAACCTGCCACCTGTCATTACATTTCCCAAGATTACACAAGAACTTTACGTAAATTTAATATTACTTTTTATTCAGGAAAATTGCTGAACGTTAAGATGTTGTGGATCTATTGTTGAAAAGTAAAAGATTTTATGCATTTGAATTTACCAGACCTAATTACAAAAATTGGCTACTTTGGGGTATGGGCAATTGTTTTTGCTGAATCTGGCTTGCTAATTGGTTTTTTTCTGCCAGGAGATAGTTTGCTATTTACTGCTGGATTTCTCGCATCTCTTCCAAACTCAGGGTTTAACATTTGGGTTCTGATTTTTGGTGCTTTTGTTTGTGCAGTCCTTGGTGATAATGTTGGCTACGCTACAGGACACAGATTTGGCAGAAAATTATTTCAGAAAGAAGATTCATGGTTGTTTCATAAAAAACACTTGGTAAAAACCCAGGATTTTTATCATAAACATGGCAAGAAAACGCTAGTTTTGGCGAGATTTACACCGATTATTCGCACCTTTGCGCCGATTGTGGCTGGACTTGGTGCGATGCATTATCGAACATTTATGTCTTACAACTTAATCGGTGGATTTTTGTGGACATTCGGAATCACCTTTTTAGGATTTTTCTTAGGAAAATCTCTGCCACCTGAACAGGTAGATAAGTATTTGTTACCGATTATTGGATTAATTATAGTTGTTTCTTTAGTGCCATCGATTATTCATGTCATACAAGAAAATAGAGAAAAGAAAAGTTGAAATGTTTTTCGTAATTTATGGGAATTTTGAATTTTGAATTTGGAGCGCAGCAACGTGACTTCCTTAAACATCAACCTCTACCTATTCCTAGAAAATCTCCTCTTTTTCCTAATTGCCACACTTTTTATTGTAGTTGTGAACTGGGGGTGGAAAGACGCAAAACCTTATACTCTACCTTTACCATTTCCCAGTTGGTATAAAATCTGGTTTGGCTCAGTGCAATTTCTAGCAGTAGTGCCGCCGTTAGTGGTCATGCTATTGTGGGGTGTATGGTGGGGCGATCGCAGTGTGTTAACTGTGCTTGCTTGGTATTTTATCGTATTAGGGTTGCAAATTATCTCTGAGAGAGTGACGCTTAGGCAGTTGCAAAATGTCGTGTGGGTGATGGTTCCTTATATCTACCTGCCTTACCGCTTTTGGCAGTTGTATGAGGGTTTGACACTTTTGGATTCTAAAAGTGAGTTGCAGTGGGTACGATATTTGTTGGTTTTTGAATTAGTAATGTGGATTGTGAACTACGCCATAGATGTGTCTCAATTACCACGGCTGTTTCGCTGGGAAGTAAAATCCAACTCTGACGTTAGCTAGGGATTAATCGCAGAATTAGCCATTTTTACCAAAGAAGTGCGATCGCCTGCTTTCAACCCAAAAACATATTGCACACCCTGTTGTCTCCAAGTCAAGGTAGCATCTGAGCAACCAGCACCACAAGTAAAATCTACAAAATAGCCAGTAATGCCCTTAGCTAAGGATACAGGTTTACCAGTCAGGCGCGGCGTTTTGCGGGTTACGGCTTCAGCAGAAACCACGCCCAAACGACAGGCAGAAGCACCATAACAGTCGGGAGTGAAACCCAGTAAAATATCATACTTTTTTGGCGTAGCTGCTTCTATAGTTGCGTAAATTGGATTTTCCCCATCTGATTCAGGAATAAACTTCGGCAATAAAATCTTAATTTGAGTCTTTTGTTTTAATTTAGGCAAAATAGATTTAAAAACTGGGTTTAGCTGGATTTTACTCTGCTGTGCTATGAGTTGGGACTGGTTGTTTACAGTGGCGATGACTGACTTGTAAAAGCCGCTAACACTGACTAATAAAAATACGGCACACACAGCACTAGTATTTCTGAAGCTTAAAATCATCTTTGAAAACCTATTTCATCTAAAGTACTTATTTGTAATACCCAGTTTGAGTATCAAATTACGCATTTAACAGATGAAGCGATCGCTCGGATGCACCATCACCCGCCACTTTAGGGACTTCCAGATAAAAAAATATCCAATTAACTATTGTAGGGTGGGCGTCTCGCCCGCCCAGTAAATAGGGCGCTCATGTTGCCCACCCCACAAAATTGAATAATTTATTTCTTGGAGTTCCCTTAGTGGAGACTGACGACTGGGTAAAGAAATTCCTTTCAGATTTGCTTAGAATCTGCACAGGAACCAAACGGCTATTTCTCACTCTCTGCTAAAAACTCCCGGATTTGTCCGTGGGGAATTAGTTACACTCATATCATCATTCAATCTGCGAATCAAACGGGATAACTCACGAATGATATTTACCGCAATTTCGGGAGTTTCTTCGATCGCATCATAAAGTTGCTCTTGCGTCAGTTCTAAAAATTCACAAGGTTCCAGAGTCGTAGCGGTGGCGGAACGAGGTTGAGTATCAAATACTGCCATCTCACCAAAATATTTTCCCTGTTCCACCTCTGCCAACTGTTTATTCCCAATGTGAACTTTAACTCGACCTGACACAACAATATAGAGCGATCGCCCTTCTTCTCCCTGTCGAAAGATGGTGTAATTAGCTGGGAATGACAATTCGTTCATCACTGAAGTGAGCCGCACAATAAAATCATCCCGCAATTCCTTAAAAATCGGGACTCGCCGGACAAATAATAAACGGTCAACACTGGTTAGCATAATTACAAATTAAAATTAAACATTACTGAACATCTCAAGACTGAAGTCAGAGGGCGATTAGTCATATTAACCGATGTTGAATGCTAGCTGCCAAGAATATTCCAGGCTTTAGCATCTGTCAAGGGTTCTCTGCAATAGGAGCGATGCCTACGGCGGTAAACTACGCTCTTAAACTTTTCAGATACTAACTCAGTATTAGGTATGACGAACTGCTACTTTTCTCTATGGGGTTTAGAAGCAAGTAGTTTTGTCACTTAGAAACCCCAAAACAAATGGTCAATGTATCAATCATTTTTATTTATCCTTTTAAGAAACAAGAGTATTTGATCTTATTTGGTTGAAAGCCATAATATTGACTGCATGAGCTCCCAAGGTACCTTGCTGAGAAATAAATCACCAATTTGATTGGAGGCGATGCCTCTAAAAAATCTAAAAATTGGGAAATTAGCTGATTAGAAACGAACCCCGACCGGTTGTCGTTACGTAAAGCAGTGACAAAATTTCCTGAACTGCCCTCATTGCCAGAAGCAGAGAAGGACTAAAACAAACAGCATTGAATTATCGTGAGCAACAATTATGACTTGGTTAATTAGTACATTAATTATTGGAATCTCTGTCGCTTTTGCAACCACCTTTGACGACAACTTATATTTGACAGCTTTCTTCGGAAAAGTCAATCGCAGCTTTCGTCCTAAGCATATTGTTCTCGGTGAATTTCTGGGCTTCACAGCCTTAGTATGTGCTAGTCTCCCTGGTTTCTTCGGCGGTATGATTATTCCCAGCACGTGGATTGGTTTGCTGGGTTTGCTTCCCATCGCCATTGGTATCAGTAATTTCATTAGTCGAGAAGAACAAGAAGAGACAGTGCAAGCTGTGTCAGTTGACTTAACTCCTGTAAAATCTGGACGCCAGAAGAAATCACTATTAGCAACTATCCGCGATCCGCAAACCTACCGTGTTTCCGCTGTCACCATTGCCAATGGAGGAAACAACATTGGAATTTATGTACCATTGTTTGCCAGTAGCAATCTTCCAAGTTTGGGTGTAATTCTGTGTGTTTGCTATTTTACTGTTGGGGCGTGGTGCTTACTCTCTTACAACCTGACTCGTAATCCTCTCATGACTCCCGTTTTAACTCGTTATGGTCGGAAAATCTTCCCCTTTGTCTTGATTTACTTGGGACTCTCTATCTTGATTAAAAGTGAAACATATCGACTTTTACCTAGTCTGGCAATGCTTGGGAACTAAGTATGAGGCGATCGCCCCCTCCAGTGGATGCTCCACGCGATCGCAATTCTTGATGATGTAAGCAAACAAATCAGCGATCGTTTCCCATCCAAAAAGATTTTTAATCACTTGAATTTATCAATCTGAACAAAAATAATATTTGCTCTTATCAATCAAGTTATCTAAAGTAAAAATAAAGCACATTATTGATGGCTCTTATAAAAGCAAGCCCACCACTAGGAAGCGTAATATGAAGGAACTAATGAATCAATCAAATTCTAAAAAATTAACTCAGTGGCTCGTAAAAGCAGTATTTCTGGTCGTTGTAGCCGGATTTACTCTACTTGTCCAGCCCAGCGCTAAAGCACAAACACTAGCTCCATCCGTACCTACGAAATCTGAACTAGCTCCAGTTAAATCACCAATGGAGCCTGTAACAGCACCAGTCATATCTCCAGTTGTATTGCCAATGGAGCCTGTGACAGCACCAGTCATATCACCGATCGTATCGCCAATAGTGTCTGTAGCAACAAACGTTAGACATTTATTACAAACCAATGAATGTGTTGGGTGTAATCTGACTGGGGCAATGCTAAAGGATGCAAACCTGCAAGCGGCAAACTTGCAGGGTGCTAACTTACAAAATGCAGATTTAGAAAGAGCTAACTTACAGCAAACAAACTTACAAGGGGCTAACTTTCAAGGAGCAGATTTAGGCAAGGTAAACCTTTTGGGAGCAAACCTTTTAGGGGCAAACCTACTTGATGCAGACCTAGAAAAAGCTAACTTCCTGGGAGCTAATCTGCAAATGGCTAACCTCCAAAACGCAGACTTGGAAAATACAAATCTGACAAATGCAAACATCCAGGGGGCTAATCTGATGGGCGTTGATTTGGAAGATGCAATCAGACCTGAAGGATTCGCTATTCAGTAATTAAACTGAAGTTGTCGGTGCAAATTTAATAAAAAATACCAAAAGCCTGATTCAGCAATGAATACAGGCTTTAACTAATTCGTAATTCCTAATAAACGTAGATGCAAAGAGGCTTGCCGCAGGCTACCACAGAGACGCAGAGAACACAGAGAGAAAAGAAATAGAGAGGATGTTTAAAAAGTATTTTTGGTAACATCAAAGCCTCTTTGTCTCTGAAAAAGAGGTTTCGAGAGGGCTTTATAGTATACTTTGCGACTGTTCAAACATCCTCAAATGGCAAAATATTGTTAGTCAATTAATTCCATCAATTCTTTTGTTTTCAAATCAGCCGCTACAGGTTGAGAACATGCAATCTGAGGAGAGATAGAGCAAATCGCGTCTGTGGTTGTTTCAAAACAATTTGATAATCCAATTGTATTTAACAATCCTGTACGTTCCAGTAGTTGTTGAACTTCGGGTTGTAAACCTGTAAGAATTAATCGGCAATTGTGCCGTTCCAAGTCATGATAAATATCCTCTAAAGCTACTAATCCAGTTGTGTCCATATTTGGCACAAACCGCAACCGCAGAATTAAATACTTTACTTCTGGTTCATCGCGGAGGAAAGTAGCAAACCGTTCAGCAGCACCAAAAAATACAGGGCCATCTACCCGATAAACGGCAATTTCCTTACCTAATTCCAAAGGAGTACCAGGGGGAAATACTTCGGTTTCAGGTATTTTAACTAAACTTAAATCACTCATCCGTTTAATGAACAAGGCTCCGGCTGCAATCAATCCCACTTCGACAGCGAGAACTAAGTCAAACAAGATTGTCACTAGCCAGGTGAGAATCATCACCGCAAAGTCGGAGTAGGTAGCACGCATCAATAAACCAATGGCTTTCCACTCAACCATTCGCAGGCTAACAACCATTAAAATCCCAGCAAGTGCCGCTAAAGGAATCTGTGCTGCTAGGGGTGCTAAAGTTAAAACGATGATGGCTAAAGCAAGACCGTGAATTACCCCAGATAGTCGGGTTTTGCCGCCAGAACGGACATTTACAGCAGTTCGAGCGATCGCACCAGTGGCAGGGATACCTCCAAAAAATGGCACAATCATATTAGCCAAACCTTGACCAATTAATTCGCGATCGCTATTATGTTTCTCGCTGACTGTCATCCCATCAGCCACCACCGCCGATAGCAAGGATTCAATACTTCCCAGTGCAGCTAAAGCCAAAGCTGGGTTAATTAGTTCTCGAATCACACTAAAATCATTCCAGTGAGGAATACCTTGGGGCATCGGTAAAGATTGAGGAATCGTGCCAATTGTTGGTACATTTAGATGAAAAGAAGAAGCGATCACAGTTGCTAACACCAGTCCCACTAAAGAACCTGGTATTGTCGTATTGATTCTGGGCCATAAAAGATTAGTTGCGATCACCACAACTGCTAAGGCAACTGCTGCCCAGTTTAGAGCTTCTATATGAGTTAGACTTTGCCAAAGTCCCGGCAAAAAATGCTCGCTACGTGGTAATTTTAAACCAAAGAAATTATTTAACTGACCACAAAAAATAATCACGGCAATACCATTAGTAAAACCTGCCGTCACCGGATAAGGAATAAACTTTACTAACTGTCCAAGTTTGGCAACCCCCAAGGCAATCTGGATAATTCCAGCCATCACCCCAGCAATCCAAACTTTCTCAAGTCCGTACTTGGCGACAATTCCCACCAAAACCACAGCCATTGCACCTGTTGGCCCTGTAATCTGTACTGACGAACCACCAAAAATTGCGGCGACAATTCCCGCCACAATCGCGGTGTAAAGTCCTGCCTTTGGTTCTACACCACTCGCTACTGCAAAGGCTAAAGCCAAAGGCAATGCTACCACCGCTGCTGTTAGTCCTCCCGTCAAATCGCCACGCAGTCCACCAAACAAGCGACTCAGACGCAAAAGCAGAGGTTCTTTGAGGATATTAGATGTTGCCATATCGTCATTTTCAACTTTTGTACACAATTTGTTGAAGCACACACAAATGTTATTCCATCTTTTCGGTAGATTTCATCAGGGTTGTTGATAATTTCCCGATTGCGTATGGGTTTTGGTTCAAGTTCGCCTATTTGCTGATTAATAAAAGTGGAGGCTTTCTTGACATAAGGGGTATAGTGTGTGTATGCAAAGATGGCGAGTACAACAAGCTTATTGATATGTAGTTATAGCGATCCGCTTATTTAATAATGAGTGCGTAAAATCATCATGTTTTTAAACGTAGAGGGACTCAAAATAAACGCAAAGTAACGCAGAGTTTTGCCTAATTTATTTCGCTAAGAATTAATTAAATATTGTACTGAGACTTTCCTGAAGTAGCATTAAAAGCAAAAATCAAGGCTTAAGTAATTTTTACGAGGACGCAATAGTATTAATTAGTCTACGCTCTGGGTAATCAGGCTACTCAGATAAACTTATGGGACTTTACGACCAAAATCAATTATCACAGGATGCGCTACGAAAGTTACGCGAAGGAGCAAGCCACTCTAGAGTAGCCCAAGAAATTGCTCAACGAGACTATGCGAAAGCTCAAGCCGAAGCTGAAAAATGGGAACAAGAATATCAACTTGCTGTGCAAGGAAGTAATCAGGATTTAATTAGTCAAGCAAAATTCCAAAAGGAACGATACCAAGCAATTGCTAGTAGACTAAAAAAATTTGTAGGGGAGCAACAGCCACAAGTAGACGCAATTAAAAGTAGTTTGAAATCTTGGGAGAAAAAGGTTTCAGAAGCACAGAATGAAGTATTAAGTAGCAAGCCTAGTAACAGTGAGTTTTCACCGACATTCATTAAGTTTGAACATGAAGATACTGATGTATGGGTTGATGATGAATTACAGCAGATGAAAGAAGCATTATTGCTACCACCTAAACCTCAAGAGCAAACTAAAGCTAAAAACGACAGCAAAGTACTTTTATCAGAGGCTATTCATGAGACGCAAGAAGCTGTAAAAAGTGCTGTTACTAATCAAGAAAGTATTGAGAAAGATTTTGAAAACGCCCAGAAAGAAACTAAATACTGGAACGAAAAAGTTCAGGACGCTTTGAAAAACAATGATGATGATTTAGCCCTTCAAGCTGTAGTTAATAAAAAAGTTCAAAATAAAATTGTGCTTATTTTTCTAACTCAGCTTCAACAGCAGCAAGCAATAGTAGCTGTACTCAGACAAAATCTGATGAATCTAGAAAATTTCAAGAAAACATTAGGCAATGACACAGAATTCTAAAACAGGTGCAGCATTTATTGCAGGCGGAACCCTCGCAGGTGTTGGTGTTTCCGCAACAGTAGGCGGGATGGGGCTAGCAGGCGGATTTGGTGCAGTTGGCATTGGTGCAACTCCTGTAGTCGGTGCTGGCGCTGTGGCTGGTGTAGCTGCTTATGGCGCTTTTAAAGCCATAGTAGAAGGAGATGCTGCTGCGATCGCTACAATGGGAATTGGTGCAGTCAGTGGTGCTGGTGTTTATAGCGTCGTCGGTGGTATGGGTTTAGTTGCACCGAAAGTAGGGCTGGCATTTGGGATTGGTGCAGTACCGATGGCAGGAATTGGTGCAGTAGTCGGACTCGCCGCCTATGGTATTGCCAAACTGTTAGACGAATCGGGAATTAGCGAAACTCCAGCACAGCTTTTTGAGCGGATGGAAGAGAAAGTTTTGCAGATGGGCTACTATTCCGAAGCAGTGATGGAATTAGATGCATTGATGGAATTAGAAGCATTTTTATCTGGTGAGGATCTCAACCAAAAATTTGCTGTTTTGGAAATCGAGCATGAGTTACAAGCGCTTAAGGCTAAATTCAAGAAAAAATCAGAATTTGCTACGCCTAAAGCTTCTATTCCCAATATTGAACCAGAAAAAATATCTCCAACAACCCAGCTACCTGAAACTTGGAGATGTGTACGCACACTCAAGAGTCACTTAGCGGCAGTTAATGCGATCGCAATCAGTCCTGATGGTACTACCTTAATCAGTGGCAGTGATGACAGACAAGTTAATTTGTGGAACTTGAAAACCGGAAAATGGCTTTATACATTCTCTGGACAAGCAGAAGCAGTTTTATCAGTTGCTATCAGTCCTGATGGACAGCAGATTGCAAGTGGTAGTGTCGATCGTAAAATCAGCAGTTGGCAAATAGACACAAAAAAATTTCTCCGCACATTCTTTTATTTAAACTCTAGTTATAGTCATAATGGTTTTGTTAACTCAGTAGCCTACAGTCCTGATGGAACAATTCTTGCTAGTGGTGCTGCCGATAAGACAATTAGAATTTGGGGACGCTACACGGGAACAGTAAAACGCACTTTGAATGGACACTCAGATGCAGTTTTGTCTGTCACCATCAGTCCCGATGGTAAAATTCTTGCAAGTGGTAGCGCGGATCAAACTATTAGAGTTTGGGATAGCAAAACTTGGCAACAGCGCTACATTCTCAGTGAACATTTGGGTGCAGTGAATACAGTTGCTATCAGTTTTAACAGTCAAACTCTTATTAGTGGTAGCACAGACACCACAATTAAGTTGTGGAATCTCCAAACTGGAGAATTACTTTCTACTCTGACTGGACACACAGGGGCGGTTTTGTCTGTTGCTATTAGCCCTGATGGAAAAACCCTTGCCAGTGTCAGCAGAGACGGTAAAATAAAACTTTGGAACCTCCACACTGGGGAACTACTACAAAATCTTTCTGGGTGTAATTCGGTTGCTTTCAGCCCTGATGGGAAAACGCTGGTAAGTGGCGCTAATGGCGGAAGCATCAAGATTTGGAGTCAATTTACTCTCGACTCTGAATTATCTGGGGAATGGTGGGAAGTCTTGGGCGTAAATCAGAGCGATCGCCCCAATGTCGTTAAACTTGCCTACCATCGATTAGCAAGATTGTATCATCCTGATATTAATAATTCTGCGATCGCAAAAGCCTCAATGCAAGCAATTAATCAAGCTTATAAAGAATTCCAGCAGCAGGTAATATGAAGTTAGCAGTTTATCTAGTGGAAAACGGTTTATCGGCAATCCCAAACAACTGACAATATCAGTTTACAGATTAGTAGAAGGCGAGTACCAAGTAACTCAGTTTCGTGGTAATGACCGAATTCAATCGCCAACTTTAAGAGAGCTAAATTTGACTGCTGAACGAGTGTTAAAGGCTGCTTTGGGAGAACAGTAATGAATATACTTGTTTGCTAATACTCAGTACTTATGTACTTGATACATACGCCGTCCCTTGTGCGCGGTCTTTCGACTCAGCACTCTTCGTTATTTTTGGCTAATACTCCCATAAACGCCCCCTGTCATCTGTCAGCAGGGTAAGATATTTAACCCTTGAGAAGTATTGACATATTAAAATTTTCGAGGGCTCATATTGCATATTTTGACAAAACGTTATAGATTATTATCTTATAGGGGAATAATCTGACTTCCTAGTGTCAAAAACTAATCCTGCTCAAGTAAGTATACTGTAACCAGTTTTAACTTCACACAAACCATAAACAGCACTGAAGATATGTTTTTGTTTGGTAAAGCAAAGATTCCGAGCATACAACGGAACAATAAATAATCTAAAAATATATCTTGTGTGACTGTTTTGAGGAATCATGTTACTACTTGCGGTGAAACAACAACTATGATTCACCAAAAAAGTAATAGATTATAAGCAAATTGACTAACAATAAAGTTGCATAAATGTCAGCAGATTTATTCATTGTTAGTTGATGAATTTTCCTCCAAATTATATTTGCTATTCAAAGAATCGTTTTTGTTATGCTGAGAATAGCAAAAATAATAAATGAAGACGCATCTACCACAAATTCACAATCCTTATGGAGTTATTCTGGCGATGCACCTAAACGAATTGGAAACTACTGAAAATTTCAAAGAAGTGGAAGAAGCGTGGCTAGCACTAGAAAAATCAATTCTCTACTATCAGGGACGCCCTGTTGGAACAGTAGCCGCTTATGATGCCTCTGTAGAGGCGCTCAATTACGATCAGTGCTTTGTTCGGGATTTTGTTTCTTCTGCTCTAATTTTTCTAATCAAAGGTAGAACAGATATTGTTCGTAATTTCTTAGAAGAAACCTTAAAGTTACAGCCTAAAGAAAAGGCATTAGATGCCTATAAGCCAGGACGTGGATTAATACCAGCTAGCTTTAAAGTGGTATCAGAAAATGGGCATGAATATTTAGAAGCAGACTTTGGCGAACATGCGATCGCTAGAGTTACACCTGTAGATTCTTGTCTATGGTGGATTATTTTGTTGCGTGCTTATGTAGTCGCCACAGAAGATTTTTCTCTAGCCTATCAACCTGAATTCCAAAATGGTATCAGGTTAATCATGGAAATCTGCTTGGCGAATCGTTTTGATATGTACCCAACGCTGTTGGTTCCAGATGGCGCTTGTATGATTGACCGTCGTATGGGCATTTATGGGCATCCTCTAGAATTGCAAGTTCTTTTTTACACGGCATTGCGTGCATCTCGTGAACTGCTAATTTGCCAAGGTAATTCTGATATTGTTGAAGCCATTGATAACCGTTTACCTCTTTTATGCGCTCATATTCGCCAGCATTATTGGATAGATATTAATCGCCTGAATGCAATTTATCGCTTCAAAAGTGAAGAATATGGCAAAGCTGCTGTTAATCTGTTCAACATATATGTAGATTCTGTTCCTTATTATGAATTGGACAAGTGGCTACCAAAAAAAGGTGGTTATCTAGCAGGTAATGTCGGGCCGTCGCAGCTAGATACTCGCTTCTTTTCACTCGGAAACTTAATAGCAATCATTTCAGACTTAGCCACTGAAGAACAGTCACAAGCAATTATGACTCTCATTGAGGAACGATGGGATGACTTGGTGGGAGATATGCCGATGAAAATTTGTTTCCCAGCTTTGGAACATGAAGAATACAGAATTGTAACTGGATGTGACCCCAAAAATATACCCTGGTCATATCATAATGCTGGTAGTTGGCCAGTTTTAATGTGGATGTTAGCGGCGGCGGCGGTGAAAACTAATAGAACAAGTCTTGCACAAAAGGCTATTGAAACTGCCCAAGGACGCCTCAGTACAGATGAATGGCCAGAGTATTACGACGGTAAAAAAGGGCGACTGATTGGGAAACAAGCTAGGAAATATCAAACTTGGACAATTACTGGGTTCTTATTAGCAAAAGAACTGATGGCAAACCACACTTATTTATCATTAATTAGCTTTGGAAAATTACCAGCAGAACAGGTTTCTAGAGCGTGTGAGTTTGAAATTGCTAGTGTAGACCCATATATGACTTGAGAGAAAAGTTGGGAGTTGGGAGTTGGGAGTTAGAATACAAAAGCCTCCTGAATCAAGTTTCCATGACAAACCCCCGTCAACTAGCTTTTATCGCCTTACGAGATGTTCACAAGGGGGCTTATGCTGATGTTGCCCTAGATAGAGTGCTGCAAAAATTTAATTTGCCTGATTGCGATCGCCGCTTGGTGACAGAATTGGTTTATGGGAGCGTCAGAAGGCAGCGCACTCTTGATACTCTCATCGATCAATTCGCCAAAAAGAAATCTCATCAACAACCACAAGACCTCCGCACCATCTTACATCTGGGCTTTTACCAGCTGCGTTATCAAGAGCGTATTCCCGCCTCAGCTGCTGTTAATACCACAGTCCAACTCGCTAAAGAAAACGGTTTTTCTGGACTCACGGGTTTTGTTAACGGTTTATTACGCCAGTATCTTAGAAAAGCAGGGGAGCAGGGGGGCAGGGGAGCAGGGGGGCAGAGGAGTAGGGGGGCAGAGGAGCAGGGGGGCAGAGGAGCAGAGGGGCAGGGGGGCAGAGGGGCAGAGGAGAAAGATTCTTTGTTACTTCCCCATTTTGATCCGTTAGAACTTCCAGAAAACCCTGTGGAACGCTTGGGTATTTTACACAGCTTTCCTGACTGGATTATTCAAGTTTGGTTAGAACAACTGGGTTTGGCCGACACAGAAAAACTGTGTGAATGGATGAACCAATCACCAACAATTGACTTACGCATCAACCCACTTCGCACTTCTATTGAGGAAGTTGAGGCGGCTTTGCAATCTGCTGGTGTTTTGGTGAGACGGATTCCTCATTTACCCCAAGCTTTACGATTTATTGGTAATACTGGGTCAATTCAAAAACTACCTGGTTTTAAAGAAGGTTGGTGGACTGTACAAGATGCTAGCGCTCAATTGGTAGGTCATTTGCTCGACCCCCAACCAGGTGAAGTGGTAATTGATGCCTGTGCTGCACCAGGGGGGAAAACAACCCACATTGCTGAGTTAATGGGAGATAAAGGGAAAATTTGGGCTTGCGATCGCACTCCTTCTCGTCTTCGCAAACTCCAAGAAAATTCTCAACGGCTAAATTTACAATCTATTCAAATTTACACTGGCGACAGCCGCCACTCCAAGCAATTTCAAAACACCGCAGACCGCGTATTGCTCGATGCTCCATGTTCTGGTTTGGGAACCATGCACCGTCATGCTGATGCGCGTTGGCGACAGACACCAGAATCTGTCCGCGAACTTTCGGTGCTGCAACAAGAATTACTAACACATACATCCACTTTTGTCAAACCTGATGGTGTATTAGTTTATGCCACCTGTACATTGCATCCAGCAGAAAATGAAGAAGTAATTTCGGCATTTTTAGCCGAGTCACCTGATTGGCAAATTGAGTCACCCAATGGCGTTGAGTTACCTGATTTTGCCCATAGCACGCCTCAAGGTTGGTTTAAAGTCTGGCCCCATCGACAGGACATGGATGGCTTTTTTATGGTGCGCTTAAGAAAAACCAATAATTCCGAGTGAATACTGTTTGGGATTGTACGATTTGGTGGAGGCCTGAATCTACCAGAGGAGGCAGCAATGGTTACCCCTTCCAATGTGAAAAACTTAGTTAAAATCCTGATTGGAGCAGCCTGGATTGATGGCAGAATCCAGCCAGAAGAACGGCAATATCTGCGCGAAATAGCTCAAGCAAAAGGTTTGGCTAACGATCCAGAAATTAAGCCTTGGCTGTACGAATTAGTTCCTGTACAGCCAAAAGAATGCTACGACTGGGTGCGGGAGTATTTAGGCGATCGCCCCAGCCTTGAAGATTGTGAAAATCTGATTGAAGCCATCAGTGGCTTAATTTATAGCGACGGTGAAGTTGCCGTCGAAGAAGCCAGACTTCTGACGGAATTGCAGGATATAGCCAAGCAGAATGACTCAACTCAACCCGCTCACACTCTGCTTCTCAAACAAATTCAAAAGCTTTACCGCCGTTGGGTTGAAGTGCAGAACTAATCATAGTCAAAAGTCTATAGTCTAATAACTAATGACTAATGACTAATAACTAATGACTAAATTACGACTTCGGTTCACCCAGACCCGGAGTTTCTTCTTTCTCAACCTTAGGCACAAAATCAGGACGTTCTTTGCTTTCCCAACCTGCGGGGCGTTTCGAGTTGTACCAAGCTATTGA
>NZ_JABXKQ010000028.1 GCF_017114945.1 Nostoc sp. JL34
GCTGATCTGCATGGATAATATTACCACCATTAGAATAGATGAAATTGGCAAATTTAGCCACCAGTCCGCGTTGGTCGGGGCAGGAAATCAGCAATGTTGCTGTCGGATTTGTCATAGTAATAGCGCCAGATTTTGAATTAATTATTTGCTGTTTGTCGGAGTTGGCTTAGGAATGGTGAGCGGAGGAAGTTTCTGACTATTATCTACAGGTTGTTTCCACTCTGATAGTTCCCGATTTACGGCATTTGCAAAATCTGTAGATACTAACAGCACATTTATATTTCCATCGGATTTAGCAGTAGGGTCAGCTTGAGCATATAAGAAACGACCGTTAAAGTTAGATTTACCCAAAATCAACTGATGGCTTTGTCGGTTTTTCAGGATGATATTAATAGTTGCTTGGGGTGGAGCTAAGGCAAATTCTCCAAGCTGTTTTGCTGGAGTTGATAAAGTACGCTCACTATTACCTTTGACCAATAAATCCATTAAATAAGAAACAATAGCATCATTTACTGGGCCCGATATCGGGGATTTGATTAACCACTTGGGGTTACTAGAAGATTCAGGGTTACGTTCCAGATTAAGAGTGATTTTATTTGTCTTGACTGTTAAATACTGGACATCATCTTCTGCAAAAGAGAAAATTTTCTGCTTTTGCTCCTTTGTTTCTTCTCGCACAGTTGCACCACGGATTTCATAGAAGTAAACAAAACCACCTAAACCCAGCGCTAGCAGTATCAAAATTAAAGTCGTTCGTGGCAATTTCATTTTTTAGTCATTTGTCATTTGTCATTTGTCATTGGATCTGAGGGAGAATTCTTAACTCTACCGTCGTTTCCACCAAATAATAACTGCGATCGCAAACCCAATTAAGGGTAAAAGCAACAGAGATGACAATATTAAAAGATTGGCTTGGGTGGTTGTCAGGGTTATCCGCCGATTTTTCGGTTCTTTGGGGCGAATGGAAAGGGGTTGCTGATCCTGTTGACTCAGCCAAGTAACTGAGTTGAGGAATACATCTCCATTTAGTTGCTGTTGAAACAAACCATCAGTGGCGAAATTAGAATTTCCTAAAACCACTAACCGAGACTCAGCGGCTGTTTGAGATGAGGGAGTGGGGGAAGGAGTGGAAGCAGGGGAAGCAGGGGAAGCCTTGCTTTGAGTGGTGGGTGATGGTAGGGGTAACGCTTGCGGAGTCTTGGGTGAGGGTGAAGGAGTAGGATTAGTCTTGCTTTGGGTGGTTGGTGATGGTAGAGGTGAAGGTGTGGGTGAAGCTTGGGGAGTGGAAGTAGATTTGGGTGTTTGTTTTCTTGTTAAAGCAACACCTAAGGTCAGAGGCCCTTTCAGGTCTTTATCTGCATTAAACTCCAATTTTTCGCTTTGGAGGTCGCTTTCTGCCCAACTGCTGGGATAAGGTTTGGTTCGTAGCAGTGGAGTAGCCTGAACGCCAGGTACAGAGGTAATTTCTAGTGGTCGGGAAACTGGATAAAAAGAATTGCCGTTACCGAAATCTTTAGTAATTGGATGTTTTCCGTATTCTGTCACTAAGGGTGCAGCAGGGCCAAGTCCCACGACGCTTTCCCCAGAAATATCTACTGCTAAACGATTATCCAGACGCACACCCCACTCTTGTAGCAAGCTGTTAAGTTTGGGATCGGTATTAGGATCAATCATCAGCAGTAAGTTACCACCGCGATTCAGATATTCTTGCAAGGCTTTGACTTCACCCTCAAACAGTCCTCGCTTGGGGCCAGCTACTATTACGACGGTGGCATCTTGAGGAACTTTGGAAGTTTCTCCCAAATTCAGCGGTGATGTTGTGAAATTTTTGTCGCCTAATCCCTGAACTGCTTGTGATATTGCACCTTTACCAGCCGAAAGTTGGCGTTCGCCATGACCTTGGAGTAAGTAAACTTTGGCTGTGGTTGAATTTGTTAGTTGTTGCAGGCGACTAGTTAATCTGATTTCTGACAGGCGCTCATTTTCATTTACCGTCTGTACTAATTGCCGTTTATCTCCAGATTCTAAATAAACTTCTCCATAATCTTTTACACCAAACTTCTCTGCAAGTCCTGGTCTAGCTTGGGGATCGATATACTCATATTTAAATTTTGAGCTTTGGCGCTGATAATTTTCTAGCAGTTCTCTGTCTTGGGGATTTTGGTTAATATCAAATACCCACACTTTAACTGGCTGTGGTAAGACACTTACTAATTCGCGTGACTGCGGCGCAAGGGTAAACAATTGAGCTTCTGTTAAGTCTGCCCGCAAGTGGTAGCGAGTTCCCAAAAAGTTAATCAATCCCAAAATTGCCAATACTGCCAGAGTCGCCACTAGGGCATTAGTTCCTGCTTGGGTAGAACGGCGGTTCCACCAGTTACTCTGGTAGCTTTGCCATATTATCCCCAACCCACTGATGACAATTCCCGCAATCAGAAATACTAATGGAATTAATCCCCACTGTTCAGAGACTAACCCAACTGTTAAGCCGACAGTAATTAGGAATGGGCCTAACCAAAACAGATATTTCCATAATTTCTTTTTTGCAACTATTTTCATATTATTTAGACTGAAGTGAGGAATTAGGAGTTAGGAATTATGAGTTTTAATAAAACAGAATAAAGGCGTCAGTCGCCAGAATTCAGAATTTAATTATGTCTAGCTGGCGGATAGCGCAGCGTTTCGTAGAGAGCATCTGAATAAACGGGTTTAATTCTCCCACTTTCTTGTTCTGGATTCTGGATTTTTCTTCAACTCCTCACTCCTAACTTTTAACTCATAACTTATATAACTACTGCCTTTGAAAGCGCAGTGCATCAATTGATTGAGCGGTGAGAAAAATGCCCAAAAAAATGTAACTGGCAAATAGAACTAAACCGCTAGTATCAAAAATGCCTTGGATTAAAGTGTTGTAATGTTTCAGCAACGACAGATAACCCAAAGCTTCGCCCACGGGGCCAGGGACAATTTTGGCAATTAAATCAATCAATAACAATAATAAGATTACTGCAAAGGTAAGAACGGCAGACAAAATTGTGCTGTCTGTTAATGAAGAAATAAACATTCCTACAGACAAAATTGCTGCTGCTAGTAAGATTAATCCAAAATGACCCAGGAAGGGAATTGAGGGCGTCATTAGTGGATTTGAGCCGCTGATAGCGATCGCTTCCAACACTAGCATGGGTACAACCATTGTGATGAAAAATGTTATCACGCCTAATAATTTACCTACAGCTACCGCCCAATTGGTGATTGGTGAGGTGGCTAATAATTCTAAAGTGCCCCGCTTCCGTTCTTCGGCATAGAGTCCCATTGAAAGTATTGGCAGGATAAACAACAATAGCCATCCCATACGATCCAAAAATGCTCGGACAAATTCATAGGGGACATCTATCGGCGGTACTGGTACTCCCAGCTGTTGCCCTTGTGCATCTATTGCCGCAACTCCTACCAAAATGCCGTCTGGCCCTAGCAAAATCATCACGAAGAATAACCCGGCGATGAACCAAAATATGCCTGCGATCGCATAAGCTAAGGGTGATACAAAATAACTCTGTAACTCTCGGCGATAAATGGCAATAATATTACTCAGCACTATACCCATTTACGCTGCTTCTCCTTCTTTGTCTGCTGCTAAGTCTACCTCAGGATCGAAATTCTTTTCTTCTGTGGTCAGTTGCAAGAATACATCTTCTAAGGTAGCGTTAACCCGCCGCAGTTCATGTAAACCGAATCCTGCACGCACTAATGTTGTGGCAATATCCTTTCCTGGTTCTTTTCCTGGTTGCGATATCACCCGCAGGTAAGCGCGATTTTCCTGGGGTTGATGCCCGTGGATTCCGGCTGTGGGAATTGATTCTATCAGACTCACACCCGCAACTTTTTGCAATACCTGTTTCGCTAAGGCAGCTTCACCTTCTATTTCCAACTCATACCCGGAACCACCTGTCAACTGAGTCATCAAGTTTTCTGGGGTATTTGTTGCCACCACTTTACCGCGATTGATAATGGCAACGCGGCTGCAAGTCATACTCACTTCTGGCAGAATATGCGTGGAAAGAATAATTGTGTGAGTACCAGCAAGGCTTTTAATTAAATTCCGCACCTCAATTATTTGCCGGGGATCGAGTCCAACGGTAGGTTCATCCAAAATGATCGCTGGTGGATCGTGGACGATCGCTTGAGCAATTCCGACTCTTTGGCGGTATCCTTTTGAGAGTTTGCGGATAATTACCTTTCGCTTATCTTCTAAGTTGCAGCGTTCGATAGCCGCTGTCACCTTATTGGGGCGATCGCCTGCTGGAACTCCCTTAATTCGGGCGACAAAATGCAAAAATCCCTCCACTGTCATGTCTGGATATAACGGTGGTGTTTCCGGTAAATAACCAATGCGTTGGCGCACAGCCAGGGAATTTTCATGGACATCATAACCAGCAATCCGGGCATTTCCATTGGTTGCCGGTAAATAACCAGCCAGAATCCGCATGGTTGTGGTTTTTCCAGCGCCATTGGGGCCTAACAACCCTAAAATCTCCCCAGGCTCGACGCTAAAGGTGACATCAGTAATCGCTGGGGTAGAGCCGTATATTTTACTCAGATGTTCAACTTCAATCATCCGTATAGTGGCGATCGCAATTTATAGAATACCCAACAATCTTAGATCACGATATTGGGTATGGGGGACTGGCACTAAGATTCGCCGACAATGAGTAAAGTTCCTGGAAAATCTCTTTGTATCATGACGAACGAGCAGATTAAATCGGCAGAAAATTGGGAAGAAGCAGTATATGACGAAGAATTTCGCGCAAAATTAGGACTACCTGCTTGCAAGTCTAGGTTAGGAGAGTATTTAGGGCGACCTTTTATTTTTAGTAAAATTAAGAAAGGATGTTTTCAATATTAATCAGCTAAATTTTGGATAGTCCCGAAAAAGGGTTGAGTGAAGCGATTAACGAACCTAGATATTCGATTTAAACAACATTCACCCAACTGCATTTTTCGTTAACTACTTCTACTGAACTGGCGCTCTAGAAGCTAAAAGTAGTGCGAAGTGCGCCTACAATTGCTGTGTCATTAGCACTAAAGCCTTCGGGACTGAAGATGAAATATACACCAGGGGTAATGGAGATATTGTCATTAACCCGATAGTTATAAAATGTTTCTAAATGGTAGGGAGTCGCGTCTTCTGGACGAGAAGCAATTCCCGCTACAGATTGTCGGTAAAGCGGCTGTCCAAAAATGACGGCGGCGGTGTTCCCTTCATGGAATATATCTCTAAAATGCAACCCAGCCGACCAGCTACTAAAGGTTGTAGAGGCATCTACATTCAACAGATTAGCAAAAAGTAATGCACCTGATAGTGACAAGGATGTTTTCGGCGCAAACCGCCACGTTACTGTTGCACCAACAGAATTTACATTGATTGGCTCATCAAGAGTTGCTAATGTTGCGTTACCGCCAAACCTCGCCAGCTGTGCTGCATTGGGAGTAAATTGAATAGAAGCAATATCTGCACTACCCAAACCTGTACCTAGAATGTTGATTGTGTGGTAGCTGTGTGCATAGTTGATGCCGATATCAATAGTTGAGATTGGTTTGAGGGTTAGTTGGGCAGCAATTGCTTGTGTACCGTTAAAGAAACCTCCTCCCAAAGGTGTGTTCAAAAGACCGCGATCTTCTGATATCGGAGCCGAACCACTACCATAAATAACTCCAAGTCCCACCTGTTTTGAAGGATTCCACAAGAAACCAGCACCCGCTAATAAACCCGTACCAGAAGTGCCTCCTGTAATTCTGACAGCAGCGTTGTAACCTGCAAATCGAGAGATTGCACCTTGGCTATCGCTGGCGTAGGGAGTGATTGCAGGAAAAACATCTGTAATCTCTGCATTAGTTCCAGCAAAGACAACGAATTTCTGAGACAACGGTAAGACGTAAGCTAGCTTGTAAAGACTAACTGAGTTTGCTCCGCCGTCGGGTTGTAATGTCTGAGGGTTAAAGCCAGAAAATTGAGGTTCAAAACTTAACTTGGTTGAGCCTGCGCCAAAAGAACTTGAATTCGGCAGTAATTGGCCTTGAATGGTTCCTCTTTCATAAAATGAACCGCTCGATCTGAAGTTGTAAGCTTGAAGTCCAACAATCAACAAATCACTGCCGTTAAAGCTGCTGGTAAGATTGAGCCGGACGCGATTATTAAAGGCTAATTTAGAATCTTGGCTGCCTGGTTCTCCACCTGTTGCTGTGGACAAAGAAAAAATAGCTTCGCCATTAAGTTTAGTTGTGGTAGAAAACTGTTGCTTTTCTAAAGTAGCTGTGTGAGTTTCTAAGGCATCTACTCGACCCCGCAGTGCTGCAAGTTCAGATGTAAATTCTTCTTGGAGTTTTTGGAGAGTAGTTAAATCTTCTTTCTTAACTAAGTCACCAGTACTAGTAGCAATCAGTTCGTTGATTCTATCTAAGCAAGCATTCAAGCCAGCAGCAAATTCATAACGGCTTAAGGCACGATTTCCTTTATAAGTACTGTCAGGATATCCCACAATGCAACCGTAACGTTCCACTACCGATTGCAGTGCTTGAAATGCCCAATCTGTTGTCTTAACATCAGATAATTGAGATACTGAGTTTACTTGAGCGATCGCATTCGATTCTAGAAAATTAGAATTAGTTGAAACTCCGCTACTGTTGTCTTTGTCTGCGCTCTCAAAATTGTTTACAGGATTGTCAGCAATTGATTGAGCAGTTGCAGGAGATGTACCCAGCGAAATTAAAGCAGTAAGTAAGCACAGCCAATTGACTCTTTTTGTACACATTAATTGGTAGTAATTCACACTCGTTCCTCACACACAAAATGAAACACCACTGTTTGTTGTGAATACTAATTATTCACAAGCTAAAGCTAACCAGCAAAAGTAATCTCTCAAGTAATTAAATACTCTTTGCTTGAGAGTTTGCCAACGAAATATGCAAATTTATGCCGTACAAAGTAATTTTGTACGAAATTGATATAAGAATAAAGCCAATGTATGGCCTTAGAGTAGTTGCAGCTTTTATCAAGCTCAAAATTGCAATTTTAACAATTACTTAGTCCTGAGTAAAGACTTCATTGCTTGAAAAACTACTTTTTGAAATTTTTAAACTACTTAAACTTTATAGATACACTATAGTTTTTATAAGTGGTACCTTACCATATATTTTTTACAAAAATAAACAATTTTAAACTTTTTACTTTTGAAATATATACAAATAACATTTAAATATTATTTAATATTATAAGAAATAGAGTTTTGATAATATTAAAATATATAACCCGATCGCTCGTGCAATCAATAATGAGTTTCTTGTCAGCCGAAACAATGGCATTGTTAGCTAAAACAATGTCATTGCAACTCTAAAAGACTTGTGTGTAACACCGTAGCTCTACAAACAGAGAAGTTTTTTAGATAAGAGTGAACAGTCAGATTAATAATAGCTGCCAGATTTCCGATGTTCCAAAGCCGTGACACCATCATTTTCTAACACTTCACCGCGATCGATGACGGCATAAATTAACCATCTGTCGCCACATTCCAGCTGATTTTGCACTGTACATTCTAAATAGGCTAATGCCTCATTCAAAATCAAACAACCATTCAGAGCAGTTTTTGTGGCAAGATTCGCAAAGGGATTATCTCCTAAAGTGCTGTGACGAGAAAAATAGCGGCGGACATTTCTTCCTTCTTTAAGGATATTCAGCACAAATTTATCGCCAGGATGATGCATTAAATCTGCATTTTGCTCGTTAGCGATCGCAATCATAATTCCTGGCGGGTTAAAAGTTGCCTGCGATACCCAAGAAGTTAAAACCCCTTTGTGAGTTTCTTCATCACGAGTTGTCACAACACACAGAGAACCAACAATCCGACCCACCGCTTGTTCGGTACGATCTACATGAGTTTCTGTCATAATCTGACGGGAAGAACGCAGTTTTTTAGTTTTCTTCAAGTTTTGAGCAAAAAAAGCACCTGCTTCTTGACACTGTTGAAGAATTTCAGGAGTCGGACTGAAACGCACCCGAATTGTTTCAAACCCTAGTTGATAATTTGCATCTTTGAGCTTGCTTTCGATTAAATCTATCGCCTCGCCACTCCAACCGTAAGAACCAAACACCCCTGCTAACTTAGTTTTAGCCGCCACCGAGAGAACTATTCCTAAAGCGGTTTGAATTTGAGTCGGTGCATGGCCGCCTAATGTGGGTGAGCCGATAATCAAGCCATCGCAGGATTCTACAATGCGGTTAATCTCCGCAGAATCAGCTAGTTCACAGTTGATTGATTCAACATTAACTCCATTTTGAATCAAACCTTGAGCGATCGCATTCGCCATAATTGCTGTATTTCCATAAGCAGAAGCATAGAGCAAAGCGACACTCAATTCTTGAGATTTTTGTCCTTGACACCATTGACGGTAATCATAGGTAAAACGACTGAGGCTGTAACGAACAACTGGGCCGTGTGCTGGGGCATAACATCTGGCTCCCAAAAGCGATATTTTATCTAAGGCTACTTCGACTTGTTTGGCTTGGGGCGCATGGAGACATTCAAAATAGTAACGACGTTCCGCATCTAAACCCTTCCAATCTTCATCAAACAAAGTATCTTCGCAAATATGAGCGCCAAAAAGTTTGTCTGTGTAGAGTATTTTTGTAGCAGCATCGTAGGTACAAAGTCCATCCGCCCACCGAGGAGTCGGTACAGAGATAAATGATAGAAGATGTCCTTGTCCTAAATTTAGAGTATCCTGCGATCGCATCGCTTGAATAGGTGATTCAAATTCAGGAAAGGCAGTTTTTAGAGCATTGGCGGCGGGGCGAGAACAAATGAGAGTGGCTTGAGGAACCAGAGAGAGCAATACTCGCAAGGTTGCTCTGCGGTTGGGATTGACATGACTGAGAACAATGTAATCGAGGGAGATGAAATCTAGATGTTGTGCAAGTTGCTCAAGGTAAATTTCGGTAAAAGATTCGCCGGGAGGGTCAATTAAAGCCTTTTTATCAGCTTGAATCAGATAAGAATTTGCTGTAGTTCCTCGTTGGCGGGAATATTCCACCTCAAATTTTAATCTGTCCCAAGTCCGCGATCGCATAATCAGAGTATTTTTACCAATTTCAGCAACTTGTACATCTCTGCTATGGTTGGACGTTAATGTGACAGTAGACATAATAACCTCTCTTATGGGGATTGGGGATTGGGCATTGGGGATGAATAAATAATTAATAGTTCTTTCTCTATGCCTCCCCTACTCCCCCTGCTTGTGCCTAATGACCATTGGTTTGTGTTAATTCAGACTTGGCTCGGCTTCTATAGCGTTTAGATGCTTCTTGTTCCGGGTCTATACCTTCAAAGGTCGGGGGTAGCCAAACTCTGAGAAACAGTAGTATTCCCAGCACTAATAAAAAGGCACAAGTTGCTAAAACTTGACTCCAACTTGTTTCTAGAACACCTTTAACAATGACTTCTCGCAAAGCAGAAACAATGGAAACTTCAACAGCTACCCCAATAGATACTCGATGTTCCTGTAGGTAAATAATCAGCAGTCGGAATAACTCAACTAAGATAAGTAAAAAGAGAATATCGGCAGTAACAGCATGAAAATCTAGAGGCGGAAGTAAGGAGAGAAACATATCTCTCACCTGAAGCACCATGAAGCTAAATAAACCGATACACAAAGAAATTACAATTATATCTTGGATAAATTCCAAGGTTCGCACAACGCGCCCCCGATTGATTTCGTACATGCTAATCGGGGTATTTTCAACAGATTTATACATAGTTTTTTGAGAGACGCGATTCATCGCGTCTGTACAAGGGTGGGTAGAGACGCGATGAATCGCGTCTGTAAGAAGCAGGGGAAATAAAGGAGAATGACAAATTACAAATTAGTAATGATTGCCAATTTTGCGGTGATGGGCAGCGGTAAGTGCATCTAGCTTGGAAACTCTTCCAGTTTGGACTGTGCTATAAATTACCCAATGATCTCCACAGTCCATGCGGCTGGTAATTTCACATTCCATGTAAGCTAAAGCTTCAGCTAAAACGGGCGATTCATTTTTAGCTGGATATGTTTTCACTCCAGTAAAACGGTCTGCACCAGGAGCAAAACGCTTGAGGAAATGTTTCATTAATCCTTGATATTTGCCTTCTTCTAAAACATTTAAAACAAAGCGATCGCCAACGTGCATCAAGGATTCAATTGCTCGATCTTTGGATACTGCGATCGCAACTCCCAAAGGCTCAAGACTCGCTTGTGTCACCCAAGAAGCCAACATTGCACTCTGAATTTCTCCTTTTTTGGCGGTGATAATGTATAACCCTGTGGTAATCCGCCCTAAAGCTTTTTCTAGTTCAGTATTGATAGATTTGATTTGTTTAATGGTGCGATCGCGGTTCAACCATTGACCCATATCTGTCCCCGCTTCATCACAAAGCTGTTCCGTTGCTTGAGTAGGAGTTTCCTTAACCAAGATAGGAGGAAAAGCTTCAGTTAATCCCAGTTCTTGGAACTTATTACGTAACGGGTAAATTGGTTCATCTTCTCCCCCTCCCGACTCTAATAAACCAATTGCCTGCTTCTTATTAACAGCAGCTAAAATCGTACTTAAAGCCGCTTGAGCCATCGCCGAAGATTGGGCTGGCATTCCAATTACTAAACCAGAGGCTTGTGCAACTAATTCTCGAACTTCTTGAGGCTCGGCACTATTGAAGTCTACTAATTCTATTGCCACGCCTGTTTTCGCGCATCCATGAGCTATGGTACGGACTAAATACGCGCTATGCCCGTAATCTTCAATATAAAATAGAGCCACTAAAGTCTCTGTTTTTGCTTGTTCTAAACTCCAGTTTTGATACCGTCCAAGCCATTCGGAGATATAGTGTTGTAATAAAGGGCCATGTCCGGTAGCAACAGTTGCTATTTCTAACTTTTCAATCCGCTTTAAAGCTGCCAAAACAGACCGGGCATTAGGCCCCATGAGACAATCATAATAATATTGAAAATCTTCCTCAAGTAAGGTGATATTTTCATCATAAGTGTGGTCATCACAGTAGTGCATCCCAAACACATCACAGGTGTAGAGAGTGGAAGTTTTGTGGTCATAGGTCAAGATTGTGTCAGGCCAGTGTAAGTTGGGTGCAGAGATAAATTCTAATTCGTGTCCGTTGCCTAAATCTAATCGCTCTCCACTTTTCACCTGCATTGATTTAAAAGGCTGGTGAACCATATTTTCTAAAAATTGAATAGCTACCTTAGCACCAACAACAGTAATGGAGGGAGCTAATTCTAAAATATTTTTCACTAAGCCACTGTGGTCAGGTTCCGTGTGGCTAATAATCAAATAGTCTATTTTAGTCGGATCGATTAATCCCACCACTACCTCAAGATATAATTGCTCAAACTTGCGGTGAGATGTGTCAACTAAGGCAATTTTTTCTCCTTGAATTAAGAAAGAATTATAGGTTGTACCATTACGTAAACCGAACTCGATATCAAAACGTTCTCTATCCCAGTCGAGACAACGAATAGCTGTCGTTTGAGAAGCAATTTCAACAGTTTGAATCGTCAAACGTCCTGGGTTGGGAGTAATTTGAGTAAGCTCTATGAGTGCAACCATTTATTCTCTCCAAAAAGATTCTTATCTGAAGCGAGTGTTCTGCTTCTTATATTTACCTAAAATACTCAATTAGTAAAATGCCAATTTCTAAAGATAATCATCAGAAAGTTTTATTCATCATTTAGCTTGAATTACCATTGAATTACTCGATGTTTATCATTACTTTTATCTTCAATAATGGATGTGAGAAAATGTAAATACCAAGTTACAATGTTTACGCATGTCGTTAACCTTTCTTCCTCCCCCTATACAACAAATCAACAGCAAAATCGCCCATCACGCTGGTGTTAATCTGTATGTGCTGCGTTTGGATCTCATGCACCCGTGGGTTAACGGCAACAAGTGGTTTAAGCTGAAATACAATCTTTTGGAGGCTAAGGAGAAAAATTTCACAACGCTGCTAACCTTTGGTGGCGCTTATTCCAATCACATCTATGCAACTGCGGCGGCTGGTAATCTTTTTGGTTTTCGCACCATCGGCGTAATTCGTGGAGAGGAGAGGCTACCGCTGAATCCTACACTGAGTTTTGCTGTACAACAAGGTATGCAGCTTGTGTACCTGAACCGTGAAATGTATCGACAGCGCAACACACCAGCGTTAGAAGAATATCTGCGACAACGTTTTGGTGAAGTGTTTATCATTCCCGAAGGCGGGAGTAATTTAAATGGTGTGCGCGGCTGTATAGAAATAGTTGGTGATGCGATGCCTACGGCTGGCTACGCCTACGCCTTTAATCATATATGCGTAGCCTGCGGTACAGCTACCACACTAGCGGGGATTGCGCTTTCGTTGCATGAAGGACAAAAAGCGATCGCATTTCCCGTACTAAAAAATGGGTCATTTCTCGTACAAGAAATCGAAATTTTATTGACAAATTACCTCACCTCTGATTTACCTGCACCATATAGTTCTCCCGCTTCTTGGGAATTGGTATGTGATTATCACTTCGGCGGCTATGCAAAGGTGAACGACGAGTTACTACTGTTTAGCCAACAGTTTACACAGGAACATGGCATACCTCTCGATTACGTGTATACCGCAAAAATGTTTTACGGAGTGATGGATTTACTACAGCAAGGATTTTTTTGTAAAGGCGAATCATTGCTTCTAGTACATACAGGCGGCTTACAGGGCAATGCTGGCATGGAAGAAAAGTTGCAAGGATTTTCTAAAATCTGAAATGCTCAAGAGGCAATGCACTTCCAGAAAACGCCCTAACCATTTTATATCGAAGAAAGGGTAAACCTCTTATTAGAGGCTTTGAGGCTGAAGTTAGAAGGAATTGAATTTAATGTTTTTGATATGGGAAATCGTACAGATATCTCTTCTTAAATATACAATTGCCCACAAAAGAGGTATTGCTGGTTTTCATGCTTACCGTTTATTTTGTAAACTTTGAATAGTAGCGATCGCATGTTTTGCTACAATATCAATCTCTTCTTCTGTATTAAACCTGCCAATGCCAAACCTTATTGAGGCATAAGCCAGCTGTTGGGGGTGTCCCAATGCTGTGAGAACATGGGAAGGTGCAGTATTTGTTGATGAGCAAGCTGAACCAGAAGATACCGCCATTACTGGCTGTAATCCTAGCAAAAGTGCGGCTCCATCCACTCCCTCAACACTAACATTCAAGTTTCCCGCCAATCGCTGTTGCGGATGTCCGTTGAGATGAATTCCTTCAACTTGCGATAGCTGTTCCCATAATCTTTGTCTTAATTGGGTGAGGCGTTGGTTTTCTGTTGCTTGTTCAGCCAAAGCGATTTCTACAGCTTTCCCAAAGCCGACGATTTGCGGTGTATACAATGTACCAGAACGCATTCCCCGCTCATGTCCACCACCGTGCTGCTGGGGAGCCAGTTGCACTCTGGGGTTACGCCTGCGGACGTACAGCGCTCCAATGCCTTTGGGGCCATATACTTTATGTGCTGTTAGCGACATCAAGTCAATTTTCATCGCTTGCACATCTAAGGGAATTTTACCAATAGCTTGGGCGGCATCGGTGTGGAAAATGATGTTGTGTTCATGGCACATTTCTCCAATTTCTGACAAAGGCTGTAACACGCCAATTTCGTTGTTTGCAGCCATCACCGATACTAAAATTGTTTCAGGACGGAAAGCTTTTTTTAACTCAGTTAAATCAATCAATCCATTTTTCTGGACAGGGAGAATAGTAATTTCAAAACCGAGACTTTTTAAATAATTACAAGGATCAATAACTGCACTATGTTCAGTGGCAACAGTAATAATATGCTGACCTTTTTTAAAATAAGCTTCGGCAACACCTTTTATAGCTAAATTATTTGCTTCTGTTGCACCACTCGTAAACACAATTTCTTCTGGTATGGCGTTGATTGCTGCTGCTAAAATTTCTCGCGTTTGCTTAACAGCAGCTTCTGCTTCCCAACCATAAACATGACTAATACTTGCTGGATTGCCAAATTTTTCTGTGAAGTAAGGGAGCATTGCTGCTAATACCCGTTCATCTACGGGTGTAGTAGCGTGGCAATCAAGGTAGATAGGACGAATCGACATAATTATTAACTCAAGCTTTGACTCAAATTTTTTAATACACTTAGAACCTGATACAGTTCACTTTTTCGTTTCAAAAGTGTAAATTGGTCAGATGTAGCATACCTTGGCTGATTCTCTTTGGTAAGTTTCAAGAAAATAAAATCACTACCATTTGTTACTAATCCAAAAGTAGGTTTGTCTTGATTAGGATTAGCCAACATATAGACAAGTGCTTGAGGTATAGCTTCTAAAAGAGAAAAGCTAGACCTTTTAGATTCAATTACTAACAACCAGAATTGTTCTTGAATAACTAAAACATCAATTCTACCTCTAATGATTTCTCCTTCATCTTCCGCAGAAATTTCTATTGATTCCTCGCCTCTGATATAAAAAGGCTCATCATAAAATCCAGCTAAATTGAGTAAAGGAGATAAAACTACTAATTTAACCGTTTCTTCTGACAAAGGGGGACGCTTGACTAAACGGAGAAAATGAAGTTTTATTCTGTCTAAATCTTGCTTTTCTAAATCTGTAATTGTCGGTAAATTTTCAAACCATTCTGTGAAGAATGTCTCATCTTTGACTAGCTGTAGGCTAAATCTTTCTTCCAAATAGGCAAGCCCGACATTTTGTGCTTGGATAAATTGAACCATAATTTATTTAAAAGATGCAATATAACTATTATGACACTGTTCCAGTATTAACCTAGATAGGAATAACAAAGATAATTAACTTAAAGCTTGATCTATCTTTTTTAATATATTCAAGACTTTACATAATTCATTTTCGCGTCTATATAAAGTAAATCTATCAGATAAAGCATATATTGGTTTATCTTGTTTTATCAGTTTAATAAATTGGAAATCTTCTCCATTCATTACTAAGGAATATGCAGGATTTTCAGGGTGAGGATTTGCCAGTATATAAGTCAATATTACCTAGCATTGCTGTAACTATACCTGCATCCAGTTGCGTTACGTGGCTGCTAATTCCCGTAATTTAGTTAAAACTGCTTGAGCATGACCTTTGGTTTTTACATTAGGCCAAGTATAGACAATAATTTTATCAGGTGAAATTAGAAAGGTTGAGCGAACAACACCCATATATTCTTTGCCCATAAATTTTTTCAATCGCCAAGCGCCGTAGGCTTCGATTAAAAGATGTTCTGGGTCGCTTAAAAGGGCGATCGACAAGTTATGTTTGCTGATAAATTTACAATGGGATTTACCCAAATCTGGACTTACGCCTAAGATTTTCGCTCCTAGTGCGCTGAAGTCTTGATACAACTCGGTGAAATCTTTCGCTTCGGTGGTACAGCCGGGTGTATCATCTTTGGGGTAGAAGTAGAGGACAACCCACTGACTACTGAGGTCGTCGAGAGTGACTAAATTGCCATTTTGGTCAGGGGTGGAAAAATTTGGCGCTGGTTGTCCAACTTGGGGAATGTTGCTCATGATGATGTGTGAGAGATTGTGTAAGCGTAGCTCGTCGTGGATATCGCTTTAGAATTGTACATATATTGAGCGATCGCCTACGCATGTAACCATTCATATTTGCTGATAATGCCTAAAGATATGCAACGCGAATTTGCCAACCGCAATGAGTTGGTAGCCTACTTACGCGAACAATTCCCAGGTGCAGCGGAACGCGATAACCACATCAGCGAAACTGTGGGGGGACGCAAAGCGGCACAAACAGCGCTGCAAAAAATCGACCCAGTTCGCTACGCCCAAACACGTAATTTCTTCACAGGTGCAGTCACGCGACTTTCGCCTTACATTCGCTATGGTGTTTTGAGTTTGCGAGAAATTCGAGATTATGTCCTCAATCAGGTACAGCAACAAGAGGATTCCACGAAACTAATTAACGAGTTAGGTTGGCGCGACTATTGGCAACGGTTGTATATGAAGTTGGGGGATAAAATCTGGAAAGACCAGGAAGAGTACAAAACTGGTTATACTGTGGACGAATATGCACCCGAATTGCCGCAAGATATCAGAGAAGGAACTACAGGCAGAGTTTGCATTGACAGTTTTAGTGGTGATTTGAGAGAAACTGGTTATTTACATAACCACGCGCGAATGTGGCTAGCAGCTTATGTTGTCCATTGGCGGCGTATTCGTTGGCAAGCAGGAGCTAAGTGGTTTCTTGAACACCTTTTAGATGGAGATCCTGCTAGTAATAATATGTCATGGCAGTGGGTTGCTAGCACTTTTAGTCATAAACCGTATTTTTTCAACCGTGAGAACTTAGAACGCTACACCAAAGGCGTTTATTGCCAGAAATGTCCCCTTTACGGTCATTGTGATTTTGAAGGCAGTTATGAAGAATTAGAACAGCGACTTTTTCCCAAAGGGGAATTTAGCAAACAAGCCAATAGCCAAAGTTGGCAACGGGGAAAGAAAGGTAAAAAATGAATAAACCAATTGTTTGGGTACATGGAGATTGCCTCAGTCCAAATAATCCCACATTGCAAAAATACCCCGATGCCCCAGCTATTTGGGTTTGGGATGAGGCTTTGATAGAGGAATGGCAATTGAGTCTTAAACGTCTGACTTTTATCTACGAATGTTTGCTAGAGTTACCTGTTGTTATCCGCCGTGGCAATGTGGTACAAGAAATTTTAGCTTTTGCTCAAGAACATGATGCCAATTTAGTTGTCACAGCCAATAGTCCTAGTCCCCGGTTTGATGATATCTGTAATCAAATGGAGCGTTCTCTAGCAGTGGAAGTGTTAGAGGTAGAAGCATTTTTTGACTATGACGGCTATGTTGACTTGAAACGGTTCTCGCGTTATTGGAAAGTGGCGCAAAATTATGTTTATCAAAAGCCCTCACCCTAAATCCCTCTTCCAAATTGGGAGATGGACTTTAAAATTGGCTCCCCTTCTCCCGATTTGGGCGAAGGGGTTGGGGGATGAGGGCAGTTAATTTTACTTAAAAAATTTTGATTGATTTTTAAGTAAGATTAACTCATAAGTTAATTACAACAATTGCTGCAATAGTTTAAATATTTCTTATACATGGAGAAGCAATTGTTGCAAAGTATTAAGCCTTTCCAGCAATTGCTTATACATTTCTTGGAAATACTTAAACGTTTCTTATACATAGAGAAGCAATTGTTGCAAAGTATTAAGCCTTTCCAGCAATTGATTATACATTTCTTGGAAATACTTAAACGTTTCTTATACATGAAGGAGCAATTGTTGCAAACGCTTCAATTTTAGTAACTAGTCTTACAGGTTAATGGAGTTATGAGTGCTGAGTTGCAAGTGAGATTTTTCACTCAGCAGTATTGAATCTATTGAGGTTTGTAAATAATTTGTATTTCTGCAAGGAATATTCCTTTAGACTGAATTTCAACTGAAAAAATGTGGGAATAAACACAAATGCATTCGTTAAATATATTTTGTCACGAATCTGTAGTTGCTGTTTCCTTTGTCGCTTGCATTATTGGACTGTTGTTACTGTGGAATGGTAAGCAGCAAACAAATGAGATGGAAGAAACAGAGCGAATTCTGTTTAGAATGAGCTTTAGTTACTGGCTAGTTTACTGTGTAGCTTTTGGCATAGAGAAAATGGTGTTACCCGACTGGGAATCTGTGCTGATGACTTTGAAAATAACTACGGCTCTGTCATATTTCTTAACTTTTTCCTGCATCCTTAGTCTGCCTCTACACAAATTTGCAGTACATCGGGTTGAGGAATAGTCATTTGGGTATTGGGCAAAACAGTTCCAAGTTTCGAGTTCTGAGTAAAGAAGTTGAGATTCCCTACTCAGCACGGGCTAAACCCTAGCTATCCGCTAACAGCAATCATTACGGGCGTTGGGCAAAACAGTTCCTCTTTTCCCGATTTTGAATAAAGAAGTAAGATTCCCCATTCAATACTTTTGAGGAGTATGAGGGATGATTAACATCTCATAGCGATCGCTAATGCTGCTTCTAGTTGATCCTGGGGTAAAGTCGTTAAAATAAAGACCTCTTGTACCGTCTTTCCCTGCCGGGCGATGACTTTATAGCCTCCCCGAATCGGTACTGAGACGCGCAGTTGCATTTTTGGACAGTGACCTTTTGCCCGCCCAATCACTCCTGGCGTCACGGTTTGGATACCATCGTGCTGACAAAGACGTTCTAAAATAGGAATAAGACCAGAAAGGTGTGTCGAGTGATTCCAAACCAGTCTCGCAGCTTTTTGCGAAGCCGTGCGGAGGGGATCTACGGTGGGTTTGCCCATGATAATTAAGCTGCTTCTAGAGGTGCCATTGTCAAACCTGCTCGGCGCAGCTGCTGGTGATAGAGTTCCGCAGGTTCTTGGGGCCCGACCCAGACGATCGCTTGACCTTCATAGTGTACCTGATTAGTCAGATCCCACGCGCGATCGCCACTCATCCCCGGAATATATTTCATCAAACATTCAGATACATGTTGGAATGTATTAAAATCATCATTTAATACAATCACTTTGTAATTCGGATAAGTCTTACGGGTAACTTGATTAGACCGTTCAGGAGCTATAGTTGGTGCTGTGGACATCCCGTAAACATCTGCTGAAAGTGTCGTAACCATAAAACAATTGGTCAAGATAATTTTACAAAACTATACTGCAAGTAATTAGTTTAGTTCATTGTTTAGTTGTCCGTTGTCATTTGTCCATTGTCATTTGTCCGTTGTCGTTAACCAATAACGAATGATATCGTGTCCGGCTAAAGACTTATCAATTTATACCGCAATTCTTGCTGGGGGAAGAGGCTTTTAGGATTTTTGCACAGATTCGGTAATCATAAGTGATTAACCGGACTTGATATGACAAATGACAAATGACCAATGACAAATGACAAATGACAATCTATTTCCAATTATCCCAGTTTTCGTTAAAAATAGATGTATCTGGGAAGGCGGTAGGGTTGCCATTTTGTTGCAAAAGCCGTTTGAGTGCTTCTAGTTGTGGCTCTTGTTTAGGTAAGTCATCGACTAGTTGGTAAGGTGCGATCGCATTTTTGATAGCAAAACTAGCAACAGTTCCCGCAGCTGCGCCAGATGACCATTCAAAGGAGTGTACCCGATAGGCGGCAGCAGCAATATGACTAGTAGCAATGCTTTTGCCTCCTACTAGTAAATTGTCGATTTTCTGGGGAATCATCGCCCTCAGAGCAATTTGGAAGGGATAAGCTTGACCAGCACCACGTCTTTCGCCTGGATATTCTGTGTTTCCAGGGGCTTCTGGGGGACTATTCACCATACAAGGATGGAAATCTATAGCGTAGTGACCAATACCCACAGCATCAGGAAAGATGGTAGAACGAGTCCGTCGCATTGCTTTGTCTGGTGGAACTTTACCGTCAATTACTGATACTGCTTCCAAACCAGCAACTGCTGCTCGTAGCCTCCGATACATATCTGCTGGCAGAGTCTTGGGGTAATACTCATCATTATAATTTCGGCGAGAAATATCAATTTCCCAGATACCAAAGCCTCCAGGCTGTCCCCAACTGGGCCGGCCAATAATGCGGCGTCCTTCTCGCATATAAGGATATTTTGATAAGCCATGCACTGTCCCCATTGGCGAATTTAGACCGGAAACAAAGCGGTTATTGGGTTGCTGCTGCTTTACACCGTCTCCCAATTGGGAATCTGTCGTCCCAGCTACCAACCAGTAATAGAAAGATAAGGCATTTTCCTCAGCGCTGCGGAGGCTTTCTGTTCGCAGTCCTCCCATCCAACCCCCTGGTTGTAACTGCCCTGTAGCTTCTAACTGCTGGCGAGTGTAAATTAGGTTATCTTTGGCTGTTCCGGGGCGGTAGTCGTTACCCCAAGTCCAGTTTTGCATCGAGATATCCCCTGGCGTAGCCGCAGTAAAACTTACACCGCCGAATTTTGCTGGTTTCCCTTTGTTTGGACTCCAAATGCGACGATAGGTAAAAACTAAATCAAAGTTAGCCAGTCGCGTTAATTCATAGCTGAAATATGGCGCATATTGTAAATAGAATGGGGGCATTGTCTGCGGTTGCGGTTCCTTAGTAGCCTCCATTGCAAAGGTATAGGTAAAACCTTGAGGGCAATATGGATCGTTATTGGTGCTGGAAGCAGAAGGTTCTAGGTAGGAACGGGCATCAATGCCTAATCGATAAGGAACATCAGCAAGGGCGATAATTTCCCCGGTTTCGCTGGCGTCTATAACGTACCATTTAGGAGCATCCCCTTTCGTGGCCTTGGGGATGAAACGCAGAATAGTTTTAGTAAACCGAGATGAGTTTTCGTAGCGATAGGCATCTTCAATGCTTTGAGATAAAGTAAAAGTATTGAGAGGTGGTGCGCCTTTTGGTGGTTGATGTTGGATTGCGATCGCACTATTAATTATTTTGCCATCAGCAGCGATTTCCAAATCCTTAATTACTGTGTTGGGAAACCATTGCAGCTTTCCTTTGCCCTGCTTTTCAGCATCTTTAAGCATCTGAGTCAAAATAGTGTGAGCATCGCGGGGAAGAAAACAAGATTCACTTACCCAACAGTCACCGGGGTTAAGCTTACCGTATTTGCGCCCAATGCGGTTTCGCAATTCTAGATAGCCGCGAGAATAGAATTTCAGAGCTCGCTGAGTTGGGCGTTCATCTAACGCAGATGTCCCTTGAGCAGAAATTTGTCCTCCCAGCCAGTCAGTAATTTCCGTCAGGCAAACCGTTCGCCCTGCTAATAATCCCTCGTAAGCTGTGGCTACACCGGAAAGTCCACCACCCACAACTAAAATCTCGCAATTAACACTTTTGTCTGGGGTTCTCGGTGGTGTGGCGTTCGCAGAATCAAATGCAACTAAATTAGATATTAAGTTGAGACTGATCAGCGATGTTAAGCTAAAAGCTACTTTGTGTCTACCCTTCATGGTTAAAAACCGCTCCAAATCCTGTGTCACCTTGTAGAAGGTAGCATTCAGCAAATGTTCATTACAAGCTTATTGAATGGGCATTGAAAAGAGGCAGAGGGGCGGGGTGCAGGGGGCGGAGGGGAAAACTCTTCTTCCTTGCTCCCTGCTCCCTGCTCCCTTGCTTCTTTCCTAGTCCCCAGTCCCCCAGTCCCCAGTCCCCAGTCCCCAGTCCCCCTACCAGTTCAAGCCGACTCGTCACGGATGATCGTCAAACCTAAAGCTTTGTAAGAAGTTAGCATCCGATCAGATACAGTTGGTGCCGTGACAAGGTAAGTTAGTGCATGAATCGACTGCACAACATAAGGAGCAGCAGTGTCTAACTTTTCCTCTGTGGCTAATCCAACTACCTCCGCTGCTCCAGCAATCATCGCTCGTTTGACATGCGCTTCGTCCAAGTTCGCTACACTAATCCCAAATTCTGGATGTAGACTACACACCCCTAACATGCACAAATCTGCACGAATCATCCGTAATGCCTCAACTGTAGTAGTACCAACGTTTACTAAGGCTTTTTTGTAGAGTTGTCCACCCAACATTACAACTTCAACATGGGGATGTTCCGCCAAGGCGATCGCAATGGGAGGGCTATTAGTTATAATTGTCGCTTGCAAATCCAAGGGTAAATGACGGGCTACTTGCAGAGTTGTGGTGCCTCCATCTAAAATTACCACCTGCCCTGTACAAACCAATTTTGCTGCTGCCCGAGCGATCGCTTCTTTTTCTTTCGGTGCTTGCTTTTGGCGATCGGCATAACTAGCAAGAGCCGGAGAAACCAGAAGTGCCCCCCCATGAACGCGCTGCAAAAAACCGGATTCAGCTAGTTCTCGCAGATCCCGACGAATCGTATCCTCAGAAACCTTTAGAACAGCGCTGAGTTCCGACGATAGCACTTTTTTGTCACGACGCAGAATTTCCAAGATGAATTGTCGTCGCTCCGCAGTTAGCATAGTTGATTTTCCTGAAGTTGCATATTTGATCTTGAAAATGCCAGTTTGTGAGTTTATACTCATAGATGTGCAGGTTTCTGCATATTTCCGATCGCTTTTAAATAAATTCAAGCACATTCACGCAAGCGGAATTTAACAATCTTAGCTGCGTTTTCAACAGGTCGCGCTTTTTCCGAAGTTTGCAAATGCTTTTGTTTTGTCTAAATCGGTTTAAATCCAAGGAATAATTTAATGACTGTTACTAAGATTCAATTTCCCATTGATTTGAGTGCTTACAAGCCTCTAACTCTCAATCCAGCGAATGCGACTCTTACCCCAGAGCAACGAGAGAGCTTAAAAACAAATATTCAACTCTGCCGTGATGCGATCGTCTTTTTTACAGCGACAGGAGCTGCTAGAGGGGTGGGTGGTCACACTGGAGGGCCTTATGACACAGTACCAGAGGTGGTCATACTTGATGCCTTGTTTCGGGCAGCATCGGATCAATTTGTGCCGATTTTCTTTGATGAAGCCGGACATCGAGTCGCAACTCAGTATCTAATGGCAGCTTTACATGGTGACTTACCAAGTGAGAAACTCCTACACTATCGCGAAGCCCACTCCGGCTTACCAGGACACCCGGAATTGGGGCTAACTCCTGGTGTAAAGTTTAGTTCTGGACGATTAGGGCATATGTGGCCTTACGTCAATGGTGTGGCGATCGCCAATCCAGGTAAAGTTGTTTTCTGTCTTGGTTCCGATGGTTCTCAGCAGGAAGGTAACGACGCTGAAGCTGCCCGCTTGGCTGTCGCTCAACATCTTAATGTCAAACTAATCATTGATGATAATGATGTGACAATTGCCGGACATCCTTCCAAATATTTACCCGGTTTTACCGTTGCCAAAACCTTAGAAGGGCATGGGTTAAAGATACTCGAAGGAAATGGGGAAGACTTAGACGACTTATACCGTCGGATTTGTGAAGCTGTAACGACTCCTGGGCCAATTGCTATCATCAATAAACGCCCTATGTGTCCTGGCATTGTAGGGTTAGAAGGTTCTACCCACGGTCATGATGTGATTTCCGTAGAGCTAGCAATTCAATATCTAGAATCACGCCAACAAACTGCTGCTGTCGAATACCTCAAAAGTATTCAAAAACCGAAACAAACCTACACTTTTCTTGGCTCTAGTAACAAATGGGATGCTAACCGCAATGTGTTCGGTGATGCGGTAGTTGGTGTCTTAAGTCGCATTAGTGAAGCAGAACGCAAGCAAAAAGTCAGAGCCATCGATAGCGATCTTGAAGGCTCCTGTGGTTTGAAGAAGATTCACGATGCATACCCGGAAATTTTTATTTCCTCTGGCATTATGGAGCGGAGTAACTTTTCTGCTGCTGCTGGATTTGGGATGGAGGCAGGAAAACAAGGTATTTTCGCAACCTTTAGCGCTTTCTTGGAAATGTGTATTTCAGAGATTACGATGGCGCGGCTGAACTACTCCAATGTACTTTGTCACTTTTCTCATGCAGGGATCGATGACATGGCAGATAATACCTGCCACTTCGGTTTGAACAATATGTTTGCTGACAATGGGTTGGATGATGGCTACGAAACACGTCTTTACTTTCCATCTGATGCTAATCAAATGAAAGCTTGTGTAGAAGCTGTGTTCTTTGAGCCGGGACTGCGGTTTATTTTCTCAACCCGTTCTAAAGTACCTAACATTCTCGACAAAAACGGGCATGACTTTTTTGGTAGTGATTATAAATTTGTCCCTGGTAAAGATGAGGTGATTAGAGAAGGGACTCAAGGCTACATCATCAGCTTTGGGGAAGCTCTGTATCGTGCCCTCGATGCCGTCGAGCGTCTCCAGCAAGAAGGGCTGGATGTAGGTTTGATCAATAAACCAACCCTGAACGTTATTGACGAAGAGATGATAGCAAAAATTGGCAATGCTCCTTTTGCACTTGTGGTGGAGTCTTTCAACCGTCGAACTGGATTGGGCAGTCGTTTTGGTAGCTGGCTGTTAGAGCGTGGATTTACTCCCAAATACGCGCATCTTGGCACTCATAAAGAAGGTTGCGGCGGTTTATGGGAACAATTTCCGCATCAAGGCATTGATTCCGTGAGTATTATGAACAAGGTGAAGGATTTAGTTAAATAAATCCCGTTATATGCTTTTCATCACCGACTTAAAGCAGTTTTCATGTATTTGAACCACGTCTGTCGTAGGGGCAATTAACGAATTGCCCTTACCGTGTGGTCTATTTACCTAAAAATAGCTGTAAAAGACGTTTAATCCTCAAAAATATCGGGTTTTCAGAATTAAATTCCGGGGTTTTAAACCAAAATTATTATAAATTGTAATGATAGAAACTTTCCTGTTAAATTCTTTATTATTACTTTCTCAAGTATCCACCCCTGAGCGGAAATTTATATATTTAAAAAATAAATTAGAAAAGTTTGGATTTCAGGTAATAATTGAGCTACCACCAAAGAGAGGTGCTTATGGGTTATTACAAGAAGCTAACAAAAAAATTTGGATTAACCCAGTAGTTTTCGAGCTAAAAATTGGTACTCAAACTCTAATTCACGAAGCTGTTCATGCTGCACAAGTATGTGCGGGAAATGGCAAAATAAAAACTTTAGGTTTAGATATTCAGCCTGTCAATTATGCTCGACCATTTTTTATGCGCTATCACGATGTCCATAGGCAAGATTTGGAAAGAGAAGCTTATGCAGTCCAAACTCAACCTAATAGTTTTGATCTAGCTGTATCTATTCTCCAGCAACACTGTAAATAATGTAAAAATGATTCTATAAAATAGCGCTAGCGCTTCGTCTCTGACACAAATGTATTTTTTAATAAGCTTTTATGGCTGAATAAGTCTTTGAGCAATTTTTATGTAAAGTTGAATTTGTACAAGTATTTATTTAACGAATTATGACAATACTATCTTTGGGAACTTGAAATCAGCGATACACTGAGGAAAATTCCTTGAGGAAGCGTTGATGGCACGAACAAACGGGGTTACAAGTGAAACGTCTGTAGAGGAATTGCCTACAGTTTCAGACAAAGATACGGTAACAATTGAAGATTCACCTGAGCCAGTGGAGGATGCCCAAGATCTTGACGATATATTGAACTCACTAAAAACTTTACTGAGTTCCCTAGAAAAGCTCCAAAAAGTCCGGCAGGAAGTGGGCGACATCAAACCATTGATTGGGCGGATGCTTGATGGAGAACTGGTTGCTGGTGAGGAACTTGAGCAACTCAAAGCAGGTGTGAGTAGTCTTTCTCGTCTTGTTCGTGCTTATAATGACCATCAAGTAGCGTTGGCTAAAGCACAACCTGCTAGAAACTTGCTAGATCAAGTGCTGAAAGAGCGTAAAGCTAATTGAATTGGGATTGGGGAAGAAATTCTTTGGAGATTTGCTTGGAGTCCCAATCCTCATTCAAATCTTAAGAGTCCCCAATCCTTAAGAGTTAAGTCCCAATTTGCAGTCCCTAATTTAAGAAGCGATCGCTATAAACTGAAGATGTAACTCAAACTTGCGGCTGTCCCCATGAAGTCTTGACAAGACTACACCACTGTTATCCGTCCCGATAACAATGGTATATTTGTCGCATATAGACCAGCGATTTCCGGTTGTCACGCTTGGGGACAAACGCCAGATGAGGCCCGTGCTGAACTTGTCTATGTTTTTGAAATGATTCAAGAGGAATACAAAGAACAAGAACGTTCTCTACCCGAAGACGTTGAATTGGTAATTGTAAATGCCAGCTAAAGCCAGTGGTTTTTCTTAGCAACAGCCCAGCCTAGAACACTTAATAAAGCAAAGACACTTCCACCTGCTTCGCCTATAGAACCCATTTGATATCTTTTTTAGCTAGCTAGCAGCTAGTCTTTTGAGCA
>NZ_JABXKQ010000031.1 GCF_017114945.1 Nostoc sp. JL34
TTCTTCTGCTTAATTTTTTGTTACATACTTATAAAATTTCACCACGACTTACTTATAAGCAGTTATCGCTCGTTCTAAATTCTCAGCTTTATCTCCTCTGATTCTGTAAAGGTAAGTATTCCCCAGATTAGATTGCGTCATTGCCCAATCATCTGGAAAGGCGCGACGGGTAGAAACTTCCAGTGCAGCAGTATAAGCAGTGATCGCAATTTCAATATTTTCGGCTTTCTCACCTAATATTCTTTGACTGTAAGCGATACCTAGATTATTTTGCGTCTTTGCCCAATCATTTGGAAAGGCGTTACGGGTATAAACTTCCAATGCCCTAGAAAATGCTGCGATCGCCATTTCAATATTCTCGGCTTTCTCACCCCATATTCTATCAATGTAAGCAGTTCCCAGAGAATTTTGCGTGATTGCCCATTTTTCGGGAAAGGCACTACGGGTATCAACTTCTAATACCCCAAAAAATGCTGCGATCGCCATTTCAATATTCAGGACTCGCTCACCCAATATTCTATCAATGTAAGCATTACCCAGATTATTTTGGGTATCTGCCCAAAGTTCGGGAAAGGCACTACGGGTACGGATTTCTAATGCGCCAACAAAAGCTGCGATCTCCATTTCAATATTTTGGACTCGCTCACCTAATATTCTGTCACGGTAAGCTAACCCTAAATCATGTTGGGTATATGCCCATTTTTCGGGAAAGGAACTACGGGTATGGATTTCTAATGCCCCAAAAAAAGCTGCGATCGCAATTTCAATATTCTCGGCTCGCTCACCCAATATTCTATAACGGTAAGCAACACCCAGAGCATTTTGCGTATCTGCCCATTTTTCGGGAAAGGGGTTGCGGGTGAAAACTTCTAGTACAGCAGTATAAGCCGCGATCGCAATTTCGATATTTTCAGCTTTAGCTCCCTCAATTCTTTCGCGGTAAGCATTACCCAGATTATATTGGGTATCTGCCCATTTTTGGGGAAAAGCCTTACGGGTGAAAATTTCCATTGCTTCAGAAATAGCTGCGATCGCAATTTCAATATTCTCTGCTTTCTCGCCCAATATTTTATCAAGGTAAACAGTTCCCAGATTATTTTGCGTATCTGCCCAATTTTTGGGAAAGGCGTTGCGGGTGAAAACTTCTAGTGCAGCAGTATAAGCCGCGATCGCAATTTCGATATTTTCAGTTTTATCTCCCCTGATTCTCTTGTGGTAAGCAAATCCCAAATTATGTTGCGTATTTGCCCAATTTTCGGGAAAAGCGTTGCAGGTGAAAACTTCCATTGCCTCAGACAATGCTGCGATCGCAATTTCTACATTCTCGGCTCTATCTCCCCTAATTCTATCAAGGTAAGCACCTCCTAGATTATATTGCGTCATTGCCCATTTTTCTGGGAAGACGTTGCGATTGCAACCATTGAGTACAGCAGTGTAAGTAGCGATCGCAATTTCGATATTTTCAGCTTTATCTCCCTTGATTCTTCTATCAAGGTAAGCACTCCCTAGATTATTTTGCGTATTTGCCCATTGTTCGGGAAAGCTGGTGCGATTACAAACACCAAGTACAGCAGTGTAAGTAGCGATCGCAATTTCGATATTCTCGGCTTTATCTCCCCTGATTCTTTCACAGTAAAGATTACCTAGATTATTTTGCGTATCTGCCCATTGTTCGGGAAAGCTGGTGCAAGTACGAACTTCCAATGCACCTGAGAAAGCTGCGATCGCAATCTCTATATTTTCAGATCGCTCTCCTAATATTCTCTGAAAGTAAGCAAGCCCTAGATCATTTTGTCCCCTTGCCCATTCTTGGGGAAAGGTACTACGTGTGTAAACTTTTAAGGCAGCGTTCCAAGCTGCGATCGCCATTTCGATATTCTCGGCTCTATCTCCCTTGATTTTGTAATAGTAGGCATTGGCCAAATTATTTTGCATATCTGCCCAATTGTGGGGAAAAGCATTGCGGGTATAAACTGTTAGTGCGGCAGTGCAAGTAACAATAACCATTTCGATATTCTCGGCTTTATCTCCCCTGATTCTGTGAAAGTAAGCAGCCCCCAGATTTCTTTGCGTTTGTGCCCAATTTTGAGGAAAAGCAGTTTGGGTATGAACTTCTAGTGCAGCAGTATAAGCAGCGATCGCTTGCTCTATATTTTCGGCTCTATCTCCTAAAATTCTTTTAAGATAAGCATTACCTAGCTTATATTGCGTATCGGCCCAACCTTCGGCAAAGGCACTGCGAGTAAGAACTTCCAATGCACCTGAGAAAGCACCGATCGCTTGTTCGATGTTTTCAGCTTGCTCTCCTAAAATTCTCTCACAGTAAGCAATCCCCAGACTATATTGCACTAATGGCCATAGTTCAGGAAATCTGCTGCGAGTAACTTCTAGTACGTTTATATAAGCAGCGATCGCCAACTCCAGATTCTCGGCTTTTTCACCTAATATCCTTTTAAGGTAAGCCTCCCCCAGATTATATTGTGTGATTGCCCATTCTTGGGGAAAGGCTTTGCGGGTGAAAACTTCTAGTGCAGCAGTATAAGCCGCGATCGCTTGCTCTATATTTTCGGCTCTATCTCCTAAAATTCTTTCAAGATAGGCATTACCCAGTTTATATTGCGTATCTGCCCAACTTTCGGCAAAGGCGCTGCGAGTAAAAACTTCCAATGCACCTGAGAAAGCAGCGATCGCAATTTCAATATTCTCTGCTTTATCGCCTAATATTCTATCAAGGTAAACAGTTCCCAGATTATATTGCGTATCTGCCCAATCTCGGGGAAAAGCGTTGCGGGTGAAAACTTCTAGTGCAGCAGTATAAGCCGCGATCGCAATTTCGATATTTTCAGTTTTATCTCCCCTGATTCTCTTGCAGTAAGCAGATCCCAGATTATGTTGCGTATTTGCCCAATTTTTGGGAAAGGCTTTGCAGGTATAAACTTCTAGTGCAGCAGTATAAGCTGCGATCGCTTGCTCTATATTTTCGGCTCTATCTCCTAAAATTCTTTTAAGATAGGCATTACCCAGATTATATTGCGTATATGCCCAACTTTCGGCAAAGGCGCTGCGAGTAAGAACTTCCAATGCACCTGAGAAAGCAGCGATCGCTTGTTCGATATTTTCAGCTTGTTCTCCTAAAATTCTCTCACTGTAAGCAATCCCCAGACTATATTTCACTAATGCCCATAGGCTGGGAAAACTGTGGCGAGTAACTTCTGGTACGTTTGTATATGCAGCGATCGCCAACTCCAGATTCTCGGCTTTTTCACCTAATATCCTTTTAAGGTAAGCCTCCTCCAGATTATATTGTGTGATTGCCCATTCTTGGGGAAAGGCAGTACGGGTCACGAAAGTTAAGGCTGTTTCATAACCACTAATAGCTATTTCGATATTGCTAGCTTTGCTACCCAAAGGAAATTGACGAACCAAACTACTAAAACTATCAATTCTTCCAGCAATGTATATTGCGACATCTGGTTCAACATTTGCCAGGGTATTTGTTGCCCAATTCCACAAGCTGGCGGCTCTAATCGAAAAAGAAGTAAACAACCTAGTTCAAAAGTTGCTCCAATTGTAGCGGTTCTTGCCAGTCAACCTGCTCAAGCTGCAATTGCGAATGGGTCAACTAACGGTAACAGCACAAGTCGTTTGCTGCAATAATCCACTTCTTCCATAAATCTAGTGCTGTGTCAAGCCTAAATTTGTGTATAAAATGTAAGTTGGGTTGACCTAAGGAAACCCAACATCGATTATGTTGTTGGATTTCTCCAGTCAAAGCGATTTAGTGAATTACTTAGGAAATATCTTTTTACCTCAACCTAATCAGCAAGATTAAGCGACACCTACGCAAGAGGAAAGGGGGCAGAAATTAGGGGAAATTCCATCATCTTTTTCCCCTTCTCCCTACTCCCCTATCTCTCTGCTCAAAATTATCAAAAAGCGTTACAGCTTCGTTCCACACTCAGCACAGAAGTTGTGAGTAGGAGCATTTTTGGCATTGCAATGACTACAATACACTGGCTCGGCTGCCGCTTTTGGTGCTTGCTTCTGCAAGCCAACCATTTGAGCGTTGCTCTTGCCAGGGACTACCATTGGATAGCAGTTTTCGTCTCTGGTGACGTGGACATTTAAGATTACTGGCCCTTTGTGTGCTAGCATTTCGGCGATCGCATCTTTTAATTGACTGCGATCGCTGATTATCATCCCCTTAATGCCATAAGCTTTTGCCAATAACTCTACGTCTGGCATCCCTACTTCCATGTCGGAGCATGAGTAACGCTCACCATAGAAGGCTTGCTGCCACTGGCGCACCATCCCTTGCCAACCGTTGTTGATGATTATTGTCTTGACATTTATTCCATACTGTGAAATTGTTCCTAGTTCCTGCAAACACATTTGGAAACTGGCATCACCGCTAATACAGATGACTTCTTCATCAGGAAAAGCCACTTTCGCACCCATCGCCGCAGGTAAGCCAAAACCCATCGTTCCCAAACCAGCGCTAGAAATCCAGCGCCTTGGCCCATTCTTCAGGAATTGTGCTGCCCACATTTGATGTTGTCCGACATCTGTGGTGTAGAAAGCGTTGGGTGCTTGGCTATTGACTTCTACAATCACTTCTTGGGGTGAAATGCTGTCGGAATGCTGCGGCACGATGAGAGGATACTCTTCGCGCCAACGGTTAACTAGATTCAACCACTCTTGGTTTTGATTTGGTGTAGCCTTTACACCTGTTTCCTTGCAGCGACGCAACAAGTCTACTAACACGTTCCGCACATCGCCGACGATGGGCACTTCGGGAACGCGGTTTTTGCCGACTTCTGCCGGATCGATGTCGATGTGAATGACTTTGGCGCGGGAAGCGAATTCGTCTAATTTGCCTGTAACGCGATCGTCAAATCTAGCGCCAACACAAATCAGCAAGTCACAATCACTAACGGCGAAGTTAGCGTAAGCAGTGCCGTGCATCCCCAACATTCCCAAAGCTAGGGGATGATGTTCGTCAAATGCACCGATCCCCATTAAGGTTGTGGTGACAGGGATATCGAATAATTCAGCTAGTTGCTTAATTTCTTCATGGGCACCAGCTGCGATCGCACCACCACCCACATACAATAGCGGGCGGCGACTTTCAGTAATCAACTGGATGGCGGCATTAATCTGCCGGGGATTTCCCTTCACAGTGGGACGATAACCGCGTAACTTGACTGAACCTGGTTTTACAGGTATGTAGTCAAATTCTTCTAAAGCGACATCTTTGGGGACATCAATCAAAACTGGCCCCGGACGCCCAGTACTAGCAATATGAAAGGCTTCGGCGACAATTCGCGCCATATCTTTGGGATCGCGCACCACATAAGAGTGCTTCACGATTGGTAGGGTAATCCCGTAAATATCGGTTTCTTGAAACGCATCTGTACCAATAGACGGACGTGCTACCTGTCCTGTAACCACAACCATCGGGATTGAATCCATGTAAGCTGTGGCGATGCCTGTCACCAAGTTAGTTGCTCCTGGGCCAGAAGTACCAAAGCATACTCCTACTTTTCCTGTGGCACGGGCGTAACCATCAGCAGCATGGGCTGCACCTTGTTCGTGTCTCACGAGAATATGCTTTATAGCACCACCAGTTGCTCCCACCTTATACAGGTCGTCGTAAATTGGTAGAATTGCTCCACCAGGATAACCAAAGATATAATCAACGCCGTGGCGATGAAGGCTGTCAAGCAGAGCAAAACCGCCAGATGCACGTTTGGGCACGACTGGCGGGCTAGAAACACGGGGCTGTTTGTGATTCTCGGTTTGTGGGAGACTAATTGGGGAAAGCGATCGCACGGTCAAACCTCAGACTATAGCTAAAGTTAATGCTGGATTCTGTAGTTAAGATTTCATTTTAATTGAAAACTTCAATTAAATTCTGAGAATTTTATATATTAAATATAAAGCTAGATTATTAGCCTACATTAGTTAAATTACGTCTTGCAAGACATTGCGGGTATTTTTCCAAGCCCAAACACCAACAACTACCACAACAATACTCATTCCTACCAGCACAATTCGCAAGCCCAGAACATCAGTTAATGGCCCAGTAATCGCCAGAGGTAATGCCAGAGCGATGTTGACAGCATGATTTTGAAAGCCAAATACTTTACCGTGCATGGTAGGTGGTGTTTGCTGTTGAATTAAAGTTTGCATGGGTACACCAATTAAGGCAGCACCTACACCCAAAAATGCACAGAGTGCTAGCGCCAACAACAAGTTGTGCGTAAAAGTGAACACCCCTAAAACTAGTGCAATCATCAAAAATCCAATTAGAGGAAGAGGCTTGTGATGCAATTTCTCACCCCAATGACCTAAAATCGCCGCACCAAATACCATACCCACCCCTGCTGCTGCCAAGAAAAAGCCAAACTGTTTTTCTTTGAGACCAAACTCCTCGGCTAATCGAATTGTTAGCACCGTTAAGGCTGCAAACACACAATATAAAGTTGTCAGTTGCAGCATAGCGTTCAAGATCAAAGGGTTTTTCTTGAGATAGCGCAGGCTTTCGGTGAATTCAGCCCAAGGGTTATTTGATGCCCGATGTTCTCTCAGTTGTTTGGGTTCTTTAAACTTAATCGGCTGCATGATCGCAGCCGATAATATGTATAATCCACCAACCACAAGCTCTTGACCGTATTCTTCTCCCATCCAGCTTTTTGCCAAACTCAAAATCGGCTCTCCGATGGCAAAACCAACAATTAAAGCTCCCATCATCGTGCTGGTAAACAGCGCATTGGCTGCTAATAAATTCTCTCGCTTCACCAACAAGGGAATCGCTGCTTGTTCAGCTGGTGCAAAAAACTGCGTCACCGTGGAAATAGCAAAAGTCAGGATTAACAGAATCAGGAAGTGTCGTGGTAACAAGGGAAGACACAGCGTTAATATTCCCCGCACGACATCTGAGCCGACCATAATCAGCTTTTTTGGCAAGCGATCAACAAAGATGCCACCAGCAGAGCCGAACAAAATTGCTGGGATTGTAAAGGACAGCATCAAGGTTGAGTACATCGAGTTTTGTGCCAACCCCGGAAGCGGTGGGTAGTTCTCCAGCAGAGCAATCAGCAAAACGAAGAAGACCTTATCTGCTAACTGGGACAGCAATTGCCCAATCCACAGGAGCATAAAACCACGGTTTTTTAGCAGTGCGCCAAACCCGTTATTAACAGCAGCTGGTTCAGTTGGAAACATTTAGATACTTTTTTTTGGGTAGATGGGGCATTGGGCATTGGTTATGGGGCATGGGGGATGAGGTATAGGGATAGTTTTTCTTGACTGTCACCTGTAACCTGTTCCCTTCATCACACCTCACTCCTAACTCCTGTATACTTACTCCATTGTCCGGATTAATTTGCTTCATAGCGCTTTAATAGCATAAGCAAAAATTCAGCTGCTGTCAGACGACCTTTGGGTGGAATAATTTCAATAGAAGAATCTACCCAACAACCTTGTACAGTTTGGAGAGATTTCCAAATCGATAAATGATCGACTGCGGGATTTGCATAAAAGTTATTTTGCCCACTACCTAGCAAACAGGAACTCCAATGAGTGAAATAATCATGACTTATCCGATGAATAGGGAAATTCCCCTGTAGTGGTACTCCCCATCCATCTATAGCAATAAACGCTTTGACACGACCACCTAAGAGTTGCCACAAATTCGCTGCCCCGATCGCCCCGATGACGCCAGCACTAAAGCTAATGAATATAATTGGTGATTTTAAAGAGTCGGTCAAGCGAACGCGCAAAAACTGCAAAATGTGAACTGCTGATAAAACCAAAACATCTTTACCCGGATAAATCAGTATATTTGCGTAATTGGGTGCGTTAGCGTAGCTCACCGCAGGTATCGCGCTATGAGAAACTAAATCTAACAATCCGACTCTAAAGCTTTCAGTTAACTCTGGCTCATGAATTCCAGGGCAAATAATTATACTCATCCGTGACACTACCTTTGATTTTTTGACTCTTGAGATATACAGAGTTTCTTCAAAAATCAAGCAATATTATTATATATTACCTTATTTTTACTGAGCAAATTATAGCTGCTTAATCTATTTATTCAAAATAATACTAATTCAACAAAATATTGATTTTTATCATCAACAATTTTAGATTAATCTAATCAATGAGATATTTTTTAAATTAACTTCATTGTTTTTTTAATAAATATTGCAATTTTATACAATAATCTAACTAATAGCAAGTCAGGTTGATAATGCGTTTTCTACTGTTGATATGATTCTCTAAAAAAGAAGCGATTTAATACCTAGACTTGCTACATTAGTTCAAATTACATATACATTTAAGCAAAAAATATTGATAAAAAGTAGCGGACTCAGAAGGAGAGCAACTTTCAAAATTCTAAGTTAGAATAGCCGAATGGCTGTAAAAGACCAAATTTCAAGAATGTTAACCAAAATTATAGTAGTAGTGGAAGCATATTCCGAATTAAAAACAAACGACCATCTTATCAAATTACAATATTCTTTGAGTGAAGTAGAAGAACAACTTTCTGCTTAGAAAAGATTTTATAACTCTGCCGTAACTGAATATAATAATGCCGTAGAAATGTTTCCGACAAACATTATCGCTTCATGGATGAAATATCAATTAGAATTGCAGTTTTTCGGCATCTTAACCGCTTTCACTATTCCAGCGACATATATAGATGGCCCATTGGTTCAATTTTCCATGCCCAATATCCAATGCCTCACGTAAGTCTTCTATGTCTTTTGATGTATTATCTTCATTTTCCCAACTATCCTATCCCCCCGGATGGGATAATAAGTTACTAGTAGGGAAAATGTCTAAACTATTCCCCAACTCTAAATCTCTCTGCACTCTGGTTATATTGAGGAACTAATTGTGGTTGCCACGCCGGAAAAAGTACAACACACCCACGAGCATCTATCAGGTAAAGACCGTGTAGCCGTACTGCTTATGGGCTACGGCGAAGTCGAAAGCTACGAAGATTTCGCCAACTATAACGAACAGGCTTTAAATCTACTGACAGCAAAATTTGCACCAGTACCAACCTGGATTTATCCCCCACTGGCAAAGCTTTTAGCGCTATTTGACCGCCATGAGTGGGGACACACGCACCACGATTTTATCTCCCCACACAACGCCATCTTTGAACAGCAGCGGGCTGGAATTGAGAAGAATTTACAAGAAAAATGGGGCAATAATGTCCAAGTTTTCAAGGCTTTCAACTTCTGCGCCCCTTTCCTACCCAACCAAGTCCTGGCAGAAATCAAAAACCAAGGCTTCGACAAGCTGCTAATCTATCCACTGCTAGTTGTTGATTCTATCTTTACTAGCGGGATTGCGATCGAGCAAGTTAACAATGCTCTCGTTGAGTTGACTGATGGTGAAGAACACTGGGTTAAAGCACAGCGCTACATTCCTTCTTTCTTCAACGAACCAGCCTACATCGATTTGATGGCTCATTTGGTTGAGGAGAAAATTGCTGAGTTAGCCTCAGCTTATCTACCTTCTCAAATCGGTATTGTGTTAATGAATCATGGCTGTCCCCATAAAGCCAAAGGCTTTACTTCTGGGATTGCCGAAAGTGAAGCAATGTACGATTTAGTTCGGGATAAGTTGATTAACCGCTATCCCTTAATCTCCGTGGGTTGGCTCAATCATGACACACCCCTAATTGATTGGACGCAGCCAAATGCAGAGCAAGCTGCTAATAACCTGATTCAATTGGGTGCGAAAGTAGTGATCTTTATGCCAATTGGCTTTGCCACAGAAAACCACGAAACTCTATTGGATGTACACCATATCATCCATGCTTTAGAGAAACAGCATCCTGGTACGAACTACGTGCAAATGGCTTGCGTCAACGACCATCCAGAATTTTTGGCAATGGTAGCGCAATGGGCTGATGCTCATATAGCAGAATTATTGTCAGAGCAACCTTTAGCAATTAATCCCCAACTAGCTGGGGATCATCATCACCACCATCACCACCATTAAGTTGAGTAGTTAGTAGGGTAGGCAAAGCTTTGCCCACCCTACAACTAATTTACACCCCGCAACTTGCGAGTGTTATCAACTAAACTCTGAGCAAATTGATCAAATCTTTGAGAGAGTTTCTCATCTAGCAACTTACCTTCAGGGCTGAACGCACCCCAAGCTTGTCCGATCGCAATTTGTTCGGGAATCACCCAACCATGTACCCAACGAACAATTAGCCGTAGGTCATTTAGGGCGTTGCTATTAGGCTGACCACCCAAGACACTAATTAGTCCTGTCACTTTATCAGACAGTTGCTCAAAGCTCATCAAATCCAGAGCATTTTTCAGGACACCACTAACGCTACCATGATACTCAGGTGTCGCTAAAATTAATCCATCAGCCTGACTGACAGTTTCTTGCAACCGCTGAACATCTGGGTAATCAGAATACTCCTTTGCGCCAGTGCAAAATGGTAGCTGCAACTCCCGTAAATCAAGAATTTCTACCTCTGCACCGAGAGCTTCTACCCTTTGCACTGCTACTTGTAAAGCAAGATGCGTATAAGAGTTGGGTCTTAAACTACCACCAATGCCAATAATTCTCACCATAATTAACCCACCAAACTATTAATTAGCTACTATTACCAGATTGTTTAAAAGCGTAATCGTTATGACTATGCTTATTTTAGCGATTTGTGTCAGAATGTGTCAAATTAATATCTACTGGGGATTGGGGAGATGACGGGGACAAGAAAACAAGGAGAATAACCTATGGACAATGCCCCTCAATAGTGCTGTTAGCGAATAGCGTTTAGCCCGTAATTGAGTTCTGAGTAAAGAAGTGAAATTCCCGGAACTCGGAACTGTTTTGCTCAATGCTCAGTCTTAACACCTGCATAAATACTAGATAATTATGCTGGTTACTCAACTTCATGGAATGGCCGGAAGAAACTTGGGAATGGTTTTGTGTGGAAGTTAGACTAGATAAGAAAAGTGTAATTTCCAGTTATTACAATTTTTGATAGAAGAATAGGCATAAAACCAACGCTCAACTTGTGCCAGCAGACAAAGGGTAACTATTATGACAAATTTGGGAAAAAAAGCATTGGTAAAAAGGCAGTCATCAAAGCGTGGTGCTTGGATTGGTGCGATCGCTGCTAGTTTGATTATGTTGCCAGGAATTTTCGCTAGTACTCCTGTCATGGCACAAAAAGCAGAAACCACCTCTCTAAATTATGGTGATTTGATCAAGAAAGCGAAGGCGGGAGAAATCCAAAAAGTAGAGCTTGACGAAACCGAACAGCTAGCAAGGGTTTATCTCAAGGGGCAAAAGGATGATGCACCACCGCAACAGGTGAGACTTTTGGCGCAAAACACAGAGTTGATTAACATACTCAAAGATAAAAATGTTGACTTTGGGGAAGTTTCCTCTGCTAACAGTCGAGCTGCTGTTGGACTGTTGATCAATCTCATGTGGATTTTGCCACTAGTGGCTTTAATGCTATTATTCCTCCGGCGCTCTACTAATGCTTCTAGCCAAGCGATGAATTTCGGCAAATCCAAAGCTCGCTTCCAAATGGAGGCAAAAACTGGAGTGAAATTTGAAGATGTCGCTGGGGTTGAAGAAGCTAAAGAAGACCTCGAAGAAGTTGTTACTTTCCTGAAACAGCCTGAAAGATTTACTGCTGTAGGCGCACGTATTCCCAAAGGAGTGCTGTTAATTGGCCCCCCTGGTACTGGTAAAACTTTACTAGCAAAAGCGATCGCAGGTGAAGCAGGTGTACCATTCTTCAGTATTTCCGGTTCAGAATTTGTAGAAATGTTCGTTGGTGTCGGTGCATCTCGCGTGCGCGACCTCTTCAAGAAAGCCAAAGAGAATGCCCCTTGTCTAATATTTATCGATGAAATTGACGCAGTAGGTAGACAACGGGGGGCTGGGATCGGTGGCGGTAACGATGAACGCGAACAAACCTTGAACCAACTGCTCACCGAAATGGATGGTTTTGAAGGTAACACAGGCATCATTATTATTGCTGCCACTAACCGCCCAGATGTTTTAGATACAGCGTTACTCAGACCGGGACGCTTTGACAGACAAGTAATGGTCGATCCACCCGATCTTAAAGGGCGACTGGAAATTTTGAAAGTCCACGCGCGCAATAAGAAAATCGATCCTAGCGTATCATTAGAAGCGATCGCTCGCCGCACTCCTGGCTTTACTGGCGCAGACTTAGCCAACTTACTCAACGAAGCCGCCATTCTCACCGCTAGAAGACGCAAAGAAGCTGTCACCCTTTTAGAAATTGATGCTGCTGTAGACCGAGTTGTTGCAGGTATGGAAGGTACTGCCTTAGTAGACAGCAAGAGCAAGCGCTTAATTGCCTATCATGAAGTTGGCCATGCTTTAGTAGGTACATTGCTCAAAGACCATGACCCTGTGCAGAAAGTTACATTAATTCCACGGGGACAAGCACTGGGATTAACTTGGTTTACTCCCAACGAAGAACAGGGGTTAATTTCCCGTTCCCAACTCAAATCTAGGATTACTGCTACTTTGGGTGGTCGCGCCGCTGAGGAAATCGTTTTTGGTAAGCCAGAAGTGACCACAGGTGCAAGTAATGACTTGCAACACGTGACAGGGATGGCGCGACAAATGGTGACACGCTTCGGGATGTCAGAATTAGGCCCATTGTCACTAGAAAATCAGAGTGCAGAGGTATTTTTGGGACGCGACTGGATGAATAAATCAGACTATTCTGAGGAAATTGCCGCCAAAATTGATTCACAGGTGCGCGAAATTGTTAGCAATTCCTACATCAAGGCCAAAGAACTGTTGCAAGAAAACCGCGTAGTTTTAGAGCGTTTAGTAGATTTGCTAGCAGAACAGGAAACAATTGAAGGTGATTTATTCCGCAAAATTGTTGCTGATAATGCTCAGGTAGCCGATGAACAATTGGCTGTACCTCATTAGGGCACTCAGCAAGGTAAAAGTCAATAGTCTATCAACTTTAGACTAATGAAAATTTCAAGCCTCAGATTCCCGACTTTTTTAACAAGTCGGGAATTTTATTGGAAAAAAGTCAGAAGGCTACCTCAGCCTTCCCAGAAAGTAGCACAGATAAAGTCTTGTCTCTGTAAAGCTTAGGCTACTGTATTATATATACCCAAGCAATGTACTACAAGTGAACGTAAATATCATGAAATATAGATTTTGGGCAAGCTATCTGCTTGCTGCTTTAGCATTTCTCCCCTTCGAGCCTGTAAGCACTACTCAGGTTTTGGCAACAGAGTCAGTCTACCAACTGGCACAAGCCAAATCTGCTTACACCCAATATATGCTGCTCGGCTATAATGAAACTAAACGCAGAAACTATAGAAAAGCTTTATTGAATTTCCAGCAAGCAGAACGGCTACGTCCTGGAGATAGGTATGCTACTGCTGCAATTAGAAATGTTACAAGTTACATTCAACGCGGTAGCAGTAGAAATCGTATCGCTTTTGTCCCAGGTAGACCTGGTAGGGTAAGGTCAGCAGGAACACGGGGAAGTTGCTTTCAAACTGGACAAGATATTATTCCCCTGACACCAACAGATAAGGAAGCTCAAAGAACTACAGCAAAGCGTCCCACATTCTTTTTCTACGTTCCTCAAACCTCAACAACAATACAAGCACTAGAATTTGTTTTGCGGGATGGTGATAGCATTGACCCATTATATAAGGGAACTTTCAAACCTGTTGGGCAGAATGGTATTGTTAGTGTCAATGTACCTGCCGATCAGCCATCTCTAGAAATCGGTAAAGAGTATAATTGGACTTTTTCGATGATTTGTGATCCTAGTAACCGCGATAAAGACTCCTATGTAGAAGGTACAATTGTGCGATCGCAAGATGAAAACCTATCTCTTCAGCTAAACCAACCAAACACAGACTTGGATCGTGCAGTTTTATTTGCAACAGCCGGATTTTGGGAAGATGCTTTGAGAACTTTAGCTAATTTACGCAGCCAGCGTCCTAACGATCCGGAAGTTCAGAAATATTGGGAAGATTTGTTAAATTCAGTAGACATTAAAGAAGTTGTAAACAAGCCTTTATTACCCTGTTGTACTGCCCAGAAATAAATTAACAATTATTTAAAAACCCGGTTTTGATAAAGAAGCCGGGTTTTTTACCCTTCAATTTAAGATTAAGCGATCGTAAATACTTATGGCGTGGACGGTATCAATTCTCGCTGATTACTGCTGTAAGTCAAGCTGGTAGAGAGAACAGGAAGTGCGATCGCGATCAAAGGTGATGAATGCGATCGCCTGATTTTGCGTTGAAAGCAGCATTTTTTAACTGCCAAGTGTGTCAAAAAATTAACAATACAAAAATACTATTAAGAAGACATGACTTGGAAGATATACAGACTTATACTATATATTTACTTAAAGTAGGTTACTATACACATAGTTCACTGCTAATTTACCTAAAAGTGGCAGATATACATTAGGAAGTCTATATATTTACTGCAATTGAAGGTATAAGAAGTAAAAACCTATCCAATAAGAGTTAGCTTGCTAATTTATTGGTAGGTGTGTAGCTTTAAAGTTGCTGGTGGGACAATCTAAAGACTATGGTGTAGCTGCAAGTATTTATGGGCTAATTGCTATTGCAATGAGTCCCAACTTCAAAGCTGAGTCAATTTGAGCATAATAATCTGTACTCTACTTGCAAGAGGGCAGCTTGTCAAGTTGAGCTTCTTGATTAAAAATTTCAACCACTAAATATTAAAATTTAGGCAATTAAAATCAGAGAACATTATGAAGCTTGAGAGCGTGGTTATCAAAAGATTTCGGAGCATTGAGAGTTCTGAATTAACTAATTGTGGTGGGTTTAACGTTCTTATTGGCAAGAACAACTCTGGTAAATCAAGTGTTCTTTCAGCTATACACGCTTTCTTCAACTGTTTACATAATGGTGAAGTACTTACTCTTAAACCGAAAATTGGTAGGGAGATTGATTTTTTTGATAAGAAGACTCAAGTTCCTATCGAGATTTCTCATACTTTTTCTTTAACACTGGCTGAAAGAGATGTTTTGATTCGAGACATTGTGACAGAATCGCCACAAATGAAAAATGCAGTTGATGGTATTGATCCCTCACTGCGTCTATTTGTAACTCTTGTTATTATGCCTCCATCATCATCTTTCAGTTACGTAAAGAAACTCAGTCTGGGAGGAACAGGAAAGGTTGGAACAAAACATTCTGATCCTGAAAGAGTTATTTTAAGCATTGATGAAACTAGTGCTTTGGAAATTTACAGTAATTTTTTATACTGCCACAAGTTAAGTAAAAAAATAGAAGAATTAAGTTCTTTTGACAGCGAGAAACTTCGAGGATATTTACCACGACAAATACGTGAACGCCCACCAATGGAATATTTATCCTCAGTTTTAAATTTTAATACTGAAGTTATGTCATTAATCGAGAATAGAGTTGGTTCAAAAGCATCTTTTGAAGAAATAGAAAATATTATTTCAGAACTTATATCTAATTTTAAAGAAGAATTTCAAGCAATTCTAAACCAACCCTTGAAGAATAAGGTAGGGACTTTTTCTGGTGAAGATTCTTCGATTCCTAATTATGTAAAAAATCTATTGCAAAGGATAGGCGAGATAAAAATCCTTTATCTAACAGAAAGACGTAAAGAGATAGGTAAAGAAGAAGCAGATCGCCTTCTTTCCTTAAAAGTAAAACGAGGTGGAAATGAGATTCTTAAAAATATTCAAGAAACTGTTGCTGCCTTGCTGGGGGTACATATAGATGCCTTTGAAAGTAGCCCTTCTTCGCCTACAAGCCAAGCATCGGCTGAGATGGACGTTGATAACTTTTTAGTAGAAGTAAATGGTTCAGGAATTAAAGAGGCTTTGAGATTATTACTAGATGTTGAATTTGAACATTCTGATATACTACTTGTTGAAGAACCAGAAATACATTTACACCCTGCTATCGAAACGAGCATGATGCGATATCTAAAACGTATCAGTAGTGACTGTCAAGTTTTTTTAACAACTCATTCAACTAACTTCTTAGATACTGCTGAGATGAATAATGTATATTTGGTGACAAAACCAAACTCTACTCAAATACAGCAATTGGATGTTGGAGAAGCTGAAGCAAAAATTCCACAAGAGCTTGGCATTAGGTTAAGTTCCCTCTTCATGTTTGATCGTCTTATTTTTGTAGAAGGTCAATCAGATGAAGATGCCATTCGAGAATGGGCTTCTGTATTAGGAATCAACCTTAGCCAAGCGAATGTAGGATTTATTCATATGGGCGGTGCACGCAATTTTGCACACTTTGCAACAGAAGCAACTCTGGAGTTTCTAACAAAGCGTCAAGTTAAAATGTGGTTTCTTATTGATCGCGACGAAAAAGAGGATTATGAAATTATTAAAATGCAAAAGATGCTTGGTAACAACGCTAAAATTAAAGTTTTAAAAAAACGAGAAATTGAAAATTATTTAATATGCTCAAGAGCTATAAAAATTGTTATAGCGTATAAAAAGAAATTAATAAGTAATTTAAGTCAGGAGTCGCCAACGGAAAGCGAAATTAATGCTGAAATTCATGTATGTGCGGAAATGCTAAAGCAGTTTGCCATAGATAAAAGAGTTGCTAAAATTGTGTGTAAACCTATTTATCCAGATGCAAAAGGGATTTTTAAGGATTTTACTAACAAAGAAACTGTTGTTAGGATAATAGACTCGATCCAAAAGATAATTGATCAGTTAGAATTAGAAAAAACCAATGTAGAGACTATCTATTCAAATAAATCTAATGAGATAAACGCTGCTTGGCAATCTAAAAAGTTAGACTTAGTTCCTGGTGATATCCTACTAGATGAAGTTTGTAAAAAATATAATGTTCGTTTTAAGAAAGAAAAAGATACTTCTCGATTAGCAAGTTTAATGGAGAAAGATGAAATTGACCAAGAGATTAAAGACATTATTCAGGAAATAGTTGTTTAAAATAGGTTAGTGTGATCACTAATCTCATATTGTGCATTAACTCTTGCGTAACGCATGAATCGATGCGATCAGAAACACTGAACAATATCGCTGCGTTTCCGTTCATAACAAAATTATTGACTAAATTATAAAAAGATTAAAAAAGGCAAAATAATAAATTCATTGCTGTTATCTAATCGCCTAGTCAGCTACTTCAGATAAATCAGCAAATTCAATCCCGGAATCGTGCGGGAAAGTGTCCATAAAAACAGCGTAATGTAAATTACACCCAAACTCCATTGATACCAAGCAAGTGCAGAGATGATACCTGGTAGGTATTCGTCTCGCAGACGAATGTTGTAAAATCCTAATTTAACTAGGTTGTTGAGGCTAAAATCATAATAGTTGCGGCAGTTACAACAGTGATCGCACAATCAAGCATCGAGTTGGGATGATTTACCTCTAAACTGAGTTCAGCAATTGTCAAAGCTTTTTGGTACAGTATTTTAGAAAATCCATATCACGAGAATAGGCGATCGCCCTTGGCGTTGGCGCAGCCATCGCTAATTGCAATTGCCAGTTTATTGCTCAAAATCTAGAACGCAGTTGCTATGATCAAACGCCTGCTTGTAGTAGAGTCTCCGGGAAAAGTCAAAAAACTTAGTCAAATTCTGGGTTCGGATTGGAAAGTTCTCGCCAGTTGTGGCCATATCCGGGAACTCAGCAATGAAGGAGACGATTCCTTGGGCTTCGTTATGGACGGCAGTAATGTCCGATGCAATTACGTTCCGCGTGACCAACGAGCAAAAGAAACAATCCAGAAGCTCAAATCTGCGGTGAGGCAGGTTGATGAAGTTGTCTTAGCAACTGACCCAGACCGGGAAGGCGAAACAATCGCTTGGCATCTCAAAGAAACACTGGGTTTAAGGGAACCGAAACGAGTAATTTATACTGAGATTACAGCATCGGCGGTGCAGAGTGCGATCGCTAATCCCAGAAAGCTAGACCAAAACTTAATTGGTGCTGGACTGTGCCGAGATTGCCTAGACAAGTTGGTGGGTTATAAAGGTAGCCCTTTAGTTTGGGCATTGAATAACGGCGCTAAAAGTGTTGGCAGAGTCCAAAGCGCCACGTTGCACTTGATTTGTCAGCGAGAAAACGAAATTCTAGCGTTTGTCCCCCAAGATTACTGGAGTGTTTGGGTAGATTATGCGGAAGGATTTCGGGCTTTTTACAAAGGGACGGTCGATTCTGCAAAAGATGCAGCAGACCAAGAAACTGAAACTCACGATGACGCAAAGGTAGGTAATAGTCCAGAAACACCGGAGTCTAAGCGCGTTCTTTCCGAAGCAGAGGCTACACGTTTAGTTGAAGAAGCACAGCGGCATCCTCATCAAGTGATTCATTTTGAAGGAAAAATCGTTAATCGCCAGCCACCACCACCATTTACAACTTCCAGCCTTCAGCAAGCAGCCGGTTCAAAGCTGAAGTTTGCTCCCGATAAAACTATGGTTGTGGCCCAAAAGCTCTATGAGGCAGGGCTTATCACATATATGCGAACAGATTCAGTGATGCTGAGTCCAGAATTTTGTGCCAGCGCCCGTAAATGGTTAGAGCAAAACGATCCGCCGAATGTACCGCAGCAAGTCGCCAAGCATCGCAGTAGCAAATCGGCTCAAGAAGCACATGAAGCGATTCGTCCAACGGATGTGTTTCGTCCCTCAGTTCAGTTGCGTTTAGAACTTCCTGATGATGAGTTTAATTTGTATGTGATGATTTGGAAACGGTCAATTGCTTCTCAGTGTCGGGCTGCTCAGTTGCGTAAAACTTTGGTGATTACTCAATCTGGTTCTCTACTGTGGTCAGCTAGAGGGCAAGTAATTGAATTTTACGGTTATGCCCGATACTGGAACAATCTCAGCAAGGATAGTGTTTTACCTTCATTACAACAGGGACAAGCATTGAAACTGGAGAATGCTGGACATGAACAGAAGCAGACCCAGCCACCACCCCGTTATAGTGAACCAAAATTGGTGCAACTGATGGAACGCAAAGGAATTGGTCGTCCAAGTACTTATGCTCCTACTGTTGCTACCTTAAAAAAACGAAATTATGTCGAGTTGAAAAAAGACCATCTGCAACCGACAGCGTTAGGGTTAGAAGTTGATGCGTTTTTGCTCAAAGCACTGCCGGATTTACTAGAGGCGGAATTCACAGCAAAAATGGAAGATGCTCTTGATGCAATTTCCGAAGGAAAGAATTCTTGGCAGCATTATTTAACTAGTTGGAATCAGAATTACTTTATACCAGCGCTCTCCAAAGCTAAAACTGTAGTTGCGAGTTCCCCAACAGGTAAAGCTAATGTGATAAGCGAGCGCAAATATGAAACTTCCAAGACTCGATGCCCTGAGTGCAAAAATTTTCTCGCCAAAATTCCGAGTACTAAGGTTAAAAAGAAATATTTCCTCAAATGCACCAAAGGCTGTGAAAATGTCGTGCTGTTTTGGAGCGACTTTAACAAAACTTGGCAGCCACCACAAACTAAAGCAGTCCAAGCTGAGAATCAACAAAAGCCTCCTGTGAAGATGACGGCATATCCCTGCCCAGTATGTAAAAAACCTCTAGAAGAGTACAGTTACATCAAAGAGGGGCAAAGTAAGACAATGTTGCGATGTTCTGACTCACAATCGCGTCAGGACACCAAACATAAAGATGTGGCTTATTTCAGTACACAAAAAGGGTGGTGGAGTCCTAAATTTGGGGAGTTAAATTGTTAAACTCTATGGCTGATATTTTTAGTCAATACCAATGATGACAAAAAATCAATTAATGTTCTCGCTGTCACTCTTGTAAGTCATTGGTCTGGGCTTAACTCTTTTCTTGGGAGCTAGAGATGATTTATTGGCAGCTTGTGGACGGCGGCATTGTTCACAGTAAAGGGGTCGGGGGCCAAAAGTCTCGCGTTGTGTTGTCTCACCGCACTGCTTACAAACAATATTAAAAACGCGAGTGTGAATCTCTCTTTTGTGTGCCCTGACAGTGTACTCCCTAACATTGATTAACTTACTTGGCATTGGCTATATTTTAATGGTTTTCTCTATAAATATAGTTTCCCAATTTCAATGTGGTTGTGCAATAGAGGTGCATCACTCCAGAGCAAACGCATATAAATTTTGACCGAAAAGGGGACTGAAGGCTTAATAACTCCTTATATCGTGTCCGGTTCAAGACTTATCATTAAGACGGCAGGGGAGCAGGGGGCAGGGGGAAAGAGGGTTTCCTGGTTTTTGCACAGATGCGGGAATTATAACTAATTAGGCGGACATGATATCACTCTCATTCCTAACTCCTAACTCCTAACTTTATTTACCTTACCCACAAGTTCTGCGGGATTCATCTGCTCGTAGTGTTCAAAAGGTTGGTGAATCCAGGGGTTATCAGCCAAGTAATCGACATAATAATCGGGTTTAATAACTGAACAGGCTTTATACCAAAGTACAGCGGTGCGAAGTTCTTCAATTGGGGAATCATTATTTTGCTTGAGCCAAGGTATAGTCTGTTGTAGTGTTACCCCAGAGTCTACTAAGTCATCCACTAGGAGAATGCGCGAACCTAACTTTTCGGCGGTCATTGTCAAGTGGTGGGAGAAAATTATCTTACTTCTTTCTTGCTTGCCGGGGCCACTGTAAGATGAGGTTGCTAAAATTGCTAGCGGCTGCTGATATATCCGAGAAAGAATATCTCCAACTCGTAGTCCTCCTCTAGCAAGACAGATAATCTGGTTAAATTCCCAACCGGATTCATAAATCTGAATAGCCAGTTGTTCAATTTTTTGGTGATAATCTGACCAAGAAACATAAAGGTCTGGCATAAGTATAAGGGGAGTGGTAGATAGCTAGTATTAAAGGTGATGTCTACGACGGGCTGTTCGGTGACGCAAACTTTTTATTTTAGTATGAGTGCAAGTTATTATGAACGATTCTGCTGATGGCGATGCCCAACGAGATCCTAAGAGTGAAAAACTCGACTTAAAAACAAAGCTGGCTTACGGCGCAGGAGATTTAGGCCCAGCAGTTACTGCAAATATCTCCGTCTTTTTTCTGTTGGTTTTCTTTACCAATGTCGCCGGTATCCCTGCGGGTTTAGCTGGGAGTATTTTGATGATTGGCAAAATCTGGGATGGCATAAATGATCCACTTGTCGGGTTCCTGACTGATAAAACGAAATCTCGTCGTTGGGGGCGTCGTCTTCCTTGGATGTTTTATGGAGCAATCCCCTTTGGAATTTTCTTTTTCTTGCAGTGGATTGTACCGCGATTTAGTGCAAATCAGAGTGATAATCTTTGGCCGTTATTCTGGTATTACGTAGTAATTGGGGTGATATCTCAGTCCTTTTACACGGTTGTAAATTTGCCTTATACGGCAATGACTCCAGAACTAACTCAAGATTACGACGAACGCACCAGCCTTAACAGCTATCGCTTTACATTTTCCATTGGTGGCAGCATTCTGTCGTTGATTTTAACGCAAATTGTTTTTTCTCAAATTAGCGATCGCCAACAACAATATCTCGTTTTAGCAGCAGTTTGTACAGTAATTTCGATTTTAGGATTATATTGGTGCGTTTTTGGAGTCCGCGATCGCATCCTGGCTTTCGAGGCCAAACGCATCCAAACCGAGGAACCTGAATCTCTCCCCTTCCTTGAACAGCTAAAAATTGTCTTTAGCAATCGACCTTTTTTATTTGTTATTGGTATATATCTTTTTTCTTGGCTAGGTGTACAGATTACAGCCAGCATTATTCCCTATTTTGTAGTCGATTGTATGGGTCTGAAAGAATCAGATGTGCCCACAGTGTTGATTGCAGTGCAAGGAACTGCACTGCTGATGCTATTTGTCTGGGGGGCGCTGAGTAAAAAAATCGGGAAAAAAGTTGTTTATTTTCTGGGAATGAGTTTATGGATAATAGCTGCTGCTGGACTATTTTTCTTACAGCCTGGTCAAATAATTTTGATGTATGTGATGGCTGTGATGGCGGGTGTTGGTGTATCCACAGCTTATCTTATTCCCTGGTCAATGATTCCAGATGTGATTGAATTAGATGAACTCCAAACCGGACAACGCAGAGAAGGTATTTTTTATGGCTTCATGGTTTTGCTGCAAAAATTTGGTTTAGCTTTCGGACTGTTTTTGGTGGGAAATGCTTTGCAAGTAGCCGGTTTCAAAGAATCTGTAGCCGGAAGTCCACTACCTATCCAACCGGAATCGGCACTGTTTGCTATTCGCATTGCTGTTGGGCCGATACCTACAGTTTGTTTGATTTTTGGCTTAGTTTTAACGTATTTTTACCCAATTACCCGCGAGATGCACGCAGAAATCATGCTGAAACTCAAAGAACGGCAAGAGAAGAAGGAGAATTTTAACTAATTCGTAATTCGTAGTTAAGAATTCAATTACGAATTACGAATTACGAATTATTTTAAATGGTTTCTGTAAACATGCCGGTTCGGGCAAACTCTTCTTCTTCAGGGGTGAAGAGTGGAGCTTTATCTACAAGGCTTGGCTCAAAGTAGTATGTCTCTTGTAGAAACTGTCCGCTAATGACAGCCTCTTCTAAATCCTTGATGTGGTTCTGTGCAACTATACATGCTTCCTTGAGGTTATCCTCATCACCCTTTTCCAGCAGCTTGGGCAATTCTGTTTTTACCCCTGTCAGCCGCGCCAATGGCTTCAGAATTCCATAGATGTTGTAGATGCGAGCAGTTTCTATGCTGGTGTATTTGAGGGCATTGGCTCTTGCTAACTCAGAGTCAAGGCTGGGCCAAAAACGGGTGGTATAGAACGCTTTCTCATCCTTGTGATACCATTCTTCCGATCGCGCAATGGATGAGGAAACGGTGTTATGCAGTTTCCAGAAGAATAACCGTAGGGAGGAACCATCTACCACTGTGGATAATTTTGCCTCTAGTGATACCTCAAAGTCAGTCAGGTTGGGATCGCGCCCAAGCACCAGGTATTCCACTGGATACATATCCACTTCCTTATTTTGCACAACGTACATATTCAAGTGGTGGCGGCAGTAGGGACAAGGGTACATTGTGGCAAATCGTTGGAAAAAATCTTTGAAGATTCCTACTGCGGCTTTTTGCTGTACCTCGGTTTTAGTACACACGATTTCAGCCGTGGTGTGGAAGAAGCGCCACACTGCTGGGCCAATGTAGTATGGGAAGCTGACTCGCATCTGGGAATCCTTCACCTCAGTCCGATCTAGATAGATATCAATGAATGCTACATACTGCGACAGTGCCCCTGATTCGCGTCCAAATTCTAGGCGTTCGCGTCGTTTCTGCACTCCATTCAGGTAGTGATGCGTTAGCCGCCATGCTTGTTTGAGTATCAGTTTCTCTTTGGGAGGGCAATGGGGAAAATTTTCTGCAACATCCTCCCCGTAGCGGTTAAATTCTCCTGAGTTTTTTGTGGACTGATACCACTCGTCCAAAGCCGCCTCATCGGGGACGGTGTTGTTTTGGATATCTGCTGTTGTAGAAACACTAAACGCCGCCAACAACTTCGGCATAAAGTCTTCATACCAATATGCTACTGGCATGATTGCACCATCTATTACCTCCGTTGCCTGGGAGAGGATGACGCGGTTCCACTTGTTCAAATAGTCTTTTGGATTTCCCGCAGATTTAGCTGGTGGTGGAGCCATTTCTTCATTCAGTTCTATTCCCCTCAGACGATTGAGTTCGTTAATGGCCAGCACACCTTCGACGATATCACCCAAACTGAGACTTTTCTTTTTGATCGTAATTGCAAACTCGACTCCGGCAGCAAACTTTTCTTTGACATTGGCAAATTTACTCCGCGCCTCTAAAATTGCTTTCTGTTCTGCCAACATTTCTGGTGTCTTTGCCACTGTTTGCCAGTCTTTGATGCGCTCCTGTAATCGGGCATACTCATCAGCAACCGATTCAACCACTGCATCCAAGACGGGGTAGCAATCCTCAGACACTATACCTAATGCTTTGTAAAGTGCGATCGCCTGTTTGACAAATTCCACAAAATCAGTAATTCTATATGGCAAGTTTTTCACTCGCAAGTGAGTTTCGTGGTTGGCGGAGAAACTCTCACGGAAACTGCGGTAAGCTGCTCCTTGAATCAAACGAAATAGACCAATCTGCATTTGCAAGCGGGACGTACCGCTTTTTTTCTGATTCGGTGAGTTTGGGTGTTGCGCTAACTGTTCCCTTAGTTGTGCTAACTCTGGAGTTGTTGCTTCTTGTATTGGTTGAGTGGTGGCTGCTGCTGTCTCATTAGAAGTAGCAACAGTATTGAGCGAACTGTTAAGGGAAATCGGTGAGTCTTGATAGCCCGTTTTGCTTTCTGACTCCTCCGGTACTAACTGACAAAATTCCTCAAAGTCAATTGAGCCATCGCCATCATGATCTACTTCCTGCAACATCTCATTCAACTCAGCATCTGTCAGCCCAAACTGAGTCATAACTGTCCGCAACTCGGCGGCAGTAATTTGACCGCTACCATCCTCATCAAAGGCGCTGAAAGCTAACTTAAGGCGGCTTTGGCGATCGCCTACTTTCGCTATCATCAGCGTTTTAAATTCTTCAAAGTCGATAGTACCTGACAAGTCAACGTCAATCTCCTTGATCAAGTCACGCAGCCCCGCTTCCGTGGGATTTTGCCCTAGCGATCGCATTACCTCCCCCAGTTCCTCAGTTGAGATCGCTCCGTTACCATCTACGTCTAATACCTTGAAGGCTTGCCACAATTTTTCTATTTCTTGTTCATCAATCACGGTTTTGTTCCAATTCTATAGGTGTCATTAATAAATTTCTTACCATGTTTTTTAACAGCTATTTCAATGCTGTCTAGTTATTTTAAGTAAATAGTAAGTATTAGGAACGACGGAACTTAGCCTCAACGACACTTGCAGTTGCCTTGTAAATTGGTCAGTGGCTGATTACAGGTAAAGTCTGAGTACTGCACTCGTATATTGATTTGTCCTTCATCTTTGTATTGCTAGCGATCGCTTTTAGATAAAAGCTTTAATCTAGTAATCAATTCGATTAGTTGAAAATACTGAGGTCGATTAAGTAGCAAATCTGATTAAATTAATCAAACAAACGGTTTTGTCATTGTTCCCGTTTGCTTATTAAGTAATGCTACTCACAGACTGGAACCAGATTTTAGACAACATTTTGCCTGATGAGAGTAGTGAGGCATACATCAGTGATATTTTTGTAAAATTTCTAATAAACGCACTTGGATTTAATCAGCAAGAGCAAATATCACAATTTAAGACGGTTAAGACGGGTAATAGGACAGTAGATTTTGCTGCGCGTAAGAATATTGATAGTGATATTTTTACATTGTCTAAAATCAATCCATATTTACTGATTGAAGTAAAAGCACGAGCAACAGGGTCAGGAGCCAAGATTAATTTATCAGAAGGCACTCCTCAATATATAAATACCAGAGAGCAAATAAAAAGATATTTACTTGATTCTAATTGCACGACATCTCAATGGGGCATTATTACTAATTCAGTTCATATCCAGCTATTCCGGCGACATGGCAAAGTCGTATTTCCTGTAACTCCAAGTATTTTAATTAAAAAAGATAATATTAATGCTATTGTTTCCCATATCAAACATTTAATTGACAATCCGCCCAAAGCCTTAACTGTTTGTATTTACAATAACAAAGGAGGTGTGGGCAAAACTACAACAACTGCTAATTTAGCAGCCACTCTTGCACAACAAGGAAAACAAGTTTTAGTAATTGACTTTGATCCACAACAAGGAGATTTAACTAAATCTCTTGGTCTAAGTAAGTCGTGGTGAAATTTTATAAGTATGTAACAAAAAATTAAGCAGAAGAA
>NZ_JABXKQ010000101.1 GCF_017114945.1 Nostoc sp. JL34
AACTTTTGCGCTCACTTTACTTCAACACAGTAAAAGATGTCAAATGGGTTCTATAAGCACTGGGCGCTTTTTGGAACTGCTACCGCTAGTAAATGGAATATCTGCTACCCAAAACTCACCTGCTTGGATAGTCGTCATAAAGTCCTTCGTCTTCTGGTGCGTAGCCGTTCAAAAAAGCGTCATGGTTGCGGGTACTTCTGGGTTCTTCCGCTTTTTGTTGGATGGTGATTACCCAGCGTCCTGTAGTTATATTTTTCAGTATTGATTCTGGGAGATTCAATTTCTCCCCTGGTTTTAGTTCAATTTCATAAGTCAGAGTAGTCAATTCATTTTGCATAAGTGTTAGTTAGGATTTTCATAATGATAGTTTAATTCTATTTAGGAGCGATCGCTTTTAATTTTAGTTAGTATTTTCAGTCAATGTGTGAAGCCGATCGCTAAATTAATCGCTACATTATTTTAGTTTTTATAGTAATAATTGAATCAAGGCTTGAAAGCGTTCATCTTCGCGGATACTATCAAAATATGAGTCGGTTTTTGCCCATTCACGGCATTCATCAGGACTTAGATTAATTGCTTGTTGTAGATTTTCCAGCGCCTGCTCAATATTAGCTTGAACGGCATAACAGCAAGCTTTGTTGTACCAAGCTTCGTGTAAATCTGGTTTAAATTTCAGTGCTTGGTCGTAGGATGCGATCGCTTCTTCAGTGCGTCCTAAATCATCTAGCGCATAGCCGCGATTGTACCAAGCTTGGTGGTAATCTGGTTTAAATTTCAGTGCTTGGTCGTAGGATGCGATCGCTTCTTCAGTGCGTCCTAAATCATCTAGCGCATAGCCGCGATTGTACCAAGCTTGGTGGTAATCTGGTTTAAATTTCAGTGCTTGGTCGTAGGATGCGATCGCTTCTTCATTGTGTCCTAAATCATCTAGAGCATTGCCCCGATAGTACCAAGCTTCATGAAATTTTGATTGAGTTTTTAGAGCTTGGTCATAGGAGTAAATAGCTTCTTCATTGCATCCTAAATGACCTAGAACATTGCCCCAGTAGTACCAAGATTCATGAAATTTTGATTGAATTTTTAGAGCTTGGTTGTAGGAGTAAATAGCTTCTTCATTGAGTCCTAAATGACCTAGTACATTGCCCCGATAGTACCAAGCTTTATAGAATTCTGGTTGAATTTTTAGAGCTTGGTTGTAGGAGTAAATAGCTTCTTCATTGAGTCCTAAATGACCTAGTACATTGCCTCGATAGTACCAAGCTTCATAGAATTCTGGTTGAATTTTTAGAGCTTGGTCGTAGGAGTAAATAGCTTCTTCATCGCGTCTTAAATGACCTAGCACATTGCCCCGATAGTACCAAGCTTCATAGAATTCTGGTTGAATTTTTAGAGCTTGGTCGTAGGAGTAAATAGCTTCTTCATCGCGTCTTAAATGACCTAGCACATTGCCCCGATAGTACCAAGCTTCATAGAATTCTGGTTGAATTTTTAGAGCTTGGTCGTAGGAGTAAATAGCTTCTTCATCGCGTCTTAAATGACCTAGCACATTGCCCCGATAGTACCAAGCTTCATAGAATTCTGGTTGAATTTTTAGAGCTTGTTCGTAAGAGTCAATCGCTTCTTCATTGAGTCCTAAATGACCTAGCACATTTCCCCGATAGTACCAAGCTTTATGGAAACTTGGTTGAATTGTTAGTGTTTTTTCGTAAAATGTCATAGCTCCTTCATATTCGTTAACAGCAACTAACAAATTTCCCATTTTAAATAATAAATTAGACCTGCGAATTAATTTTTGATGTGTTTCATTAATAAGTTCTTGAATTTCCAAAATTTTCTCAATTTTTTGTTCTGGGCTGAGTTGCAAATATTCATCATAGTCTCCTTCCAACAGCAGACGATTTGATTCTTGTTCTACCACCTCTGGTGCTGTAGGTAATTGAAATATCCCAGAACGCCAATCAAAAAAATCTGGGGCGCGGTGAATTAAATAGTTTATCGAAAATGAACGCAAAAGAAAAACAAAGCTAATAGGAAAATCATCTCTAAAACGTTCTCGCTGTTGGTTTAAGTGATTTAAAATATGCGGAACACTAGTTAAATTGCTAAATTGCCCTTCTGTAATTTCCCCAAAACTTCTTTTTTCATACTTGTATAAAGAATATTCCAGACCTTTAATTAATAAAATATCAATTTGCTTGTCTTTAATAAACTCTGTCACTGGTTGATATAAATTATCAATCGCCTCAACCAACCGCAAAACTGCAATCTTTTTCTGCGGAATCTCCTGGGGAAGTTTGACAATCAACTTGTCTGCTTCCACAGGTGTACATTGGACAAAAAACAAACCAAATCCTGATTTCCGCTTCAGTGCGCGAAGCAAGTCTTGATAAGCTTCTTCTGGTTCTGCGGGTAAATCATCATCCCAATCACTTAAATTTGGGTTCATGAAAGTTTCGCTACGGCTTCTTTAAATTCTGGAATTCCTTGAATCAACGGATGAATATCATACCAACGCTGCATTTCTCCATCATCATCAAAATAGCGGTATTCTAAAAGACATCGGTTATACATCAAACTCCGATACAAGTCATCATTAATAATCCGCTTAGAACAAGAGACTTTCGCTAACAGATCCCATTGATGATTTTCCACAGCGCGGCGATAAGTATCTCTGGCTTGAGTAATTGCTCGTCGTACTGCCTTTTCTGAAACAGGTAACTCTTCAGTGCGTCCAATGGCATCTTGAGTTAACAATAGCAAATTCCTCACATGACCTCCACTCATTAAACAAAGTCTGTCTAAGGTTTGGGGACTGTCGAAAATTTCTATTTCTAGTGATAGTTCCGGTGCAATTTGCCGGACTCGCTTGTTAATTACTTCCTTAACTTTCTTGAGTCCTGGCTGATAAACATCTCCTTTGAGAGTGTTTACCATAATCATCGGCAAAATTTGGGGGTCGCCGTAGATATCTCTGAGGTCTGTTGCCCTGGTAGAATAGACCATTGAAATGGGGACAGTGTAGATCAAATGGCAATCTAAAGCTTGGAGTTGTTCGCTACGGTCTAAAAAGACTTCCTCATAGTTGGTGCGATCGTCGCCGTCTTTGACTAACACCATCCGGTCTAAATTATCGACAATTACCGCCAGTTTATTGTAGCCATTAGGTAAGTGCTGTTTTGCATCCACCAGAAACTCATTTAACACCTGAATTAAAGTGACGGTGTGAGGATCAATTTTTTGACGAATCTTCTGGCGTAATTCAGGAACAGCTCTTAAATTTGCGGTCAACTTGGCAAATTGAGCAAGCTGCACTTCTACAGCCATACTCTCAAACTCTATGGGAGTCAGTGCCAAATCTTTTAAATCTACCCAACGATCTTTCAACCAGTCGAGTATCGGACGAGGACTAGCAATTCCTTTTAAATCTTTGAGCAAACGGCGGGTACAGGCGAGGAGTATATCTGTATATTGGGCATCTTCAGAATCGATATCCTCTTCATCAGCCGCAAAATAGACTACATAAAATTTCCGATTTTCTAAATACTTCTTTAACCTGAGTAATTCTGTAGACTTCCCTGCACCCCGATGACCAGAATACAATTGGCAAGTATTTGTATTTGCCAATTGCATCCGATTTCCCAACTCTTGCAAAATATCGGCATCTCCCCGCACATCCTGACAATCTACATATTTTGGATCGCCTGCGGGTAAGGGTTCAAAGGGGTTAAAGGCATTGTAGAGGTTTGCGAGTAAGTCAGTACTATTAACCATAGGTAAAAAATATAGCAATGATGCTCATAATAATTGAGATCATACAGAATTGAGGTGGATTCATCCAGTTCAAACACTCGTTAACGGAGTTCAAAGGTGGATTCATTCAGTTCAAATACTCGTTAACGGAGTTCAAAGGTGGATTCATCCAGTTCAAATACTCGTTAACGGAGTTCAGAGGTGGATTCATCCAGTTCAAATACTCGTTAACGGAGTTCAAAGGTGGATTCATCCAGTTTAAAGACTCGTTAACGGAGTTCAGAGGTGGATGAATCCAGTTCAAATACTCATTAACGGAGTTCAGAGGTGGATGAATCCAGTTCAAATACTCGTTAACGGAGTTCAGAGGTGGATGAATCCAGTTCAAATACTCGTCAACTAATAGAGCAGAGCATCGATTCATCTCTCAAAAACCTAACCCCCCAGCCCCCTTCCCTAGTAGGGAAGGGGGAGCCAAACTCCCCTCTCCGCTTCGGAGAGGGGTTGGGGGAGAGGTTCTTTCAGAATTACTGAATTAGTTTTCTAGATGGGAAAATCTCTACTTCCCTATTCTTAAAAAAGAGAAACTGGGGTTAGAATCTTGCGCCAGCGCTTCACTGCTGTTTGTAATTCCCCCGACAACCAGCTATCAAATTGCGGATAAACTGGCAAACGCGCTACCAATTCCCACCCCGCAGGCTGTAAAATTTCTCTTAATGCCTGTTCCTGAACATGAGGATAATCGGGATTCACCTCATCTTTTGGCCCTATTCCACCCAAATCTCGCGCACCAGCTTCGATACAAGCGAGTAACCAGCAGTCATCTTTAACTAAATTCGGCGGAATTTGAATAGTAATATCTGGCGGTAAAATCTGACGTGCTTTAGCAATTACTTCTGGTAACTGATGAGGATCAAAAGGTGGTGCATCAAAGGTTTGCTGATACCCTGGACTATGAGGTTGCAAAATAACTTCTTGAATATGGTGATAACGTTGATGCAGTTGAGATATAGCTTCCAAGGTTTCCCACCAATCATCTACAGTTTCCCCAATTCCTAACAGTAACCCAGTTGTAAAGGGAATCTGCAACTCTCCCGCCCATTGTAATTGTTGTAAACGAACTTCAGGTAATTTACTCGGTGCGTGCCGATGTACACTATTTAACAATGTTGGCGTTAACTGTTCCAACATCAGCCCCATCGAAACATTTACACACTTGAGCTTTTGCATTTCCTCAAAACTTAATGGGCCCGCATTTGTGTGTGGTAAAAACCCCATTGAAAGCGCTAATTTACACAAATCATAAATCCGCCCAAACCACCTTTGACGCCTTGTTGAATGGGGATGTACTTCACCACTAAGTATGAGGATTTCACAGACTTTTTCGCTTTGAAGTGGTTTTAAAATACTTTCTGCATCAGAAAGGCTTATCCAAGGACTTTTACCCGGTTCACTGCGAAAGTTGCAGTAGCTACACCGATTAAAGCACTCGTAAGTAGGAACAATTGTATAAGCAGGGCTATAGGTGACAAGATGAGAATTATTAATTGGCATAAGCAGGATAATCTATTAGTCAAACAATTTTGGATTTTGGATTTGTTTCACCCACAAGGGGTAAGGCATGAACAAAAAATAAAAAAATCTCAAATCGGCAATCTAAAATTGGTAGTCAAAAGAATGCCTTGCTCAAACTATATATAAGACTCATATTTGATTGCGTGAAAAACCTCAGTAAAACTAAAAGAGCCTTCTTTCTTATTACCTCTTGCCTACTAAAGCAAGTAAGTTCACCAAATCAAAGCGGATTCCTATAGATTACCGTGTGAATCTTATTGCCATGCGATTAGATAATCTTGCAGCATATTTATTGCAAAATTTTTACCTAATCAACATAATTTTAAATAAAAAGTTTGACAAATGCGATCGCACATCAAAGACACCTGACTCTTACCCATCGCTGAAATAGAAAAACGACGATTCAAAATTAAATCGCCTTCTTCTTTGCGCCCTTACGTGAGGTAAAAATCAAACAAAGGCGGGTGCGGGGGTTGAACCCGCTAATCCCCACAATGGTGGAGACGTAACCGATAACCCTAAATTCTTCGGCCCCGAAAGGCAAGTTGCGAACAAGGATAACCCGCCATGAAATATGAAGGATAAAGTGTTTCATCCTTTATCCTTCAGCAATATCTACAATTCACCCGTAGCCAGCATCTGGATGATCCGAGGCGTACCTGGGTCGAACCCTGCTAAATCCCAAGACAGCGAATCTTTAGGATCTACCAAAGTAATCTGGTAAGGTGTCAAGGTGACATATACCGCCTTAACATTGGGATTTACCTTTTTGCGGTACTCCTTCAGCGCTTGACTTGGATGCTTATACCCAGCCCAGCTTTCCGAGTCAGTCCAAAAGCAGACTACGTCAGCTTTGAACTTATTCTTAATCATCCAGTCATAAGCTACTGATGCATCCGTTCCACCAAAGTTTTGGTTGCTAGCTTTGCGAACCGCAGAACTAAAACTATCTTTAGCAGTGATACCTAATTCCCGGAATTCCGTAGCAAAGCCGCGAATCATGTAGTTTTTCTCTGCTTTTGCTGTCACCAGTGCCATTGTGGTGGCAATTTCACAGCAAGTCAGTCCCATATCTGCAACCATGCTACCCATAGAACCAGAAACGTCCACGGCGTGCATGAACACTTTACGTGTGGGTTGCACAACATCAAAAGACAGTTCAACCGCCTTTTCTAAGATGTCCACAATCCGAGGAATTGGGTTCCAAGTTTTCTTACTACGTCCTAATGTTCCACCAGATTGATATGTTTTGAGTGCTTTCAAAACATCAATCGGATGGATGCGACCTTTACGCAGATGTTCTCTGCGATTAAGAACTGCTTCCACTTGCAGCAAATTAGCGCTTTCATCGGCTCGCAACACACCCAGTTCAGTCAAAGAACCCAAGTTACGCAGCATTGCACCTATTGGCATTTCCTGAAATAGGAGCTGCCAAGCAAGCTTGTCCATTTTACCCACAGGTGCAGCCATTTTGTGGGTTAAGTGCCCTTGGGAAATAGCTTCATGGGTTTGGGTAGGATGACGCTTGAGCCACTCATACCACCAAATCTGCGCCAACGCCTCTGAGGGGATGTCTGCTGGCAATTCTTCCCAGCCTCTAACTACCCACTCAAATAGTTGACGGTGATTTTCTGTAGACGGTTTGACATGGAACAACCGCAACGCATCTCGGTGGGAGAAGCCTTGACGCTGTTGATATTTCAACAGTTGATAAGCTAAACCCTTGACATCTTCCCTTGAAAGCCAAGTTTTACCAGCTTCCCGCACGACTTTGCCAAATCCCCGTAGAGATTTGGTGTAGTTCAGCCATTCGTAGAAGTGGCTACCAGTGCGGACAACTTGTGGGAAAATTTCACCAAACGCCTGTTTTGCTGCTGGTGCTTTACCCATCGACAGCAGCACCAAAGCTAATATAGGCGCACTATTATTGATGGCGCGTCCATCGCTAGCATAGAGAATTTCTTCTGCCACACGGCTGGGATTTTCAGCAACAGCTTGTCTGACAACTTTGACAAAATCCTCAGTTAATTCCTGTTTACCAGCGTAGTAAGTGCTTTTTGCTGTGCCAACTAAAAGACAGCGACGCAGCATTTTCCAAATGCCAGCATCAAACATAAAGCCGCCGGAACGTCCCGGAATCATCTCTGCTTCCCGTCCGGGGATAGGTTGATTTTGGGGTGTACTTGTCTTCTTTTTAGTGAAAAAATTGTAATTCATGGCTTCATCTCCCGGCCCTTGCGGGCAAAAATGAAAGGTGGCAGAGCAGGATTTGAACCTGCGACATCCGGCTTAAGAGGCGATAACCCTAATTCGTCGGCCTTTTCAGGCAAGGTGTGAACAAGGATGTTTTTCGGCGCTCTACCAACTGAGCTATCTGCCACATGAAAATTAAAAACACAAAATTTACTCTGGTGGAACAGGATTTGTAGCTTGCTTCCCGTAGGGTACCTGCAACCGATGAATTAACGATAACCCTCGATTCGTCGGCCTTTGCAGGCAAGTTTCTGAACTAAGGACTATGGAAATTAACCCGTTCATTGCTCTACCAGATTGAGCTATCCACCAGATGACAATTCAAAATTAAGTTTTGGGTGGCGGAGCGGGATTTGAACCCGCGACCTCTCGAACCCTAATCGATAACCCTAATTCGTCGGCCTTTGCAGGCAAGGGGTGAACAAGGATGTTTAGCGCTCTACCAAACTGAGCTACCCGCCACATGAAAATTCAAAATTTAAAATTCAAAATTCAAAATTCAGGACTAGATTTGGTGTAGTGGAGCGGGAATTGAACCCGCGACCTCCCGCTGGGATGCGATAACCCTCAATTCGTCGGCCTTTTCAGGCAAGGAGTGAATAAGGATATTTAGGCGCTCTATCCACTGAGCTACCCACCACATATAAATTCAAAACTCAGCATTAAATTTGCTGTAACGAAGTAGGATTTTTATCTACACCTCCAGAAGTTTGATGAGGGTGTTTTAGTTATATGCGATAACCCTACATACCTCGGCCCTTCCAGACAAAGTGGGCGTGCCATTTGAGCTATCAAAACTAACTTTCCTAATGAAAGTTAACTTGTATTATTAATGTAGTATTTGTATTATCCGTTGTCAAGGGTCTGGCTAATTTAGAATTATTGCTTTACAAAGAAAGGTCTGAGCGGTACAAACAAGCTGAGGATCAGAATTTCGGGGGGATATTATTCGAGATGTATTGCGATCGCTCTAGTCAAAACCCTCTTATTTTCTCTGGTAAAAAACTTTTGTGCGTAGTTTACCGCCGTAGTTATCGCAGACCAATCTTATACGAGCCGAAGGATGATAAACCTATAACACCTACTGAGTAAAGATTTTGCCGACAAATTTGCCGCGACTTTGCCAAAAGATACAAAAAAGTGACACAATTTTTGCCAAGATAGATAATATTATTTACTAAAATTCACTTGGCAAAAATCGGCATGAGTGAGAAACCCATAGAAGGTAACGGTAAGGCTTTTCTCGTTCTACTTTTGCCCATCTCGTTTTTGATTATTTTCCTAGTTGCCACTTGGAGAATTTTACTGGCGGTAATTGTGCTGGTAATTGGCTTCAAGGTTTGGCAGGAATATCAATGGCAACAGTGGACTGTGCGAGTTAACCCAATTTTTCATCAGTTGGTTCGCGAAAATCAGGGCAGACTGACGCCAATGGATTTGGCAATCAAGGGTAATTTTCCTGGAACAACGGCAAAACGCTACTTGGATGGTAAAGCCTCGGAATTTGGTGCCAGTATAGTGAACTCCGAAGAGGCGGGGCAGTCTTATTACTTTATAACTGCCAGCATTCTCGGCAATATTCTTGACAGTAGTGAGCCTGTCAAAGAACTTCCGGCTCAACCAGTTACTAAAACTGCGCGATCGCTCTTAGCACCACCAACCCCACTGGAGGAAGAAGCACAAACCGAATCACTCCCACAGCCAACCCATGAGGAAGCTAAACGATCGCTAGAAAAACAGTTAGTTTTTGGCTCTCTCATCCAATCTGAACTTGCTAAACGACTAAATGTCTATTCCAGTACAGTTTATAAACGGCGAAACGATCCAGAGTTTCCTGAGTGGAGTCGCAGCAAAGACCCTGATGGTATTGCCTGGTCATACTCGGAAAAAACTAAGGAGTTTTTCCCAGTGGAGGAAGAAGAACAAGGCAAAAGTTAAAAGGTACAAAGAAGAACTTTAAAGGTTTACTTTTTACTTTTTACCTGTAAACCCACAGCTTCATCGATGGAATTTAATCCGCTTTGTTCTAGCTTGGAAAGCAAACCTGCTAGAATCCGGCGTACCATCAGTGGCCCTTCGTAAATCCAGCCTGTATAAACCTGGATCAAACTAGCACCAGCAGTAATTTTCTCCCAAGCATCTTCAGGAGAAAAAATGCCACCAACGCCAATAATTGGGATTTGTCCTTGGGTTTGCTGCCAAATAAAACGAATTACCTCAGTGGAGCGATCGCGCAATGGTTCACCACTAATTCCGCCAGCTTCTTCCTGGGGTGATTTGCCAGTTTGGTCAATCACCTGGGTTTTCAATCCATCACGGCGGATGGTAGTGTTAGTGGCAATAATTCCCGCCAGTTGGTAGGTTTTAGCAAGAGTTATAATGTCAGCGATCGCAACCCAATCCAAATCTGGCGCTATCTTGACAAAAATTGGTTTTTGTGTAGTATTTTCTTGTTGTAATAAATCTAAGATAGCACTGAGCATAGAAGCATCTTGGAGCGATCGCAACCCTGGTGTATTGGGAGAAGAGACATTAACAACAAAATAGTCTCCCAAATTCTTGAGTAAGCGAAAACTATCAAGATAATCCTGTGCAGCCGCTTCTAGGGGAGTTACCTTAGATTTACCCAAATTTATCCCTATGGGTATTAAGTGGGTTGACTCCTGTTTTTCTTGTGCTAATCGTGCCGCCATTGCTGCTGCACCACTGTTATTAAAGCCCATCCGATTGAGAGCAGCTTTATCCAAAGGCAAGCGAAACAAACGGGGACGCGGATTTCCTGGCTGTGCGTGAAAAGTTACAGTTCCTAATTCCGCAAAGCCAAAACCCAGGTTAGACCAAATGCCAGCAGCTACTCCATCCTTGTCGAAGCCAGCTGCTAACCCTACCGGATTTGGAAAGTTTAGCCCAAACAAATTTTGTTCTAGGCGGGAATCGTACACACATAAAGACTGCTTTAAGCGTTGGTTTATCCAACTAGCAGGGGTTTGCGATAGCCAATTAAAACTGCGAATCGTCTGCTGGTGTAACCACTCTGAATCAGTTTTTACCACATTAAACAAAAGCGGACGAATAGCAAGTTGATAAATATCCATTTCAATCCTTAACACTACGCTAATTCGGTAGACTGCCGCGCTTCCTCTTTAGCTTGTCGGAGTTCGTTTTTAGCTTGTCGGAGTTCGTCTTTAGCTTGTCGGAGTTCGTCTTTAGCTTGTCGGAGTTCTTCTTTAGCTAGCCGCACTTCTTCAGCAATCTGCCGCATTTCTTCGGCAGAATTTCTCATTTCTTCAGCAATCTGCCGCATTTCTTCGGCAGAATTTCTCATTTCTTCAGCAAGCTGTCGCTGCTCCTCTTGTGAAAGCCTAGTATCTTCAGAAGACTCCCTCTGCTCCTCTTGTGAAAGCCTAGTATCTTCAGCAGACTCTCGCTTTTCCTCTGAGATTTGTCTCTGCTCCTCTAGAGCATCGGACGAAGTTTCGCCCATTTCCCTAGCACTCCTCTAACTTTAACGAACCTGTTACCTAGAACTTTCAGCGAACACCCGTGGCAATATTACTCAGGGTGCTTTTCTGGGCATCTTATATATTACAAGTTATGTTAACCAAGAAATCAGATGGGGCAGCCACAAAAACCTATAGCCGCCGAACAGCAGATCCTCTCCTTAGGACGTGTACTCCAGAGCCTCAGAGAAGAAGATGATGTTGACGTTCTGATTGAAACTACTATTTCTTATCTCAAGGAACAGTTTGACTACAGACTGATTTGGATTGCTCTTTACGATCGCCTAAATCACATATTATTTGGCAAAGGGGGCATCACACCCGATCGTGACACGAGTTTTTTACGACAACGGGTTGTTCTCAGTCCTGGGGATTTGTTAGAGCAAGTGGTAATTGAACAGCATCCCTTAGGTGTAGCTGATTTGCAAACTGAAATTCGCGCCGCCGAATGGCACAAAATAGCCGAAAAATTACACATCCAGGGAACGATTATTTTACCAATTCGTTATAAAGACCGTTGCTTGGGTTTGGTGTTATTGGGTTCAGAACGCTGGGGCTACCTACTGACAGGAGAAACAAAAGCACGTTTAATGATGGTTTTAGGTGAACTGGGGGCAGTGCTTTATCAAAATGAGATGCATAAGCAGCAAAAGCAAACCAGGCGAACCGACGAGCCATTATTAGAATTGCTGGAAAATTTACGCACCCTCGGTAACCTGAATCAAAGACTTGAAGCAGCCGTGCAAGCAACTCATAAATTTGTCTCTCCCAACCGGACAAATGTTTATTGGTTTGAGCGGGAAGGGCGCTACTTTTGGTGTCGGATGAGCAATCAGCTGGTCAAAATAGATCGCAATTCTAGCACTCAGCAATCAGCAGGAGTGACTGTACAGGAGTTGAGCGACTTTTATTATGCTTTGGCAGTTAACCAAATTGTCTCAATTGGTGATGCCCGCAGTTCTTTAAAGAGCCATTTTACAGCAAAATTGCTGCAACGCCTGAAAGTGCGATCGCTCCTGGCAGCTCCGATCATCTGGCAAAAGAACTTAGTCGGTTTTCTAGCAGTGGAAAGCAATGAACCTCGTATCTGGACAGACACAGACAAAAATTTCGTCCAAGGTGTTGCTGGTTTAATCTCCCTGGTTGCACCTACCGAAAGCATGGAAAGCACCATTAAACAGATTCAAGAGGATGCCCAACTGACTGGCCAAGTTGCCCAAGGTATCTATAGCGAACATGACCTTCAGGAAACTTTACACAGTTGTGCTAAAAGAGTTTTAGCTCGACTAGGTGCTACGCGATTTTTGCTGTTGCAGTATGACCCTGAGCAGAATAATTATCAATTTATTTACCAAAGCCAACCCCATAATCGCCGTCCGTTGACATTTACCCTCAATACTCTTAAAGAATTAGATGGGCAGCTTTTGCAACGTTCAACTCAAGCGGTAGAGATTGAAAACTTAGATGAAGATTTACGCTTTTTTAACTGGCGTCCCTCGTTGTTAGAGAATGGTGTGCGATCGCTACTTATTTGTAAATGCACTCACGGTCAGATACCAGCACCACTTTTGGTGATCACTCACGAAACTCATCGTTCTTGGACAACTTTGGAAAAGGAATTGCTGTGGGCCGTCAGTCAACAGATTGGTGTAATTGTTCGTCAGTGGCAATTACACAACCGCACCACCCAGCAACAGAAAACTTCCCAAGCATTTGAGCAATGCCTACGTATTCTGACACAATCCCAGAACAGCATTGAGGTTCAAAAGAAGAATTTAGAATGTAAAGCACTCGAACAAATAGCATCAATTTTGGGTTCTCCCCTAGCGATAATGCTATCCTGGTCACCTGGTGAAAGTTGGGCAGAAATTATCTCTGGAGTGATTGACAATAGCCAATTTGGGATTTTTTCTGATGCATCTATTCCTATCCAGACTGAAGCCTTAATTCAGTGGGCACTTGCTACAGAGAGTTACCTGACTTTGAAGGTAGATAATTTACCCCCAGAAACCCGAAAATGGTTGAATGCTCCAGACAAAAGTCAAATTTTGGTGATGGCATTGCGTACCAATACTGACTATGAAACCACAGGTGTAGTGTTGTTGGCTGACTATCAAGAGCGTCGCTGGTCAGAACAAAACCTCAGTGCGACAGCAACTCTGATTTCTCAATTAGCCTGGTGGCGGCGTGAAAAGCAAATTACCCGACTTCTAGAATCCACAACAGAGGAATTACGACAACTCAACTGGTACAAACATCGTCGCCTAGAGGAAATTCAAAGAATAACGGCGCACTCCCTGAAACAAATACATGATTTGGGCATTCCTGCTAATGAACTAACTCAGATGCGCTACCAGTTATTACTGCGGCAGTTAGATCATACAGCCACCTCTATGAGTGGAATGCTAAAACTTGAGCATTGGCAGCTACATATCAGTTGGGAAACTATGCCTATAGCTAGTTTACTGAAGCGATCGCTCGAACGCATCGAAAATTTACTTAAACAACAAAAGCTGTGGATTGGTGTACATGGCTTGGGACAACCAATTGATGAACAAGAGTCGCCAAAGAATTCTTCTCTTGTTAGAGGTGTTCCTACCTCCAGCGCTCAACCTGCAATGGCGATCGCTGGTGATATTGTCAAAATTGAATTAGTTATTCATGAATTATTGGTTACTGCCTGTAACCGTTCTCAAACTGGAGGCAGAATTGATATTTGGTGTCGCCGTTTAGATGCTTCTAAAAACCTAGACGCAAAGCATTCTTCTGCAAGCGTTGGAGATGAACATCAGACATCGCTCGAACTGTCGATTACATACAACGGTGCGATCGAACCACAGTTACTCACAGAGCTACATGATAATACACCCAAAGATATGCTTGCTCCCTCCAACCTCGATCAACCACCAGGTTTACATCTGCTAATCTGCCAAAATCTTATGCAAGAGTTGGGAGGAGAATTGAATTTCTATCAATTACCAGACAATCGAGTAGTTAGCCGCTTGCTGTTGCCGTTAGTTGGTCATGATTCTTAGTACTATTTTTCAAAATAAGTGTCTGAAAATCAGCTTTAGTTAAGAAAAAATTAAGTTGTGGAAATTTTCTGACTTGTTCAAAGCACCCTATTATCAAGGTTTCAGAAGAAGAGTGTTGATCAGCTTGATTGCGCGATCGCCCCTTTCTAACTCTCTTGAAATTTAAACAGCGTAAATTACATATGCATGATTTATCCTAATCCATATGCGATCGCCAGCACATCAATTATCATGAGCATAAATACTTAAAAAAATTGCCTACTTCACCCAGGATTAACATACTACTTCGCATAGGACAAAATAACATACGGAATGTGGGATCTAAAATTTATAAATTTTGTCAAAGAAGATTTTATAAATCAAAAACATCCTTCATACTTTAAAACAGTAATCCTACGTAAAATTTAAGGAAGGGATGCCAATGACATCTCTATTACAGCGACTAAGTGCAGAACGGAATCGCAGATTCGTGGGACGTGATCGGGAACTGGAGCTATTTCTTGAGGCGATCGCATCAAGAGAATTACCTTTTCACATTTTGCACGTCTTTGGCCCTGGTGGTGTGGGCAAGACAACCCTTATGCAGCAGTTTTTGCGGTTTTGTGAACGGTCAAAAATATCAACTATCTACGTAGAAGGACGTAATATAGAAGCTGCGCCAGAATCTTTTGTTAGCACGTTGCGTTCGTTGATGGGATTGAATGAATCAGATTCTCCTTTGCATGTGCTAGCCCAAAGACAAGAACGTAATGTAATTTTAATTGATACCTATGAAGCTATTACCCAGCTAGATGAATGGTTGCGGGAAGGATTCTTACCCCATTTGTCTGTTAATACCTTAATTGTGATTGCTGGACGCAATCCCCCCTCATCTGGTTGGTGTAGCGATCCAGGTTGGCAAGCTTTGATGCACACTTTGCCCCTACGCAACCTTACCCCAGAAGAAAGTCAAACTTATCTCATTACACGAGATATTCCCACCACACAACACCAGGCGATTCTAGATTTTACCCACGGACATCCTCTAGCATTATCTTTGGTTGCTGAGGTATTTACTCAGGGAAAAGAAATCTTTTTTCAAGCAGATTCTGCTCCCAATGTTGTTAAAACACTGTTGTCAAGATTCATAAAAGAAGTACCAACGCCCGCACACCGTATGGCTTTAGAAGCTTGTGCGGTGATCCGGCTGACTACCGAAGCCGCACTAAATCAAATATTGGCTCTGCCTCAAAATACTTTGGCTGGTGAGACTCACTCTTTAGGGGAAATACTTGATGTTCACGATTTATTTGAGTGGTTGCGCGGATTGTCGTTTATCGAATCAGGGCAATTGGGTTTATTTCCCCACGATTTAGCACGCGAAGTTTTAATTGCTGACTTGCGTTGGCGTAATTCGGAATTTTACACGGAATTACACCACCGAGCGCGTCAATATTATACTAAACGACTAGGACAAACCCAAGGACAAGAAAAGCATCGAGTGCTACTTGATTATATTTTTTTGCATCGGGATAACTCGGCGATTCGCTCCTGTTTCACTTGGGGTGAGCAAAGTAGTTTATTGACGGACTTACTACGGGAAACTGACAAAACCGCACTGCTGGGGATGGTGGCAGAATACGAAGGCGAAGAATCAGCAAAAATAGCAGCTCACTGGTTGAAGCGCCAACCGCAGAATGTAGTAGTATTTCGTGACTTGCACTCCGAACCTGCGGGATTTGCAATGATGGTGGCATTGCAGACAGCAACTGCTGAAGATTTGAGTACAGATCCAGGCGCTCTTGCATCTTGGCAATATCTCCAAACCCATGCACCATTACGCCCTAGCGAAGGCGCAACTGTTTTCCGCTTCTGGATGGCGCGGGACACCTATCAAGCTGTTTCCCCCACCCAAAGTCTAATTTTCATTAATTTTGTGCAGTATTTTCAGAAAACACCGGGGTTAGCATACACCTTTCTACCTTGTGCCCAAGCAAATAGTTGGACAGCAATGTTAAACTACTTCGACTTAACACGACTTTCTGAAACTGATTTTACAGTTGAGGGAAGACACTATGGTGTTTATGGGCATGACTGGCGAATTGTCTCACCTGCTGCATGGAAGGAAATTTTGGCTCGAAAAGAGGTTACAACTGCCGGAGAATCTGTAGATAATACTCCAGTCAGTGAACCTCTGTTAGTTCTTAGTCAGCCAGAATTTGTGGAGGCGGTGCAGAATGCGTTACGTAACTTTAGTTGTCCTGATGCATTACAGAATAATCCATTAGTGCGATCGCGAAGCGTACAGGAAGTGTTCTGGCGCTTAGTGTCAGAACAAGTTGCCACAAAAGCAAGTATGAGCGAGAGTCCAAAGGACACGCAACTCTCCGAACAGTCGGACTCTGGGCAAAGCCAACGCGTTAACGTTTTACAAAATCTGGTGAAACAAGCAGTTGAATCCTTACAATCATCCCCGCGTGATGAAAAACTCTACCGCGCTGTTTATCGAACTTATTTAAATCCCGCCCCCACGCAAGAACAAGCGGCTGAGTTACTAGATTTGCCTTTTAGTACCTATCGCCGTCATCTGAAAGCTGGGATGACGAGAGTTACAGATATTTTATGGCAAAGAGAAATTAGCTAATCAGTGAAAATTACGAGTGCAGAGTGCGAAATAGTTTTGTGAGGGAGGATTTCAAAGACTCAAATTCAGCCAAAAAAGTTTTTCAGCCTGTGACAAGCTAATTTCAAAGTAGCCTATTATGCACAAAGTAGTTATTAAAGAAATGAAGATAAATCGTTTCATATTTTCCTCAAAATAAGATTTTCTGAAAAATTCATCACACATAACTAGCAATGAATTAGATAGATTACGACTATCCTTAGTTATTGCTACTTTTGGAGTTTAGATTCAGCCATTAACGGGTGATTGCCCGTTAACTTAATACCAATTATCCATTAAGATGCACTTAATATTTATTCAACAAACAACCAAGTACGCAAAGAAAAAAATTAGTTATTAAGTGCAGGTTTACAGAGAATTGGTATAAGTAATGAATTTAGGTGATTCATTCGGAGGTTAGTTGACAGATTTTAGCTTTTTCAGTTTGCGCTTTAGTATTAAGGTGCTTCCAAAAATCCCAAAGACTACTGTGCTGGCGATTGAAGAAGGTTCGGGGACAAGTGTAATATTGCCAGGGCCTGTGATGGTATTGGTAAAAGTACCAAAACTGTTATTGCTATTATCAAATCCAGTTGTGACTAAAAAGTATTGATTCTTGGCAGTTAAGCTCAAGCCGTTAAAACCAGATGTGCCCTCATCTGGGAAAGGATCATTCCCACTCAGTAAATTAACTAATGGGGTAGTTGGATTGAAGCTGTTCTGGTACAAGAACTGGATGCCCAAGAAAGCTTGAGAACCTGAAATATCATAGGAGCCAGTAGTATCAACTAAGAAAGGCTGGCTGTAATAAGGAACGGCGGTGCCATTACTAGAAAGTGATGTGGGTGGGTTAGTACCACCTTCAAACCCTTCCGTTTGAGGACGGTTAAAAGTTGGTGCGTTTGTTGTATTACCTGAGTATGAAATGGTGGATGCCTGAGATGGCAGGATAACACTTACAGATACAGCGATCGCAGCAGAGGCAATAGGGATTGAACGTCTTAGCGATTTTTGCCAAAAATTAAATGAACATTCACTCAAACTCTTAAGCTTGGCTATTTGTGAAAATTCGGTAGAGTGATGAGATAGATTGTTTTCTGAGACAATGGATTCTTTAATTGCTTGTGACATAAAGTTGTTTTAGGTTATTTTTACAAAAATGAGTGCTTTGTATGATTGCACATTCATCTAGTTCCAGGGATGAGGGAGCAAAGCCTGTGAAGTAATACCTAAGCCAATTAGGGTAATACATAAGGCACTTGCTACAGGTAACATCTTGATCCTGGGGATCTGGAGTGGCAAATGCTCAAACCGATTTTTGGCGTAGACTAGCATTAAGCCGATTCCAGTTAGTACTGCTGCTAGACCTAAGCTAAAGGCAGACACCAGCGCTAGTCCAAAGCCAATTCGTCCCATTGCGATCGCACTCAGCAATACTACTAAGGCTGAAGGACAAGGTAACAAGCCGCCGGAAATTCCCAGCGCTAGTAGGCTAGACCACTTCATGGAACTTACATCACCGTGAGGCGGTAGATGCGAATGCTCATGATTGTGGTCATGGTGATGGTGATGATGCAAGTCGTGGCTGTGTTGGTGACTATGTACATGGTCATGTGAATGAGAAACTTGAGTCCCTTGCAATCGACTGATAAACAAATTCAGACCAATTACAGTTACCAGTACACCAGAGACTACGCTTAACCAAGGGTACAATTGCTCTGTGAAGATAAACTGGGATGTACCAAGAGTGACTAGCCCCAGAGCAAATATGCCAGCAGTATGGGTAATTGTCATAATCAGCCCCAGAAATAGGGCGTGTTGGGCATTACTACGGGAACCCACCAAATAAGCACCGACTATCGTTTTTCCATGACCAGGGGACAGAGCGTGTAAACCACCCCATAAAAAGGCGATCGCTAGAGCTATTAGGATAGTCAGGAAGTTATGATTTTCCTGGGTAATCAGGCTAGTAAAAACATCGTTGCTTCTTCCTGTCAAAGCATTATCTAAACGGGTGGATGATTTAACAGACGGTGGAGGCGCTTGTTCACTCAATGTCAGAGACGGATTGAGTTTAAAGTCAATCCGACGCTGGTCGAGAGGACTGCTAAGTAACTCAGTGGGGTAATCTCTCAAGCGGTTGGTGATACTCAAAGAGCTGAAATCACCTTGAATGGGAATGCCATTTGCAGCCACAGTAATCTCACGCCAGCCCAAACGCTGTGGATAAAACTGATCTTCAAACTCGATTAACTGATTCGCGCCTACTAACTCCGTTGACCCCTGAAAATTACAACTCAGCCGCAGTGTAGATAATCCTCCGACACCTGGAGGAAATTCGACTGTTGATTTGATCAAAGACAGTGCTAAAGGCTGTTTATTGATCAACAGTTCCAGATGTGAGTTGACTTCCTGGCATTTTTGATCGGGGTATCGAACCGTCTCTATAGGTTCAGCTTTGCGATCGCGATTAGTATCTAAATGATTAATCTCCTGAAAAGCCGGAATCTCTGCCATATCTAGAACATAATCAATCCCCACACCATCCGGCGCTACCTGCACTCCTGCGTAGTGATTGATGGTAAAATTGCCTAAAGGATGGGCTTCCGCCTCCGACATCCAAAATAAACATATTGCGATGATTGCAGTATTCCAAGCCAAGTAATGTAGCAGCTTTTTCATAAAGAACTCCCTATAGCGTTAGGAGTGGGAAAAGAGATAGAGGGTACTAAGTTAGCCAAGACTTGACGAGCTTGATCAGCATACTTGTGATGAAATTGAGGATTGAGGCTAACAGCTTGAGTTAATCGCTTTATTGCTTCCTCACGCTTACCTAAGTGAAACGCAATCATGCCAGCATGAAATTGCAGCAAAGCATCCTCTGTTCCGAAGCGAGTTGCCCGTTGTGCTGCCTTTTGCGCTTCTTGCCATTCCCCATTAGCCGCAGCTGCCCAAGCCAACGTATCCTCTGCATACACATCGTCTCGCACTGCTACTTCACTACGGGCAATCTCTAGTGCCTCTGTTAAATGAATTCCGTGTTCGGTGTAGTAGACTGCCAAAGCGCGATCATAGATTCCTTTAACCTTGCTCAGGTAAGCTACCACCCCGATCAAATCTTCAGTTTCAGCTGCGCCTTCCTGGTCTCCCAGAGCCAGTTGAGCATCAGCTTTGTACCCCAGTGTTTCTACCAACGGCATCAGTTCTATACCCTGGTTGGCGATATTTAGAACATCCTGCCATCGATGCTGTGCCGCATAGAGGCGGGACAGTCCTGTAAAGGCAGCTATATGCCGTGGGAAAAGGTCAAAAGCTTCCCGATATCGCTGCTCAGACAGGGCAAAATCTCCGGCTGCAAAAGCCAGATCCCCAGTCCGCACATGAAACCAAGCACGAGTTTCTGCGCTCGTCGTGTAGAAAGAGTCCATCTCCTGCATAGCCTCATCTAGCAGTTGTCGCGCTGAGGCTAAATTGCCAGTTAACTCTAAGTAACGAGCTAAAACCGCGTTATGACCAGAGTTCGATTCTTCCTCAACAAGGTTCTGCAATAGTTGATGAGTTGTTTCATAGTCGCCCAATTCCATCTGAATCGATGCCCTCAACGAGACAATATTGGGATTATCAACAGATGAATTATTTAACACATCTAAAGCTGATCGAAACTGATGTTGAGATAGTAAAGCTGATGCTAGGAGCATGGAAGAAACCTGATTATGGCGCGGCTGTAGTGCTAGGGATCTACGTGCCGCTTGTTCTGCTCGTAAAACATCGTCTATATCTCCAATTTCCCGAAAGCGCCTCAAATATTGATCGGCTAACAGACGTAAAAATATTGAGGAATCAGGAGATTGGGCAACTTTCTCCTCATAGACGCTGATAATATGCGATCGCTGTAAATAATCAGGGAAGACTAAATCTGACTGCTGAACTGGTAATATCTGCCTGGAATTAACAGTCAGCAGTTGCACAGCAGAAGAATATATGCCTAACTTACCATTGGTGTAGCCTAAACTTAGCGCTTGTGTATCACAGGGTCTTAGTAAAACCAGTAGGCTAGCCAGCACTAACACCCATAGTATTCGTAGATACATAAACCTTACAAAGGATTGCCTAAATAAGGGAAGGTAGGAAGAAAGTTGGCATTATTAGGCCCAACATTATCGCTAGTCAGCCCCGGAATAATACCAGTAGAAATGCCTGTAACTGCATCACCAAAGACAACAGATGCTGTTACATCGATTACGTCATCTTTTGGTCTTCTACCACCAAAATTTTGGCCTAACTGAGTACCAAAATAACTACCGCTAGGTTTAGAAAGGTCAGCTTGAATCACATCAGGAATCGCTACTGAGATAACTGCATTGGCTATACCTTGAGGTCTACCGATCGCTTTCACAAAGGCTTGAATGAATTGGGATTGATTGCTAGCGTCTTTAGTTGGTGTCTGAAGATTACTATTATTATGAGCTTTAAAGTCCATAAAAAGTTCATTCAGGGCTGGAACTGCTAACCGCTCAATCTGAGCAAAATGTCCATTTCTGAGTCTGGGAGTTTTAACACTAGTTGTCATCCAAGCACCAATCTTGCCACTACCAAGCAGTTTCCTGGGTAGCTCGACAATAATTGAGTGGACATTGAATGTGGCTAGGGTGTCTTTTGCTTGTCCAGGTGGTCTAAAGGTAAGAACTGTGAAGGGAGGACTGGGATTAGGCTGAAGGCTATAGTTCCGATCCGGGATGATTTTGAAGAACTGTTCCAAATCGAAAAAGAACGGGTCTTTGCGTGTCCCAACAAAGAACTTCATACCGTTATATGCGGCGAATGTTTGGTTGAGTTGCCCTGTCCAACTTACTGGAAGCAAAGCTGACTCTGTTCCTACTGTGGTTGGACGACTTGGGCCGCGGACTGTAACAGTTTGCTTATCGCCTGTGCCATTTACATTGAATTGGAGTACGACATCTTCAATACTGTCGCCAGTGTTATCGATCTTGAACTGATAAAGAACATTTGGATCGAATGGTCTTTTTTCACCAGAAACGATCAGAGGGTCGAAATCCATCACTAAGACAACATTTTTGGGGTTTGTCGGACTCTCAAACACATACAAATCTGTAAGATCCGCAGCAGTAAGTTTAGTGGCAAGAAAAGTTGTGTCCTGGTGGTCTGAAGCTAAAGCTTTAGGAGTTGCATAGATTAGGACTACGAGCAAAATAGCGACAAATGCGACTATAGGACGAAAAAAATGAGTCGCTTTAGTCCAATATAGCGATCGCTTGATGGAAAAAAATACCATATTTTGGACTGCTTTATCTACGAGTAACCTGCTTTCAGTTGATATAAAAGAGGTGATACTCCGAGCATTTATTCTCATAGTTGCCCTTCTTGAGGTGTTTAGCCTCTACTGTTGGTGTGGAAATAGCAAGTTAGTTGAGTATTTCAAAAAAGACTGCGGCTATTACCTAAGCACTCCACAGTGTATTGACTCTACTGCTCACTTACCAGACCAAAACTTGCTCACTTCTTGCCCACTTTTCTAGTTTCAAGTTTTAACAAGAGAGGCAGGAGGCAGGAGGAATACTGCCCTCTGCCTCCTGCCACAACCTTCCGTAAGCAAGGGTTTAAATCCCCCACAAAAATCTCCCATGAGTCATCTGCCCATAGTTCTATATTCCCAGGCAGCTAACTCAGGAATAAGTCCAAGGAGAGATTGACAACACATTTATTCGCCAAAAGTATCCTCCCTTCGTAACAAACTGGTTATAATTATCTTCCATCTCTTTCAGAAATCAAATTCTCATCTACACAGTATTTATATGGGACGTGTTCGTTCTAAATCTGACCTACCCACAAAAATCTGTCCGGTATGTCAACGTCCTTTCACATGGCGTAAAAAGTGGCAAGATTGCTGGGACGATGTGAAATACTGCTCAGAACGTTGTCGTCGTCGCCGTTCTGAGACTCAAAATGAAACCAACCGCAACACAGACGCAAATAGCGCAAGAGATTAATGGAGTTACAGGTGCAACCTAAATTAATTATTCATGGGGGAGCTGGTAGTTCTCTCCACGGTAAAGGAGGATTGGAGGCGGTGCGCCGATCGCTCCATACAGTAATAGAAGAAGTATATTCTCTGCTATTGTCAGGAGCAACTGCCTCTGAGGCGGTGGTGCAGGGTTGCCAAATGCTCGAAGATAACCCTCGTTTTAATGCTGGTACTGGTTCAGTATTGCAATCTGATGGTCAAATCCGAATGAGTGCTTCCCTGATGGATGGTGCCTCAGGGCGGTTTAGTGGTGTGATTAATATCTCACGGGTGAAAAATCCCATTGAGTTAGCGCAATTTTTACAAACCTCGCCAGACCGAGTGTTATCAGATTTCGGCTCGGCTGAGTTGGCGCGGGAAATGCAGCTTCCCAGCTATAACGCTTTGACTGATTTGCGGTTACAAGAGTGGATACAAGAGCGCCAAGATAATTTTAAAAGCACAATGGCTGGCGTGGTAGCAGAACCCGAACTTTTAGAAACCAGCAATGCCGGACGCGGCACTATCGGTGTAGTAGCTTTAGATACTTATGGCAAACTAGCTGCTGGCACTTCCACTGGTGGTAAAGGATTTGAGCGGATTGGGCGGGTAAGTGATTCCGCGATGCCCGCAGGTAATTATGCGACTAGTAATGCTGGTGTGAGTTGTACTGGCATTGGCGAAGATATTATTGATGAGTGTTTAGCCGCACGGATTGTAGTGCGTGTCACTGATGGGATGTCCCTGAAAGATGCCATGCAGCGATCCTTTGGGGAAGCGCATCAGAACAAACGGGATTTGGGAGCGATCGCCTTAGATGTCAATGGAGCGATCGCTTGGGGTAAAACTAGCGAAATCTTACTCGCTGCCTATCACGACGGCGAAAAAATTGGCGACACCTTGGAATGGACTGACGACGAACTGATTGGCTATTGTTGAATCAGTTCCAGTGCTTGGGCTAAAGTTTTTTGCTGCTTGGGTTTTATAACGCCCTTAAAAGCTTCTAGCGCCGCTCTTTTCAGTCCCACTTGATATCCTTGTTGCAGAATATCCATTAATTCTGCTTGATTCAAGTAAAAACCACCGGATTTGCGGCGCTTGTTTATTTTATTAATTTCACACACCGTAATATTTTATATGAACAAACTACTATTTTTCTATAGACTTTTTGTAGTAAAAACTTCATGATCTAAAAAATGCGAATCAGAACCACTACACAGTTCTAAATTTAGTAGAAGAACGTTGTCTCCATAGTCTCTCTACGTCTTAGCAAGCAAACTGATGTTTAGCATCTCACTATTCACCTGGATTCAATACAACAATAATTTCTGCAAGCCTAATTCCCAGAGGTTTCCAGTGGGGATTGGTGGAGGAAAAAGTACCATCCCCAGAAACTGATTGGTAGTCATTGGGGAACTTTTCATCAGCATTGGGAGCCGTGTCTACTCGTAAAATGAGTTTGCCTTGATAGCGGGATAATTTACTACTATCCAACAAAATTGTGCCACCGTAATCCCACGCCAATCCATAAAGTTTAAAATTACCTAATTTCTTGCGTAACTCGCTGAAGGGTGTTCCAACACCTATCCCTTCACGAGTTTTCCAAGCTGAACCCAGGTTACGCACATCTAGAGGTTTGGTACGAGTATTATCACTCCAGACTACCAACAGCGATCGCCCCTGATTTAAATTTAACTGAGTGGCTGCAAAACTACCTATTCCTTCAGCACCAGAGATAGTTTTATCAACAAGATGGGATGCACCAAACAGTTTGACTAAATCCTGTTTGGTGGTTGTGCGTGTTATGGGGCCAACTCTTTCCCCAGGAACAATCAAGATATCTTTTAAGGGTTGCGATTTAGCAACAGTAACTGGATGATTGATTTTCTGCGGTAGTGCAAAGGCTGGGTTTGCTGAATAGTTTAGGAGTAAAGCTAAAGTAGCTGTAGCAATGCCTTTGATTGATGAATTCATGGGTTCTATTTTGGGTAGCAGCTTATGAGTAAGAAGCGTTAAATAAATAACTCTTTACTCTTCAATGTTAACTGCTACAATTTCCCAATTATAGATTCCCGATTTTCCAAAATTTTTATTTCATCGCTCTAGTTGCGTTCAAAATTGCAAGCATTGCTACTCCGACATCAGCAAAGACAGCTTCCCACATTGTCGCTATACCTAAAATACCCAATCCAATAAAGACACCTTTAACTGCTAAAGCAAACCCAATGTTTTGCCAAACAATTTTTCGGGTTTTTCTGGCAATTTGTATTGCCTCTGCAACTTTTAATGGTGCATCTGTCATAATCACAATATCGGCAGTTTCTATCGCTGCATCTGAGCCTAACCCACCCATTGCCATACCAACATCTGCTCTCGCAATCACTGGCGCATCATTAATACCATCGCCAACAAAGGCAACTTTACCATGTTTACCGGCGGTGCTGAGTAACTTCTCAATGGCATTAACTTTTTCTTCAGGTAATAACTCTGCTTCGTAGGTATCTATACCAAGCTGTTGAGCAATTCGGGAAGCGATCGCTTGATTATCTCCTGTCAACATTACTGTTCTCTCTACACCCATTCGCTTGAGTGCTTGAATAGCTTCTCTAGCATCTTCTTTCAGTTCATCAGCGATGATAATATACCCAGCGTAAATATCATCCACTGCTAGATGAATAACTGTTCCCTCTAACTGGCAATTATCGTGAGCAATCTTCTCTCTATGTAATAGGCGATCGCTTCCCGCTATCACTACCCTATTTTCAACCTTGGCTCTAATCCCATAGCCTGCTATCTCTTCCAGGGTTAGCGCGTCTCAAACCCTATTGACAGGGGGATTATGGCAGAGGTACTGA
>NZ_JABXKQ010000055.1 GCF_017114945.1 Nostoc sp. JL34
AACCCACCCACAAATGAGACTGGATGCTGAGTAAATTCTCTGAATATAGGTGACAATTCATCAATGAACATTAAGAGACTCCTGGCACTATCGTAAAAAATTATTACTTCTTAATTGATCGTAACGTGTTGAGCGATGTTGGGCATTGGGCATTGAAAAGAGTCAGAGGAGTAGGGGGAGGGGGCAGAGGGGAAAATTCTTCTCCCTTGCTCCCTGTAGTCCCCAGTCCTGAGTCATTTCGCCTTATGAGCTTGGTTGCTGATCGGGAAACATACACTTATCAGAATCACAACCACTAGGGCCAGCCTCTGTCATTTCGCCTGAATCGTAGCGACTTAGCACTGCACAGAAATCATCTGTTTTCCGCCGTACTTTCACCTCTTGATTCAAGCGATCATAGGTGGATTTATCTATTGGTTCAAACGGCAAACGTGGGAATGATTGCAGATCGTCAAAACGGGCTAAAAGAGCTGCTGAAATATATCCCTCATCATTCTGGATAGTTTCGTAGATGCGCTGTCCAAGGCTTTCTATTTCATCAGAGCGAAGTTCCAAAGTAGCTGATGTGTTATGAGTCACGTACCAACGTTGAACCTGGAGGACAAAATCAAATTGGGCTAAGACTGAAAACTTAGAAACATCAATTTTATCAGCCCCTTGTAAATCAGCCCAAGATACAGAAACAGGAATTTCTACTAGCCACTCACTCACCCGTGGATCAAAAGGATCATTGAGCAAATTACCTTGTTCATCTTTATCTGATTGAGAAGGAATGACGTTGTAACCATAGTCAATACAAGCTAAGGCTACTGGGTCATTTTTGCCAAAAGTGATGCGGCGAATAAATCTTTGCGCTTTCGGGGGATGCCATCCTGAACTAGCATTGGTTAATAAAGCTTTAGTGCCACTAGGTTGAACTGTGGTGCAACGATTTGGACGTTTGAGATTGTGGCGATCGCAATAATCCCAAACTACCCGATGTACAATATCTCTCCAAGAACTGAGGTATTTCTCTTCCTCACGCTTGAAAGCTAATCCTTGTGGAGTTGCTGGTCTTCCTTCTTCCCACCAGCGCAGCCAATTAACACCAAAAGCATGGACAAAGAAATCAAATAAACCTGTAAAAGAAACTCCCACAATTGGGTCTAATTCACGGCTGTATTGATAGCGTGGTTCCAGGAATTTGTGATTTAAAAGTGCTGCTACAGATAGTGCCCCAGCAGTGAAAGCTTCCTCTTGTTCTTTGTAGTTATGTGGATCAATTTGATTAAGGTGAACCTCTGACAAATTACAGTGGAAATTAGAGCCGATGATTTCCAGATTTGTTACCCTAGAGGCTTTTTATCCCCTAGTTCTACTGCTTGATTATTTGCAGTAGCTCCGCGTACCTTTTGCAGATGTGAAATTAGATAATAAAAGTGTTTTTCACATCCGCCCCCGCACTCTTGGAGAGATTATATTCTAGATACCAATTTCGGATGTAATCTAGTTTCACTCTCTACGCTGTACGGTGTCAAAGACTTTTTACTTCCTTTGATTACCACGGGATTAGCATCTCAGCTTTCCCCGTTTTTGCGAGGTTTTTAACGTGAGGCAAAATCAATTACCACACGGATTTAGCCCATAACGAGCTAAACGATGTTCTAGCTCATTAGCATCCAGATTTGGATAACGTTCTTTTAACCACTCTTTTGCTGTTCCTTGTTCATAAGCTTGCAAAAAACTAACTTTTAGAGATTGTGTTGGCAGTAAATCAATATTTGATCGCGCTACAGCTTCACCAGCCCATTGAATCGCTCCCTCGCCACTATAATATTGTTTGCCGACAGCACCAACACATTCTTCTAAGGTCGGTTTGCGGTGAAAAACTCTGGTATGATTTGCCATCCTGAGTGCATCCCGCTCTGGATCGATTCGCCAATTGCCATTTTCATCTTGCTGCCATAAGTTATCTTTGGCGGTGGCTGCTAAGTCATCTCCAGAATCAAACTGACGCATACCCGCGCTTCTTCGGATATTACCTGCAACAATTGTTACAGCAGCTTGATCAATTAACAGACAGCATTCAACTGAATTTAATTGTCTTCCCACAGCTTTATTCAGAATAGAAGCACAACGCTGATAAAGTCCGGGCAATTTCACCGGATTTGCAACTCCTCCAAAGCCGTTGAGAGTTTCTCCTGCTTTTCGGACATCGCTGATATCAACGAATACTTCAACTTCTGCTGAAAAGTGTTCATCAGTAGAGAGTTCTAATAAGGCTTGATATGATTCAACCCAACCTTCACGGCTATCTCCAACGTGAATAGTGACGTTATTGCCTTCTATATGAGTTTCAGTATATTCACGTCGTTGTTGAACAGGAGTGCTGCCAATTTCACCTTTTACAGTGACATTTAGTTGATTACGGATGGGGGGCAACTGGTTTATAAATTGTGGTTCTAGGACTGCTCCAGTGCCACAGCCCATCATTGCTAGATCCATCATTAAGCCGAAGGCACTCCAGTCTTCGAGATTGGTAGAAGTGCAATTATATGCCCCGGAAAAGTTCTTTGGCTTGGTTATCCAGTCTGTATTACCCTAAGCCACATTGTCGCCAATGTGACTCGGCTTCAGAACCGTGCGTGATACTTTCGCATCACACGGCTCCTCAATGATTTGGCTCTTGTCATGAGTACCGTCTCGTTTGGTTTTGATGTCATGGCAGTGTCTATGTAGTAGTTGGTAATTTCCGTAAGTATCCTTTCCACCTTTAGATCGGGAGAGAATATGATCTACTTCCATTACATCTCCATCTCTGAAGTGAAGACTACATTCTGTGCATTTTCCATTCTGCTTTTTCAGCAGTTTGGAGACTCTAGTAGGTAATTCGGCACTTTTACCCATGCGGGTAGCCCAATAGGTTAGGTCGCCATTATACGGGCTGACTTCCCCTTTTACTTTGACGAATTTCTGGATATGGAAATCACCGTGATATACAAGATATAAACTCTTGTTATCTGTAATTGACCGGAATACCCAAGATGACCCATCTTTAGTGCCAAAATATTTCCTAATCCACCGTTTTGTAGATTTGTGAAGATGTCTAGCTTTAGTCCATGCAATTAGCTTCCATGTCAGAAGATGGTCTAGCTCTTTAAAGATTTCAGCACTGTTGACTTTAGAGTAATAGTTACTCCATCCAGTGATGATTGGGTTTAGACGCTTGATTAGCTCAAGTTGCGATTGACAAGATTTTAAATTATCAATTTCGTTAGCTAACCTTTGGTAGTGAGCTTTAACAGCCTCTTTACTTGGCTTAATGTATGTTTTGTAGCCTAGTGGTTTTCCATGTGTGTTTTTACCTGTTGCGTACTTTCCTACTGGGTATTGACGGATATTAAAGCCAAGGAAGTCCAAACCGGGGGTTTCTTCACTCATTTTTTCCAAGGTGTGGGTTATACGAGTTTTTTCTGGTCTAAGTTCTAAACCAATATCATTAAGGAATTCCTCAATCAGTGCTTTAGCCCTCATAAGTACATCCAATTTGGGATGTAGGATGACAAAATCATCGGCATATCTGACTAAGGTGATTTCCTTCTCGTTATTGTCCTTTTTCCCTGGAAGGGTTCGGGCAAATTCCTTGACAATCTTTTCCATTCCGTGTAAAGCGATGTTTGCTAATAGTGGTGAAATTACACCACCTTGAGGGGTTCCTTTATCAGTTGGAAACCATGTTCCGCTATCATAAACACCAGATTTAAGCCATGCTTTAATCTGTCTGCGGAGTTTTGGAAACGTATTGATTTTATTCAACAGTTTCTTATGGTTGATCTTGTCAAAACATTTCGCAATGTCGGCATCTAGAACATATTTGCTCTTTTGCTTAATTGCCACTTTGACACCCTCAATAGCATCCATACAACTTCTGCCAGGGCGGAATCCATAGCTGTTAGGCTCAAACTTGGCTTCCCATTCGGGTTCCAAAGCTAGTTTCACAAGTGCTTGTTTTGCTCGTTCGGTAATCGTCGGGATACCCAAAGCAGGCAGCGTGTTGCGGGGGTTCCCCCCGTTGGAGCGACTGCCGTGTCGTTTTTCTGTTTTCCCAGGCTTGGGAATCCATACTCTACGGGTAGGTGCGGATTTATGGTTTAGTTCTAGTGCTTCCACTACCTCAAACCGGGCTTTAGGCGTTAATGCCTTTTTCCCATCTATTCCGGCAGTGTTCTTACCTTGGTTATCTTGAGTTACTTTACGCACTGCAAGCATTTTGGCAGACCAGGAATTTAGAAGAGTCTTTTGCAATTTACGCACTGCTTTGACATCTCCCCTTTGAGAGGCTTGATAGATTCTCTTTTGCAACTTAAACACTGTGCGTTCTAGCTTGCGCCAGTTCACTTGTGTCCATACCACCATCGGATTTTTCCGTGTTTTAGTCATTTACATTGCTTGTTAAAACTCTATCTTCCAAATCATCGGGAATCTGTCAGCGTATCCATACCCATTACAGGTAGGCATTTGCTTCTGATTCCATCTCTTCTTGTTAGGGCTTGCGGATTGGTTCCTACTCTAAAATCGACCTCTTAGAGAGCCACAGACAAGATTACTTCGTTCCGTATAACCTTTTGTTTGAGTGTTTAGGACGATACTACTCAGCCGGAGACAGAAAAGCGTGACCTTTATGGCGGTACTTTCGGGTTCCTATGTGTCTCAGTGTCTTTTTGACCGCAGCGTATCAACCATTCTTTTCGCTGCTTAATGGATTACGACTGTTCAGACGTATCTTCACTTTCGTTGTCCATGCACTCTTGCTTGCTGGGATTCACCTCATGGTTTGGTTTTACCAGCGTTTTTCCCCGCTTTACCCTTTGATAACCAGTCGCTAGGTAGGGGAAATGCTTTCACTCCCACGCTTGGAGGATAGGACTTTGTGATGGATAATCACATCACCTATAAGGCTATACAGTTATCAAGGTTCGGATATCCGTACATTACTTATTCGGTTATCCGCTTGGGTATTTGTAACGGATTTCTAAGAACCTAGAGAGTCATCCCAAGGCTACAGAATAGCCGAAAAGCGTTTCCTATAGCCAGTTTCGACTCAACGAATCACACACCACCAACCCATAGCCAGCGTCCACTGGGCATAGCTTTCAAGTTACGCTGCATCTTATCCAGTGTGGCAGCTTCTTCTTGAGTTAGCTTTCCCAACTCGACTAAGCCGAGTATAGTGCGATCGCATACCTCATCCCATGTTTCCCTTAGTCCCGCCTTTGTCCGGCGGCTATAGGTTCTAAAAAATACGGGATTAGCAGCCGGTGCAGTTTCTGGAAACCTTGCACTCTGGCGTGTTCTTTCGAGATTCTGAACCATATATCAAGTGTCTTGCGTTCTTGTTGCGTGCGGACAGATTATGACTATACGCCAAGTAGTTTGAGTATTAAAGATTGTCAAATTGTCCACTTTACGCTACCTCTACTCGGCACTAATTACAACAGAAATTTATGATGTATAATATCTCCTACCCTTGGGTAAGAGATAGATACTAAGTTTTAATTAGCACTATCTGTTTTAAGTAAATTATCTCTATCACCCCATCTTCAGGCTGATTATCACTACTTAACGCTCCGCTACCGCTAACTGTACTCAGGACTCTTCATTAGTTTCCCCCAACTAGCAGTGATAGTTAAATAAGTTGCGGCTGTCAGTCAAATCCAAACAATTAATTCCAATCTCTTGGGAACTATAAATTTAGTTACAGGAAATTGATTATGAATGATGAATGGGAACGTCTAAATCCTGATGATGATGTTGTGCATTTTCACCAAGAAGTATTTGAAAATTTACCCTGCACTCAAATAGTGTTTCAGTTATTAAAGGAAGTCAAGAAAATTTGGGAAAAACACTGTCCATCGTCAGGGTCAAGAGTATTTGGGGAAGGATTTGAATGTTATGTTTTAATCCCTGGTCAACAATGGCGAACAGGTAAAATTAGAGTTCGCCTAGAATTTTGCCCTGATGAAACTGAAATCGAAGACAAACAAGAAGATAATCGATTAGACATCATACAGGAAAGCTCTCCGCTCGATGACCTTCGGCAGCAACTCAAAGAGGGTGAAAACTAATACCAAAATTGTAACTGTTCATGCACGTTGATATACACCGATATACAGCACATTTCATCTCAATGAAGTACACAAGGGCGGGCATCTTGCCCACTCCACAAGAATTATCATATTAAGATGTGTACTTTATTTACTTGCAAAGTGCTGTAATAGAAAATTATCTGTGTCCGTGTGCGCTGAAAAAACAAAATGGTATGGACTGCCCTACATGCAAAAATACATCGCACCATCCGCTCGCGCCACTTATTTGAGCGCAACCAGCGGCTATTAATCGCTGTCTCTGGCGGACAAGATTCTCTGTGCTTAATGAAATTACTTTTAGATTTAAAATCAAAATGGGGATGGCATTTAGGTATCGCTCACTGCGATCATCGTTGGCGTTCTGACTCGGAGGCTAATGCTAACCACGTCGAAAACTTAGCTAAAACTTGGGGTATATCGTTTTATTTAGAAACAGCAAATAAACCTGTAAATAGTGAAGCTACTGCACGCGATTGGCGCTATCAAGCTTTAAGTGCGATCGCTCAGGTAAATAATTATCAATATATAGTTACAGGACACACCGCAAGCGATCGCGCCGAAACTCTCATTTACAATTTAATTCGCGGTACTGGTGCTGATGGCTTACAAGCCCTAACTTGGCGACGCCCTCTAACTACAGAAATTATGCTAGTGCGTCCACTTTTAGAAATCACTCGAATACAAACAGAGCAATTTTGTCAAGAGTTTAAATTACCAATTTGGGAAGATTCCACCAATCAAGATTTGCAATATGCCCGCAACCGTATTCGCCAAGAGTTAATACCATATTTGCGAGATAATTTCAACCCTAAAGTAGAATCAGCCTTAGCCCAAACAGCAGAACTTCTGCAAGCGGAAGTGGAATATCTGGAAAAAGCTGCCCAAGAGTTGCGGGATCGGGCATTGGGCATGGGGTATGAAGAAGATTCTCTTACTTCTATTCTTCCCTTACGGTTAAATCGTCAGGTATTGCAGAAAGCACCATTGGCGTTGCAACGTCGGGTGATGCGTCAGGTATTGCAGCAAATACTGACTGATGCCCCCAGTTTTGAACATATCGAAAAATTAACGGCTTTAATTATAGCGCCCAACCGATCGCAAACTGATCCATTTCCTGGTGGTGTGATCGCTCAAGTAGAAGGCGACTGGATCTCTTTTAAATAAATGGGATTGGGGATGGTGGGGCCCCCTCTGGGGATAAGAAGTAATGGGAATTGGGGATTTGCGATTGCATCTGAAAACTGTATCAGTCCAGTGTAAGTTAGACTCACTTACAAATTCAATTTCCTGTCTTTTGATAATATCTATGCGATCGCTAGTTTTCACAACCCGCCAAGAATTGCGATCGCAAATATCATTTTTAATTCTCATTCCCTTACCCCCACACAGAGTTACCATAATCGCAGGTCGCCTAGTGGATGCTGAAAATGATTGACCCCTACGACTTTGAAGATGATGACTTTGACTTTGAGGATGAGGATTTATTGAAAATAAAACCCACCAGCCAAATGACTGAAGGGGAAAAGCTACAGCGGTTTAAGCGGTTCTTCGACAGCAGTAGCCGTGCTATGTTGCAAGACTGTCTATTTCGTATCGTCAATTACGAAGATGGTACGGGTACGTTAGAAATTCTTTGCCCTAACGAAGTCGTAAGACAACGCCTTTCCAAGAAAAAGCGCAAAATTAACAACAATATCAACACCTGCTGGAGCCATATTAGATGGTTTTCGCTATGTGTCCAGCAAGATAGTGAGTTGCATTGTCAGAAGTTTACCCGTAATGGCGATTTGGTGGCATCTTAGCTGGTTAGCTGGGAATTGGGGAAGGTGGAGTCTCCTCTGGGGATAAGGGGTAATGGGGATTGGGAACTAAGAGGACAAGGAGAATAACCCATACCCAATGACAAATGACAAATGACAAATGACTGACTAATAACAAATGACTAAAAAACAAAAATTTCCTTACCTAGTTGGTTCTAAGTGGACGGCACAGCAAAAAGTTGATGGCTGGAGGCACTTCCAAGTAGTCAATCGGAAAAATCAGACTAAGTGGGTTTACGCCGAAATGGTTGCAGCTTGTGATCCTAAAGTCCGTTTTTGGATAAATGCCAAATTATTACAAGATAACTCGCAGTGGCAAGCTGGCTGGCAAACATTACAGGAAATCCACGGACTTGAAACTGAAGTGTCCTGATTTGCCTTTTTCCTAGGTAACTGCAAGAAATAAATTATCCAATATTGTGGGGTGGGCGTCTCGCCCGCCTTCGACTACGGGCGGGCGAGACGCCATTAGTGTCAACTTAAGGTTAAAACCCATTTGTCAACGATAGGTTTTGTTAGGAAGGAAGTATAAAGGTGAACTTTTTTCTGACTTTTATACGCAAGCTGGGAGTGATGCTAATAAACAAAGCATTAATAGTCCATGAAAAAGTTCGTTTTTTGTCCCTTGAAAACCGAATTTTTAAGCCTAAATGCTTATTGACATAGGAAGTTTGAGCTTAACTTGACACCAATGGCGAGACGCCCACCCCACAAGAGTTAATTGGATATTTTTTTATTTGCAAGTCCCCTAGTCTATGACTGGGAATGCCCATTAGTGTGCTGCCGCCTCCAACACTTGCGGCAGCCGAAATATTTTAATCATCTTAGACAATATCTGGAAATTTAATAATTTTTTACAAAATCACACTAACTTACTCTCAAGCAGCAATTAAATGGTTGTGACTACCGACTGAAAACTGCCAATTTATCTGCGATACCTTCGGTGAGCTACGCTAACGCAAATTCCAGTAGTATTTCCAGCATCAGGCTGTATATACCTCTGTTTACCCTTGACCCTACGTCCCAATACCCTGAAAACACGTTGTCAGAACATCAGCTAATTCTATGAAAACCATTCAAAAAAGCCAATTATAGGTTTTTTTATTTTGTAACTAATTTTATAAAAATAAGTAATAAAAACTTTTTATTGACTGTTTTTAGACCTATTAAAGTCTTTGAGATTGATAAAAGCCCAAATAGAGTTAATTAAGTTTTAAAACGTGATATTAGACCGTTTTACAGATTAAGAGCCACTTTCTTTTCTATGTAATTTGCACAATAATGACATTCACATACCTCACGCATCGCCATCTCAGGACAGGTGAAGGCAAATGTTTGAGCCACAAGTTTGACAAAAAGCTATAAGAGGCAAACAACAGTGAAACTAGCAGTCTACGGAAAAGGTGGTATCGGCAAATCCACAACTAGCTGTAACATATCAGTCGCCCTAGCTAAACGTGGCAAGAAAGTGCTGCAAATTGGTTGCGACCCCAAACATGACAGTACCTTTACCCTGACTGGGTTTTTGATTCCGACAATTATCGACACTCTCCAAGAAAAGGACTATCACTACGAAGATGTCTGGCCAGAAGATGTAATTTATAAAGGCTACGGCGGTGTTGATTGCGTAGAAGCTGGTGGGCCACCTGCGGGTGCTGGATGTGGCGGCTACGTAGTCGGTGAAACTGTGAAATTACTTAAAGAACTCAACGCCTTTGATGAGTACGATGTAATTCTCTTTGACGTTCTGGGTGACGTAGTTTGCGGTGGTTTTGCAGCACCACTCAACTATGCAGATTACTGCCTGATTGTTACAGACAACGGCTTTGATGCTTTGTTTGCAGCTAATCGGATTGCTGCTTCAGTCCGCGAAAAAGCCCGAACTCACCCACTGCGTTTAGCTGGGTTAATTGGCAACCGCACCTCCAAGCGCGACTTGATTGAAAAATATATAGAAGCTGTGCCCATGCCAGTTTTGGAAGTTTTACCTTTGATTGAAGATATCCGTGTTTCCCGTGTGAAAGGGAAGACTTTGTTTGAGATGGCAGAGCAAGATCCTTCCCTAGACTACGTTTGCGACTACTATCTCAACATCGCCGACCAAATTTTGGCGCGTCCCGAAGGTGTTGTACCTAACGACACACCAGATCGGGAGTTGTTCTCTTTGTTGTCCGATTTTTATCTAAATCCGGGTAAACCCCAGGTTCCTAATTCAGAAGAGGAACTAGACTTGATGATTGTATAAATCACCAAGTTCTCAGGATGGGGGACAATAACATGGCATTCTTTAACAGCTTTACGGATTCAATAAAGCAAAAGTGGTTGCAATTTTTCCAGAATAATCGCGACTGGATTACCCTGCACATGCAAGTGGAATCAGTGTACACCCCTGATGGCGGAAAGCGACCACCTTCTTACCTCATCCTGGGAGTTCTTAACGCCCTAGAGCCAAAGCTAGCGCAGTTAATGTTGCCCTTTGCCAAACTTAATCCTGACGCCGATACCCTAATTGAGGTGCTGGATTTGCATTTTGACCCAGATTTAGCTCTCGGTAATCGCTTTGTCGGCAACCCAGAAGTAGAGAGATACGTAGAAGAAGCAGCAGCTATCGTTGACGAAAAGCCTGAAGATGAAACATTGACACATTCTCATACAAATGGCTTTGCAGCGGTAGCGGTAGTTCAAGAGTTCGCAATCCTGGATTCTGATAATGAAAGTCTGGGGATTGGCGAGTTGGAGGAAACGGAAAATGGCTTTGGCGATATTTCCTTAACCAACGGACACAACTCAGAAGATGAGTCTCTCCAAATCTCTAGTTTAGAAGCAGATGAGTTTGGGGAAATTGCTTTCGATTCAACAGCTGCAATGGAAGTAAAGCTGGATGAAGACGAGGCGCTTGAAGATAGTCCACTAGACGAGAATGCGTTTAAAGACGTGTTATCAGATGTCTGGGGTGATGAAACAGCTTTGCAAAAGGCTGAAGAAAATAACGATTTTTTAGGGGAAGAACTGCCAGCAGGCGTTTTTGATGAATCAGAAATTGCCCGTCTCTTCCCCAACGCTTAATTATTGCCGTTCCTCACAATTTTAAGTTTTAGATTTGGGGTTTTGGATGAGGAATTAGGGAAATTGTCGTTAGACAGAGGATACTTTTGTTGTCCCAGCCTTTAATCCAAAATTATCAATCTAAAATCTGAAATTGGTTGAACTGCCATTAAATATCAAGGGGAGAAAAAACCAAAATGACTGTTGCTCAACAACCAGAAGCTTTAAGCTTTGAATGTGAAACTGGGAATTACCATACTTTTTGTCCAATTAGCTGCGTGGCGTGGTTATACCAAAAAATTGAAGATAGCTTCTTTTTGGTGATTGGGACAAAAACTTGTGGCTACTTCCTGCAAAATGCGATGGGGGTGATGATTTTTGCTGAACCCCGCTATGCAATGGCAGAGTTGGAAGAGGGCGATATTTCCGCACAACTGAGTGATTATGAAGAGTTAAAGCGGTTATGCTTGCAGATAAAACGCGATCGCAATCCTAGTGTAATTGTCTGGATTGGCACTTGCACCACCGAAATTATCAAAACAGATTTGGAAGGTTTAGCACCGAAACTAGAATCTGAAATTGGGATTCCCATCGTTGTCGCGCGGGCAAATGGTCTAGATTACGCTTTTACCCAAGGGGAAGACACCGTATTAGCAGCAATGGCTAACCGTTGTCCTGATAAGTCTCCAGTGGCGGAAACAGAGAAAATTGAACGAAATGCGATCGCAAAATTGCTCAACTTTGGTAAAAAGAAAGAAGATGTCGCCCAAGATGAGTCTGAGTACGTAGATCATCCACCACTGGTTCTCTTTGGCTCCCTTCCCGACCCCGTGGTTACTCAGTTAACCTTGGAACTGAAGAAACAAGGCATCAAAGTTTCCGGCTGGCTACCCGCGAAGCGCTTCACAGAATTGCCAGTACTGGAAGAAGGGTATTATGTCGCTGGTGTCAACCCGTTCCTCAGCCGCACAGCTACCACCTTAATGCGTCGCCGCAAATGTAAACTCATTGGCGCACCCTTCCCCATTGGCCCCGATGGCACCCGCGCTTGGATTGAGAAAATCTGCTCGGTGTTTGGTATAACTCCCAAGGGTTTGGATGAACGGGAAGCACAAATTTGGGCCGGCTTGGAAGATTACGTCAAACTGATTCGCGGTAAATCTGTATTCTTCATGGGTGATAACTTGTTGGAAGTTTCCCAAGCAAGATTCTTAATCCGTTGTGGGATGACTGTTCACGAAATCGGCATTCCATACATGGATAAGCGCTATCAAGCTGCTGAGTTGGCATTGCTGGAGAAAACTTGCCAGGAAATGAATTCACCTCTGCCAAGGATTGTAGAGAAGCCGGATAATTACAATCAACTTCAACGGATTTATGAGTTGAAACCAGATTTGGTAATTACTGGTATGGCTCACGCTAACCCATTGGAAGCACGCGGTATTAATACAAAGTGGTCTGTGGAGTTCACTTTTGCTCAAATTCACGGCTTTACGAATGCACGTGACATGTTAGAGTTGGTGACTCGTCCGTTGCGTCGGAATAATAATTTGAAAGATTTGGGCTGGGATAAGTTGGTGAGAGAAGAAGCAAAGATTTAAATTTGGGTTTGGATTGAGCAACAGCATAATAGTATGTTAGGGGCGAACTTTTGGGTTCGCCTTTTTTTACGAACCGCAGAGGAAGAGGAGAAATGGTGATAATCAAAAATGCTAAAATTTTTATATTACTCTTAGTTTTTTACTTCTTAAGTTAATAGAAATTACAAAATTGTCTCCCCAAGGACAAGTAATTATTCCCCAATCTTTGCGGGAAGCTCATCAATGGGAATTAGGTCAAGAATTTATTATTGTCGATATGGGTGATGGAATTCTTTTAAAGCCTAAGAAACTTCTTCCAGAAACCAAATTAGATGATGTAGCAGGTTGTTTAAAATATCAAGGAAAACCTAAAACTCTTGAGGATATGGACAATGTAATTCGCCAAGGTGTAGAGGAATAAGTGATCAGGGGCTTCCTTTAAAAAATAAAATTATTGAGATGAAGAGGTAAAACCCACTTAATAAGGGTTAAAAGTAGTTGCTTGACTAAAATTAACCCAAATTAATTAAACTACCAAATAACCTTCATTAGGACGGTCAGTATCTGAGCGATTATCCCTTTCACCAGCATAGGTAGATTCTTGACTTTTCGTTGGGCCACCACTAGCATAAATGTTCTTTATATCAGGGTTAGCAGGTTGCCAAGACCAACTATCTACTGGTGGTATATCATCTTCTCCCTTCATAGGTTCCAAGAAACGAGTTGCGAACACTTTCATACAGGATTTTCCTTCAAAGAATAGGTTTGGTTAAGCAAGCAAAGTGAATCAGCTAGTGCAGTAGTAATTGGAAGACCAGTAAGATCCTCTATCCAAAGCCACTGTCCGATAGAGTTGACTTCCAAAAAATACCATTCACCCAATGGTGTCACAATAAAGTCTAGCGCACCATACTCTAGACCCATTACTTCCATAAGTTTGTCTACCTGTAGCCTCACAAGTTCAGGAGGTTCCATAGAGTAGTGTGGAGTTCTTGGCAAATCATAACGTCGCCAATCTACCTTTGTTGAGTCTGAGAGTTGCGATTCAATTCTGCATAGAAAATGTCTACTACTAACAATAGTCCATCTTACTTCATAAGCTTTTTCAATATATTGTTGAACTGTTATGGGATTCTCTCCAGTCTCTGTAAATTGAGCTAAATCATCTAGGCTAATCTTATTAGTGTAAAAGCCAACAACCTTCTGCTGTTCGTTTCTATAAATATCTTGATGGAGTAATTTAAATGCTACCTGACCACCATATAAGTTACAAAAATCTTCAATTTCTTGCTTAATATTTGATGTTAATGTAGCTGGCACTTTTAAACCAATTTCTCTAGCTACAGACCACTGATATAGCTTATTGTCAGCCTTTATTACTAAGGGTAAAGGCGATATCCAAGGATGTTGAGAAAGAGCATGATACAAACCAAGAAGTGAGCGGTTCCATTCATTCCGCCAAATTATTTCATCAATAGTTTCGGATTCACGCTCCTCAAGTGACAACTCAACAAAACCTTTACGAACCCATATTGCACCTATCTCACAAGTGGTAATTCTACCCTGATGAGTATAAATAGTTGTATTATTATCTCTATAGGAAAAAGACGTTTTCGACAAAGCCTCTTTATCAAGGTTCAATCGATATATAAGTTGGTTTTTGTCTTTAAGAACACTCTCGATAGCATCAGCGTGAGTATCAGCAGTATCCGCAATAATGAGAATAGATTTTGGCATATATCTCGATTCCTTATATTTCCAAATGAGATAATGAGCGGTGACTTCCGAGAACACACCAAGTATTTGCACCACTCTCAGTATTACCACAGTGCTATTAGTGTATAAGAATTTAAATATTTCTGGTTCGAGTTGTAATCTGTTTAATGAATTGGGCGCGGCTATTTTTTAACCAGAAGATGCAGAGCGATCGCAGATACAATCATAAGTAAAAGCAAGCAGGTAGAAAATGGCTGAAATTGTCACCCTTCAACTCCCTGAAACATTGGCACAAAAAGCAAAGGAAATCGCTGCTTTCACACATCGGCGGCTTGAAGATGTATTACTAGAATGGATTGACCGTGCCATTACCGAACTACCTGTGGAGTCATTACCGGATGAGCAGGTTTTGGCTATGTGCGATATGCAAATGGAAACTCAGCAGCAAGAGGTTTTCAGTGACTTGCAAGCGCGTCACCGAGAGGGACAGCTTAATGATGCAGAAGTTCGTCAACTAGATGAACTCATGCAGGTCTACCGACGTGGCTTAGTAAGTAAAGCAAGAGCCTTAAAAGTGGCTGTTGAACGTGGTTTTAAACCTGCCCTCAATTAATAACAATGGCCCGTATCTCAACAGATACTCCTGATAACTTGCAGAAATTCCTTTAGTACAGGTGTCATATCTTCTTCCCGCCACACTACAGCCGTTTCTACTAATGGTGTTTTCTCCTCCAGAGTGCGATAAACTACACCAGCCCTCTGAAGATTTTGCAATGAAGATGGTGCGATCGCAATCCCCATTCCCGCTGAAACCAACCCGATAATTGTCTGCATCTGAATCGCTTCTTGAGTCACTTTGGGGCTGAAATTTCCTTGCTGACAAAGACTTACGATCTGGTCGTAAAGTCCGGGACCCAAATGGCGAGGGAACATGGTAAAGTTTTCGTTTACTAGCGATCGCACTGAAATCTTTTCTTGTTCAGCTAAGGGATGAGTTTCCAACATAGCCACAATTAAAGGTTCTTGCTGAATGCACTCTTGATTGAGTGTGTTGTCTTCTAAGGGTGGATGGGCAAAGCCTACATGGATGCGACGTTCTTGTAGCGCTTGCTCCTGCTGAGTTGTGGTTAATTCGTTCAAAATCAACTCTACTTCTGGAAACTGTTCTCGAAACCGCCGCAAAATCACAGGAAGCAAATCATAAGTTACCAAACTGGTAAACCCAATTCGCAGTAGTCCTTTTTCACCTCTTCCTATTTTTTGGGTTAGCTCAATTGCTTTTTCCAGTTGAGCCAAAAGTTGATAAGCTTCTTGCAAAAAAACTTGCCCCGCTTCCGTTAGTTGCACCTGTCGCTTGGTTTTACGCTGAAACAGTTCTACCCCCAATTGCGCCTCTAGTTGCTGAATTTGCTGGCTTAAGGGCGGTTGAGCGATGTGCAGTCGCTCGGCGGCTCTACTGAAGTGCAGTTCTTCAGCGACAGCAATAAAGTAGCGCAGATGTCGCAGTTCCATTTTTTTGATATTTTATAAGTTTTAATTTTATTTAAATATATATTGGACATCTGAAAAGTACCTGCTTATGATATTCATACAAATATTGCAGGGAATCAGAGCAATGCAGGAAAAGTATACTCCAGGCTATTCGAGTAATGCGACGAATTTTATGGCAAAACGCAGCTTAGATACTCATGGTGCGTTTTTCAAGCCTTATTTACGTCCAGGAATGAAATTGTTAGATTGTGGCTGTGGCCCTGGGACGATCGCTTTAGGTTTAGCAAAAGTCATTGCCCCTAGTACGATTACAGGTATTGACACAGAAGCGTCTCAAATTCGGATAGCTGCTGAGAGTGCTTTCACCCAAGGTGTCAGTAATGCTAATTTTCTGGAGGGGAATATTTATGCTTTATCCTTCCCAGATAATTCCTTTGATGCAATCTTTTCCCATGCGCTGTTTGAGCATCTTCAAGAACCGGCGCAGGCGTTACGGGAACTGTGGCGAGTTTTGAAACCGGGGGGAATTGTTGGGCTTCGTAGTCCTGACTGGGGTGGGTTTTTGATTGCACCGTATACACCAGAACTCGACAAAGCATTTTCTTATTACAAGTGGCTTCAGCAGCAAAATTCTGGTAATCCTTACGTAGGTAGAGAGTTACGTGCCCTGCTGCGCCAAAGTGGGTTTACTAATATCAAAGCTTCGGCTTCTTATCAATGTTATGAGCCGCTGAGTGAGGCTACAGAATATTTGGCGCTGCTAATTGAGGCTTCTGCAAAGGTCGATCAAGCTGTCGGGGAGGAGTGGACTGATGAGCGATGCCTGCAACGGGCTACGCCTACGCTGACAGCAATGAGCCATGCTTTGCGAGAATGGAGTCAGCACCCAGATGGATTTTTTGCTCAAGCTTGGTGTGAAGTTGTGGGACAAAAGATTTATTGATTACAAGGTGGTTTCATGAAGAAAATTGGATGCTGTTTGTTAGTTTTAGAGAATTTGTGACAAAAACTTGCGTGTTCTTTCTTCTTTGGGGTTGCTGAAAAATGCGTCAGGGGTAGCTGACTCGACGAGAGAACCGCTATCCATTAAAATAACTCGGTCGGCGACTTCACGAGCGAATCCAACTTCGTGGGTAACGACTACCATTGTCATCCCATCATGGGCAAGACCTCGCATTACATCCAAAACTTCGCGTACCATTTCTGGATCTAAGGCTGAGGTGGGTTCGTCAAACAGCATAATTTTAGGTTGCATGGCTAAAGCACGAGCGATCGCTACTCGTTGCTGTTGTCCACCAGACAACTGTCCTGGATATTTTTGTGCCTGTTCTAAAATTCCCACTCTTTCTAATAGTTGCATTGCCAATTCTTCAGCTTTTGCCTTTGGCGATCGCCGTACCCAAATTGGTGCTAAAGAGATATTTTGCAGCACTGTGAGATGAGGAAATAAATTGAACTGCTGAAATACCATTCCCACTTCTCGGCGAATCGTTTCAATATTTCGCAAGTCATGGCTGAGGGTAATGCCGTCGATTTCAATTCTTCCCTTTTGGTATTCTTCTAAAGCGTTAAATGTGCGGATAAAGGTAGATTTACCTGAACCAGATGGCCCCATCAACACTACGACTTCTCCACGATTGACTGTCAAGCTCACACCCTGAAGAACGTGGAATTTACCATACCACTTGTGAACATCTTCAGCAACAATTATTGATTGTATCTCTGACATAATATTTAAATTCCGAATAATGAATATTATTTTTATAATGACAAATGACTAATGACGAATGACTAATGACTAATGACTCAACTGTCTCTCTAAGCGCCGAGAAGCTAATGACATGCAGTAACAAAATATCCAGTAAATAAATCCAATAAACAGATAAACTTCTGCATAGCGACCGATAAACTGTGGTTGTGCCAATATGGAACGAGCAATACCTGTGAGTTCTACTAATCCCACCAAAGATAATAATGAAGTGTCTTTAAATAAGCCGATAAACTGACCAACGATCGCAGGAATAACGGCACGCAAGGCTTGAGGTAAGACGATTAATAAAATCACCAAGGCTGTATTTAATCCTAGCGCTTTCGCAGCTTCAATTTGCCCACGAGGAACTGATTGGAGTCCACCTCGCACATTTTCTGCCATATATGCAGCACTAAATAAAACCAATCCAGCAATTGCTCGTAATACCCGATCTAAACGCACATCTGCTGATAGAAATAATGGCAGCATTACTTGAGCGAGGAACAGAATCCCAATCAGTGGCACTCCTCTGACAATTTCAATGTACAGGATAGAAAACCAACGGACTACGGGTAAATCACTTGTACGCCCTAAAGCAAGTAAAACTCCAATGGGAAAGGAAAGCACAATACTGACTATTGCCATTAGGAGAGTAAGTAGCAAACCATTCCACAAATTTGTGGATACAGATTGCAATCCCAATCCACCACCAATTAACCATAAAATTATCGGGAAAGACAATAACCATAATAGAGAAAGCCAAGGAGTTAGTACTTTAGTAAACTTTCCTCCAAGCCAAAAACCTACAAATAACAAAACTGCAATTAACAATAACCAAAGGCGGGATGTCAAGTCTAGTGGTAAAACAACTAACAAAATGCCGATGATGAAAGCAAACAAAGCAATTCCGCGCTTGGTTATCTGTTGCTTGCCAAAGAATACACCCCCAGTTATAGCGCTTAAAGTCGAAGCGATCGCCAGCACAATCCAAGTTCGCCAATATAGCGTTTGCGGAAATCTACCAACTAAAAATAAACGTAAATTAACCTGAATTACCGCCCATTGTGCTTGAGTTGTTGCCCAAGTTAGAATTCCTCTCACTACCCAAAATATCAACACCAGACAGACAACAGTTAACAAGCTGTTGTACCAAGTACTGAACAGGTTTTTACGTAGCCAAGTTAATTTGTCATTTGTCATTTGTCATTTGTCATTTGTAAAGACTCATAGTTCAACCTCAGAAACTCAACTTTCGAGTTCAAAGGCTCAACTTCCGAGTTCAAAGGCTCAACTTCCGAGTTCAAAGGCTCAACTTCCGAGTTCAAAGGTGCAACTTCCGAGTTCAAAGGCTCAACTTCCGAGTTCAGAGGCTCAAATCTCAACTTAAACTGCTTCTTGATCCCCCTCATCTCCCCCATCCTCCTTATCTTTCTTTAATTTGCACGCTGTGATTGAATAAATTCATAACTACAGAGATGGTCAAACTCAAGGTGAGATAGGTGACTATAATCAGTAATATTACTTCAACGGCTTTCCCCGTTTGGTTAAAAGTGGTGGAGGCGACAAAATAAATATCGGGGTAGCCGATGGCGATCGCTAAACTGGTATTTTTCGTCAAATTAAGATATTGACTCGTCAATGGTGGAATGATTACCCGCAAAGCTTGGGGAAAAATCACCAACCGCATTGCTAACCCTGGTTTTAATCCTAGCGATCGCGCTGCTTCCCATTGTCCCTTCGGTACTGATTGAATCCCACCTCGAACAATTTCCGCAATAAACGCACCTGTGTAAAAAGTTAATCCCAACAGCAAAGTTGAAAACTCTGGTGATAGGTTAAACCAAGGGAGTTCTAAGCCATTCTGACTAATGCCAATAAAACCCCAAAGGGATATCTTATTTTCTGTTTTGGGGAAACTGAGAAAAACAGCAAAGTACCAAAACAGCAATTGCAGCAGTAAGGGCGTATTGCGGAAAATCTCCACATAAACCATAGTGATATTCCGCACTAACCAGTTGTCAGAAAGTCGGGCAATCCCAGCACCTACCCCTACAATTGTTGTGAAAAAAATTCCTGCAACCGCCACCCGCAAGGAGTTGATTAACCCCACCCACAAAGCATGACTGTAGGTGTCAGTGGGTTTGTAGCTAATCAGCGTCTCGCCAATATCAAAAGATGCTTGTTGCTTAAGAAAATCAAACCCAAACTGAATACCCAATTGCTGCAAATTGCGCTTGAGATTGCCCCATAGTATTACTACTACAACTGCTGCTAAAAATACGGCAACTAATTGCAAGGCAATCCGCCAAAAGCGATTATCACGCCATATAGGCGGTTTTGAATTAGTCATTTGTCATTTGTCATTTGTCATTGGGCATGAGTTATTCTCATTGTCCCCTCATCTCTTCTATCGGAAAGGCGGAGAATAAAGCAGTCCGCCTTGACTCCAGAGTTTATTTTGACCACGAACTAGATTAAGTTTTGTCTTAGGGCCGAGGTTGCGATCGTAAATTTCGGCGTAGTTACCAACGTGCTTAACTATTCTGGCTGCAAAGTCGTTAGTTAAGGCTAGTCCTTCGCCAAGATTGCCTTCGGTTCCTAAAAAGCGCTTAATATCTGGGTCGCTACTAGTAGCGAACTGACCCACATTCTGGGAAGTAATGCCCAATTCTTCGGCTTTTACTAGAGAATAAACCACCCACTTAACAGCATCACTCCACTTAGCATCCCCTTTGGCCACTGCTGGTGCAAGGGGTTCTGAAGAAATCACTTCATCGAGAATCACGTTATCTTCTGGTTTAGGTAAAATCGTTTTTCGCGAAACTAATGCTGAACGGTCAGCTGTAATGCCGTCGCAACGACCTTCAGCATAGGTAGCAAAGGTAACGTTAACGTCTTCAAAGACAACGGGTTTGTAAGTGATGCCCCTTTTCCGCATTTGGTCTGCTAAGTTCTGTTCGGTAGTAGTTCCAGTTTGAACGCAGATGGCTTTATTCTTCAGGTCTGCCAGAGACTTAATCTTGCTATTTTTGCGAACCATTATACCTTGTCCGTCATAAAAGACCACAGGTGCAAATTCCAGACCTACTGTGGTTCCGCGACTAAGTGTCCAGGTAGTATTGCGGCTGAGAATGTCTACTTCCCCAGTTTGCAAAGCTGTAAATCGCTCTTTGGAATTGAGATTGCGAAATTCTACTGCATCTGGCTTATCAAATAAAGCTGCGGCGATCGCTCGGCAAATATCTACATCAATACCGCTGTATTTACCATCAGTTCCCACAAAGCTAAACCCTGGCACTTCACCACTGACACCGCAAATTACCTGACCACGGCTTTTAATATTATCCCAACGATTTCGAGTTACTGGTGCAGGTGGAGCATTGCCTGGAGTGCCGGGTGTACTTGCTGTTTGTCCTGAATTTCCACCACAACCAGCGATCGCAAAGACTAGAGGTGCGATCGCTAGAATTAAAGCTGAGTTACGCATGAACTTCATAAGTTACTAGATAATAAAAAATGTATTACTCACTACAATCATTCAGTGTAAACAATTTGTTGCTTGTAATATAAAACTGTACCAGCCTCTGTGCTATATTCATTCGCTTTTCAAAGCGTTAATTGAAGTTTTTACTTGTATTTTCAAAATCCTCAGATGCTATGTAGAAATTATCTCAACTTGGCTTCAGCTTTCGAGTTTGATTTAAAATACTGCCACCATCCTTGATCTAGCAATACACTCATTAAACCTAGAAGAGAATATTCAAACTTAAACGAGTTAGTGCTATATCCTTCACTGGGTAAGATTTGAAAAATAGTGCTTATCGCTTCTTTTATAATCAGCAAGAGTCCTTCAAAAAATATCATTCACAGCGCCGAATGATCATCTATTTTTCTTATCTTCAATGCCCAACACCCAGGGAAGGGACTGGGGATTGGGGACTAGGGACTAGGGACTGGGATATTTTTGCTAATACCTAATACCCAATCTCCAGTACTCAATCACCTTGCACACTTCTATGCGATCAGAAGTATCCACACCAACCCAAACAACTACCGCTAGCAGGTTAAACTAGGTCTGATAACAACTGCTCCGCGTTCCTTATGAGGCTTTTATGGGAGCTAACCTCGAACAGATTGCCAACTATTTAGATAAACTTGGTTGGGACTACCGTTTTGATGATGAAGAAGACCGAATTATAACAGGTGTGGAGGCTGATAACTTAGAAGATTTCCTAATAGTTGTCCAACTGGATGAAGAAGGAAAATTTTTTCGGGTATTTGCCCCTCAAGTTCTGGCAGGAATCCAAGACCATCCTCACAAGGCAGCTATCCTACAGACAATGCTTGCCATTTCCTGGGAAACCAAAATGTTGCAATGGGAGTATGACCCATCCGATGGTGAAATCCGTGCCATTATTGAGTTTCCTCTAGAAGACTCGATTCTCACAGAAAGACAATTTCACCGTTGTCTGAGTGGATTAATTCAGATTGTGGATGGCATAGCCATACCTCGTCTGAAAGAAGTGATGGCAACAGGTCTTGATCCGGGAAATATAGAACTTGGGGAAAGACTGTTACTCAGTATCCAAGAAGAAGCCCCAGGATTGTTAGATTTGCTAGAAAAAGCAATGGAAGCGCGAAAAAAGAGAGGAAGTTTTCCTAGTGAGTGAGACGGATCATCACTTAAATAGCTATACTCCAAAGTGATACCCTCACTATATACATGAAATTTTCTGGGGCTGGATATTATGACATCCTATGCAACCTCCTCTGCCAAAGCGGAAATGAGTGAACTACGGCGGTTGAAAGGCTTACTACCGCCAGAATTGCAAAGCTGGGTTACGGTTGAAGGCACAACTGAGGTCAATCCACCCCTGGTTCGCTGCGAAGAAATTGGTAAAGACCAGGTAGAAATTCAAATTGACTTGGTGAAATGGGATGCCCTCGCAATGGATCAGCGTAATTTGCTGTTCTGGCATGAAGTTGCCCGCGTTCAAAATGACACAATTCCCAAAGATGGTTGGGAAATGGCAGCACTAGCCATTGGTTTAGGTGGTGCTGTCGGCGAATTGTGGGTACAAGATGGATTGCTGCTGGTGTTAGCTTTGTCGCTTTGTGGCGTGTCAGGCTGGCGACTGTACCAAAAGAATAGTGGGGAAAAGCAACTCAAAGAATTGCTCAATGCTGATGAGAAAGCGATCGCTTTGGCAACTCGTTTCGGTTATAGCCTCCCCAATGCCTACAAAAGTCTTGGTAGCGCCTTAAAAACCCTGATTGACAATACTCCTAGTAAGCGCCAACGGTCGAAATACGAAGCAAGACTTTCTGCCCTCAAACGCAGTGCCAATAAGGCAAAAGCTAAATCCAAAACTCCAGATGAGGGGGCACTGTAAAAACCAGAAATTAGGTTGGGTGGGTATTGCCCACCCCACATAATACCTAAATCAACGTGAGTTTGAGGAACCTCTCCCTGCCTTGAATTTTAGTTCAAGTTTGTCTCCGACTCGCAGAGGGAAGGTTTTGTGTAGTAAAACCTCTTAGTGGTCTTTTGATTGAGCTAATTAGACTGCCTACTGAGGGGGCTGCTTCCTCGCTAATTAGCGGCAACAGCCCAATTAGCATTTCACAAAATCTTGCTTTTTTCTTGACTACATCTTTATCAAACTCAAATTTTACAGCTGGTTCAGCATTTTATGCGTCTGGGGGATCACACGCACATGCTTGACAAACCTCTTCATTAAAGCTTGCCAGGTCAAAACTTGATCGCTTGAAGGTGCAAGCACAGGTATTGGAGAAAATTGTTCAGATACTGCCAAAGGCGTAACAGGTTGTAAAAATACTGAGATATCTGGATTAACCTCTGCCACCAACGAAGCTGAACGTTCCAACTCGGCGGGATCTGTGTTGTGAGACACAATTATCTTGACAAAAACATTTAAATATGAGTCATGACATAATTGGAGAAATTTAGCATGTTCTTGCCAATGACTTTCGCCGCTAACACTGGGCAATTTGAAATCCATACCTACAGAGTCTAAGTAGGGGAGAATCATTGCTAGTTGTTCTGGGCGATGTCCGCCAGTTTCTAAGTATATAGGTAGACCAGTTATGGCTCGCACTTGGGGTAGAAACTGGGTTAAAAATGTGGCATGAAGAAGTGGTTCGCCTCCAGTTAAGCTAATGCTATCGTGTAGACAAGGTAGATTTTGCCGTTCCACCCATTCGATTAATATGGGTAATGGGACAGGGTTAGAGTGGATTTCAAAGTCGCGCAATCCAGGCGATCGCTCTATCCGACAAGTAGCAGGTGCATTCCAAGTGTGGGCACTATCACAAAAGTGACAGCGCAAATCACACAAGGCAAAACGAATAAATATTTGACGTGTCCCTACATTCAGTCCTTCCCCTTGAATGGCAGAAAAGACCTCAATCAGGCGTGCGGTAGGTGTAACCGTATTTTTAGCAATCATTTGATGAGAGCAACGCGATCGCGCTGCGTCGGCACAACAGCAAGGATGTTTTTTGGCTTCTTGTTCTATTGTGAATCGTCGCTAGCGATCTCCAATCTCAGCCCCGGTAAATAGCAGTTAGTCCTTATTACTACTGATTCCAATATTAGGTTAAGTAATTTTTGTAGGACAAAATAATGTTTGGCAGATTACATTATACATGGCAACGAAAGTGCAAAGCTTCATGACTAGCCAACCGACAGAGGTCGATTTTCCAGTTAATTCTATAAACGACACGGCTATAGTGCAGGTGCCTACGCGGTTGAGCGTGCTGGAGGCTTTAGGCTTTAAGCAAACCTGCCAAGGCTTAATCCAGCCCAATTCATATCCCAAGCAAATCATCATTGATTTTCACCAAACTACTTTTATGGATAGTAGTGGTTTAGGTGCCCTGGTCAGTAATTTTAAATACGCTCAGGCAAAAGGGATTACATTAACACTGCGGAATGTAACACCTCAGGTAATGGCAGTCCTAAAACTCACGGGATTGGATCAGGTTTTTCTCCTAGAGTCTGTCAAAGGTGGATCGTTAATAGAACAAGAAGATTTAGTAGATAATCGGAAGACAACTTCCCGCAAAGTAGAGCCGTTACCCACTACTCACCCTTCTGTGGCATCTTGGATGAAACGGTTATTAGACATTGTAGGGTCAGTGATTGGTTTATTAATTACAGGAGTTTTGTTTATTCCGATTGCGATCGCTATTCAAATTAATGATCCTGGGCCCATTTTCTTTAGTCAAACCCGCTGTGGTTGGATGGGGAAGCGGTTTGAAATTTGGAAATTCCGCTCTATGTGTGTGGATGCGGAAGCGAAGAAATCCCAAGTCAAAAATCAAGTGCAAGGTGCCTTTTTCAAGAATGAGAATGACCCCAGAATTACCAAGGTAGGGCGCTTTTTACGGCGAACTAGTCTTGATGAATTACCCCAATTTTGGAACGTCCTCAAAGGAGAAATGAGTTTAGTAGGTACTAGACCACCTACACCTGATGAAGTAGAACGTTATGAAGTACCGGAGTGGCAACGTTTAGATGTAAAACCCGGTATGACTGGTGAATGGCAAGTAAATGGACGTTCTACAGTCCGTAGTTTTGAAGATGTAATTCGCCTAGATTTGCAGTATCAAAAAAATTGGAGTTTGGTGTACGATTTAAAGCTAATTTTCAAAACTATAGCTATTCTGTTTAACAGAAACAGTGGTGCTGTTTAGCTAATTACCCTTATTCACAATTTTTTGGTAACTCCCAACTCTCACGATATTCTTAAATACACCCAAGCCTAAAATAGGCTTGGGTAAATTTTAGGTTCACTTATATACAACACCACGCAAATGTCATATCAGGTTCGGTTAAATACTTAGGGACTTCCAAATAAAAAAATGTACAACTATTTATTGTGGGGTGGGCGTCTCGCCATTGGTGTCAAGTTAAGAAAAATAGAAACTTGTCAAGTGGGTAAAGCTCAGT
>NZ_JABXKQ010000168.1 GCF_017114945.1 Nostoc sp. JL34
ACAGAGTTTGATCTTGCTCACGAGTTAGAAATACTCTTAAACGAGCGCCCATATATAAGTCACCTCATGTCGATGCATTCTCTGTATTTACTTATCTTTACATAGTCTGGTTTTTTTATGCCCACCTACTTAATCACATGGATTTGGAAGCGTTAGAAAGCTTGAGACAGTTTCTTTTAAATTTTACTGGTGCATATGTAATTGTCTCCCACAAACCTTTTTTCTTAGACCAGGTGACAGATATTACCTGGGAACTTACACCTGTTGGTTTGAAAGTATATGGAGGTAATTTTTCTCAGTATCGAGAACAAAAAGAAATCGAGTTAGAAGCAGCATTGCGATCGCACGAAGCCGCCAGAAAGGAACTCAAGCGTACCCAAGCCACAGCTATGCAAGAACAGCAACGCGCAGCCCAATCTAGTCGCAATGGTCATGCCAAGTTTCTTAATGGTAGTATCGATAGAATGGCAGCAGGACTGATTAAAACTAAAGCTGAGGTGTCTACCGGAACTGCGAAAAAGAAACATGAAGCAGCAGTAGCAAAAGCTAATCAAAAGGTTGCAGAGACGAAGGTAAAAACTACGAAAGTAACGAGTATTCAGCTAGAAGAAAAAAATCAAAAGCGCCGAAATCTCATTCATATCCAAGGTGCAAATCTTAGGGTATCAGAACGTCTATTGATTCAAAATATTCAACTGCATGTATCATCTGGCGATCGCATAGCGATTATCGGCGCAAACGGTTCTGGTAAATCGAGTTTGGTAAAAGCAATTTTAGGAATGCAAAACCAAGCAGCGGTTTTAGAATCAGGTGATGTTTTGCTTGCACCAGCGATGAAAGCTGTATATCTCGATCAAACCTACGAATTGGTAAATCGCCGACACACAATTCTGGAAAATATGCAAGCTGCCAATCCTAATCTCAGCTATCAGCTTTTGCGTCAACAGTTAGGACACTTCCTCTTTAAATATGATGACGTTCACAAAAGCGCCTCTGTGCTGAGTGGAGGTGAGTTAGCAAGATTAGCGATCGCTATGATCAGTATCTCAGAAATCGATCTGCTGATTCTCGATGAGCCAACTAATAACCTGGATATTGAAACTGTTGAACAAATGGTAGTAGGTATCAATGATTACCAAGGAGCGCTTTGGGTAATTTCCCACGATATCGATTTCCTCAGCCGGATTAACATTACCCAAGGTTTCAAATTGAAAGAACAAACTTTGCAAATGACGACTTATTTACCGAGTACACCAGAGCAATATTATCGAGAGTTGCTGGAATGTCATCAATAAAGCGATCGCTTGTAGTGCTTTGATTGTCAACTCTCGATTTACTGCCCACACAATTAACATTGCTTCATAAAAATTCCCAGATGCATATAGGAATCTTCCTCTGGAGTTGGTGGCGGTGCGATCCCCTCAATTTGTTTTTCTAGTTCTATTTCTAACTAATTCCCTAATCTCTGGCAAAATTGGAACTAGTGCCGCAAGGGGCGGAAACTGGTTAAACCTCCAACCACTGGCTAAACAAAAGGTGCTTGACAATGCTGGCAATCAATGAATACTTCTTGTAACTTCTCAAAGATTGTCGGATCTCATAGAATTTCATCAAGGATTTTTTCTACTCAACCAGTTTAGCGATCGCCAAGGCCAAATCTCTAGCTCCCCAGCAGAAGCCGTAAAGCATACAGGCAAGTTATAATTCTCTTGCGGTGCAACGTAACAAAAATTTATGAGTAATCCCCTTGTGCAAGCCTTTTTCGTAGGTAGAGCGGTAGCTGAAGTAGTTAATGAGCGTTTAGAGGTCGTCTTGACCGATGCTTTGAGTGATTTGGGCAAATTTGATGCCGAAGCTAGAGAGCAGTTACGCCAGTTTACAGAAGAAGTCCTAGAGCGGGCAAATCGGGCAACAGAATCAGCTAATGCAGGTCAAGCTACCACAGGTACTAGACAAGCCAATTCTGATTCCGGTGACTTGCAAGCAGATATTGATGAATTACGAGCAGAAATTGCCCTGTTACGAACAGAATTGCAACATTATCGCAGAACTTCCGCATAAATTTTTTTTTAGTCATTAGTCATTGGTCATTAGTCATTGGTCAAAAATTATGCACAAATGACATAGACGCGCCAGCGGCTTCCCGCAGGGTAGGACAAATGACAAAGGACACTTAAGAAAAAATAGTTTAGGAATCAGAGTGTCTTTTCTTCCAAGTGATTCGGTTGCAAACCAACGGTACACAAAGTATATGGAACAAGGTTATTCAGATAAAGCATACCGTTGGAATCGGGAAAAATACTCTAGCAGACGGCGTTTTGTGGATATTTGGTCTTTTGTATTGACCTTATTGTTCAAACTTTGGCTATACAACAAATCTTGGAGTTATCCGGGTGGTGTGACTGAGGCAAAGCAAGCTGCAAGACGCAAAACCCAAGCGGTTTGGATTCGCAATACCCTACTAGATTTAGGGCCAACCTTCATCAAAGTTGGGCAACTGTTTTCTACCCGTGCTGATATCTTCCCTGGTGAATATGTAGAAGAACTAGCCAAGTTACAAGACAAAGTACCGGCATTTAGCTATGAGCAAGTAGAAGCAACCATTGAGAAAGAACTAGGCAAGAAAATTCCTGAACTGTTCCATAATTTTGAACCTATTCCCTTAGCTGCTGCTAGCTTGGGGCAAGTACACAAAGCTGTGCTGCATACTGGGGAATCGGTTGTTGTCAAGGTGCAACGTCCTGGACTCAAGAAGTTATTTGAAATAGATTTACAGATTCTCAAGGGAATTACTCGCTACTTTCAAAACCATCCCAAATGGGGACGGGGGCGAGATTGGTTGGGTATTTACGAAGAATGTTGCCGCATTCTTTGGGAAGAAATTGATTATCTCAACGAAGGTCGTAACGCCGATACTTTTCGCCGGAACTTTCGCGGCTATGATTGGGTAAACGTCCCCAGAATCTACTGGCGTTACGCTACTTCCAGAGTTCTAACTTTAGAATATCTCCCTGGAATTAAAATTAGCCAATACGAAGCTTTAGAAGCAGCAGGTTTGGATCGAAAAGCGATCGCTCGTCAAGGCGCTCAAGCCTACTTACTCCAATTACTCAATAGTGGCTTTTTCCACGCCGATCCTCACCCAGGTAATATTGCCGTTAGTGCAAATGGCGCTCTAATATTCTACGATTTCGGGATGATGGGGCGGATTAAGTCCAATGTCCGCGAAGGATTGATGCAAACATTGTTTGGTATTGCCCAAAAAGATGGCGATCGCGTTGTGCAGTCTTTGATCGATCTAGGCGCGATCGCCCCAACCGATGATATGGGCCCAGTGCGGCGTTCCGTCCAGTATATGCTGGATAATTTCATGGATAAGCCCTTTGAAAACCAATCCGTCGCAGCAATCAGTGACGACCTTTATGAAATAGCTTATAATCAGCCATTTAGATTTCCAGCAACCTTCACTTTTGTGATGCGAGCCTTTTCTACTCTGGAGGGGGTAGGCAAGGGTCTAGATCCAGAGTTTAACTTTATGGAAGTTGCCAAACCATATGCAATGCAGCTTATGACCGATATGAATGGTTCTGAGGGGAATAGCTTTCTTAACGAATTAAGTCGCCAAGCAGCTCAGGTAAGTAGTACTGCGTTTGGTCTACCACGTAGATTAGAAGATACACTAGAGAAGCTAGAGCGGGGAGATATGCGCTTGCGCGTTCGGTCTATAGAAACTGAACGGCTGTTGCGGCGGCAGAGCAGTATTCAGCTCTCAATAAGTTATGCTCTGTTAATCAGTGGTTTCACACTTTCAGCTACGATCTTAGTGGTTAGCAATCATGTATGGTGGGCACTAGCGCCTGGTTTAATCGCAGCAGGGCTTTCAGTGATCTTAATCAGACTACTTTTACGCCTTGACCGTTACGATCGTATGTATTAATTGTTGCAAAAAAAATTATGAAACTTAATTTCACGGGTTTTAGCGATCCGGGACTTATTCGTTCTAATAATCAGGATGCTTACTATATCGACCCAGAGGGGCGGTTTTTCGTTGTCGCCGATGGTATGGGAGGTCATGCGGGAGGTGAGGAGGCAAGTCGGATTGCCACTAAGGAAATTCAGGCATATTTGGTGGCGAATTGGCAATCTCCTAAATCTTCTCAAGAACTGCTAGAGCAAGCTTTGTGGGGAGCCAATGAAGCGATTTTGCACGATCAGCAAAATCATCCCGAACGCGCCGATATGGGTACAACGGTTGTAGCGGTAATTTTTCGCGCCCCAGAATCGCCCTGGTGCGGTCATGTTGGCGATTCCCGGCTGTATCGCTTTCGAGAGTCGCACTTAGAACAGGTAACGGAAGACCACACTTGGGTAGCACGGGCAATCAAAATCGGTGACATCACTTTAGATGAAGCGCGATCGCATCCTTTTCGTCATGTATTATCACGCTGTTTGGGGCGTGAAGACTTGCATCAAATTGATGTGCAACCACTAGATGTAAAAGTTGGCGATCGCCTGCTGTTATGTAGTGATGGTCTCACAGAAGAACTTGTCGAACAAAAGATTGCTAGCTGCCTCCAAGAAACTCCTTGGGTTGATAAAGCCGCCATTTCTCTAGTCGAGGCTGCCAAAGAGCATGGAGGGCACGATAACATCACAGTTGTTATCGTCTCGCTCGAAGAAAATAGTCATTAGTCATTGGTCATTGGTCATTGTCCAAGGACAAAGGACAACTGACAAATGACTAATCCGGTAAATATACTCAGTAATTTGTTCAGCGTGAGCATTTTTCCTTTTTACAATTTGATACAAATATTTTTAGCCTCCAAAATGACTTCAGGAGGCTAAATTTTCATAGATTGGTAAATTGACATCTTGCACGTAATAAGGTAGAGCGACTATAATTCACGCTTATTACCATTCATTCCCCAACCTCCTTAAAATCCCTGCCCTCCGAAACTTCCTCCTCACTGGGGGAGACAGCATCTTAGTTTTTTGTTTAAGAAAAACTATAGATGGTTAAGGATAGCACCTAATCTTCTCCTCAAAGGAGAGTTGTGCACAGCAGAAAGGAGCCAGGGAGGTAGTTATACCTTTCTTAAGGCAAATAGAGCCTATTTTCCGAAATATGGTTCGGCTGACTTGGGTGGTATATCAGTAGGATTAGGTGCAAGATATTAGAGCATAAAAAGTCCACACTTCGGATGTGGGCAACCTGTCAAACAATTGTTATCTTTCTTAATACGGAGGAACAAATGTTGGACAGATATAAGTCCAAATATTATCCCATTTGGACTTCTGTGAGCGATATCACGTTTAAGCGTTGTTTTTTCGGAGTTAACTATGAATCAACCAATGAAACTATCCTTGGAACAGCAATTCAGCATCTGCTCATTTGCTACTCAGGTACAAAACATGAGCCACGATCAAGCTAAAGACTTTTTAGTAAAGCTCTATGAGCAAATGGTCGTCCGCGAGGCAACTTATCAAGAACTTCTTAAGCATCAGTGGGGCTTAGATTCCGGTTCCACTATGGCATAGAGTCGTTCTAATGTCGCAGTGGGCGACCTCCTTCTCTTGCTTGGTTCCAAGGAGGAAAAGAGCTGGGGATGTCGGGGCGTCAACTTCGATAAGTAATTTCACAATAACGGCACAAAAGTTCAATTCAGAAAGTTAACGGAGAATGAGTAAACATTGTCTACGCCATATCTGCTGGAGTATAGACCTAGCTTTAGCTTTGTAGGCTAGATTCATTGTTTGCTTTAGCCAAACTTCTTTTAGTTTCGTCGTCTAGTCTGAGAATCACACCTGCGTAAATTTACAATCTCCTGGAACATGTACACAGGAAGATTCTGAGAGAATTTAGATAGCCTTGTTTTGGCAGCCAGTGATTTCACTCTTTATACATATAACTAGAACTTACATCTTTATATATATTTTGTTTATAAAACTTTACATTCTGTGAGTAACCAACTCTTAGTTCCATCTAAAACATATAACATTAAGAAATTATGCCTAGCTGGAAAGATCGTATGGAGAATCTGTATCAATACTTTCCAGTTTTGCTAGAATTTGAGGCTTAATCTTTTCGTACTCGCTTTTGAGCAAGTTTTTACTGATTTGCGAATCAGCACAGGACATTAAGGTGTTACTCATGGCGACCCACTCTTGCAGTCGTTGGCGCTGGGCAGAGGCGACGCTGGAAAGTAAGATATGGGTACAGCGATTTGGTGTTTCTCGTGCAAAGAATAACAGGCGGTAGTAACCTGTGTGCTGTAATAACCGAGCAATTTCTTGACCAAGACTGGTTTTGAGATCAAGGTAATAAGGTAACCATTTAGCACCATGTTTGCGGTTGTAGATGACAGTAATCCATAGCAGCATCGGGTGGGGAATAGAGATGAACAGAAATTGGTTATAGCGGGTACAGAGTAAACGCTTTTGAATTTCTTCTTGCGGTAGCATCACCCACAGGGCTGGTAAAACCTCCCCATTGGTATGAATGGGCTGGGGAAAGACAATATCGGCAATTGGTTTATTTTGAGGCCAGGAAATAGCACGAGCGATTTCATCATTTGACCAGGATATCCGCAAATCGGCTTTTGTCTTTTGTTCAAGCTCATTGCTCACTGTAGCAGCAGGAACTAGGGCATGGCTGTCTTGCTTAATTTTGCGTGTATGCTCAGGCTTTTCTAGAGATGCTAAAATTCTGAGAATTTCAGTGATATTTTGGGGGCGATCGCGTGCTACTTTAGCTAGACAACTCATCACCAAATTTTCGATTTCTTTTGGTAGCTCCAATCCAGGCGCAACCTCAGTAAAAGAACGTGGTTTTTGATAGTGATGTGTTTTATACCATGCTCCAAAAGAATGAGTTGGTGCTACCAGTGGCATTTTGCCTGTGAGCATCTCAAACATCATGACGCCCAAACTATAAATATCAGCACGGTTGTCTAATTCCTTACCCTCCATCTGTTCGGGAGAAGAATAAGCCAATGTCCCCAAATAGAATTTTGTATGGTCGCCATCTGACTGTAATAACTTAGCAATACCAAAATCTAGAACCTTGACTAATTCTCCGAAACTGGGATCTTGAATCACCAGCATATTGCTTGGCTTGACATCGCGATGGATGATTGGGCAAATAGTGCCATCAACTGGGATGCCATCATGGGCGCACTGTAACCCCAGGCTGAGTTGACGCGCCATACTTAGGAATCTTGGTAAAGGCAATCGTTGCTTGCGAATAATGTTGTTCAGGCTTTGTCCTTGTAGGTATTCCATGACGTAGAACGGGGTATTATTGTCATCTACGCCATAGTCCATAACTCGAACGATGTGGATGCTTTTTTGCCCTAGTAAAGCACAGGTTTTTGCTTCTCGCTCAAAGCGGTCTTGCAATCGCATCTTTTCATTTTGGATTGATAGAGCGAGAAACTTAACCGCAACAGGTACACCTCCCAACAAAGTATCTTTAGCACGATAAACCCGACCCATTGCTCCAGTACCGATTAACTCCTGGAGTTGGTAGCGTTTGCTGAGTAAGCGACCAATGTTGGGGTCTGACATAGAGAATTTGAATCCAAAAGCAGGTTGTAAGTGTTTGGGAGGAAAAGTGCATTCAAACTGATATCTGAATTATTGCGCCCAGAAATGACTTTCTAGGCTAGTATCGCAAGCTAGAAGTTGGAAGTCAAAAGGCAAAAAGCTTATTCTATAAGCTTTTGTGCTATTTTTAATCGTTACTCTATATTAGGCGGTGCTATAGTAGCTTTTTCAGTTCTTTTTTAGAGGATTGAAACCATAATCTGGCAGTTTGCAACCGAGACAGTTATTACAACTGGTGCAACATGCCAGATCAAACAAGCAGAAAGGTTAGATTTATAATGACGCTTTGTACCATTTTGCACTTTAATTATGTTGTAGTTTTAGTTTGCCCAATTTTGACTAAATAGATAACTCTAGGATCTGCCAAAAACCTTAATTACGGAAGTACCACACTCACCACAGAGTTTTGAGAACTGAGTAATGAGTGCGGAGTTTGGAATTGCGCTATGCCCTAAAGGGTCTCTCCTTCTCTACGAGATGCCCCTTGGCGTTGGCAAAAGATCACACTGGCTTGGCTACACAAACGAAAAGCTGCCTCATCAGGTTAACAAACCTTTCAATTTGCATTAATCCACAGAGGTAGACCTTGCTTGTGTAGTAGCAAATTATATTCACCCAATATTTTTAAAACATCCTCTTATTGCCTGACCAGATTTTTAACATTCAAGCTTATTATGACTATGTAAGGAATGGATTATTTATTGATAGAACTGTCATTGAATAATCATCATTCCTTTTTCCGAATAATTTGGTTTGTATTAAGCAGAACCAGTCACAGTTTTATGCAAATTACATGCTCATGTTCTTGCTACTAATTGGTAGTTTTTTGCTTTTTTTGAATATTAGGATAAATGTCAAAACTGGATTTATTACCCATTATATAGTACTGAATTCGACGTTCGATAATATTATTCAATCGGGAAAGGAAATCATAAAAAAAGCCCGGATTTTTTCTGATTTCTGTTAATGCTATTAACCATTTTCCTTGTTTTAGCGGCTCTACAACTTGAAGGTAAGCTAGATTTTTCTTATAGACTGCAAGATTAGAAGACAAAGCACACATTAAAGCTGGATTTTTTTTCACAACATCTTGTTGCATGAAATAATTAGTAGCTTTGCAGTATTGATTTAGACGTGGTAATTGGCTTTGATATACAAGAGAACCAGAGCGTGAACGGTAGTAGTAATAGGGTTTTGGTTCAATGAAAAAGCGAGCTCCTTTGATTAAGCATTTCATATCAAGCCAAAAATCTTGACCCATCCTGATATCTTCATCGTACTCGATGCCGTGCTTAACTAGAAATTCTCGTTTGAATAGAGGCTTGCTTAAACCAAGATGCAACCCTGTTTGCCCATAGACATCAGTTTCTACAAAATAAACGATATCAATTTGGAGGATTTTCTCTATACTTTCTCCACTTTCTTGAATCAATGTACTCCAAGGAGATATTGCACCATCTTTGATTAAATAAATATCATCAGCAATCATGTCTGCATCTATTTCATTTGCCAAAGACACAAGTTTTTCCAATCTTTCGGGAGCATACCAATCATCTGAATCAAGCACAGCAATCCATTCTCCTTGGGCTGCTCTCAGGGCACGATTACGCGCAGCAGCAGCCCCAAGGTTTTGTTGATTAACTATAACTTTCAGACGTTGGTCTGTAAAACTTTTAGCGACTTCTACAGTTTTATCACTTGAACTATCATCGACTATGATAACTTCAATATCAGTGAGCGTTTGCTCTAAGGCTGACTCTATTGCCTTCGCAATATAAGCTTCAGTATTATAAGCAGGGATAATCACAGAGACTTTAGGATTCACGGAACTGAACTCCTGACTACTGACTACACGGTTAGGTAAAAATGCTAAAATCCTGATGATAATTTGAGAATTTATTCTTTACTATAAGTAGATAGGTGTAAATAATTCAAGATTTGTAGTAAGCGGCTCTAGCCCTCAAAATAGGGCTAGAGCCGCTTACTACAAGCCTATTTAAGGAATTTTCTATTGCGTAATATAGTTTGATTAATTTATTCTTGCCTACTTACAACTTAGTATGTAGGCGAGAATAAACGATTTTTAATGCTTGCTCTATCTTTGCTGTGTTGTACTGGCTATTTACTGCCCTTAAGTTGACTGACGCTCTAGGCTAGCTTCCATTGTGTTAGTTAAAAAATGACCAGCCAAGATGCCACTACTGAGGTAGTATGTATCTTCTGAAATCCGGTGTAGGGTTTCAAAGCCACTACGACGCTGACGATCGCCTAGTACCCAGTAACGCTGTACAATAGTGTCCAGACCAATCCAGCCCTCACCTTCAACCTGCCCCAAAATATTGTGTTGTAGTAAAAAAGTATACTGTCGCTCTCCATCATGCAGCCGCCCCTTGTATTGGAGAGAGATTTCTGAGCGATCGCTACCTGGGAATATCAGTTTTGTAGCCATAGTAAACCAGTTATCTCGATTCCAAGCTACCAAGGTCATACCCTTGACGCTGATTGGCATACCATTACGTTCTAGCCAATTTCCTTGCATTGCCCAGCGTCCTGGTTCCAATAAAAAAGTATGAGCCACCTTTTATATTCCCTGCCTTGATCGAGTGCCGCCAAGACTACAGTTATAGCAGTGCTAAGTTGCGTTAGCGATAGCGGGGCGTTTAGCCCATGAAGAATGAAGAAATTTTTTTATCTTGTTTATTTATTGTTCCAGTCTCAGGACTTAGGACTGGCCTTGGTGAATTTCTCCTAAAAGCACTTCTCGAGGCGCTCCAGTGGCAGTAGGTAGGTTGCCAGGGATACCCAAATGTCGCCAGTAAGCTAAAACTGCAAAGGCGATCGCTTCTTTGAAATCTGCACTCAAGCCGACTTCATCTGTAGTCCAGACTGGTATTGATGTCAACAACACCTGTAATCTTTGTTTCAAATAGAGATTGCGACTACCACCGCCACATAATAGTACCCTTTGTGGCATTTCCGGCAAAAAAGTGCGGTAACTATGAACAATTGAAGCAGCTGTTAGTTCCGTGAGAGTTGCCAGTAGGTCAGCGGGACTGAGTTGGTAAGCTTGGGCGTCTTTTAAACACTGATGTAGGTAAGTCACACCAAATAACTCTCGACCAGTGGATTTGGGCGGCGGTAGATGAAAGTAGTCTTGGTTGAGCCATTGTTCTACTAATGGATCGCAAGGAGTACCACTGGCTGCCCAATTGCCATTTTCATCGTAAGTTTTAGCACCAGCGCTTAAATGCTCTACCGCTAGATCCAACAGACTATTTCCTGGGCCAGTATCCCAAGCGCGAATTTTTGAGAGCCAGTCGCCATGCCGAGGCGGAATATAAGCAACATTACCAATACCACCAATATTTTGAATACAACGCCCTTCTTCAGGATGACTGAGTAAATAGGCATCTACTCTGGGCACGAGAGGCGCACCATGACCACCAATAGCGATATCAGCAACGCGAAAGTTGCTCACAGTTGTAATGCCCGTAAGATGGGCAATTAATTCACCACGCCCTAGTTGGAGACTGTAACCTAGTGGAGAGTGGACAGAGACGCGATTAATCGCGTCTGTACTAGGGAGTGGGGAGTCGGGAGTGCTTTTGTTTCCCATTCCCCTATCCGCAGGTGGTCGATGATAAACTGTTTGACCGTGGGAGCCAATGAGAGTGGCTGGCTGATGACCAATTTGAATATTTTGCGCGGCTTGGGCAAAGACTTGAGCGATCGCATCATCTATTTCTGCCAATTCTGCCATTGAGATAGCAACGCCTGCACCAACTGCCAATATTCTTTCTCTGAGTTCGGCTGGATAGGGATATGTTGTCCCAGCTAGCAACTCAACTTTGAGATCCAATTCTGTACCGGAAATCTCTACCAACGCAGCATCTATGCCATCTACGGATGTGCCACTAATTAAACCGATGATGCGAGTCGGGACAGCAACTTTTTCAGTCGGATGCATTGATCAAGATTCTTTTGTTGATTGCAAGAGGTAGTCTAATTCATGTTACTACCCATGTCAAAAAAACTCAGGTGGCATAGTTGACTGGAAAAAGACGAATTGTCAGAGAAGAGGAAAGAGGCAGCCGACAACTACCGATCAAATAACGTCGTATTCCCTTGAAGTAAAAAGAAGAATTTTAAAATTACAGCAATTCCAGAGTTATGAAATTTATTAGAACTATCTGGATATCTTGTGAAAATTGATGCAATCGGTTGTTGTAAAAAGATTGTGAAGCTAATCATACAGCAAAAGGCAGGTTATGTAATTCTCTTAAAGGAGAACCAAGGTAATCTTGATTATCAGGTTGAAAACCTATTCAGATAAGGCGTAATCACAGATTTTCAAGGAATTTGCATAGCACAATGCCTCATGTCTTCTTGACGTATAACCCTAAAAATATAAACTGCCTGCGAATTGCAAAATCGCATTTTTATAAATAAAGCTTTTTTACAATTTAGCACTGATAACTTCGTGCTTTCTATATAAAGCGATAGACATCACAGAACAGAGCATCAGTGATTTTCCTCTAAATAAAGTCCAGCAACTTACATTTTCATCTGGGTACAATCAAATAGAAAAAGTAGTAATCCCTCTGATGTTGGAACCTAGAATTACGTCGCACAATGAGGCTATGAACACGAGAGATTAAAAAACAAAAAGGATTGCTAAATGAAAAGTCTTTTAATTAAGTCCGCGATCGCTTCTGGTATTGTTTTGTCTTTAGCTACTGTTACCCGTCCTGTAATGGCTGCATCTTTTTCAGTAACAATAGAAAACGCAGGCGCACAAAATGCAAATTTATCAAATCTTGTTAATGCTCATGTAGAAACTTTTGATGGAGAAACACAAGGTTACAGTGCAACAGGCTTTCAATGGAATGAGGGATCAACAAATATTGGTAGCTATCAGAATACTCTGGTCGTGAATGCAGACCAATATGGTGGTGCTGGTGGAAAAGACAAATATTTTGATGTAGACACGAATAGATCAGGTAATGGTCAAAAGGTTTCTACCCTCAATTTGCAAACCCCACAAAGTTACTTTGGACTTTGGTGGTCTGCGGGAGACGCTAATAACGTAATGACATTTCTTTCACAAGGTCAGACTGTCTTTTCGATGACTACTGCTGATGTGGTTAGTTATATCGCCAATCTACCAAATAAAGACAGCTACTACGGTAATCCTAATTCGACATTCAAAAATCAAAATACTGGAGAACCCTACGCGTTCATCAACTTCTACGATGTTGGCGGAACTTTTGATCAGATTCAATTCACCAATGTTGGTGGATCTGGTTTTGAATCAGATAATCACACAGTCGCCACTGGCTACAAGAGTATCACCGGAGATGTAGTTACTCAAGCAGTTCCTGAGTCTTCTTCTGTATTAGGAGTTTTTGCAATTGGTTTTGTGGGTGCTGCTTCAGTTATGACTCGTCGAGTCAAGAAAAAGTCAGTTTTGCAATTGTCATAAGTCTAGCGGCTTGCAAAAAAGACAATTTCCGGCTCACATTAAGGGTCTTCTGCACTTCTGATGATAATTAAGGGAATGTCACTCTCAAGCGATCGCCACTTTCATAGCACTGCCTTCAAGCAGTACTATGAAAGATACCAATTCTAATTCAGTAAGATTTGCCTGATTTTCTCTATGCCTTACTCCCAGGCTCCACTTCACCTAGCGTGCCGTAGGCAGGATTTCAGAAGTTCCAGCGAAAAGTCAACATTAAATACAAGTTAGGGTGAGTTTACCTAAGTAAGCTCACCCTAATTGTTTTGCCATTTCTTTTATGAGCATCGACTCTACAACACTTAGACAATGCCCAGATTTTCTCCTGCTTCAGCTTGGAGATGCCGGCATTAACCAGCCTACAGGCTTAACTTGGCATATAACTGATCCTCAAGCCCAGGTCTTAAGAATCGATATGATAGAAAAGTAAATAAAATTTAAAAAATATTTATCGAATGGTGGTTCAATCATCTGGCTTGTCCAAGGTTAAAGACTCATTAACACAAAAAATCTTTTTGGGTAATAAACCCAATGCGGAGTTAATTGCAATTCTCACGGTTTACTTTGTCCAAGGAATTTTAGGGCTATCGCGTTTAGCTGTGAGCTTTTTTCTCAAAGATGAACTGTTGCTTAGTCCAGTCCAGGTGTCGGCACTATTGGGAATTGTCTTTCTACCTTGGATGATCAAGCCAGTGTTTGGTTTTATCTCTGATGGCTTGCCTATATTTGGTTATCGTAGGCGACCTTACTTGATTTTATCCGGGATACTAGGAACTGCTTCCTGGATGAGTCTGGCTACAATAGTTCATACTAGCTGGGCAGCTACGTTAGCGATCGCTCTTGGTTCTCTCTCCGTCGCCATGAGTGATGTCATAGTTGACTCACTGGTTGTGGAACGAGCTAGAGGCGAATCGCAAGCAAAGGCTGGTTCATTACAATCTCTATGCTGGGGTGCTTCTGCGATCGGAGGTTTAATAACAGCATACTTTAGTGGTCTACTGCTTCAATACTTTACTACCCGTACCGTCTTTGGAATTACCGCCTTATTCCCTCTCATCGTCTCAGGGGTAGCTTGGTTAATTGCTGAGTCCCCCGTTAGTAAAGATGCTCAAGATAGCAATCAGACCAACTCTTTACCAATCAAACATCAACTGGGGCAGCTACGCCAAGCCATTAGCCAAAAAACAATTTGGCTACCAACGGCGTTTATCTTCATCTGGCAAGCTACCCCAAATGCTGAGTCAGCCTTTTTCTACTTCTCTACCAACGAACTCCACTTTGAACCAGAATTCTTGGGACGGGTGCATTTGGTAACGAGTTTTGCCTCTTTAGCAGGTGTTTGGATTTTTCAACGTTTCCTCAAAAGCATCCCTTTTCGCGTGATTTTTGCTTGGAGTACTGTCCTTTCGTCAATTTTAGGAATGACGATGCTGTTGTTAGTGACTCACACAAACAGGCGGTTAGGTATAGATGACCACTGGTTTAGTTTGGGTGATAGCCTGATTCTCACTGTGATGGGGAAAATTGTCTTTATGCAAGTGATGGTGCTAGCAGCAAGGCTTTGTCCCTCTGGTGTGGAAGCGACATTATTTGCCCTGTTAATGTCGGTGTTTAATTCAGCAGGAACGGTTTCCCATGCATTCGGAGCATTAATCACGTATTGGCTGGGGATTACCGCAACGAACTTTGAATCACTTTGGCTATTGGTGCTAATTACTAATCTCAGCACCCTATTACCCCTACCATTTATCAACTGGCTACCTGCTGCTGAAGAACAAACTGAGGCATCCAAAGATGGGGAAGAAGCGTTTTTGCCAGATTTGATGTCTGAATTGGTACTGAGAGAACCAGAGTCGAAAATAGTCGAATAGTGTAATAAATCTCACCCTAAGTCGAGCTAGTTTGCTGCCTTTGCGTTGTACTAAAGTTGCAAAACAATTCTTTGTAGCTGTTAACATATTTTCGTCCAAAATAACAAGAAAAAACAAAGTATATGCGTTTGAAAAGTCAAGAAACCCCAGTTACAGAAAAATCCTACACTCGTGCAGACTGGCAAGGAGGATATCAATCTCTCACTCAAGAGTTTGATTATTGGATTGATGATATAGAAGGGCAAATTCCCACAGAGTTACAAGGTACGCTGTTTAGAAATGGCCCCGGTTTGCTGGATGTGAATGGGCAACCTCTTCATCACCCATTTGATGGGGATGGGATGATTAGCAAAATTACCTTCACCAACGGCCGCGCTCATTTTCGCAACCGCTTTGTCCGCACAACGGGCTATTTAGCAGAGCAAAAGGCGGGAAAAATTCTCTATCGTGGTACTTTTGGCACTCAAAAACCCGGCGGTTGGCTAGCTAACATTTTTGACTTCAACCTCAAAAATATCGCCAATACAAATGTTATCTATTGGGGTGGCAAACTGCTAGCAATGTGGGAAGCGGCGGAACCATATCGCCTCGATCCTTATACTCTTGAAACGCTGGAAAATGAATATTTTAATGGTGCTTTGTCAGCAGGTGAAGCTTTCGCAGCACATCCGCGCGTGGAAAACAATTGTTACCAAGATGGAGGCGCACCTTGTCTCGTCAACTTCTCAATTAAGCCAGGATTATCTACCACAATTACTATTTTCGAGCTAAACTCAGCGGGTGAAATTGTCAGACAGCACGCTCATAGTGTTCCTGGTTTTTGTTTCATTCACGATTTTGTTATTACTCCCAATTACTGCATCTTCTTTCAAAATCCTGTCACCTTTAATCCCATACCTTTCGCCTTGGGAATACGTGCGGCGGGAGAATGTATTAAATTTCAGCCAAATAAGCCAACTCAAATTCTAATTATTCCCCGCTTCCCCAAAGAAGGGCAAGAACAAATAAAAACTCTGGAAACTAATTCTGGTTTTGTCTTCCACCACGTTAATGCTTTTGAGGTGGGAGAGGAAGTTTTGATTGACTCGATTTGTTACCAAAATTTACCAGAAGTGGAACCCGAAAGCGATTTTCGACAAGTTGATTTTGAAGCTTCTTCACCTGGGCAACTTTGGCGATTTTGTCTGAATATAAAGGATGGGACAGTCGGGCGGGAATTGATTGATAGCCGCTGTTGTGAATTTCCCAGTATACATCCGGCGAATGTGGGACATCCTTATCGATATCTATATATAGGTGCGGCTCATGCAGAAACTGGCAATGCTCCCTTACAAGCATTGCTGAAAATTGATTTAGAGTCTGGAGAAAGACAAGTTTGGAGTGCTGCACCCCGTGGTTTTGTCGGTGAACCGATTTTCGTCCCGCGCCCAGGTTCCGAAAAGGAAGATGATGGTTGGGTATTAGCTTTGGTTTATGATGCTACCCATCACCACTCAGATTTGGTAATTTTGGATGCTAGTGATTTCTCTAAAGGAGCAATTTCGCGGCTACATCTGAAGCATCATATCCCCTATGGTCTACATGGAAGCTTTACTTCTGAGGTTTTTGGGGAAATTTGATCTCTTATTTGGGTGAAACCATTTTTTCGCTAGCAATGATGTGCAAATCGATATTTTTGAGCAAGCGTACCAATTTTTGCGTCAAAGATCCTTTGAGGAGCATTTGCCAGCGCGATCGCTGACTCTCTCCAATTACAATTTGGGTAATCCGATATTTCTCGGCGACTTCAGCGATCGCATTGGCGATGTTACTGTTGGTAACACGAAGAAAAGTACCTTCAAATTCTTTACAGAGTTTCTCACAAGTGTGGATGTGTAAGCTTTCCTCTTTGGTGAGAAAGCGCTCTGGCTCGGCAACGAACAAGGTATAAAGGGGCGCGTTCATATAATTAGCCAGCCTTGCACCCCGACGTAACAGTTGCACTGAGTTGGGATAGGTGGATACACACACCAAAACCCGCTCGTGAATATTACAAGATTGCCCATTGGGAGTAGAGGCGATCGCATTTTCTTCCACGTTGTCTGCTACTTCGCGCAAAGCCAACTCCCGCAAAGCAATCAGATTACGGCGTTGAAAAAAATTATCAAGGGATTGTTGGATTTTTTGCGGTGCGTAAATCTTGCCTTCTAATAACCGTTCTTGCAATGTTTCCGGCGTAATATCTACCACTAGTATTTCACTCGCTTCATCCATAATCCTGTCAGGAACACGCTCACGGACTACCACACCTGTAATTCTGGCCACTAAGTCATTGAGACTTTCCAAATGTTGGACATTCATTGTGGAGTAGACATCAATACCTGCTGCCAAAACTACTTCTACATCTTCGTAGCGTTTTTCGCGTGGGGAACCAGGGACGTTGGTATGGGCAAGTTCATCGATTAAGACTAATTGGGGCGATCGCTTTAAGATAGCATCTGTATCCATATCCGTTAATGTCAACTCACCCCGAGGATATTGCTTGCGGGGTACAATCTCCAGTCCCTCTGCCTTTTCAGCTGTCTCCTTGCGTCCGTGGGTTTCCAAAAGCCCAACGATCACATCAATTCCTTCCTGCTTGAGTGCGTGTCCCTCTTCCAGCATCCGGTAGGTTTTGCCTACTCCAGGAGCCATGCCAATAAAGATTTTATGCTTACCCCGTCGTCGTGCTGGATAAAGCGAGTAATTTACAGAATTTAAAGGTGCAGTGCCAGCCGAACCAGTATTACTATTATCTGACATTTCATTTTTGGTTCCTATCGCAATCCTATTTCATCGGAAAACAGCACTTTACCCATGCCCAATACCCCTCAACAGTGCTGAGTACTGTTAGCGGATAGCTAGGGTTTAGCCTGTGCTGAGTACCGAGTAGGACATCTCACTTATTTACTCAGGACTTAGAACTCAGAACTCGAAACTGTTTTGCCCCATGCCCCAATCCCCATTTACTGATTTTGCTGACGATTAATATCTTGCAAGTCAAGAGCATAATTCAATCGGAGAACATTGACTCCTGGCTCGCCAAAAATCCATAAAAATCTGCCATCAGTATACTTATTAATTAAACGTAGGATCTCATCTTCTTTTACTCCACGCGCCCCAGCAACCCGCGTCAATTGCTGCCGTGCTGCTTTAAAGGAAATATGCGGATCTAAACCGGAAGCAGAAGTATAAATTACATCAGCGATCGGTTGAAGATTTTCGTCTCGCAATTGATTTGCCTGTTCAAGAATCCGCTTTAGTAGCTCTGGATTGCTTGCAGCAAGATTGCTGGCTCCAGATATGCCAGTTGGCTTGGCTTTTTTCCCTTGGCTATATCTAACAGTACTGGGACGAGGATGGAAATATCGCTCAGATGTGAACACCTGACCAATTAAAGCCGAACCAATTGGTTCATTATTTAGATTCAGCATGATGCTGCCATTAGCTTGATAGGGCAAAAAAACTTGACCCACTACAAGGATTATTAGAGGATAGATGATTGCAGTCAACAACCAAAGCATTAGAGTTATGAAAATTGCTCTGATGGTTTCTCGAATAATAGCCATAAAAAGTTTTCCAATTGCTCCTAGAATTTTATTTTTTATTTTTTATTTTTAATTCTTTTGCCCACGTAGTAGAACGTTTTAGGGTGCTGTTAGCAACAGCATAAACAACTGGGGCAGTTACCACATTCAAGCACAGCAGGATAAAAATAGCGAGTGATATGTGTTGTTTACGCCATTGCAACCAAACAAAGGATATTGCCGAAGCAGTGCTGAGTGAAAACGATGTTTATTCATATTCTTCTTGTTGTCCCTCTCAACAGGTAAAAGTAAAAATGTTTATTATTTTACTTTGGTCAAGATGCGATCGTTTCACAGCGTCTCTACTTTTGCTGTCTTTAAGCCAAGCCTACAACTGTAATCAGTATATCGATCAACTTAATGGCGATAAACGGCGCAATCATCCCACCTAAGCCGTAAATTAAGATATTGCGTTGGAGTAGCTGATTAGCTGTCAGGGGTCTAAATCGCACACCCTTTAATGCCAATGGAATCAAAGCGGGAATAATCAAAGCATTATAAATTAGCGCTGATAGTACAGCAGATTTAGAGCTAGTCAAATTCATAATATTCAGGCTTTGCAGGTTAGCAGCGACAAATATCACTGGGATAATTGCAAAGTATTTAGCAATATCATTAGCGATAGAAAATGTCGTTAATGCCCCGCGAGTAATCAACAATTGTTTGCCAATGCTAATGATATCGATCAGCTTTGTGGGATCGGAGTCCAAATCGACCATGTTGGCGGCTTCTTTTGCAGCTTGCGTCCCTGTATTCATAGCGACACCGACGTTAGCTTGGGCTAATGCTGGAGCATCATTAGTTCCATCTCCCGTCATGGCAACCAGTTTACCTGCTGCTTGTTCCTTTTTAATGACGCTGATTTTGTCTTCTGGTGTGGCTTCGGCAATGAAGTCATCAACGCCTGCTTCTTTGGCAATGACAGAAGCTGTAATTCGGTTATCTCCAGTCAGCATGATGGTACGCACTCCCATCCGTCGCAGTTGTTCAAAGCGATCGCGGATACCAGGTTTTACAATATCTTTGAGATAAACAATCCCATAGATTTCGTTATCTAGGCTGACTGCTAGGGGTGTACCTCCCAGGCGAGAAACTCGTTCGTAGACAGCAGCCAATTCTGGGGTATCGCGTCCGTTGCGGGAACGGACAAATCCTTTAATGGCTTCTACTGCTCCCTTTCTAGCCTCGTACCCACCGGGTAAGTTAGTGCCACTCATACGGGTTTTGGCGGAAAAACTAACTCCTTCTGCTTGACTGGAGTCAAAATCAAACCGGGCGCCTAATTTTTCTGCCAGTCGAACAATGGATTTACCTTCTGGTGTATCGTCAAAGACACTAGCCGCCCATGCAACATTAGCAATTTCTGACATTGAATGACCGTTGACGGGGATAAACTCTTCCGCCAAACGGTTGCCGAGGGTAATTGTACCTGTCTTATCAAGAACTAAAGTATTGACATCACCACAGGCTTCTACTGCTCGTCCTGAAGTGGCAATGACGTTAAATTGAGCAACTCGATCCATACCAGCAATGCCGATGGTACTTAGTAGGCCGCCAATAGTTGTAGGAATTAACGCTACTAATAAGGCAATCAAAATTGGCACGCTGACTGGACTGTTGACATAGTAAGCAAGTGCAGGCAAGGTTACTACAACTAACAAAAACACTAAGCTCAGAACTGCCAGCAATACTGTCAAGGCAATTTCATTGGGTGTTTTGCTGCGTTCTGCCCCTTCCACCAAGGCAATCATCCGGTCAATAAAGCCTTTGCCGGGGTCAGATGTAATGCGGATAATTAGTTCATCTGAAATAATTCGCGTTCCACCAGTGATCGAACTAGCAACGTCGGAGCCTGATTCTTTTAAGACTGGTGCGGATTCCCCAGTAATTGCCGATTCATCCACTGAGGCGACACCCATAATTACTTCGCCATCGGCAGGGATGATATCGCCAGCAACAACGTAGATAGTATCGCCTTGCTTGAGACTGGTGGATGAAACTTCACTAATTGTGCCGTCGGGAGCAAGTTTTTTAGCGATCGTCTCTGATTTAGTCGATCGCAAGGTATCGGCTTGGGCTTTACCCCGCCCTTCTGCCACTGCTTCCGCAAAATTAGCAAACCAAACTGTAAAGAATAAAATCCCCGACAACAAACCGTTGAAAAGTTGCGGATTTGTTTGGAGGGCTGGGCCAAATAGGTTGGGATCAATCGTTAGCAATAGAGTAATGATTGTCCCCACCCAAACCACAAAGATCACTGGATTTTTGATTGCATACTTAGGGTTGAGCTTGACAAAAGCATCTCTAATTGCTCTTAAGTACAGCCACTTTTTACTTGCCCTGGCCTTTTTACGTCCTTGGCGGCGATCGCCAGAACGAGAATTTGGGCGTCTAGCTTTGGAGTTAGTTGCCACGTGATTCATCAATAAAGTTTTAGGAGTGAGAAGTTAGGAGTTAGAGTTAGAAGTTAGGAGTTATTAGGAACTTCTAATAAAAAAATATCCAACCTGTAGGGTGCGTTAGTAACGCAACCTACGAAACCGGATAATTTATTTATTTTTTGGTATTTTCTTAATTCCAAACTTATAACTCATAACTTTTCTAACTGCCAGATGCTAGCTTTAAACCCTCAGCTATGGGGCCCAAAGCCAGAACGGGAAAGAAAGTCAACACTCCCAAAACCAGTGTCACTCCAGCGGTGATACCAGTAAACACCAGAGAATCAGTTCTTAGAGTACCGGGGGTTTCTTGTACTTGTTGTTTGCGAGACATGCCGTCAGCTAACAGCAGGATGGCAATCATCGGAATGTAGCGTCCTCCCATTAAGCTAACTAAAGTACTTAAATTCCACCACAGGGTGTTATCCCTCAACCCCTCTAAGCCGGAGCCATTATTTGCTGCTGCTGAGGCGTATTCATAAACTACTTGGGAAATACCGTGATAGCCAGGGTTGCTAATTCCAGATAGGGAGATGGGATAAGCCAAGGCGATCGCACTAGGAATTAAAACTAGAATTGGGTGAATCAACAGCACTACGCTGGCAAGGACGATTTCCCGCTTTTCAATTTTGCGTCCTAAGAACTCTGGGGTGCGTCCTGCCATTAGTCCAGTTAGGAACACTGTGAGAATTAAGTAAATGAATAGGTAAGCTGTTCCAGTTCCCTGACCACCCCAGATAACCTGGATAAATAAGTTGAAGAGAGTCGAAAATATTCCTTGTGGCATCAAAGAATCGTGCATCCCATTCACAGCGCCAGACATAGTAGCAGTAGTCATCACTGCCCAGAATGCCGTCTGTGCCCAGCCAAATCTAACTTCTTTACCTTCTAAATTGGGTTGTTCTAATCCAAAAGCGTTATTAACAAGGGGATTACCTTGTAGTTCTCCTACGGCTGTCACTCCCACCAGAACTACAAAAATCACAAACACCATCCAAAAAAGTAGCCAAGCTTGTTTGATGTTGTTGGCAAATATACCGTAGGTGTAAATCAAGGCTGCTGGTATAGAAATCATGGCGATCATTTCTATCAGGTTAGAAGCGCCATTGGGATTTTCAAAGGGGTGAGCTGAGTTGACGCTAAAAAAGCCTCCGCCGTTCTCGCCCAAAAGTTTAATCATTTCAAATGATGCCACTGGCCCTCTGGCAAGATATTGTGTCCCGCCTTCTAAGGTTCTCACATCCATAGTCTTAGCTAATGTTTGTGGTACACCTGCTACAAGCAAGGCGATCGCTCCAATAATCGAAATCGGCAGCAATATTCGCGTAATTCCACGGACGAGATCGACGTAAAAATTTCCCAGTCTTCTCCCCGTCAACCCACGAATAAAGGCAATTCCCACGGCTAAACCGGTGGCTGCGGAGGTAAACATCAAAAAGCCTAAAGCCGCTACCTGACTAAAATAGCTTAAGGTTGTCTCACCTGCATAGTGTTGTTGGTCGGTATTCGTGACGAATGAAATCGTTGTATGCAGCAATACATCCCATTTAGGCGCACCGAAGCTGTTTGGATTCCAGGGTAAGAGTCTTTGAAAATATATCAACAAATACACTGCAATACCCATAATCAGGTTGGTAGACAGTGCAGCTCGGATATATTGCCAACCCGTCATATCATCTTTTCTCCGAACACCCGCGAGTACAAACATACTTCGCTCTATGGGGTTCATTAAAAAATCAAGCAGTGTTCTTTCTCCCAAAAAGACATGCGCTATGTATTTTCCGAGTAGTGGAGTAATTGTTATGACAATACACAGCGTTAAGCCTATTTGCAAAAAACCTTGTCCCATATATTTTGCGCTAAATTAAATTTAAGTGCTAGCAAGTCAATTCTTAGAAATAACAGATTAACTGTTGGAGTATTTGATTTTGAGGGATTTACTATTTTCAGTTATTACTATTTTCCAGAAACTTGTTAAAGTTTTTGTTAAGAATATTTATTTTTTAATCTTAATTCATCTATCTCACTGCTTAGGATTATTTGTTTATACAATACATTTTCAAAGTTTGCTAGTTTCAAATAATATAAATATCCCAGAGAATTTTATTCATCGGATTAGGGATTGTAAGGTTGTGGTTATCTAAACCAATCATGGGCATATTGGCATCAATACTCATTTACCACAAAGTAGCAATGCCTACGGTGGTAAACTACGCTATAGCTAACCAATGGATTAAATTTTGTTGTCCAGCCCGTCTGCGTAAAGTCCTCGCTCAGTGGTGACAATCACAAACCAATCTCCTGGGATGCTTTGGCTTACATAGCTAAATATTTCTATCACTTTTCTAGTCCATTCTCTTAATTCCTCACTTTTTCCTACCTGCATTCACCCTCCTGTACCTTGAAATTATCCCCTGTCTCTACCCAGAGGATTTCTGCTAAGTTCCATCAGATAAGTATTTTACCTGCTTATCTATGCCTTTCTTAAATACCTACCCTTGAAAGAAATGGGGGTTAAGGAGTGGGTGTGAATCAAATTAACAGGAGTCATCAGAAAAATAAACCCCGGTTTGTCAATCGGAAATAGTGGCTTTTTAGCTCGAAGTTGGGTATACTCTTCTTAACAGTTAATTAGTCTTTTTGTCATGGCTAACCTACTACTTGACGACGGCACAATTGAGAGTGATTTAGGCGAAATAGCTCGTGAACTTGCCCCTCTTGGCGTTCAACTCAGACACTACGACCCAGGAACATCGCTCCTCTTCCCCAATCTGCTAGACCAGGACGTTTTAACTGAGGCTGAAAAACGTTATTGTGTAGAACTCCATAACAGCGTCTTTGAATTTCTTCAGCAAGAAAATGGCGGTATCTGGTGTGACTTGCTAAATGTACATCCAGGTTCCTTCAATCTTCATCACCTGATAGCAAGCTACAGCCGTTACCATACTCATCCTGCCGCTGAACCCCTCTACGTGTTGGCAGGAGAAATGATTTATGGCTTCGTGCGACCAGATGGTAGTCAGGTACAGCTTTTAGTTCAGGCACAAGATTATCTCTACATCCTTGCTGGCGTTGAGCATTGGTGCAGCCCGACTGCATCGTTGAATTTCAAAGGGATACGCTATTTTGCAATCGCCGAAGGCTGGGTTCCCAATTATACAGGTACTCAAGTGAGTAATTCCCTCAACAAGCCGCATTAAAGCTTAATTTTATAATCGCAAACTGTGATATTTATTACTTAATGCTTTATAACGTTTCCCGACATAGCGAAGTACACCCGTAGGGGCACGGCACTGCCGTGCCCCTACAACTCGCGATATAATTTTGTACCGCATCTGAATGGGAACCGCTATAATCCCAAGCTCTATGGCAGTTTTGGCGCGAACGGATTCCCCTGAATCCTTGCTCTCTCAAGTTGCTGCTCAGGTAGATATGATTGAAGAACCCAGCCAGCTTTGACTCAATTAGAAGATTTAAGTGAGGCACTATTAGATTTATCGACAGCAGCGGATTTGATCAGTTGGTTCAATAATGTTAAAGAAAACTGACCACTTTACAATTTAGTGTGGTGTTTCACAGACACTTACAAATTAGTTAAACCGGACTATATAACATTTGCGATCGCAATATTTGTGAAACTTAATTTATTTAAAAACTTTGACTCCCGACCCCGACTGATTATTGCTGTCGGACTCGCTGTATTAGTTTTAGTAATCCTTCCGCATTCTCTGCACTTACCCACACGCATCCTCTGCGTTTGGAACTTCGGCGCTGACTTCTTCTTAGGTGTAACGTGGTGGAAAATGATCAAGGCTACGCCAGAAAAAATTCGCCGTTATGCTGAGAGTGAATATGAAGGACATTTGGCTATATTCATGTTGGTGATTGCTGCGGCTTGTGCCAGTGTTTTAGCTATTGGGTTTTTACTAAGTGATAAAAAAGAGTTGTCAACAATTCTGCTTACCCTACATGTCATACTTTCAATTATGACCATTGTCGGTTCTTGGTTACTAGTGCATACGATGTTTGCAGTGCAATATGCACATAGCTATTACAAATATATTAGTCGTAATAATGGTGAAGAAATTATCGGAGGTTTAGATTTTCCTCATAATGACTATCCAGACTACTGGGAATTTTTATATTATTCTTTTGTAATTGGCATGACTAGCCAAGTTTCTGATGTGCAGACGACATCACGCGATATGAGGCGCTTGACTCTGTTACATGGCATATTATCCTTCTTTTTCAATACCACCATTGTAGCTATGAGTATTAATATCATTGCATCGCTGATTTAAAAAAATAGAAACTCTTTATATATGATTTTGAGTCCTACATTTTGTACCTCAATTACTGGCAAACTGCTGTATTCTTACACCAACTTACAGTCTGGTGTAATATCATGTTCGGGTAAAGACTTATCATTTAGACCGCAGGGGTGCAGGGGGCAGGGAG
>NZ_JABXKQ010000132.1 GCF_017114945.1 Nostoc sp. JL34
TAACAAAAATGCGATCGCAGCTGCATATCCCATTTGTAAATTCCGAAACACAGCTTGATAAATCAGCAGCACCACAGTTAAGGTCGCGTTGTTTGGCCCGCCAGTACCGCCAGAGAAGATATAAGACTGGTCAAAAAGTTGAAAAGTGCCAATTACCCCCACAGCTACCACAAAGAAGGTTACAGGCGCAAGCAGGGGAAGAGTAATGTAGATAAATTGCTGCCACTCATTTGCGCCATCGAGTTCCACCGCCTCATAAAGTGTTTGGGGTATATCTTGCAACGCCGCCAGATAAATCACCATGAAAAACGGCGCAGTTGACCAAATGTTCATGATCATAATGCCTTTGAGCGCAACTGCTGGATCGCCCAACCAGTTATAAGTAGGTAGCCCCACAAAAGCCAGAAAATCGTTTAGTAGCCCATCGGTGTTATAAATCCACATAAAGATCAGCGTCAGCACTGCTGAAGAAGTGACTGTGGGCAAAAAGTAGAGGATACGCCACCAGTTTTTACCACGAATCCCAGAATTCAGAGTTACCGCCAGAATTAAAGCTAGGACGGTTTGAGTTGGCACAACAATTGCTACATAAGTTGCTGTGTTTCTCAAAGCAATCCAAACCCGTTCATCTTCAACTAATCGCGTGAAGTTCCGAAAACCGATGAACTCGTACTCAATACCGCCGAGAAGTTGCACTTTTTGCAAGGAAAGAAAAACGGCGTAGAGAATGGGTAAGACTACAAAAGTTCCCAAAACTAGAATGGTGGGCATCATAAACATATACCCAGCAAAGTCTTCAGTGATGTTCCATCTGGGGTTATTTTGTCGCCTGTTGATTTCAAACACTACTGAACCTCCACTTCATCCCGCACTAACCCAACTGTAGCGATGGTTAGTGCATGATTATTTATGGTACTTTCGGACAAAAATAAAGACATTGCTTGTGTGAGTTAGAGTTTTGAGAAAATCAAAAGTATGGCCAAATCAACTAGAAAGTCTTTGGTTGGTAATTCCCGGTTTTGATATAGCACGCAACTATTACCAACTGAAAAAAGCTAAGGAAATATTAGAATATAAGCTTTCTGGATATTATGGCGATCGCTTCCAAGTTGTAATCATGGCTCCTGATTATGAAAAACACCACTTAGTCCCAGTATCATTTGATTCTATCGAATATCCATCTTTTAAGTATGTGGCTAAAAAATCTAGTTTAGTGCAAGCATATCCAATTACTAACCGCGTCAAAGAATTTAAACTTGACTTTAGCCAAGTACAAGGGCTGAATGAAGAAAAAGAGAAACTAACTAGACTCCTGAAGCTGCAATCTAAAGGATATAAGAGTTCTATTGGTGGAATTCTTTTCTATGGTTTACCGGGATGTGGTAAAACTTTACTAGCAAATGCTTTTGCTAATGAGTCTGGGAGATATTTCTTTAAGTTCTCTCCTGCCGATATTGTCAGTGTTTGGATAGGCCAAAGTCAAAAGAATATTCGAGATATCTTTGCTCAAGCTAAGAAAAAATCTCCTTCACTGTTATTTATTGATGAGTTAGACAGTATTGGGTTTAATCGTAACGATGACAACGCACACACAGACCAAAAGGCAACTATTAACCAATTACTCATAGAACTAAATAATCTGCAAAATAGTGATGTAATTGTCATTGCTGCTACTAATTATTTGAGTGGAATTGATAGTGCCTTGAAGCGTTCTGGTAGATTGGATTGGAAGATTCCTGTTTTTCCACCAAATCAAGTAGAGAGAATAGATTTATTCAAGCACTATCTTTCAAAAATCGATATGAATCAGCTAATTAACTTTGAAATTCTGGCAGATAAAAGTGGGAGATTTACTTCATCCGATATTGAGTTGGTTTGTCGGGAAGTTAGAAATGCTATTCTTTTAGAAGAAATAAATTCGGCGTTAACAACTTCAGATGTAATTACTTACATCAATAATCTACAAGATGGTGGCTTAAGTCTTAACGAAGAACAAGTCAAAGGATTTTTAGAAGAGTGTAAGAGAATGAGTGTAAAGAATCCTAAATTAGAAACTTTGAAATTAGAATGGGGATTGTATTAGCAGTAGACTAATAAAAATGGCGATCGCTATTACCACACCCTAATTGATCGTAAAAAATAACTCGCCTTCCCGTTGCTGCGATCGCAACTGGTCTTGGTCATAGCGGATAAATATTTAGGAGTCAATCTTAACGAGTACGTAGGGTTTGCTGAAAAAGTCTAGTACCGTTCAGATTGTAGCTATTGATGAAAATATTTGGATGGAAAGTGTCAATTTAGAATGGGATCATCGAGATCCAGTAGATCGAGTTGTCGTTGCACTAGCTAGAAGTAATCAAGCTGCAATAATTACATCTGATAAAGCGATAGCAAATTTCTACTCAGAAGTGATTTGGTAGAGGTAAGAAAGATTGTTTACTCCATCGCCTTAATCTGCTGATTAGCTTCATTTTCTGCTTTCAGCATCGCCTGCTTTAATGTTTGTTGCCCCAACAAGGCGCTAACAAACTGGTTATCAAAATTATTCACGATCGCACTTGGATATTGACCCACCTGCCACGGTGTAGCATAATTTACACCTGCCACTAATGGCGATCGCAACGGATCTTGGTCATAACCCAAATTCTTTGCCACTGATTTACGTGTTGGCAAAGCAAATCCTGTTCCTGTCCACTTTTGCATTCCTTCTTTACCTGTGAGATAGGAAATTAATTCCCAGGCTTCGGCTTTATGCTGTGCTTGCTTGTTCATTACGTAGGCAACTGTAAAGACCATCGTGCCTTTTTTGTCATTAATAGTAGGCACTGGTGCAGTAGCAAACTCTACTTGCGGAAAGGTTTCAGTTAAGTAAGGAATTGCCCAGTTACCTTCAATCACCATTGCTACTTTACTCTGACCAAACATTTCACTACCTGAGTTTGTCCCCACATCAGATTTTTGGGCGGAGGAGCGGTCTTTTTGATACTGGTTTACTACCAACTCTAAACCCTGTAAACGTGCTGTATTAGCAAAGGTAGCATAACCATTTCCATCGACAAGTTGTCCACCAAAGGCTTTAATTTTATAAGCCTGACGCGCCAATTCGGGAATTTCCCCAAAGCCGTATTTGTTAACTTTGCCTGTCAATTGTTGCGAGTAGTTACGTAATTCCTCCCAAGTTGCTGGGGGATTACTCAAGCCAGCAGCGGCGAAAGCTTTTTTGTTATAAAACAGAGCCAGGGTGGAATAGTCTTTGGGAAGACCGTAAATCTGATTTTGGTATTTGAAACTGTCGAGTAGGGTATCCTCAAAATCTGTTAGGTCAAATTCGGGGGTAATGTAACTTTCTAACGGTTCTAGGACATTCTGACTCATCAAGAAAGGAGCTTCCAGCGCATCTAGATAAAAGACATCAGGCGCGGCTTCCCCAACCAAACGAGTTTTGATTACATCCATGTATTGGTCGGAAATTACCTCATATTTGACCTTAATCGTTGGATGTTGTGTTTCAAAGTCTTGCAGTACTTGTCTCAAGAGTTTTTGCTCAACGGGAGAGCCTCCCCAACCGCTAAGTTTGATGGTGACTGCGGTAGATGCTAACGGTTTGCTAGGCAATTGTAGACTTTGACAAGCAATAATCGCGATCGCGATCGCCATCACCAATGCTAAAAAATTAAATAATCCTTTATTGTTCACAAACAAATAATATTCTCTTTCCTGGCTTATACCTTGTGTTATGAAGGAATGATATTTTACTTATTTGAAATTTTGGCTGAAAATTGCAAGCTAAAATAACAAAAAATTATCAGCAATGCTAATTCAAGCATACTGAATTCTTTTGCAACCTGATTTATCTGAGGATACTTCACCCATAATCTATGTTTATGGATTCTGTTCAGATTGAAACAACTGCGCCACTGACTCTAGAATTTAACCAGATTGCTTCACCACCAACAGCAATTTATCGAATTCCCAAGGATACTATTCGCACTAGTTTAAAAGCTTCCACTGCGGATTCTGTATTAGCATCAGTTTACTCTCTTGGAACTGGCGGGATTTTACTCAGCAATTTATTAGTGGAGTTGGGTGCTAGTCCAGTGGTATTTGGGATGCTGTCTTCTATTCCCATGTTGGTCAATCTCATTCAGCCGTTGGGTGCTTACTTATCTGAACGCAGCACCAGCCGCTTTCAATATTCGCTTCGGACACACGGAATTGGTCGGCTGCTATGGCTGGTTTTAGTAATTGGTATTGTCAGCGCCACCTTGGGAGTGATTGATGCTCACCAGTTGGTCATCTTGACACTCTTGATTGTTCTATTCAGCAATCTTTTGGGAGGACTAGGAACTGCATCGTGGCTAAGTTGGGTAGCAATGATAGTTCCCCGACGATTACGAGGCAGGTATTTTGGGACACGCAATAGTGCTGCTAGTCTAACTAATTTGGTTTGCGTACCAATGGCTGGTCTAGTTGTATCACATTGGTATGGAGGAACTCTACAAGGCTATGGGATAGTTCTACTCATAAGCATTGTCTTTGGGATTGTGGGATTGGGGTGTCAGTCTTTCCAGGTGGATATGAATCCGCAATCGCAAAACACTTATTATGGCAAGTCACCACAAACCAGTGAGATTCAATCAGAGGTTACAAAAGATGAATCTTCTGAAGTACTTCAATCAATTCATTTGCCACAAGACCAGTTAGCTAACAGCATCTGGAAAAACTCTAACTTTTTGGTATTTCTGCTGTATTTCAGCTTCTGGACGCTTGCTGTTAACCTCAGCAGTCCTTTTTTTAACCTCTATATGCTCGACACGCTGGATTTAGATGTCAGCTATGTGACTATCTACAACAGCCTTCAAGCGGGGGCAACTTTGCTGATGCTTATCCTGTGGGGAAAATTAGCAGACAAGATAGGTAATCGTCCCATCCTCATCTGTATTGGGATTTTGGTTGGAGTCACACCACTATTGTGGCTGGGAATTGGTGTAAATCGCCTTGATATCTGGCTGTGGTTGCCACTGTTACACATCTTGATTGGAGGTACTTGGGCGGCGATTGACTTGTGCAACAACAATATACAATTGGGCATTGCACCAAGTAAAAATCAGTCTATCTATTTTGCAACAGCAGCTGCCGTTGCTGGAGCAAGTGGTGCTTTGGGCACAACTATAGGCAGCTTTCTCGTCCAATTTGCTCAGTCTGGAGGCTTACTAGGCTTGTTTGCCCTCTCTGGTCTATTCCGACTAGTAGCTCTTGTTCCACTCATGTTTCTTCAAGAGCCAGGTAGAGGTTAGGGAGCAGGGGGGCGGGGGAGCAGGGGAGCAGGGGAGAAGTTGCAGTAAGTAAGTTTTTCCCCTCTGCCCCTCTGCCTCTTGTGCCCCAAGCCCCATACTTTATTCTGCGGCGGTAGAAGTTAAGGACATTGTTTCCCACAAAACCATGTGAGGTGTTGTTAGTACAGGCTGGTGTAGGGCAATCAGCTGGGCTAAGGTATTTTTTAATTGAGTACGGGGTACGATATCATCAACAAAACCGTGCTGGAGCAAATCTTCAGCAGTCTGGAAATTCTCAGGTAGTTTTTCCCGCAGGGTTTGCTCAATCACTCGCCGACCAGCAAAACCAATGGTTGCCTTGGGTTCTGCCAAAATAATATCGCCCAACATTGCAAAACTAGCGGTAACGCCGCCCGTTGTCGGATTGGTCAAAACGGGAATATATAATAGTCGGGCGTCTTTATGGCGCTGTAAGGCTGCGGAGATTTTTGCCATCTGCATCAAAGAGAGCATACCTTCTTGCATTCTCGCGCCACCAGAGGTGCAGACGATAACTACAGGATACCGTCGTTGAGTAGCTTGCTCAATCATCCGGGTGAGTCTTTCTCCCACGACCGAACCCATACTACCACCCATAAAACGGAAGTCCATAACCCCAAGGGCAATGGGCAAACCATTGATTTGACCTAAACCAGTTCTAACTGCATCTATTAAGCCAATTTTATCTTGTGTTTCCCGCAAGCGATCGCTGTAAAGTTTGCGATCGCGAAATTCTAGCGGGTCGGTTGGACGCAAATGCTCGTCCATCGGTTTCCAGGTATTATGATCTATCAATTGACGGATGCGCTCATCGCTATCTACCCGGTTGTGATGACCACATTCGACACAAACCATCTGATTGGCTTTCAGGTCTTTTGTATATGCCAAAACGCTACACTTAGAGCATTTGTGCCATAAACCATCCGCAATTTCACGTTCTTGGCGTTCGAGGCTAGTAGATCCTGACTTCCGTCGATTTGCAAACCAATCAAATAGAGACTTTAAACCACGTGATTCTTCGTTGTTAGCCATTTTTTATTTTATTTTAAGTGGGTATGAGGTCGAAAACATGTCAAACCGTATTGGGTTGTCCTTAGTCATTAATCATTTTTCTTTATTAATGACTAATGGCTACATCGTTAAACTACGCTTTTAAGCAATTCAGACCTTAATTTTCATCTTTGGTTGCCAGCTTAACGAAAATACTTGTGCCAATACAAGTCTCTTGCTCTTTTTTTCAGCAGACTTAATTATATGGACGTACTGACAAAGCCATGAGAATACCAACCTCCAAATAAGATGCTCTCCCCCTCCCACCCAAATCAATTATTCGTATTGCTAGGTTATGAGCAATCAGCATCTGTTGTACTAGTTGCGCTTGCCAACGGTTAATCGTCGTTAAGAGGGTAATACAAGTCACAAGCTGAATATTATCAAAATGTGAAGGGCAGATGGGGTAATGTTGGTTACAGTCACGAATTATAAATATTTTTTATGAATGGGCATTGGGAACAGGCAGAGGGGCAGGGAGCCGGGAGCAGAGGAGATAAGAGATAATTTTATTATTCTCCCCCTTGCTCCCTGCTCCCCTGCGTCTTCCCCACTCCAATTCAAGATGCTGGAAAAAATAATCGCAGGTAGCTAGACAAAATGGCTTCGCCGCTAAACAGGGTAATCACAGATCCTAAAGCCAGAAAAGGGCCAAAAGGAATTTTTTGTCCTAATTTTTGTTGCGATCGCTGCATAATCAAAATACTGATGCCAATTAATGCTCCCAGCCCACAGGCAATAAAACTAGCCAAGAGCAAATATTTCCAGCCTAACCAGGCTCCCATCATAGCTGCTAACTTGGCGTCACCTGCACCCATTGCTGTTTTTCTAAAGGCAATTGAACTCAATAGGGCGATCGCATCAAACAGCCATAAGCCTAATACTGCACCAACTATGGCGATCATAAGCTGATTTATCAATGCCACAAAACTACCCTCTGGTAGAAAACCAACTACCATTTGAAACAAAATCCCTACCACTAAACCCGACTGAGTAAGTGGATTGGGTAGGGTCATTGTATCTAAGTCGATGAGTGATAGTGCCAATAACCAACTACAAAAAGCCCAATAGCCTATTGTTAAAGCCGAAACTTGAAATACCAAAAAAATTAGTAAAAAAATTATGCCCGTTACCCCTTCTACCACGGGATAACGGACAGAAATTTTGCTTTTGCAATATCGACACCGCCCTCTTAAGGAAATCCAGCCGAACACTGGTACGTTGTCGTAAGCTTTTAGCTGGTTTAAGCATTTAGGACAACGAGAAGGCGGCCAAAGAATTGACAACCCAGTCGGTAGGCGATAAACAATAACATTGAGAAAACTACCGATAGATGCACCCAAAGCAAAGACCATTACACTCGCCGGGATGGCGAACAAAATGTCCATACAGTCATTTGTCCTTTGTCATTTGTCCTGTGTCATTTGTGCTTTGTCATTTGTGCTTTGTCAATAACTAATGACCAATAACTAATGACCAATGACCAATGACCAATGACTAATACATGTGGGATTCAATTTGACTTAAGGGTACAAAACACTCTTGAGGTAAAAGAACTGGTTGGTTAGTAAAAATAACCTTACCTCGATGAGTCACACGATTAATTGCTACACCGGAAGGTTGCCCTGCTATTTCGGGATGGACTTCACAGTGAGTATAGTATATCTGCCCAGCAGCTCTAATTACAGAGGGATCAATCAAAGGCGATTGGTTCTTTGGGGCGGTAAAATTTACTTGACCTTGTCGTAATGCGTACACTATCGACTGTTATTTGATTGCTAGATTTCCCTTTAGTCTACCCGAAACTTATAGCAAAGGTTGCCAAATTGCCCAGGTTGCTATACAAAATTATTTTTGTTCGATAGCTTTGATGAGTGAGTCTCCCATAGCGCGGCAACCAAGGAGATTTTTTCCTGGAGAAATTATATCCCCTGTGCGATCGCCCTGCTCTAAAACTTGGAATACACCTTGTTCGATCCGATCTGCCGCTTCTGGCTGGTCTAAACCGTAACGTAACATCATCGCCACACTCAAAACCTGTGCTAAAGGATTTGCCTTATCCTGTCCAGCAATATCCGGGGCGGAACCATGAACGGGTTCAAATACACCAGGCCCAGAAGCACCCAAACTAGCTGAGGGTAACATCCCAATACTACCCGTGAGCATGGCAGCAGCATCAGAGAGAATATCACCAAACAAATTGCCTGTAACAATAGTGTCGAACTGCTTGGGAGCGCGTACTAACTGCATAGCAGCATTATCTACATATAAATGAGATAGTTCGATATCTGGATATTCTTGAGAAAGTTTGATGATGCGATCGCGCCACAACTGAGATACTTCTAATACGTTCGCCTTATCCACCGAACAAAGTTTTCCACCGCGTTTTTTAGCCGCTTCAAACGCCACTCGCCCAATACGTTCAATTTCTGATTCGGTGTAAACCATTGTATTTACACCGCGTTTCTCACCGGTTTCTGTAGCAAAAATCCCTTTAGGTTTACCGAAGTAAATCCCACCAGTGAGTTCGCGCACCACCATAATATCTACGCCTTCGACAATTTCGGGTTTCAAAGTTGAGGCGTCGATTAGCTGGGGCAAAATTTTCGCTGGGCGCAAATTGGCAAATAATCCTAAACCTGCACGCAGTCCTAACAAACCGGCTTCTGGGCGTAAATTGGATGGTAGGGAATCCCACTTATAACCACCAATAGCTGCGAGTAATACAGCATCACTGTTACGGCAAGCCTCTAGAGTGGCAGATGGTAAGGGTTCCCCTGTGGTATCGATTGCTGCACCACCGATGAGGGCTTCTTGGAATTCAAACTTCAGATCGAATTGTTTCCCTACGACTTTCAGCACATCTACCGCCACTGCCATAATTTCAGGGCCAATGCCATCGCCGGGGAGTAGAGTAATGCGGTAGTTCTGGGTCATAGCTAGTTTTACTGGTAAATGCTTGCAGATCAAATATCATACCTAGCAAAATGTACTGATGGAGTTTTTAATTTATTTGGGTGTAGCTCTAACGTAATCATTTGGCATTGGATGAAACTACTAAAAAAGTCCTATATCCCTAATTGAGCGGATCGAAACGCTGCAAGATGAGAGCTATAAACACCACTGGCAAACCTACACCCATACAAATGAGAGCTTGGATAAATGTTAAAGGTGTGGTGTCAAACACTTGATTCATCATGCTCCACTGACTGAACAGACATTGTAGAATCACCACAATTACAATTCCGATCGCAGGTGCATAGGCTACGGGTGTGCGTTTACCTTGGATTCTCACGACTAGAGATGGTAAAAACTGGCTAATGCTTAACAGGTAAAAGACTTCTGCCGCCACCAACCCATTAATTGCCATCGTGCGCGCCAATGGTTCATTGCCTGTAGTTTGCAGTATCCATTGAAACATCCCAAAAATTACCAGCCAATTGAAGACGGAAATTGCCACAATGCGCTGGAGCAATCCACCCGATAAAAGTCTTTCTCTGGGGTTGCGCGGTGGTTGTTGCATCACCTTTCCAGATTTTGGCTCAAAGGCAAGGGGAGCAATCAATGCTATTGAACTGACCATGTTGAGCCAGAGAATTTGGATTGGTAAAATGGGAAGCACGGTTGCTAGGAGAATGGCAATCAAAATCGTCATGGATTCGCCAACGTTAATCGGCAGCAAGAAGGCGATCGCTTTTCGCAAGTTGCGATAAACCCCGCGCCCTTCCTCCACAGCAGCTTCTATTGAGGCAAAGTTATCGTCAGTTAGCAGCATATCCGCCGATTCTTTGGCAACTTCTGCCCCGGCTATGCCCATCGCGACACCAATATCTGCCTGTTTGAGGGCGGGAGCATCATTTACACCATCTCCAGTCATGGCAACAATTTCACCCTGAGACTGCAATGCTTTTACCAGATGCAATTTTTGTTCTGGTGCAACTCGCGCAAATACCATACCTTGTTCAGCTGCTTGGGCAAATTCTTTTTCATCCATCTGAGCTAATTGCCGTCCGGTGAAAACTTGTGCTTCAGTCGAGCAAATTCCCATTTGACGGGCGATCGCAGCTGCTGTTAGTGCATGGTCGCCTGTAATCATTTTTACCTGAATCCCAGCAGATTGACAGGCTTTTACTGCGGCGATCGCTTCCTCACGGGGCGGATCGATTATGCCCTGAAGTCCTATAAATACCAGTCCTTGATCGATATCATTACGATTTAAAGAGCGCTTAGTGGCAACTTCTTTGCTGGCGAACGCCAATACTCGTAACCCTTGGTTTGCCATATCAGCAACTTCTTGTTCGACTGCGGCAGGATTGAGACGAGCGAGTTGTCCTTGAGCATCGAACATGCGATCGCATCGTTGGAGAATTGCCTCTACAGAACCTTTGAGATAAATCACATTCAGCGATCGCTTCGCATCCAATTCATGCAAAGTTGCCATGTATTGGAATTGGGATTCAAAGGGAATGGTGTCTATTCTGCGTAATTCTTGCTCTAGATTGGCTTGCGTCATTCCCGCTTTATTGGCAGCCGTAATCAATGCTCCTTCAGTTGGGGTTCCTACTAAGTCCCACTGTCCATTTCCCCATTCGATATGAGAATCATTGCACAGCAATCCTGCTTCCAGGGATTCCCAAAGAGCAATATGTCCATCTGCATTGAAATCAACAGGCTGTTGATCCATTAAGATTTCACCATCTGGGGCATAACCAATACCGCTAACAGTGTAGTGTTGCCCACCTGCATAAATCTTTTGAACCGTCATCTGATTCTCAGTTAACGTCCCCGTTTTGTCAGAGCAGATAACAGTGGTACTTCCCAAAGTTTCCACAGCAGGTAGCTTGCGAATAATCGCCTTACGTCGTGCCATCCGGGAAACTCCGATCGCTAAAGTGACGGTAACGATCGCAGGTAATCCTTCGGGAATCGCGCTGACTATCAGAGCCACACTCGCTTTGAAAACATCAATCCAAGATTCGCCTTGTCCTAATCCGACTGCAAATGTCAGGGCAGCTAAACCTAAAATGACATACAACAAGCTTTTGCTAAACTTGTCAATATTTCGTGTCAGTGGTGTTTTCAGATTTGTGCTACTTTCAATTAACTGCGAGATGCGACCGGTTTCAGTGGCATCTGCGATCGCTACTACAATCCCTTCTGCCTGTCCAAAACTAACGAAACTTCCGGCATACACCATATTGCTGCGTTCGGCTAACGGTGTTTCGACAGCCAGCGATGCCGTTGCTTTCTCAACCGGAACGGATTCGCCTGTTAAGGCAGACTCGTCAACTTGCAAACCACGCACACTTAATAGCCGCAAATCAGCAGGTACTTTATCCCCAGATGCCAGCAGTACCAAATCACCAAGAACAAGTTCAGCCGAAGCCAGACGGGTTTTTTGACCATTGCGAATCAAAGTTGCTTCGGTAGTGACGGCTTTGGATAAAGCAGCGATCGCGCCTTCTGCTTTCGCTTCTTGAATGTAGCCAATGATGACGTTAATTAGAGTGACACCAAAAATTACTCCGGCATCTAGCCAATCTCGCAGCAGCAGCGTTACCACTCCCGCCGTCAGCAAAATATATAGTAGTGGTTGATTAAATTGCTCTAAAAATCGTAGCCAAGAACTTTTTCCACTTTTACCAGTGAGTTGATTTGCACCCATCTGCTGATGTCGTTTGGTAGCTTCTTCATGGGTCAAACCTGCTTCGGGATGGCTGGCTAACGTTTGCACAACCTTTTGTTCGCTCAGAGTATGCCATTCATAGTTGAGTAAATCTTTTGTTGTCTCAGAAAAAGTATTTGTAGCGATCGTATCTGCTGTCATTTCCGTCTCCAAAAAATAATTAGTAATTAACAGATTTAATCTGGATTTATCTGTTTGAATCTGTACCTTTCTTTTTTCAAATTGGTATTATTATGAGAATCTTTTGCTAAGTTCATAAATATGCCATTCCCGCATACCCCAATAACGGAGAATCAATTCTGCTTGCCAGATTTCATCTGCTGTTCCCTCTACCTTCACCAAAAATTTTTCTTGGCAGGTAGTTGGCTCACAGAGTCTAGCTTGCCTTTCGGGAGCGAACCAACCTTGAAATGCGCCATAAACACTGCCAAAAATTGCACTCGCTCCACCCGCCAGCAGTGTACCCACGACAGATTCAACTGCTAATGCCGGGCCAAAACCGGGAATAACTAATACGCCAAGTCCGGCTGTTAGTGCCAGAAAACCCCCGGTTGTTCCTCCTGTAATTGCGCCTGCTTTAGCACCTTCGATAGGAGTGATGGGATGTTTACCCGCATTAGCATCCTCGTGCAACTTTTCGTCTTCAGAATCTAAAGTGAACACAGAAATTTTCTGCATGGGAAAGTCAATTGCTCTGAGTTCATCAAGCACCTGTGTTACTGCTTGACGGGTAGAAATGACACCGATTGCATTTTTAACTGCGCTGAAATTCATCACAACATCTCCTATAAAAATCAGTAATTTTAAAACGAAGCTTTATTAATCTCAAAATAGTAAAAAACTATAGTTTTCTAGTGTGAGCATGAACCGTATTAGTTCGGGTATTGGTTTTAAACCTCAGTTGGGTTAGTTTCGTTTCTCTGCTTCTTTTCCAGGATTACTGATGAATGTGAACGAAAAGTGAATAAATCGTTTATCTTACTTAATTTCACTTTTAAATCACATTTATCCTTCAAGCTAAAAGACAATACAAGTAAATGAAGTAATTGATTATTGGAGCTAGATATGAGCTTTAAGAAGATTTTGGTAGCGGTTGATGATTCACCTGCTACTGCAACAGTGTTTGCAAAAGTGCTGGAGTTAGCCCAAAAAGATGCTGCTCAGTTAATGATTTGTCACAGCATTGAGCTAGCAGTTTCTAGTCAACTCACTGTGAATTTAATAGACCTGGAAATAGAAACACAACAGGCACAAAGTTTACTCCAGTTGTACTATCAGAAAGCGAAAATACTAGGCATTATGGCAGAATCCAGTTATCAAACAGGAGATCCTGGTACTAACATCTGTGATTTAGCCCGGAGTTGGGGAGCAGATTTGATTGTGCTTGGTCGTAGAGGACTTAAAGGATTTGCCGAACTTTTAGCAGGAAGTGTGAGCAATCACGTCGTTCATCACGCTCCATGTTCTGTTCTGGTTGTTCAAGGTCAGTAGTTCCTTCAGAACTGTCTACCAACCGCCAGAATTTTGCTGTTCAAACGTGAGTTTTCTACGAATAGTATTCATTATGTTTTACAAGAAAAAATCTAGTTTCCTCGTAGTCTACCAAAGAAGCTTTGCGAGGTTTATTTTATGGTAAGAAAATCAAGTTATTCTCTTCCCCTGCTTTCCCTGCTTTATCTACCTATCTTCACTCGTAATTTTTGGGTGACTCGATTACTAGGACTAGAATACATCGCGTTATTTTTAGCAGGAACAACCGTTTTAATTTTGGTTTTCATATCAACTCATACCCATGAAAATCTATACTGAAATTGAAATTCAGGCATCCGATGAGCAGGTCTGGAACCTACTCACTGATTTTGCTAGTTTTCCACATTGGAATCTGTTTATTCGTCAAATTAGTGGTTCGCTGAATGAAGGGGCACAGCTAACCGTTCACTTTCAGCCTCCGGGTAGAGATATTGTGACCTTTCAACCTACGGTGATTACGGTAGAACCTAATCGCAAATTGCGCTGGTTATGGCACTTTTTGATACCAGGGTTATTTGACGTTGAACATAGCTTTATCATTGAACCGTTAGCAAGCGATGTCTACGACGGGCTACGCCTACGCGTCCGCTTCATTCAGCAAGAATCTTTCCAGGGCTTACTAGTACCTCTGCTGGCTCGTCGATTAAATATCGACGTTCGCCAAGGGTTTGAAGCCATGAATCAAACATTGAAAACCAAGGCGGAACGCATTGAACTAGGGACTAGGAATTGGGGACTAGGGATTGGGGACTCTTAAGATTTCGGATCGATGTTATTCCACAATCTCATAGCGCACTAACTTTCTAACATCTTCACGAGGTAGACCTAGTTCTTGGGCAATTGTCGCTTCTATTTGGCTGAATTCTATTGTTGGAAGTTCTAATTCCAACCGCTTCAAGATGGGGTCTGCTGTTTCTACTTCTACCTGGGTAATTCTTTTAGTTCGGTTGACGGCGGCGTTAATGAGCAACACATTGACTGATACCCGTGCTTCAAGCTGAGTATCTGACTGAAGTTTTTTCTCGGTGCAATAGGGTCGCTTTAACTCTTGAGCAGCGATGAAACTACAGCCAAGCCAAAACACAACCGCTACCAGTGGTAGAGGCAACCAAAACTCTAATCCCAGCCCTTGCAGCCAACGTTTACTAATACGCCACACACTACACCTGCTTCTGATTTTGCTAGGTCACACTTCATGTATATCCTAATGGGGTAGACAATCCTCTGAAATCTGACTGATGAAAGACGTTGAGATTGCTTCAATAGATTATTCTAAACAAGCACAAGTGTATAAAGGTGATGAAAATCTTACTGGTAGAGGATGATCCAAAGCAATTAATGCCGCTGCAAATGGTTCTCTCTCAGGCTGGACACAGCGTCGATGGTGTCAAGGATGGTGAAACTGCTCAATGGCTTTTGGCTGAAAAAGAATATGACCTGCTGATTTTGGATTGGATGTTACCTCGGATTAGTGGAGTGAGTTTGTGTCAACAGTATCGGGCGGCAGGAAAAACAGCTCCGGTATTAATGATTACGGCAAAAGATACCACACCCGATAAAGTCATAGGATTAGATGCCGGAGCTGATGATTACCTCGTCAAACCGATTGATATCGTGGAGTTCATGGCACGGGTGCGGGCATTGAGGAGGCGATCGCCCCTTTGGCAAGGAGACACCCTCTGCTTGGCAGACCTCGAACTTCATCTCGATAGACTAATTTTGGAGCGACAAGGGGCGATCGTATCGCTTTCCAGCCAAGAATTTCAGTTGCTAGAGTACTTCATGCGTCATCCTAAGCAAGTCCTGACTCGCAACCAAATTGAGCAAGCTGTATGGGAGTGGGGTAGTGAACCAGAAAGCAATGCGATCACCGTTCTAGTTCGTAAACTTCGCCAACGTTTGCAAACATTAGCAGCAGCCGATTGGATTGAAACTGTTTACGGTATGGGCTATCGCCTCAACCCTCCAGAACCATCTTGAGATTTGATAATAGCTACGCAGAGTAGAAATATAGTGTAGTTTAATTACTTGAAAAGCGTTGTAATTACGAATTACGTTAGCGTAGCGGGACGAAGCCCATTACGAATTACGAATTAGCATAAGTTGTGTTTAACCGCAGTCGTCGTAATTTAGCTCGTTGGTTTACCCTTTCAATGGGGTGCATTCTGATTCTCTTTGCTGGAGTCATTTACAATCTTGAGGTGAAAGATAAGCTCAAAGCATTAGATAAACTGCTTTATAAAAGAGCAGAGCTAATGGCTGCTAGTTCGCAGTATCGGCTGTATCAAGGACAAAAAGAAGTCGATCTGAGCAATATACCGCTATTGGGTAGTGGTTCTCACCCTGCTGATATTGAACTAGTTTATGTTCGCTGGTATGACCCCAATGGCAAAATCAATCGTTTTTTTGGTACTCCACCTCCAGAAAAGTTGGGAATAGCATCTGAGTTTCTCACGATTAAGTCCGTTGACCAGTTTACAGGTGAGACAGTTTGGCTTCGTCAAGTCACCCTACCTGTTCAAGGAGGAAATTCGGTCATCGGTTATCTGCAAGTTGCTATCCCGCTGACAGAAACTCAAAACGATCTCAGAGAATTTCAGTTAATGTTGACCCTTGCTGTGCCTATAGCTCTGGGGTTAATTGGACTTACAGGTTGGGTACTTGGCGGCATAGCCATGCAGCCTGTTCAGCAAGCTTATAACCAACTGCAACGCTTCACATCAGATGCTTCTCATGAGTTGCGATCGCCCCTTTCTGCAATTTTGACCAATGCCCAAGTTGGGTTACTAATGGCAGCAGACCATCCCCAAATCCATCCCTCAGTCGAGAACATCATCGATAGCGCCAAGTCGATGAGTACCTTGGTCAATAACCTACTGCTGTTGGCTCGGCATCAGGGAAAATTAACTCCCGAATCTCTCAAAAACGTTAATCTTAATAGCTTGCTAGAGAATTTAGCTATTTATTACAATACTCAAGCTGCAAAAGCGTCGATCAAGTTGATCAGCCATTTACCAGAACAACCCATTAAGTTGTGGGCTGACCCCGATTTGCTGCGCCTAGCTGTGGAAAACTTGCTCAACAACGCCTGCAATTACACTCCATCTGGTGGAACTGTCTGGTTACGCTTAGAACCTCACCCAGATCGGGCAGTAATTCAGGTTATTGATACTGGAATTGGAATTCCAGAGACAGATTTACCTTACATTTTTGATCGCTTTTACCGGGTTGACACAGAACGTACCAGAGAAAGTGGCGGATTTGGATTGGGATTAGCGATCGCTCAACAAATTGTCCAGGCTCACGGCGGTAACATTCATGTGATGAGCAATGAGGGTAAAGGCTCAACTTTCCAGATAAAGTTACCGTTTATGAGCCATTCCTAAATCACCTTTAAGAAATAATTCATAATGAAAATCTAAAACAAAGAGCTATATTTAACGACCCACTAACAGAGAAGGCACTGTTAGCGAATTTAAGTTAAATTAATCCAAACGTGAACTATTACAAATATATTTTAGAGGATGTTTGAAAAGTTTTCTTCTCGGTAACAAAACGTTCTAGATCCCCCTAAATACCTCGATAAATTGGGGGACTTTGATTCCGGTTCCCCCCTTTTTTAGGGGAGCTAGGGGGGATCAATTAGTGCCTAAAATCACAGCCAACCACTTTTCAAACAACCTCTTAGAGTTGAGCAAAGCTTCTTCAAAGGTGTAGCTGTCGCTTGTTTGACAGGTAGTAGATTACTTCGATGCATATAGCTACTCCTACCATCAACACTAAAACCCAGACAGTTTGTGGATCTGTTTGCAAAGCAAACCAAATTAACATCCCTAGTGCCACCAAACATATTCCAGTACCTAGAATTGAAATCCATTGCTTGCTTTTCGTATAACGATACATCCGAGCATTAGCTAAATTAACCGCAGCAAATATTAGGAGAAACCCAGCACTACCCATCGTTGAGATCCGACTTATATCAAAGAAATTGGCGATTATGAGAGTGATACCACTAGTAATAAATAAGCCAATTGAAGATTGATCTATGCCATTTATTTGGCTACCAGAGACAAACCCCCTAGATTTAGCAATAACAGTGCTAAAACGAGCTGAACCGTAGAGTGTGGCGTTACTAGCCGAGATAGTTGAGAAAAGAGCAGCAATAGTAATCAAAACAGATCCAAATTGCCCCATAATTGGTTTAGCAGCTTCAGCCAAAGCATAGTCTTTTGCTGCCAAAATCTGTTCTATCGGTTCTGCTCCCAATGTAACCAGTGCTATTAAAACGTAAAGCAAAATAACGAACCCGATTACAGAGTAATAAACTCTTGGCAAAGTATGCTTGGGATTGACAAGATCCTCTGCTGCATTGGCGATTAGCTCAAAGCCTTCATAAGACAAAAAGATTACCATTGCTCCTGCGAAAATTGACTGTAGCGACGATACTGAGACTGGTTCTAAACGGGAAATGTCGATATGACTAGTTCCCATAGTAATGAACAGGATCAAAATCCCCAGTTTGAAGCTGACAATCCAGATTTGAGATTTACCAATATGATTGGCAGTTAGCAGATTTAATCCAGTTGTCCCTAAAATTGCCAAGCTAATCAGTAAATGCTTCCAAATAGGTTGAGTAGATGCGAACAGGCTAACTCCATAACTACCAAAAGCCTGCAAGTAAAAGGAAAGCATGACTACATAGCTAAACCATAGTAGAAGATTCAGTGTCCCACTAAACAGCCCTGAACCAAAAGCCTGGTTTAAGAAGGTTACTGTCCCACCTCGACATGGATGAGCTACTGAAAGTTTTGCATAAGCATAAGTAGTTATCAAAGCTATTATCCCGGCGATCGCAAATGCTAGTGGTGCGCCTACATCAGCTATTTGAATTACTACTCCCAGTGCTGGAAAAAGCCCACCAACAATGCCGCCTACACCCAATGCCCACACAGACCAAAAACCGATTTTCTTGCTTGACACCTGTAACCTCTTTAGGAATAGATAGTCTTATACTCGTTGACCAGCACGCACATAATCAAGCTGAGATTAGGCGGTTGGGAATATAGCGGTTCTCGATCAAATGAGGCCCATCCTCAAAGTTGAAAGGGTTTATATATAAAGTCTAGCTATACTTCACCAGCATCGGAAGCGTTATAAAAGCCTTGACTAAAGAACTTGGCCCTGCTGACATGGCGCGATTTATACAGCAATTTGAGAGCCGGAGAAAAAATTATACACCAGACAAGGATTAAATCTTGGGAAATACCAGTATCGATGATATCTTTGCTCGAATTGAGGAGCGAAAAAACAGCAACAAGCCAAAAAGTAGATAATCCCGCAAGAAAACATTTATATTTGCCCAAAACTGTTCAAACATCCTCCGAGAACAGTTTGCTATCTGCTGCACATTACACAAAAATTAAAAAAAAAGTATTGATATATCATTTTGATTTAATTTCTTGTATGTTTATTGTGTTTAATAATTTACAAACAAAAAAGTTATGGATTTCAGACAAATTAGCCTAGTTGCTAGTCAACTTTTAACTCAGTTTGGACTGAAAGTTTTAGGTGCGATCGCTCTGTGGTTGGTTGCTCAACGCTTGATTGATTTCGCATTGAAGCTAGCGCGACGTGCTTTCCGAAACCAACACGTTGACCCAACACTGATTAACTATCTTCTGAATATCATTGGCGTTACGTTGAGAATTGTTCTAGTTGTGGCAATTCTCGGCTTCTTTGGGGTTGAAACAACTTCCTTTGCTGCATTGCTTGCAGGAGCAGGCATTGCAATTGGTGCAGCATGGGGTGGATTACTAGCAAACTTTGCAGCAGGAGCATTTTTAATCGTTTTTCGACCATTCAAAGTTGGTGATTTCATTACAACAGCAGGTGTCACAGGCACTGTTACAGAACTTGGGCTGTTCACAACTAGTATTAATACACCTGATAACGTATTGACGATTGTTGCCAATAATAAAATCTTTGCTGATAATATCCAGAATTATTCTGCCAATCCTTACCGTCGGGTTGATCTGGTAGCTCAACTCCATCATGATGTGAAACATAACGAAGCGATCGCACTTTTGAAGGCGAAGATTAGCCAAATTCCTAATGTCCTTCAAAATCCAGCACCGGATGTAGAAATTCAGGATTTCAACTTTGCAGGGCCTGTACTAGCAGTCCGTCCTTATTGTAATAACGATCACTATTGGCAGGTTTACTTCGACACTAATAAAGCTATCCGTGAAACCTTTAGTGAAGCTGGGTATCCAATTCCCGAATACCGTTATGCAATTAGCGGTTCATCTGGTAATGGAATTAATAACGTCATCCCACCACTGTCGGAAATAACTTGACAATAGAGCAAAAAGTCAAGGTTTTATTTGCAAAGTTTTTCTAAATAGCAGAATAAGAATTAATAAGTAGGTAGGGCGTATGCCTTACCTACTTTTTTATGTCGCCAATTTTCTGAAAGTCAGTTTCAATTTCCGAAACCAGCCTGACAACAGTTGTAGAAAAAGGTTAGGTTAGCTGTTAATCACAAGCCGCACCCCAGCAGCGATGGTAAAAGAATTAGCAATTTGCACCCGTGGACTAACTAAGCAATTTGACAGACACGTTGCTGTCAATGATGTTGATTTAGAGATTCAAGCAGGGGAAGTATATGGACTAATTGGGCCGAATGGCGCAGGTAAAACAACTCTCATCCGCATGTTGGCAACTGCTGAGGAACCAACTACGGGTGAGATTTATATTAATGGCGATCGCTTACTCCGTGACAAGAGTAATCCCAAACTTAAGCGTCGTCTAGGCTACTTACCCGATGACTACCCATTATATGAGGATTTAACAGTCTGGGATTACTTAGATTATTTTGCGCGTTTGTATCGTTTGCGAGAACCACGCCGCACTCAACGTCTGCATGAAGTTTTAGAACTAATCCAACTTGGCAATAAACGTAACAGTCAGATTTCTACTCTGTCGCGCGGGATGAAACAGCGCTTAAGTTTAGCGCGAACGATTATCCATGAACCAATTTTACTGCTACTAGATGAGCCTGTTTCTGGGCTTGATCCCATTGCTAGAATGCACTTTCGCGAAATTATCAAGGCATTACAAGAAGCCGGAATGACTGTAATCATTTCTTCCCATGTACTCAGTGATTTAGCTGAACTCTGTACTTCTGTGGGAATTATGGAACTTGGCTTCTTGGTAGAAAGTACTTCCTTACAGCAACTTTACCAACGTCTTGCTCATCAGCAAATTGTGTTATCAACTTTGGGAAACTTAGAGACACTTTTGAGCGAACTTAAACATCATCCTTTAGTAGAAGAGTGGGAGGTGATAGCAGGAAAAAATAGCGTGCGGGTGAATTTTTCGGGCAAAGATGAAGATAGTGCTGAGTTATTGCGATCGCTCATCAAAGCAGGCATTCCTCTGACTGATTTTCACTGCACACAAGAAGACTTAGAAAGTATTTTCTTAAAATTAGGTCACAAACAAGCATCTTGATTCGTCAATAAATATCACTCCCCATTTTTGGAGAATTTTTTGCTATGATGCTCAATTTAATAGACAAAATCGGCGATTGGAATCCGCAACTATTACGGGAATTCAAAGGACGACTGAAGTTTTTTAATGTAGCGATCGCAGTTGCCACATCCTTACTACTGCAACTGGTAGCTTTTTTATATCAGTTACGGGAGTTTCCCGATGATAGATACTCACTAACTGCCACATACTGTAATTTACGTCAAGTATATGAACACCTACAAAACCAGGTTTTCCAGCAATCAGATCAATCTAGAATTTCTGACTTAAATAATTTCCTTTCAAATAATTTTTGCCCCCAAGACGAAATTGATTGGCAATCGTGGTGGCGAGATCATTGGGAATATATATTCCTATCGTTGAGTGTAATTTTTGTATTTACACTATTAGTTGCAGGAACTTATTTGCTAATCAATGATTTAGCTAAAGAAGAAACTCGCGGTACGCTGAATTTTATCCGTCTAAGTCCTCAATCAGAAACAAGTATATTGACTGGCAAGCTGCTAGGAGTTCCGAGTTTAATTTATCTGATCGTCTTAGTAACACTTCCTTTACATTTGTGGGCTGGGCTTTCTGCCCAAATTGCCTTTAGTTACATTTTGAGTTATTACGCGATTCTTGCTGCCAGTTGTATTTTTTTCTACAGTGCTGCATTACTTTTTAGTTTAGTTAGTCGTTGGTTTAGCGGTTTTCAGCCTTGGTTAGGTAGTGGTGCAGTTTTCCTATTTTTGTTCACAACGATGGTGATGGCATCGTCTTATAGCAATAGTTTCAATAATTCAACTGCTTGGTTGAGACTCTTTAATCCTTGGGATACAACAAATTATCTATTTCCTAACTTGTTCCATTTATCTGATGGTTCAACCATGAAAAATTTGCAGTTTTTCTACTTACCATTAGGGACAAGTGTTGTTAATGTTGTTGGTTTCCAGTTGCTGAATTTTGGATTGTGCAGTTACGGTATTTTGCAAGCTATTAAACGTTGCTTCCGTAATCCTCAAGCTTTAATAATCAGCAAGAAGCAAAGTTATTTATTAGTAGCTTTTTACCAGTTGATGATGTGGGGATTTACCTTACAAATGGGTAACGCTAATAACAACTTGAATGAACAGGTTGGGGAAAACCTCATTTTGCTAGCACTGTACAACTTGGTGTTGATTTTAAGTTTAATTGCGGTTCTTTCCCCTCACCGTCAAGATGTACAAGATTGGGCAAGATATCGACATCAGGGAATTTCTAGCCACAAGAATATTTGGCAGGATCTAATTTGGGTCGAAAAAAGCCCTGCACTCGTAGCGATCGCTATTAATCTGACAATTATTACTATCCCCTGGCTAGTTTGGATTTCACTTACATTGGTTTTTGATGCGAACGATAGCCAAACTTGGCTGAGTAGCGATATGAACAGGTTTAAAGTACTTTTAGCTATAGCTTTGTCTATCAGCTTGATGATGATTTACGCTACCATCGCCCAATTGATACTTTTGCTAAAAACTCCTAAGCGTTCTTTCTGGGCAATGGGGACTTTAGGTGCTGCAATGTTCTTACCACCGATGATTCTAGAATTTATCGGTATCTCATCGTGGAAGTATCCCACTGTCTGGTTATTTTCAACTTTTCCTTGGGCAGCTATAGAATACTCTGGCGCGACAACAATTTTTATGGCACTTCTAGCCGAGTTGAGTATTCTAGCGTTGTTAAACTTCCAGTTGAGAAGGCAGGTGAGGTTAGCAGGCGAATCTGCTACGAAAGCATTATTGGCAGGACGTTAGGTAAGTAGTTATCGATAAAGTTAGAACCCCGATTTCTTTGAGAATTCGGGGTTCTTGTTTTTCATGAATGCTTTAAGATTGGTATATTATCTATTATTTGCCTACATCGACTGTTAAATTTTTAATCGACACAGGTATCGCAACTATCTGAAAATCATGTTAAATATCTCTACTCAAGACCTCCGCTACACAGCCATCCATTTTTTAGAACAAAGTCCCCCACAGCGGCTACAAATTCTTAAGCAACTGGGCATAGCTCGTTATGAGTTTTTAACTAAAATACGACTAAATGAAGCAAATATCATCTGTATGATCCGGTTTTTGAAATATCCCAGTCAGCTAAAGTTTCCTAATCTTATCGGAGCAGATTTATCTGGTTTAATTTTAGATGGTGTAAACTTCATTCGAGGGAACTTATCAGGAGCAAATCTACAATGTAGCAGTTTAGTCAATGCAGACCTCTTATTTGCAAATTTTACAAAAGCTGACTTGAGAAATGCAGATTTACGAGGTACAACTCTGAACGAGACTATTTGGTTAGAGACTCTAGTAGATAAGTGTCAGCTTGGTGTAGGTACTGGTTTAAATCATCTGCAACGTCAAGATTTACAACTGCGCGGAGCTAAATTTAGTTATTGAGAAGATGGTAATTAAAACACAAAAAATTATAAGATGATTGAATTGAAATTGACTGGATAAGTTAATGAGTATTAAGTTACCCCAAAAATTGATGTTGCTGGGTTCAGGAGAACTGGGCAAAGAATTTGCGATCGCAGCTCAACGTCTTGGTAATTATGTGATTGCTGTTGACCGCTATCCTAATGCTCCGGCGATGCAGGTTGCTGATGCTTATGAAGTTATTTATATGCTCAGTGCTGATGATTTAGAAGCTGTAGTGACAAAACATCAGCCAGATATTATTATACCAGAAATTGAAGCAATCAGAACAGAAAAACTGATCGAATTTGAACAGCGAGGGATTACAGTTATACCGACTGCGGCGGCTACTAACTATACAATGAATCGTGATAGAATCCGGGAACTAGCACATCAAGAATTAGGCATCAGAACGGCTAAATATGGTTATGCAACAACTCTAAAAGAATTGATTGCAGTTTCGGATAAAATTGGGTTTCCTAATGTTATTAAACCTGTGATGTCATCCTCTGGGAAAGGCCAGTCTGTAGTACAGAATAAGAGTGAAGTAGAGAAGGCTTGGAATTATGCGATCGCTAATTCTAGAGGAGACAGTCAAAAGGTCATCGTAGAAGAATTTATTAACTTTGAAATTGAGATAACTTTACTGACAATTAAACAGTGGAATGCGCCGACGATTTTCTGCTCTCCCATTGGTCATCGCCAAGAAAGAGGCGATTATCAAGAATCGTGGCAACCCGCAGAAATTTCTGAAGATAAAATATTAAAATCTCAAGAAATAGCTATAAAAGTTACTGATGCTTTAGGAGGAGCCGGAATTTTTGGCGTTGAATTTTTCATTACTAAAGATGAAGTGATTTTTTCTGAACTTTCTCCCAGACCCCACGATACGGGAATGGTGACATTAATCTCACAAAATCTCAATGAATTTGAATTACATCTGCGAGCTATTTTAAACTTGCCAATTCCTCATATAGAACAGCTAGGAGCCTCAGCAAGTGCGGTAATTTTAGCTTCAGAAAAATCTGATTCTATTACTTTTAATGGTGTCGCCGATGCTTTGTCAGAAAAAGATGTAGATATTAAATTATTTGGTAAACCTAATGCTCATCCATATCGGCGAATGGGTGTAGCTTTGGCGAAGGGTGTGAATGTCGAAGAGGCTAGGGAAAAAGCTACTAAAGCCGCAAGTAAAATCACAATTATCTAATTACTGTAGGGGCTTAAGCTGTCATTATTGTCAACTTAAGCCTGGGCGAATGGAATTCGCGGCTATACAGGCAAAGTCCGCCTCCGCGGACTAAGGGACTTCCAAGAAATAAATTATCCAATCTTGTGGGGTAGGCATCTTGCCATTGGTGTCAAGTTAAGCTCAAACTTCCTATGTCAATAAGCATT
>NZ_JABXKQ010000121.1 GCF_017114945.1 Nostoc sp. JL34
GGATGCTTTGAGGCTGACAAGATAATATTTTTAATCTCTAATTCCATTTGATTTGCGTTCTCTCATATCGCTTTTAGTCTAAACTCCAGTTAAATGTTTCCCCTTCCGATCATATTTTAATCCCAGCTTTATTTGTTCGCTGCCAAATGAAACTAGCAGACCACTGATTGAAAGATATATAGTATCAGGTTGAATATCTGCCCAATTATCGGGTAAAGCTTCCATTAAATTAATACTTGTACAGTAGAAGCATAATTTATTTAAGTATAATATCTAACAATATTTTTAAAATTAACGTGAGTCTCCAACGGAGGCGCACGTTAGTTAAAGCAATAAATCACACAAGCTAGGAAAAAATTTCAATACTCTTGTGTTTGATCGCGTTCCTCCTGTTCTGCTTCCATAATCGCTAATAAAAGAGCTTCTTCCTGAATTTCAAACTCTTCTTCAGGAATTTCCCCCATATCAAAAGCAAGTTGGAGTGCAAGAAGTTGCTTGCTGAGATTTTCTTTATCATCAATTTCAGTACTCGCATGTTCTAAAATTTTTTCCCCAAGCCACGTTACCCCCATTAATGGGCCAGTAATTGGTAATAGTAAGAAGCGCAGAACCATATTGCTTTACACCTGTGTGGACTTCTTAAAGGTATCCTCTCAACACCGTAATCATGCTGATGACATAAATATTAAACATTACTAGTCTTGTGTTGATGCCAAAATCCGTTGGATTTGAGTCCAGTTAAGGCTGATTGACATCTGTATTTTATATTTGCAATGTAACAAAAAATACTTTTGTATGACACATTACTATTGAGGAGGTACTTAGAGTTTGACAACAGTATTAAATGCATCTCCCCAGCGATTTGTCAATACACCTGCGGTTCAACGCATCGCTCAACGTGCTTTGCGCTATCTACAGTCAGGTTTTTCAATACATTTACGCGGTGCAGCCGGAGTCGGAAAAACTACTCTGGCAATGCATCTAGCTGATTTGCTCAATCAGCCGATCATCCTCTTATTTGGAGATGATGAGTTTAAAACCTCAGACTTGATTGGTAATCAATTAGGTTATACCCGTAAAAAGGTTGTTGATAACTTCATCCACAGCGTTATCAAAGTTGAGGATGAAGTCCGACAACATTGGGTTGATGCACGATTAACCCTAGCTTGTAAAGAAGGATTTACGCTGGTTTACGACGAATTCAATCGATCGCACCCGGAGGTAAATAACGTTTTACTTTCCGTACTTGAGGAGAGGTTGTTAGTATTACCAACAAATCAACATCGAGCCGAGTATATCCGGGTTCATCCTCAGTTTCGGGCAATCTTAACATCAAATCCTCAAGAGTATTGTGGAGTTCATGCAACTCAGGATGCTTTGATGGATCGTGTTATTACCATCGATATGCCTACACCTGATGAACTGAGTCAGCAGGAAATTGTAGTTCATAAAACAGGTATAGATTCTGAGAAAGCAGAAGTAATTGTCCGTGTAGTACGGACGTTTTGGAGTCGATCTGGCTCTGGACAAGGCGGTGGATTGCGTTCCTGTCTGATGATTGCCAAAATCTGCCACGAACACGAAATTTCCGTAAACCCTGGAGATCCTAGCTTCCAAGATATTTGTGCCGATATCCTGCTTTCTCGCACGAATCAACCTCTCATAGAAGCAACTCGCCTACTGGAAGAGGTTTTAAGTGAATTCTATCATAGTATAAATACTCAATCTCAGCCGTCAGAGATAATACCAAACAACCAAAATCAGGTTGTATTGCAACAACGAGTACCTTACGAGCATGAAGTCTACAACTACCTGTGTAATTCTTCAGGAAGGCGTTTCTCTGAATTGGCAGTAGAATTAGGGATCGATCGCAGTCAAATTGTCGCTGCACTCAAGTCTCTCAGAGAACAGGGAGTATTAGTACAAATGCAGGGCAATGCCGAGTCGCCGAACATCTCACAGACACTTGCTTTTGATTCTGGCCATTTAATAAAAAAATGAGTACTAATACTAACCGGGGAGTTATCACAGCAACTCAGGGTTCTAGCTTGGCAGATATTCTAGAACGGGTTCTGGATAAAGGCATTGTTATCGCAGGAGATATTTCTATTTCCGTAGGCTCCACAGAACTGCTCAACATCCGAATTCGTTTGTTGATTTCTTCTGTTGATAAAGCCAAAGAGATTGGAATTAACTGGTGGGAGAGCGACCCCTATCTTAATAGTCAAACTCGCACCTTATTAGCAACTAATCAACAACTTCAAGAGCGTCTTGCCAGTCTAGAAACAGAACTGCAATCGCTCAAAGTACTCAATCCTAATAATCATCAGAATGCAGGCGATTAGCAAATCAAAAGGTTCCGATTCCGGTTTAGCACCGTTGTTACTGACGGTTGTTGAGCTGATACGCCAACTCATGGAAGCTCAGGTGATTCGGCGAATGGATGCTGGCACCCTCAACGACTATGAGCTAGATCGAGCTTCCGAAAGCCTACAACAGCTTGAACAACAGGTTGTTAAGCTTTGCGAGATATTTGATGTTGACCCAGCCGATCTAAATATTAACTTGGGTGAAATGGGAAATTTACTTCCCCAATCTGGAGGATACTACCCCGGTGAAACCTCTAGTCAACCTTCTATTTTAGAACTTCTCGATCGCCTATTAAATACGGGTGTTGTGGTTGAAGGTGACTTGGACTTAGGACTGGCTCAATTAAGCTTAGTTCATGCCAAGTTAAGACTAGTACTCACTTCTAAACCCCTGTAACTTTTTTATCTACATTCTTCTTGGTAAGACATTTATATGAGTTTTTACATTTATGGAATTTTGACCTTGCCTGCTCCCCAAAACTTAAATTTAGAGGGCTTAGATCGGCAACCCGTACAAATTAAAATTTTGGATGATTTTGCAGTAATCTACTCGGAAGCACAGCAAGAGCGTTATTTGGCCAGCCGTCGTAACCTGCTAAGTCATGAGAAAGTCCTTGAGGAGATCATGCAAGGAGGCGATCGCTATTTACTGCCCGTGCAATTTGGACTTTTGGTTTCCAGCTGGGAAAAGGTTTCAGAGCAATTAATTCGTCCTCATCAAGAAGAATTGACACAATTGCTTGCGAAGTTATCGGGTTGCCGAGAAGTTAGTGTCAAAGTTTTTTGGGATATCGAGGCAGAAATTCAGGGACTATTGGCAGAACACCCAAATCTCAAAACCGAAAGGGATAAGCTAGTCGGTCAACCCCTGAGTATGGAGCGGGTAATCCAAATAGGGCAAACCATCGAACAGGGAATGAACGATCGCAAGCAAGGCATCATCGATGTATTTCAAGGCACGCTCAACTCCATTGCGATCGAAGTGGTAGAAAATACTCCCCAAATGGACACAATGATCTACAATTCAGCCTACCTAATTCCTTGGGAAGCAGAATCACAATTTAGCGAACACGTTGAAGCACTCGATCGTCAATTTGAAGACCGTTTGCGAATTCGTTACAACAATTTCACTGCCCCGTATAACTTTGCTCGTCTTCGATTAACCAGTTCCAACTGATTAATTCCTCTCCCTATTGAACAGGAATAAAAATTGAGAATCAAAAATTATTGAAACTTTTAACTTTTTTGAAATTAAATTGGAAATTAAATTTTTCTCTGCCTTTTGTTTAAAAGGATGTTTGAAAAGTCCTCTTGTCGGTAGCAAAACTTTCTAGATTCCCCTAAATCTCCCTTGTAAAGCTACGGTGTATGCACAAGTTATGGAATTGTAATTACCCCTCCCTAACCCTCCCCTTGTAAAGGGGAGGGAACTAGATTTTCCGGTTTCCCCCCAATGCATCGGGGGGATTAAGGGGGGTAAGGAAGGATCTAAAAGTGTCCAAAATCATAGTGAAACGCTTTTCAAAAAACCTCTAAGTAAAATCAATGGACGACATATTTAAAGGATTTGAACACCTATTAGAAATTGCCAAAGCTTTAGAAGAAAAAGTAGAGAAAGGCGAGTTAAAAACTTCTATTCAAATTCGCTCTCATAATCTCAGTAGTATTCCCCGACAAGGCAATATTCCGAGAACAAATAATTCCAGCCGAGCCAGATCCAATTCCACCGTTGGCACCACACCAATGGATGATACTGATGTCACCCCCCCATCAGCTCGGACGAACTCAAAAACTTCTTGGCAAGGTATCGGCGGCTTGGCTGATGTTCTCCAAGAAATCAGAGAGTTAGTCGAAATTCCACTTAAACGTCCAGATTTATTGGTGAAATTAGGGTTAGAGCCTCTGCGTGGGGTTTTGCTCGTTGGCCCGCCCGGTACGGGAAAAACTTTAACAGCCCGTGTTTTGGCAGAAGAGTTAGAGTTAAACTACATTGCCATCAATGGCCCAGAGGTGATGAGCAAGTATTACGGGGAAGCAGAAGCTCGTTTGCGAAGTATTTTTGAGAAAGCAACTCGTTCTGCTCCCTGCTTGATATTTATTGACGAAATTGACAGCCTTGCCCCAGATCGCAGCCAAGTGGAAGGTGAAGTTGAAAAAAGACTAGTGGCGCAGTTGCTTGGGTTAATGGATGGGTTTGCCAAAACCGAGGGCGTACTCGTACTAGCGGCAACAAATCGTCCCGATTATCTCGATCCGGCGCTGCGTCGTCCGGGACGCTTCGATCGCGAAGTTCAGTTTCGGGTTCCCGATCGCAATGGACGATTGGAAATTCTGACGATTTTGACAAGTGCCATGCCCTTGGAGACTTCAATTAATTTAGGAGCGATCGCCGATTTGGCAGTCGGTTTTGTCGGTGCGGATATCAAAGCTCTTTGTCAAAAAGCAGCCTACATTGCCCTTCGTCGTCAAGTCCCCTCGCTCAACAGTCCCGTTCCTGAGAACATGACTATCATCCAGCAGGATTTTCTCGAAGCAATTAAGGAGATAAAACCCTCGGTTCTCAGGGATGTAGCAGTTGAAGTACCTAGTGTAAGTTGGGATGAGATTGGTGGATTGGATGATGTGAAACAAAAACTTCAAGAATCTGTAGAGGGCGCACTCCTTTATCCCGAACTATACGAGCAAACCAAAGCCAAGCCTCCCCGTGGGATTCTGTTGTGGGGGCCGCCTGGAACCGGAAAAACATTACTTGCAAAAGCGATCGCTTCCCAAGCTAGAGCCAACTTTATTGCTGTGAATGGCCCGGAATTACTCAGCCGATGGGTAGGTGCAGCAGAACAGGCAGTCAGAGAACTGTTTCGTAAAGCTCGGCAAGCAGCTCCTTGCGTTGTGTTTATAGATGAAATTGATACCCTGGCACCAGCACGGGGAAAATTTACTGGTGATTCTGGAGTTAGCGATCGCGTTGTCGGTCAATTGCTCACCGAACTAGATGGGTTGCATGAATGCCCGAAAGTACTGTTAGTAGGAGCAACCAATCGTCCAGAAGCGCTCGATCCTGCCTTGCTCAGAGCCGGAAGATTGGACTTACAAATAAAAATCGATCTACCAGATCGAGCCAGCCGATTAGCGATTTTAGGAGTTCACAATCTAGATCGTCCCTTAATTGATGTCGATTTAGAAACCTGGGCGACAGTTACCGAGGGTTGGAATGGGGCAGACTTGGCTTTATTGAGCAATCAAGCTGCCTTAAGCGCCATTCGTCGATACCGCGCCCAAGGATTGACTGACTCCAGCTTGATTCAGATTACAAATGATGATTTCCAAGTTACATACCAAATGCTTGCTAATCAGCATCAATCTCAATAGTGGTCTATCCCATTAATTCTGATGGCTGAACTCACTCTTAACTTTTCTTCCTTTGCGCTCTTTGCGTCCTTTGCGGTTCGTTCTCTTATCCCTCAAATTTAATGAGACAGACTAATAGTCTCTTCCTTGAAAAAACATAGAAATTCAGAGCGGAAGCTACTTATCCTCCGAAAACACCTTTGATGTCAAAAGAAGTGTCCCGGAGGACTTGCTAACTTTGGTAGAACAAGAGGGAATTATTAATTAGTTAACTTTCTTTGTCCCGACTTAATTACTTATGTCAATATACGCTTATGCTCTTCTAGTCCCGACCGCATCACCACTTGTTCTACCTTTAGGGATGGAAAGGAATATTGAACTCGTTTACTCTTCTGGTTTAGGTGCGATCGTAGAACCGGAAATCTCACTGGAGGCAATACAGGCAACGGATGAGCATTTACTTCAAGCTGTATTAAACCACGATCGCGTAATTCGAGAACTTTTTCAACAAACTCCCCTTCTTCCGCTACGTTTTGGGAGGGGTTTTACCTCGCAAGAAAAACTGCTGAATCATCTAGAAAAGCACCAAGAGCAATATCTAGAAGCCCTAACTCACCTAGCAGACAAAGTTGAGTACACTTTAAAAATGACACCCTGTGATTTACTTGACGATTCTGAAACTATTGATGCCAAGGGAAAAGCCTATTTATTAGCTAAAAAACAACGCTACCAAACACAGCAAGCATTTCAAGCACAACAATCCGAACAGTGGGAACTCTTGAGCCAGTTAATTCTCAAAACATATACAAATGTTATCTGTGAAACTCGACAGTCAGATGTGCGGCAAATCCACTTTTTGGCACAGCGCAACGATTCAACGCTCAGTACGCAGCAGTTTTCCCTCTGGCAGGTACAATGCTCGCACTGGCAACTGGCACTGAGCGAACCTTTACCACCCTATCATTTTCTCAAAAATACTCTCATATAATTTCATAAAAAATAATATTTAAAATTTTCGCAGAAAAAATCAAGATTAGATGATTTTTTCTTTAATTTTTGTCTAAAAAAATATTGTTAACTTTTTATTATTTTTTTATTTTGTTATATTTTCTCATGTTTTTGGGAACACTAAAACCAGGAAGAATAAAACACATTGTGTAAGTTTTACCTACTGCTCAATCAGAGCAAGATGAAATAAATAATTAGAGTTGTGGGAGAAAAAGAAAATGGCTGTTGAAAAAGTTAACTCATCTTCAAGTCTGGCTGAAGTTATTGACCGCATTTTGGATAAAGGAATTGTAATTGATGCTTGGGTACGTGTTTCTTTAGTTGGTATTGAACTGCTATCAATAGAAGCTCGGATTGTGATTGCTTCAGTTGAAACTTACTTAAGATATGCCGAGGCAGTTGGTTTAACATCTCAGGCTGCTGTTCCATCTGCTGCTTAACACCACATTAGAAAAAGGGAGTCTTTATGGCTTCTAAGCTGATGCGCGTCTAAAGTATATAAACACTCTTGATGGTCGTTGACAGATGACTATTGACGGTTAACAGTCATCTGTCATCAGTCATCAGGTAAATGTACAAATTAAATGCGTAACAGCTTATTTAATATTTCTAGTTAACAAAATAGGAGATATCATCTGATGGCTCTCAAGAATTTATGGGAACAAGAGCGATCGCAGCGATTGCAAATAACTGCTGAACGCCGTCAACAAGTTAACCAGTGGAAACAGCTAACTCAACAAGAACTTCAGCTACAAGCAGATGTGCTTCATCAAGAATTAAGTAGTTTTGTTACCAGCCTTGACAACAACAGAAAGTTACAACAGCAGCAATTTCAGCAAGAGATTGTAGAGCGGCAATTGGAAATATTGCAAATAAAAACAGATGTCTCGCAACGCCAGCAAGAATACCGCCAACAGCGGGCAGCAAAGGCTCAGGCATTATTCCAAAACTTGCAAAATTTCCGGGAAATCTTACATAACAGTGTTTGGGGCGATTACAGTCCCGAACAAGCAGTTTCTCCAACTCCTGCTAAAGAAGAGAAATTAGTTGCAACAGTTCCAAAATGGTCAATCTCCCGTTCTGCAATTAAATCCACAGGTTTTCGTCCTGCCGTCAATACCATGACTAGGAAAGCGCCTGCGTTGAATGCAGATAATGTTAAATCTAAAGTGCAGCAATACATTCAGCAAGCTGAAGGAGCTACTCTGATAGAAATTGAAGAGGTGATAGGCTTAAGCCGAGTACAAACGATAGATATCCTGCGCTCCTTGATCAAGCAAGGGGTACTAGAACAACGCGATCGCCAATACTTTATTCGGCAACAAACAATTTCTGGACAAACTTAATTCAAGCTCATTTTTTGTATTTGCAGACTAGCAGAATGCGACCGCTTGTATCTTTTGCCTTAAGCAGCAGAGTACAAATTCGATAAGTATTAAAGCTGGTCTATACTTTGTAGTATTCAACATTTCCATCTTTTTCAGGTCTGTATTGCAACTACATCTATACAAGCAATTTGCTCAGTAGATGTAATATGGCAAAAGTAATATAGTTAACCTATTAATAATTAGAAAAAGAGCTTAAATATTTGTTCAAGTTTCCGGCTTTTAACTTTAAAAATATCCAGATTGGAAAGGGATATAACAAGCTGGGATAGCTCAATCAAGGTTTTGAACTGTGCTATTGGCAATCTCACAATAAAGTTAGTAAGCTGGATTGTTTGAGCAATTCTAATGTAAATGCAAAACTCTAGATATATTAGGAGGTGCGATCCATTGTGAATCAATTGATCGAGCAACTTCAAACTAAATTATTTACAGGTAGGCTAAATCTTGAAGCAAGGGATGGGCCGACTTGGACGCTATATTTTCGTTTAGGACGATTAATTTGGCAGGCTGGCGGTTCTAATGCCGATGAGCGATGGCGACGACACTTGTTGCGGTACTGTTCTAATCTGGATGTGACACAGTTGGAGCAGCTTGTCTCTCCCCAGGAAAATTATCGTGAGTATTCCATTCTTGCTAAGTTGCGAGAACAAAAATTAATCGAACAACAACAACTTGTTAGCCTGATTGCAAGCTCAATCACTGAAGTCCTGTTTGATATAATGCAGTACATTGAAGCCAAAAGAAATGGCAACAATCCAGCAGGGCAGTTGTCACATACTACCGTTGTTGGTGAAGTTCCTGGGGTTCTCCTAGCTGTAATACCAACTGAGGAAGTTTTGAAACGGGCTACACAAGCCTGGCAAGAATGGCAAAATGCAGGACTGGCAACCTACTCGCCCAATTTATTTCCGATAATTCAACAAATTGAGCTACTCCAAGGACAAGCATCCTCTAAACAGATTATTGCTCTAGTTGATGGCACAAAAACTTTACGAGGTCTAGGGCAAAAAAGCGGTCGGGATGTCTTAGCTTTGACTCGGTTATTGATGACATTGGTAAAAACAGGGGCGATCGCTTTTTCACCTACCCCAAAGCTCAGGCAGGTTGTGATTAGTAAAGAAACTGGCAACCCGTCCAGTGCAGTTAATAATTCCAATTCTTCACTCAAGACAGAAGAGGACACTGTTTTACAATTTGCACCCAATTTCAACAAAGTTGCTCCCCCAGCGAATAGTAAAGAAATTGTCAGTCCGTCCAGTGCAGTTAATAATTTCAATTCTTCACTGAAGATAGAAGAAAAGACTATTTTACAAGTTGGCCCCCCAGCGGCTAGCAAAGCAATTATTGATGTCTCAAGACCTTTAGTAGCTTGTGTGGATGATAGTCCGACGATCTGTCGCAGTTTGGAGGAAATTCTCACCCATCAAGGTTATCGCTTTGTTGGCATTCAAGATTCCTTGACGGCAGTTTTAAACCTAATTAAAAGCAAGCCCGACTTCATTTTTTTGGATCTTTTGATGCCAAAAGTGAATGGCTATGAAATTTGTTCTCAAATCCGTAAAACTCCAAGTCTCAAAAATGTGCCGGTTGTCATCTTAACTGGGAAAGATGGAATAGTAGATCGGATGCGAGCAAAATTAGTAGGAGCAACTGACTTTTTAGGTAAACCTGTAGAACAAGACAAAGTACTCAATATGCTTCACAAGTATTTAACCGTTTAGGTTGAAGCGACAGTCATGCCAGTGGCTCTCCTACATCCATTTTCAAAACCGATTGTGGATGGGAAATTGCTTTCTAAATCTAGCTTGGTGTTAATTTATTTGTCGCCATTATTTTTCAAATTCTGAATTAAATAGTTAGGAAAAAAAATGAAAAAAGTTCTTTTAGTTGAAGATAGCCTCACAGAATCCGAAAAGATGACACGTTACCTAGAGCAAGGAGGATATTCAGTTTATGAAGTTCGTAGTGGTGAAGAGGCTCAACTGCGGTTGAAACAACAAAAACCTGACTTGATCTTACTGGATTTGATTTTGCCAGGCCAAAGTGGATTTGAGTTCTGCCGCAAGTTGAAAGCCGATCCGACAACAAAAGGAATCCCGGTAGTGATTTGCTCAACTAAAAACACAGATGTTGATAGAACTTGGGGCAATATGAGTGGCGCTGATGGCTATTTAGTCAAACCTGTAGATGAAAATACCTTGCTCCAGACTGTTAATAAATTTATTCGCTAAAGGAAACTAGGGCAATGGTACAGGCCAACGATCGCTTTTCTTCGCTACCCATTAATAGCCAATTTCGACTTGAAAACTCTTCTCAAGGAAACAACCAGAGGTTTTTAAGATTTCCGTTGAATGGAAAGGTAAATGGGTTACTCCCATTAGCTGATTTGCGGGGAGTAATTCAGGTTGCACTGACCGAGATTTTACCAGTACCGCAGGTAGCAGAATTCTTGTTAGGCATAATGAATTGGCGGGGAGAAGCGATCTGGATTCTTGATTTAGCAGCTTTGTTGGGAGCAACACACTGGTGTCGGCGGGAAAGTGTGCGTAACTCTGGCATGGCGATGCTTGTTCAAGTCCAGAATCAAACCGTCGGGCTGTTGGTAGAGCAAGTCAATACTATTGAAGTTCACGATCCCCAAGAGCGGTTAGAGATTTCGACATCGATGTTACCTGGCCGACTAGGCTCATTCTTACAGGGTTACTTTGTGGATTCTCAAGGTAGCCCTTTGATGTTACTTGACACCCAGGTTGTGATTCAAGCCCTTCAGCCTCTTTAAAGTTCAGAGCTTCCTATACAACGCCAAGGGCGGATGCACAAAGGCTTCTGGACGCTGAAGCCGTTCTAAAAAAATTAGCCCCCTGAAGCATTCTACTTATTAACTCCGACAACCTTCATAGCAAGAAAGATCATGGTAATGCATACACCCAGCCAACCTCGCTCAAATTCCAGCAACGGTTTTAAGGAAACCGATAACGGGCATACCGTTGATGTACCAGCAAAACAGCAAATCACCTCCGCTCTAGAAGAATTGCGAACTGAACTGGATCAGGCTGATTGGGTGGAAACAGGGCCATTGCGAGAGAGAATCCGCAAGTTAAAAGAACTGCTAAGTGTGTTGCCATATCAAGACGGAGGAGATGGATTAGAGGTAGAGCAAGTACAGGCGATCGCTAGCAAAATCCGCCAATTTTCCGATCTAGATACTTTGCTCGCCACTGCTGTCATGGAGGTACAAAGTGCCCTGCAAGCCGATCGCGTGGTGCTGTATGAGTTTACGAATCCGACGCTGGGGATAGTTGTTGCAGAAGCGATGAGGGATGGCTTTACCCCAATGCTGAAGGAAAAACTGCCCGCCGTCACTTTTGGGTTGGGTTCTGCCAAGCTTTATCAACAAGAAAAATTAGCAGCGATCGCGGATACCTACACTGCAAGCTTGTCCCCTTACCAAAAGCAGCTCGTGGATCGGTTTCAAATAAGAGCTTGTTTGAGCTTGCCGATTTTAGCAAAAGATGGGGTTTGGGGTTTGTTGGTAGTGCAGCAATGCACTGCTGCTCGCCAATGGCAGAATGCTGAAATTCAGTTACTAAAATTAATCGAGCAGGAATTAGAAGCGCAACTGCAAGTTGCCGCGATCCAGGCTGCGTTGCAACAAGAAGTAGAAAAAGACCAAATCCTTACTGGTGTAGCGAATAAAATTCTCCAGTCCAAAGATGCAGATACCATCTTTCGCGTTGCCACTCAAGAAGTGCGACAGTCATTAAAATGCGATCGCGTGGCAATTTATCGTTTCCAGCCAGATTGGAGTGGGGAATTTGTAGCTGAATCTGCTGTATCTGAGTGGGTTTCTCTATTAGAAGAACAGCGAAACAACCCAGCAATTGTCAATAACGTTAACTATTGCAGTGTGAGGAACCTTGCAGACGAAGGGGGATTAGTTGGGACAACAGGGCGATCGCACAGTGCAGATAGCTACATTCAGCACACCCAAGGCAAAAATTTCCATCGCGGACAGATTTATCGAGTCACTAATGATATTTACAGTGCTGGTTTTTCTGACTGCTATATCAAAATTTTAGAAACCTATCAAGCTAAAGCATACATTATTGTTGCCATCTTCCAGGGAGAAAAGTTGTGGGGCCTGCTCGCTGCCTATCAAAATTCTCAGCCTCGTCAGTGGAAAGATAGTGAAGTTCGCCTAATGGTGCAGGTGGCAACTCTGTCTAGTATTGCTATTCAACAGTTGCAATATCAGCAACAACTTTATAACCGCTCTGAGGAGTCAGCCAAACTTGTGGAACGAGAACGTACTGTTTTCGGCATCATTGAAAAGATTGGGCAAGCAACGGATCTTCGCACCCTTTTCCGCACTGCAACCCAAGAGTTGCGTCGATTTTTAAAATGCGATCGCGTTGTCGTTTATCAATTTTATCCAGATTGGAGTGGAGAAGTGATCGCTGAATCTGTGGCTACTGGTTGGTCGTCACTGTTGGAGATGCAGGAACAAGACAGCATTTTAAAAACAGGTCTGATATCTTCAGAGCGTTGCAATATTAAGGATTATGCCTCCCCTGTTAAACCTGATGCCGATACCTATCTGAAGGAAACCCAGGGTGGAGTTTACACCAAAGGAACGCGCTTTCGTAAAGTCAACGATATTTATGCCGCTGGTTTTTCACCTTGTTATTTAGAAACATTAGAGAAGTTCCAAGCCAAAGCGTACATCATTGTTCCCATCTTCCGCGCTGGTAATCTTTGGGGTTTGTTAGCAGCCTATCAGAATTCTGATGTTCGGAAATGGACTGAGGAAGAGATCGGTGCTTTGTTGCAGATTAGCGAACCGTTGAGCATTGCCCTCCAGCAAGCTGAATATATCGAACAGCTACGGTTAAAAAATCTAGAAATGACCCAAGTAGCTGAAGTAGAATACGCCATCGCCCGAATGACGGAGAGAATGCTTCATTCTCAACACCCAGAAACAATTTACCGCACTACCTTGGCAGAATTGCGGCAGTTGTTCAAATGCGATCGCCTAGCAATATATCGCTTCAACTCTGACTGGAGTGGTGAATTTATGGCTGAATCTGTCGGAAGTGACTGGGTGCCTCTGGTTGGCCCCGATATCAAGACCGTATGGGAAGACGAACACCTACAGCAAACCCAAGGCGGACGCTATCGCAACAATGAAACTTTTGTCGTCAATGATATCTATACTGTTGGTCATGCCCAGTGCCACATCGACCTGTTAGAGCAGTTCCAGGCTAAAGCCTACACCATCGCCCCGATTTTTGCTGGAAACAAACTTTGGGGTTTGCTAGGAGCTTACCAAAATAGCGGCCCGCGCCAGTGGAATTCCGAGGAGGTGCGATTGCTGACCAAATTGGGCATTCAGTTGGGTTTAAGCGTGCAGCAAGCCGAGTACATTGAAGAACTGAAAACGAAGAATGCAGAGTTGGCGCGGGCAGCAGAAGAGGAACAAGTGCTGACAGGGATGGTGGAAAAAATTCGCCAAGCTCAAGAGGCAGATACAATTTTCCTGAATGTGCTGCCAAGTTTACGCAAACAACTACAGTGCGATCGCCTAGCAGTATTTCGCTTTCATCCCGACTGGAGTGTGGAATTTGTTGCCGAATCCGTAAAAGATCAATGGCTATCTTTAGGGGGTTCCGACATCAAAACGATTTGGATGGACGATCACTTACAAGAAACTCAGGGCGGACGCTATCGCAATCATGAAACCTTTGTTGTCAATGATATTTACACTGTCGGTCACGTTCAGTGCTACCTAGAGATATTAGAAAAAATCCAGGCTAAGGCTTACGCGATCGCTCCGATCTTTATTGGAAACAAACTCTGGGGCTTTTTAGGAGCATACCAAAATACTGGCCCTCGCGAGTGGAAATCCAAGGATGTGCAACTGTTGCGAAAAGTAGCAGTGCAAATGGGTATAGGCTTGCAACAGGTTAAGTATATCGAACAGCTCAAGAAGAAGAATGCAGAGTTAGCCAGAGCCGCAGAAGGGCAACGAGCATTAACACGGCTGTCAGAAAAAATTCGCCAAGTTCAAGAGCTAGATACGATTTTCCGCAATGCCCTACCAGAATTGCGATCGCATTTGGAATGCGATCGTCTAGCAGTGTATCGCTTCAATCCAGATTGGGGTGGGGAGTTTATTGCCGAATCCGTAAGTCGTGAATGGGTGGCTTTGGTTGGCCCCGATATCAAGACTGTATGGGAAGACGAACACCTACAACAAACCCAAGGTGGACGCTATCGCAACAACGAGACGTTTGTGATTAATGATATTCACACTGCTGGTCATGCCCAGTGCCACTTGAAAATTTTAGAGCAATTCCAGATTAGAGCCTATATCATCACCCCGATTATTGCCGGAAACAAGCTCTGGGGTTTGTTAGGAGCTTACCAAAATAGCGGACAGCGGCAATGGCAAGATAATGAAATCAACTTGGTAACGAAAATCGGTACGCAGTTTGGGGTTGCCGTCCAGCAATCGCAATACTTACAACAAACCTTAACCAAGAATGAGGAACTGATGAAACTGGCAGAACGGGAAGTAGCAAACGCCCGATTTTCCTATCGCCTGCCAAGTCGGTTAACAGAGATGGCTCAAAGTCATAGTAATGTTCTGGAATTTGTCCAGTTTGCCACCCACGAACTTCGTCAACTGCTGAAAGTAGATCGAGTTGGAGTTTATCGGTTTGAGCCTGATTGGTCTGGAGAATTTGTAGTTGAGTCTGTGACTGGGGATTGGCCTAAGTTGGTGGGAACTAGCCTGGCCAGAGTTAGAGATACCTATCTCCAGTACAACCAAGGAGGGCGTTATGTCCGCAAAGAAAGTTTGCGGGTTGAGGATATATATAGTGTCGGTCATGACGAATGTCACATCCAATTGTTAGAAATGTGGGGAACTAAAGCCTACATGATTTCTCCGATTTTTCAAGAAAATCGGCTCTGGGGGTTGATGGGAGTTTATCAAAATAGCGCATCGCGTCAGTGGGAGCAATCCGAGGAGGATGTTCTCAACCAAGCCAGCGTCCAGATTGGTCTTGCCCTCAATCTTGCAGATTACCTAACACAGGTGCGTATTCAAGAGCAGCAACTAGCAGAAGCAGCAGAGCGCGAACGCACCGCCCGCGAAAAACTCCAACAAGGAGCAATCCGCGTTCTCATGGCTTTGGAACCATCCTTCAGAGGCGATCTTACCGTTCGAGCGCCCCTATCCGAAGATGAAATTGGGACGATCGCCGATGGTTACAACACTACGATCCAAAGTTTGCGAGATTTAGTGCGACAAGTGCAGATTGCTGCTGGCAAGGTGAGTGAAAATTCCAGCAATAATACTACCTCAGTAGTAAAACTATCTGACCAAGCTCAACAGCAGGCAGAACGGCTCGAAAACGCTCTGGAACAATTACAAATGATGGTAACTTCCACCCAGATAGTTGCTGCTGATGCCCAAAAAGTCGGACAGGCAGTTCAAAGAGCTAATAACACCGTCCAAGCTGGCGATTCCCTGATGGAAAGAACCGTAGATGGCATTTTGGAGATTCGGGAAACCGTGTCGGAAACAGCGAAGAAAATTAAACGCCTCGGTGAAGCTTCTCAGAAAATCTCGAAAGTAGTGAGTCTGATTGAAAACTTTGCCACTCAAACTAATTTGCTGGCACTCAATGCTGCCATCGAGGCTACCCGTGCTGGAGAGTATGGCAAAGGCTTTGCGGTGGTTGCAGATGAAGTTCGTTCCCTGGCTTATCAGTCAGCTAGTGCCACCACAGAAATTGAGCGACTCGTGCAAGAAATTCAAGCTGGCACCAACGAAGTTACCGAAGCAATGGAAATAGGGATTAGCCAAGTTGTCCAAGGCTCGAACTTGATCGATGAGACTCGTCATTCCCTGAGTGCGATCGTGGTAGCTACCAACGAAATTGGTGGACTGGTGCAAGGAATTACCCAAGCAGTTTCCCATCAAAGTCAGCAATCTCAGATGTTGACAGAGGCGATGATGGATGTTTCGGCGATCGCCCGCAAGACTTCAGAAAGTGCCATCCACATTTCCGAGTCTTTTGAGGAACTACGGATGACTTCACAACAACTGGAAACCAGCGTTAGCCAGTTCAAAGTTGACTAAGTAAGTCGTGGTGAATATTTGTTCTCAGGATAAGGCAGAGGGGCAGAGGGGCAGAGGGGCGGAGGGGCAGGGGAGAAACAACTCTCCTCTGCTCCCCTGCCTCCCCTGCTCCCCCTGCCTGCCTTAACAGATAAATCTCCTTGACACCAAGCGTATTATGAACCCCGATCCCAGTAATCAAGAGCAGGCTTTTCTTGCTGAAGCGGCAGAGTTGTTGCAAACCATTGAGCAGAATCTGATCGGTCTACTTGATGAAAAAACAATAGAAAAAGTTCATGCCTTGATGCGAAGCGCCCATACTATCAAAGGGAGTGCTGCCAGTGTTGGGCAAGAAACTATTCAGACAATTGCCCATCATTTGGAAGATGTATTCCAAGCGTTATACGCTCCAGAACTGGAAATCGATCCAGAATTGGGTGCTTTGCTTCTAGATGCTTATGAGTGCCTGCGAACTCCATTGAGTGCAGCCTTGATGGGCTTATCCTGCAATGAGGCAGAAATACTCGATCGAACTGCCTCAATCTTTGCCCAACTCCAACATAAACTAGGCGACTTTTTTGGTCGTGAGGCTCCGCTTCCCAGTTCGGAAGAACTTGGCTTTGATGTCGTAGAGTCAATCTTTTCCGGGAGTGTACTCCAGGATTTGCAACAGATGGAAACTGACATTCAAAGCCAAGATCCGCAACAAATTCAAACAACACTCAACTCTCAAGCAGAATTTTTTGTCGAACTGGCAGCATCTTATGGCTTATCTGGATTAGAAGAAATTGCCCAGGCGACCCTAAACGCGCTCAAAGCACATCCAGACAAAGTATTGCAAATCGCTCAGGCGGCTTTAGAAAATTTTAAAGCCGCTCAAACAGCAGTACTTGCAGGCGATCGCACTCAAGGGGGAGAGATATCTCCACAATTGCGAGAATGGGCAGGGCTAATTACTCCTGTCCCAGAACTGCAAGGGCAGCCAGTTGCGATCGCTGCCCAACCCACAGAAACGTCTACAACTGAGAATAAGCCATCCCCCCTCCTCAGTGCCAGCGAAGCGGAATCAATTTGGTCGTTTTTCCCAAAGCGGACTGATAACTCCCTACCGAAAACACCGGAGGTACTGGCACCTATTTCTCAGGATTCGGTAGTAGCCCCCTCTGCCATAGATCGGATTTTACAGTCAATCTGGATCGGAGATCCACAGACATCCTGCCGATACACAGACTCAGATCGGCCAGCCTCTCCACCACCAGCGCCAAGCCTCCAGGCTCAGTCATCAGCATCACTTCCCAGTATCCGAGTCGCGATAGAACAGCTCGATCGCCTCAGCCATACAATTGGGGAATTGCTAATCAGCGAAAACCAACAAAACCTGCAATCTAACCACATCCACAAAGCAGCTCAAGACACTCTACTCCAGTTTTTGTACTGTCAACAACAACTTAGTAAAGTTTTTACTTGGTCGGATCGACATCTGCTGCTTCCCGAACGCAAGCAGCGACATATACATGGATCTCCACGAGTTATCTCTGCTACCGAGGCACAATCCAATTTTGATGCCTTAGAAATGGATAACTATAGCGAGTTGCACATTCTCCTGCAAAATCTGACAGAAGACATGGTGCAATTAGGAGAACAGATTGAGGCTGTTAATGGCTTAGTTCAGCAATCTCGCTTCAGTCTCGGAAAGCGCAAGCAACTGCTTTCAGGAGCGCAAGAAGATTTGCTGCAAGCCAGAATGGTTCCACTGGGAACAGTGTTGAATCGATTACCCCGCCTCCTGCAACAGATGGTAGCAACTTATCATAAACCTGTTGAACTCAAGCTTGGCGGTACGAAAGTACTGGTGGATAAAGCCATTTCTGAGCAGTTGTACGATCCCTTGCTGCACATGATTCGCAATGCCTTCGATCACGGCATTGAACCGGTAGAAACCCGCCGCGAGCAGGGTAAACCAGAAACCGGAACAATTACAATTAAAGCCTATCATCAAGGCAACCGCACTACTATTGAGGTACGGGATGATGGTCGAGGCTTTAACTGGGAATCCATTCGTCAGCGAGCTATAGAAAAACACCTGCTGACTCCCGAACAAGCCGCCTACGCCTCAGAAGACCAACTGGCAGAGTTATTATTTGAACCGGGCTTTTCTACCGCCAAGCAGGTTGGTGAGTTATCTGGTCGTGGTATCGGCTTAGATGTGGTTCGCACTCAATTGCAAGCTTTACAAGGTTCGATTGTAGTGCGATCGCTTTCAGGGCAGGGAACCACCTTCATGCTGCAATTGCCCCTGAGCTTGACAACAGCACGCTTGCTCGTTTGTCAATCTCAAGGTATTACTTATGGCTTGCTGTCTGAAGGAGTTAGCCAGGTTTTATTACCGCAGCCAGAGCAGATTCAAGTCCAGCAATCTTTACACGGGCAAGGCAGCCAAAAATACTGGCAGTGGGGAGAAGGGCAAGATCAGCAATTAGTTCCCATCCGCTCGCTTGCGAATTTGCTGGATTACAAATATCCTTTATTCACCCAAGACCACAATTTAAACCTAAGTCCTTTTCCAGTCAAACAACGGAACACCGTCGAACCTCTGCTGCTGTTGGAAACAGAGCATCAATATCTGTGTTTGCAAGTCGATCAGATTTTAGTCGAGCAGGAATTAGTAATTAAATCCCTCGGCAGAGTCCTGACTTTACCTAGTTACATCCAAGGCTACAGCGTGTTGGGAAATGGTAGTCTGACCCTAATCGTTAACCCGTTGGAGTTAGTTCGGCAAACTTGGGAGACAGATATGATGCCGACTTCCCCGACATCAAGTCTTGCAATATTGCCCGCGCCTGAGCCTGTTCTTGCTCTAGAGGCGCAGCAAACAACTATAACGCAACCGCAGCAACAGCCGATGGAAGTCAATACAGCCGTTGCTCAACCTAACCGACTGACGGTGTTAGTTGTGGAAGATTCGGTTGTACAAAGGCAAAGTTTGGTGCAGACGCTCCAAAAAGCCGATTATCAAGTGTTGCAAGCAGGTGATGGTCGAGAGGCGATCGCGCAAATGCTGCAACACGGTGATGTTGATTTAGTGATTTGTGACATTGAAATGCCGCAGATGAATGGATTTGAGTTTTTAGAACACCGTCGCCAAGACGAGCGTTTGTCCGGGATTCCTGTGGTGATGCTGACTACCCGTAGCGGACAGAAGCACCGCCAATTAGCTTTAGCTCTAGGAGCGAAAGCTTACATGACCAAACCCTATTCAGAACAGAATTTCCTAGCCGCGATCGCCGAACTGGTTAATACCCCTTAGCCCAATTCCCTAAAATGAGGTAACACATTTAAACCCCCAAACCTAGATTCAGTCTAGCTTTCTTAATTACGAATTACGAATTACGAATTACGAATTGGTATTTATGCTTAACACTCCCTTTCCGTTTAAGCGATTATCTGGCGCTGTGAGCGAGCGCGACTCATTACGAGTCGTTGTTTTTGCGATCGCAGACTATTTATTTGCCCTGCCAGTTGGTGCAGTTCTCAAGGTGATGCCTTGTCCCCCTATTAGCAGTACGGTTGAAAGTGGTATCGGGATGGTTGATTTGGGAGCGCAAACGATCACAATTGTGGACTTGCGCCAGAAGTTCATTCAGCAAGTACAAGGCCAACAGGCGCATCAAGTTCTCTCTGCGGTTGACACTTCAGGGCGCTTCTTACTTCTGACTCAAACCCGGACTGGGGAAATTTGTGGCATTCCTGTGGACAAGCCCCCTGCCTTAATCGATATTCCTTTAGAAGCAGTGCGTCCGGTGCCGTGGTCTTATCGGCAAGTGGCGGAGTTAAGCTGTGTGAGCCACATGGCTGTTTTGCCTGTAGCACCAAACGAGGAACCACTCAAAGTACTTCTTTTTGGTATGAGCCAGATATTGGCTGATAAGTTGGGGTTGCCCGGAACAACCCCAACCTTACCTCCTGGGCTAACATCAGGCGAACAACGGCAAAGATTTCTGCGTTTTTCCTTGGGGAATCAAGGAAGTGGATTGCTACCATTTGACTCAATACAGGACATTATTCATCTTGCTAGCCAAGAAATTTCTCCAGCCCCGGCCTTACCAAGTTGGATTTTAGGTTTCTATAATTGGCAAGGACAAATGCTGCGGCTGGTTGACTTGGAACATTTGCTTGGTTATGCGCCGCTTTTAAAGCGGCAGTCACGACCAGAAAAGCCAATGGTTCTAGTTCTCGAACTGCAAAATCAGGTAATCGGGTTTTTGGTGGCTCATGTCTACGATGTAGAGTGGCAGGATTTACAGCAAGCACAATCGGCACCAACCGACCTTTCCCCAAATAAACTGCTAAATTTTGTTCGAGGTATTCTGCCAGGCGATCGCTGGATTTTAGACACCAGAGCGATCGCCCAAACATTGCAATGGCAAACCCACTGATAAGAGGCAGGGGGCAGGGGGCGGAGGAGGAACTTGGTATTTGAACTCTCCTTTGCTCCCCTGCTCCCCTGCTCCCCTGCTCCCCTGCTCCCCTGCTTTTTTATTTGACTTGATGCTGCCAAGGAGTTTTCTGTGACGATCGCAACTTTAGACCCTAATTCTGAAACCCAGCCTGTTGAAAATGAAATCCAGATAGAAGAAATTTTGGCTAATGTGGCTCTAATCAAAGCAGTCTTTCAATCTGCTAAGGGGCCAAAGGTCGCTCAATTGCAGCAGAAGGTAAGTCAAATCGAAGCTTTTATCCAAGCTTTGGCTAAGGATTCGCCCAGTGACAACGATCAAAATGTTCGAGGGGCTTTTCAACTCCAGCGAGAACAACTTGCGGCCATCGATCGGCAAATGCAGCAAGCAAAAGGTCAAGCCGCACTTTTGGAGGTTACAGTCACCGCCCTGCGAGATGTTCTCAACGCCGATCGCGTCTTGATTTATCGTTTTGAGGAAGATAATCGCAGTCGAGCAATCGCTGAAGCTATACAACCGGGTTGGACATCCCTGCTCAACCAATCCCTACCGATAAACTTGTTTGTTACTACCGATGTTGGCGACAGACAAAACTTGCTCAACAACCTCACTGAACTAACTCCCCGCCAACAGCAATTTTGGCAACGCTTTCAGGTGCAAGCTAGCCTCTGCTTGCCCTTGATTGTCAAACAACAGCCTTGGGGTTTTTTAGTTATTCATCATTGCCTCCAACCCCGACAATGGCAGGAAGCAGAGCGCAGTTTGCTGCAACAAGTAGGAATGATGTTGACAATTAACTTGCGCTGGGCTGAAATAGTAGCTCCACCTGCTCAACAGGTTGAATCCCTCGATCGCTCACAGTTACTAGTGCCATTTCAGCAAGTGAGCCAGGCTGTACAAGAAGGAGCCAGAATCGCCGAGCTTGCCAACGAGCATTTAATGTCTATTCAAGATACTGTTGCTATTACTAATAAACAGCTGCAATACCTTGGTGAATTTTGTCAGCAAGCTTCTGGCTTTGTTCATCTTGTGGAAGGCTTGAGTACCAAAATTCAGGTTTTGTCTTTGAATACAGCCATCGAAGCCACAAAAGCTAGCGAGCAAGAACTAAGTTTGCTAGCTGCTGCCGAACAGGTGGAAATTCTCGCCCGTCAAGCCCGCGAAAGCACGCTCAATATAGAAGAATGCTTCCAAGAACTCCAAGTCGCAGCAGCAGACGTTGCTTCTGCTATCGAACCGTGCGATCGCCAAATCAGTGCGGGGCTGGAGTCAATCGGGCAAATCCAGGAGCAATTTAGAGCGATCGCTGACATTGCTGCTTGTACCCTCAAATCAATATCGAAGCCATAGAATTGTCACAAACCCCATAGAAACTGAGAGTTGCTTTCATGAGTACCGATTTTGTCCCCCAACCGCAGAACGACGATCGCTTCCTAGAAGAAGCGATCGATCTGTTACTGTTCTTGGAACAGGAGTTGCCTAACTATACAAAAGACAGTAACCCTGGTACAGCTTTGGCTCTCATGGAAGCTGCTCGCTCTCTGCATTCGATTGCCATAGCAGCCGAGCTAGATGCCATTGCTATAGTTGCGGCTGCACTAGAAGAGATTTTTCAGATGCTGCATCAGTATCGGGCAACTGTCAACGCCCCAATCGCCTCCCTGTTGTCGGAAGGATTAGATTGCTTACAAATGCTGCTGATGGCATTTTTAACAGCCTCGCAAATTGAGGAAGTAGAAATTCTGGAGCGGATGTCTGCCATTGTTGCTCGTCTACAAGCAGAGTTTGGCGATCGCCAACAAAGCGTTATCCCCCAGGAAACAAACCTTGAGATATCGATAGAGCAACCGCAGGAACATCAACCAGTGATTCAGTTTGGCGATCGCTTGGCCGAGGTAGAATCTTCTGCGGCTCTACCAGAGCAAGTTATGGTTAAAGATAAGGAAAGTCTTGATAGGGAACTAATAGATGAAACTAGCCCCCATTCTGGCAGCCTTGTTCACGTAGATACCGAGCAGCTTCCCATCAAGGTAGGGGAACTAGCAAACCCGAAGGAGTATGAGTATGGGGAAGAAGATTTTCATGCTTGGTTGGGGGATTTTTCCCTGCCTACTGAAACTTCTGTTGCATCCCTAGTTAAATCTGTTCGCGATCGCCATCCACTCTCTTTGCAAGAATCGATTTCTACCATTCTTGCAACAAGTATTCCAGCCGCTACACCCATCAATATTAAGCATCTTGAACAACTAAACGCGCTAATTGCAACATTATTAATTAACTATAATCAGCAAGCTTGTCAGGAAGAACAACAGCAACATACGATCGGGCGGTTGCTCCGACAAGTTAAACGATTACAACACCTGCTGGATAATCTACAGGAATGGTCAGGACGTTTAGCAGCAATTTCAGATACCCTTTCTCCTCTAGCTGCTTCTCGCTCTCAGCAATTATACAGTACTCTGCAATCTGTTTTGGCTGAAGCGTCTCAGGTGGTATCAACTGTTGATTCGCTGAATAACAATCATCATCAACTCAAACAAGAACTCATACAGCAGGAAAAGTTGCTTAACCAGTCTTCCAATTTAGTCAAAAAAGTTACAACTATTCCTTTAAAAGCAGCCTTAGAACCGTTGCATCGGCTTTGGTCTCAGTTACAAGCTCTACAAGATAAGTCTGCTAGACTACATTTACAAGTTAGCGATATCCAAGTTGATCGGGCATTTAGCGATCGCCTCCATGCTCTCCTGTTGCATATAAGTTGCTATTTACTAGAGCAAAGTATTGAGTCTTCCCAAACACGCCAACAGCTAGGTAAAAATAGCAACGGTATTATTGAAATTCAGGTTTACCAGCAAGGAAATCAACTGATTATTGATGGCTGTGATGATGGCGCAGGACTTAACTTATCTCAAATCTATCAACAAGCTTTAGCCCAAGGACTCGCCCTGACAAAACCAGGGGATATCTTACAAGAACTGGTAATTGAACCAGAGGTTTCATCTGTTTTATGCGATCGCGCTGCCTTAGAGTTAGGAGCAGAATTAACTGAAGTTTGCAAGCAATTAACAGCTATTCAGGGAAGAATAGTATTGAAGTCTAAAGCTGGACATGGTACAGCCTTCTCGCTCCAAATTCCCCTCGATCAAAAAATTGCTCAACTTATCGTCTGTCAAGCTAACTCCAGAGTCTATGCATTTATTGCCGATTCTGTAGAGCAGATTTGTCTATCGCAGTCCGAACAAATTATCCAAACTCAAGCAGGACGCATGTTATTTTTGCAGTCTTCTGGCAGATCCAGTGGCTTTCTTGGTTGTGCTGATGATGATTTGACAACAGAAATGCTCGTCCCTATCCACTTATTGACTGATGTGCTGATTTGTCCTAACCACCTTCCCACCTCAGTTACCACTTACAGCACAGATACAGCAAATGCTTTCAAGCAGGATAAGCCTTTATTAGTATTTCGTTACTTAGACAAACGATGTGCTTTAGAAGTAGATTGCATCATCGGCAAGCAATCCGCTGCGATCCATCCTCTAGGGGAAGCAATCCCAGTTCCTGCTTATATCCAAGGAACTAGCATTCTTGCCAATGGGCAACTTAGCCTGGTTTTGGATGGTCATCTTCTCACAAAATCTCTAGCTTGAACTCAATACCTACCGAAATGCTTGTTACACATGAATTACAGCAGTTTTAGTTACTCCGGGGCTACCAGCAATTCTCATTATGAGAATGGTTATCAACATTTTTAGCGTAAAACTAACTGAAGGAACATGAAATATGTTGAGAATATTGCTGATACCAATTCTTTATGAAGCTGCGCTAAATAAGGCTTCATAAAGAATTGGTATGAGTCTGAAAACCTTGCAGGACAAAGTTTTTGTTTTAAAAACCTTTCAGTAATC
>NZ_JABXKQ010000008.1 GCF_017114945.1 Nostoc sp. JL34
CGGTTGATGGTTAAGAGGCTTGCTGCACCTTCTTAGATGTCAAATGGGTTCTATAGGGTTGCCCCGTCTAGTGGCAGGAGAGGGTTTTGCTTTGAAGGATGGGAGTGATCGCATGGCAGAATTGTCGGTGCGGCATAGGCTTACCATAAAGTTTCCTCGTCTTCAGAGTCAGCATTTGAATTTTGTGTAAAAAATTTGTAGCGGAGATGTTAGTTTCTGTTGAGCAAGTGGGTATCCTCAGAACGGGAGACTTGCTAATACCTCAGTATTTACCGCAGCAAGTATGTGAAGCATGACTGGTTCGGGGGATGAATACCTAATTTCCCGCAAAAAGCAGATTGAGCGGCGAAAAAAGATTGTCACGATAGTGTCATTAGTGTCGTTTGTTGGTTCTACGGTGTTTGCAGTAATTCCAGCAATACAACAAGCTAGTCAACCTAAGCCAGTAACTGCGTCTGCTTCTCCTGAGTCAGGATTACAGCAACAGGCGCAGGGCTACGAGCTGATTTTACAACGAGAACCAGAAAACCAACATGCTTTAGAGAAACTGTCCTGGTTACGGTTGAAATTGAAGGATACTAAAGGTGCGATAGAACCATTGGAGAAGCTGGTGAAGTTGTACCCTGAACGGCAAGATTACAAAGTTGTATTACAGCAGATTAAAAAGCAACAGGATAATAGCGATCGCAGCACAAATAAGCTGCCCAAATCTAAGTAAAAGTTTCACTTAAATATTTTTGGAAAATAATAATTTTGAGATTAAAAATAAACAAAAAATGTTTGATAGTAAATCTATTTTAATCACTGGTGGTACAGGCTCCTTCGGCAAGCAATTTGTGAAAACGATTCTCAGCCGATATCAACCTCAGAAAGTCATAGTTTATTCACGGGATGAACTGAAGCAGTACGAAATGGCGCAGGAGTTTAATGCACCGGTGATGCGCTATTTCATTGGAGATGTGCGCGATCGCGATCGGCTACGTCTGGCAATGCGGGGTGTCGATTATGTTATTCATGCTGCGGCACTCAAGCATATTCCTGCTGCTGAGTACAACCCAATGGAATGTATTAAAACTAATATTCATGGGGCAAATAATGTCATTGATATCGCCCTTGATCAAGAAGTAGAAAAGGTGATTGCCCTCTCAACAGATAAAGCAGTTAATCCAATTAATCTCTATGGTGCAACCAAGCTAGCTGCTGATAAACTTTTTGTTGCAGCTAATAATATTGTTGGGACAATGAAAACCCGATTTGCTGTAGTTCGCTACGGTAATGTTGTCGGTTCAAGAGGCTCGGTAGTGCCTTTCTTTCAAAAACTCATTCAAGAAAAAGCCCCAGAGATTCCCATTACAGATCCACGCATGACCCGCTTTTGGATTACCCTCCAACAAGCTGTAAATTTAGTTTTTAACAGCTTTGAAAGAATGCAAGGAGGAGAAATATTTGTACCTAAGATTCCTTCAATGAAAATTACCGATTTAGCTGAAACACTTGCACCCGGAGTTCCAATTAAAGTTGTTGGTATTAGACCAGGAGAAAAATTACATGAAGCAATGTTTTCTTCTGAGGCTTCACATTTAGTATTGGAGTTTTCAGATCATTATGTAATTAGACCAACTATTGAATATGCTCATTCTGTGGATTACGCCTGCAACGCTTTAAGTGAAAAAGGATTCGCCGTTCCAGAAGGGTTTGAGTATAGCTCTGAGATCAATACAGAATGGCTAAAAGGTTTCCAACTACTGGATATATTGAAACAATGAGTAATATTCTGTAAAAAAAGCAAATAGAAATGAAAAAAGCAAGCTGGAATGAGTATTTGTCTTTATGTAATCCTTGGACTAAGAGAATAATTGGATTAGAAGCATTCCCTAAAAAACGTGATCTGGAACAAATTGAGCGAGAATATAACCAGGATAAGTACGCCTCTCTTTTAAAGTTTCAATTTACAGATATTGAGCTTTACAAAAAAAAAGAACTTGAGCTAGCTGGTCTAAATGAGAAAAATGATATTTTTATTTCACTTGGCGAAGAACTTTTTGAAACTCCTCATGAATTAGCTTTCTCCATTTACTATTCGTCTATTGTAAATGTAATTAGAAGATATAATCCAGACAGGATTTGTGAACTTGGTTGTGGCTATGGTTATAATTTTTCATATCTCAAAAATATCTGTCCAGAAATATATGGAGGTGAATACTCTACAAATGCAGTTATGCTAGGTAATTCCATAGGATTTGATATTAAAATATTTAATTACTATAACTTAGATGATTATTTGCTTATTAAAAATAGAAGTTTAGTTTTAACTAGTCATAGTGTAGAGCAGATTCCCAGTGCAAAATACTTCATTGAAGGATTGTCTGCGAATAAAGATAATATTGATTTAGTTGTAAATTTTGAACCCACTTTTTTGATAGATAGAACATCTTTTGTAGGTATAATGAGAAATCGCTATATTGAAATTAATGATTATAATCATGATTTAATTACTCTATTGAGAGATAGAGATGATATTGAAATTATTGAATATCATTCAGATTATATTGGTATCAATCCTCTCAATTCAACCAATATAGTAGTTTGGAGATTTAAATAAAGCTTGTTATGGCTAATTATTTTAATTTTATTCCATACGGACGACAAAGTATAAGTCAAGAAGATATTGATGCTGTAATTGAAGTTTTGCGCTCAGACTGGATTACTCAAGGCCCAGCTATAGAGAGATTTGAGCAAGCTGTTGCTAATTATTGTGGAGCGAAATATGCCGTAGCAGTTTCTAGTGCGACAGCTGCATTACATATTGCTTGTCTTGCTGCTGATTTGGGACAAGGAGATATTCTCTGGACATCACCAAATACCTTTGTTGCCTCAGCTAATTGTGGACTTTACTGTGGTGCAAAGGTTGACTTTGTTGATATTAACCCCAATACCTACAATTTGAGCGTAGATGAATTAGAACGTAAGTTAGCTGAGGCAGAAAAGCAAAGTTGTTTGCCTAAAGTATTAATACCTGTTCATTTTGCAGGGCAATCTTGTGAGATGGAACAAATTTCTTCTTTATCACAGCGTTATGGTTTCAAAATTATCGAAGATGCTTCTCATGCGATTGGCGGAAGCTATCAGGGAAAACGTATTGGTTCCTGCCAATTTTCCGATATGGCAGTTTTTAGCTTTCATCCAGTTAAAATTATCACAACTGGTGAAGGTGGTATGGTGCTAACAAATCATGAGGAATTGTATCAGAGATTAATTAGATTAAGAAGTCATGGCATAACTCGCAATCCAGATTTGATGCAAGGAGAATCTAACGGTTCTTGGTATTATCAGCAACTGGAATTAGGCTTCAACTATCGGATGACAGATATCCAAGCAGCATTGGGTGCTAGTCAAGTACAACGACTGGATGAGTTTGTAGAACGTCGGCAGTTGATAGCTCAAAGATATAATCAGCTACTACAAGATTTACCCCTGATGTTACCTTGGCAACACCCTGATTCTGAATCTAGTTGGCATTTATATGTAATTCGGCTCAAGCTGGATAAGATTAATAAAACTCATCGACAGATATTTGAAGAACTTCGCAGCACAGGAGTTGGTGTTAATTTGCACTACATTCCAGTTCATACACAACCTTACTACCAAAAATTAGGTTTTCAATTAGGAGACTTTCCACAGGTTGAGCAATACTACGAGGAAGCTATTACTATCCCCTTATATTATGGGCTAAATAAAGAGAGTCAGGATAAAGTAGTAATTTCGCTAAGAGAGAGCCTGACATGAAAACTGTAATTATTGTTCAGGCAAGAATGACTTCAACTCGCCTTCCTGGAAAAGTACTCAAAAAGGTATTGGATAAGCCTTTATTAGAATATCAGATTGAGAGATTAAAGCGAGTCAAGTTGGCTGATGAAATTGTAATTGCTACTACCATAAATAGTACAGATTTGCCAATCATTGAACTTTGTAATCGCCTTTCAGTACCATATTTTAGAGGTTCAGAAAATGATGTGCTAGCCAGATATCATAGCGCGGCTAAAGAGCATCATGCAGATGTAGTGGTTCGGATCACCTCCGATTGCCCGCTTATTGATCCACAAGTGATTGACAAAGTAATTCAATTTTATCTGGATTATAGATATAAATATGATTATGTTTCTAACTGTTTAGAGAGAAGCTACCCACGAGGAATGGATACTGAGGTTTTTTCTTTTCTAGCATTACATCAGGCATTTTTAGAAGCAACAGAACAACTCGAACGGGAGCATGTTACTCCGTTCATTAATATACAGCCTGAACGTTATCGATTGACTCAGGTAGTTTATTCAGAAAATCAAAGTTTACATCGCTGGACAGTGGATACAGCAGATGATTTTGAACTTATCAAAAGAATTATTGAAGCGCTTTATCCTAACTTTCCAAATTTTACTTTGGAGGATTGTTTGGATTTGCTCAAACAGTATCCTGATTGGGCACTAATTAATGCACATGTGGAACAAAAACAATATGGTAAATAACTCTGATTTTAGAACTGAGCAAGAACATTTTTGGGCTGGTAGCTTTGGTGATGAATACATCAATAGAAATCAGGAATATATTTCAAGTGCTAGCAATATTTCACTATTTGCAAAAATCCTTTCAAGAACTAACTCTATTCAATCGCTAATTGAGCTTGGTGCCAATATAGGTCTTAATCTACAGGCAATTAAAGAACTTATTCCTAGAGTAGAAATTTCGGCAGTGGAAATTAACCAAAAAGCTGTAGAAAAATTGCAAGGACATAATGATTATAAGGTTTACCACCAATCAATTCTCGACTTTGTACCCGTTTATAAATATGATCTGGCTGTTGTTAAGGGAGTGTTGATACATATCAGTTCGGATATGCTACCGAAGGTATATGAACTACTTTATCAAGTTAGTAATCGTTATATTTGTATTGCAGAATATTATAATTCCACACCTGTAGAGGTAAATTATCGTGGTCATCAGGGTAAATTATTTAAGCGGGACTTTGCCGGTGAGATGCTTGATAAATTTGATGATTTACATCTATTAGATTATGGTTTTGTCTATCACCGCGATAATCAATTTCCACAGGATGATGTAACTTGGTTTTTATTAGAAAAGACTGGTTGCAAATGAAACTATTTATTCGGGCAGATGCATCAACACAAATAGGTACAGGTCATGTAATGCGTTGTCTGGCTTTGGCTCAGGCTTGGCAAGATGCAGGTGGTCAGGCAATTTTTGTTATGGCGACGGAAGCAGCAAATTTGAAAACTCGGTTAAAGTCGGAGGGAATGGAAGTTATCCACCTGCCGATTCAGCTTGGAAGTACTGAAGATGCTGAAGAAACAGCAAAACTAGCACGTCAGTTTAATGCAAGTTGGGTTGTGGTAGATGGCTACTATTTCGGTGCTAAGTATCAAGAAATCATCAAGGAATTTGAGCTAAAACTTTTATTCATTGATGATTATGGACACGCAAAACATTACCATGCTGACATTATTTTAAATCAAAATATTCATGCTGATGAGGGATTGTATATAAATCGACAGCCATATACTCAATTGTTACTTGGTACAAGCTATAGCCTTTTGCGACGGGAGTTTTGGCAGTGGCGAGGATGGCAGCGATCGCTCCCTCCAATAGCTAAGAAGTTACTAGTTACACTAGGTGGTGCAGATCCAGATAATGTAACTCTCAAGGTAATTCAAGGATTGCAAGAAGTAGAAGTAGAAGGGCTAGAAGTAGTTGTTGTAGTTGGAGGAAGTAATCCGCATTATGAGCAACTGCGATCGGCTAGTCAAAAGTTGCAGTTTCCTATCCGTCTAGAAAGAAATGTAACAAATATGCCCGATCTCATGGCTTGGGCTGATGTAGCGATCGCTGCTGCTGGCTCTACATCTTGGGAACTCGCTTTTATGGGTTTACCCAGTATTGTTCTAATTTTGGCAGATAATCAGCAAGATACTGCTAAAAAACTAGGCAAAATCAATGTGGCTGTTAATTTGGGGTGGCATCAAGATATTTCAGAAGTAGAGATCGCACAAGGAATTAAAAAATTACTCTTAGCAAAGCAAGTCAGGATGGAAATTACCCAAAAGGGTCAGAAATTGGTAGATGGTTATGGCACTACCAGAATAGCAACCATACTATTGGAGGCAAAAAAATGAATCCAATTCGCATTGGTGAACGCTTAATTGGAGGAGGCCAGCCTTGTTTCTTGGTGGCAGAAATTGGTATTAACCATAATGGCGATATTGAATTAGCCAAGAAGACAATTGATGCAGCTGTTGATGCTGGTGCCGATGCAGTCAAGTTTCAAAACTATAGAACTGAAGATTTCATCTCTGATAAGTCTCTGACTTACGAGTATATTTCTCAAGGTAAGACTGTTATTGAAACCCAGTATGAGATGTTTAAACGGTATGAATTAACAATGGAATCGCTAGGGGAATTAAAAGCCTACTGCGATCGCCGCTTAATCAGCTTTCACAGTACCCCTACTAGTGAAGGTGGCATTAGGGATTTAGTAGAAATTGGTGCGCCAGTATTGAAAAATGGCTCTGATTACCTTACACATTTACCCCTGATTCGACAGATGGGACAAACAGGCTTGCCTACAGTACTTTCAACAGGTATGGCAACACTGGCAGAAATTGACGACGCCTTACATACCTTCTACGAGACAGGAAATAACCAGCTAATTCTGCTTCACTGCACTTCATCCTACCCAACGCCACCTGAAGATGTACACCTACGTAAAATCCCAGCGCTGTCAGCAGTTTTTGGATGCTTAGTAGGATTCAGCGACCATACTGAGGGCATTAGTGGGGCAGTTGGAGCAGTGACCTTAGGAGCCTGTTGGATTGAAAAACATTTTACGCTGGATAAAAATTTGCCGGGGCCAGATCACTGGTTCTCATCTGACCCAGATGAATTTCGGAATCTCGTTACAGCAGTGAGAAAAACAGAAAAATGTCTGGGTAATTCATCCGTGGGCCCCACACCTAGCGAAACACAAGGCCGTCAAAACTTTCGGCTATCCTGTGTAGCAGCACATTCATTACCAGCAGGGCATTTGTTGACCCAAAATGATATTGTCTTCCAGCGTCCTGGGACGGGTATACCACCAGCTCATTCATATTTACTAGTAGGACGCACTCTTAAATATGCCTTACTAGCCAACAAAGTTATTGAGTTATCAAACTTGAATTAAAGTATTTCCGTAACCAGCAACAGATCGTATTTTCAAAACTATAGATTTTATATGAGTGAAACACTAACCTTCGATCCAATTTGGGAAGAGAAATATAGCCAGGGGCATTCGCAGCGCTATCCTTGGGATGCAGTAGTAAGCTTTGTTTTCCGGCATTATCCACATCACAAGCCACGCCATGAGGTGAGAATTCTAGAAGTTGGTTGTGGCACAGGTAGTAATCTTTGGTTCGCAGCGCGTGAGGGGTTTTGTGTATCTGGTATTGATGCTAGTCACAGTGCGGTCAAGTATGCACAAAAGCGTTTTGCTGAAGATAATTTAACTGGTGACTTCCGAACAGGTACTTTTAATCAACTACCTTTTGAGAATAACTATTTTGATTTGGTTATAGATCGGGGTGCTATTACTTGCTGTGGTCTTTCAGTGGCACAACAGACGGTAGCTGAAATTAGACGTGTCCTGCAAACAGGTGGAAAATTCTTCTTTAACCCTTATAGCGATCGCCATAGCAGTTATGTATCTGGACGGCCGGGATCTGATGGGCTAACTTTAGATATCTCTGCTGGCACATTGGTAGGAGTGGGGCAAATTTGCTTATATGGGAGGCGTGAGGTAGAAAGTTTATTGACAGACGCCTGGAAACTGCTTTCGCTACAGCACCTGGAAATAGTTGAACAGATACAACCGCAGTATATGTTACATGCTGAATGGCGGGCGATATCTGAAAAGGTATATTAATCAGGATGAAAATATGTTGATTGCTTTGCGAGATATTCTACAAGAAGATAAAGAAACAATTCGCCAGTGGCGTAACCTACCTGAAGTCGCCCAATATATGTATAGCGATCACTATATCACTCCTGAAGAACATGAAAAGTGGTTCCAGCAGAGTTTTCACGATACAACCAGAAAGCATTTTATTATCACTTATGCTAAAAAGGATGTGGGCACTGTTGATTTTTACAACATTGACTATAAAAATAAATATTGCTACTGGGCATTTTATTTAGCCAGCACCGATATAAGAGGCAAAGGCATTGGTGGATTTGTAGAAGAACTAGCATTGAAGTATGTATTTGAAAAATTACAACTCAATAAACTTTGCTGTGAAGTTTTTCAATTTAATCAATCGGTCATAGATTTACATAAAAGTTTTGGGTTTACTCAAGAAGGGTATTTTCGACAACATATATTTAAAGCAGGTCGTTTCTTTGATGTTGTTTCTATGGCCATTTTGAGAGAAGAGTGGGATATTAAACATCCACAAATTGAGCAAAGGCTACAAAAAATTTTAGGGCGTGTAAGAAGAAATATAGAAAATAGAGATATTACCCAAATTGACTAAGGTTATTTATTCTTAGACATTTGATAATTGAATACAATTTGCAACTTTGTTTTAACTATGTGTTTGCCAGTGGTATTTTTTACCTGCGTCAGACAGAACTGATGGCTTACTTGGAATTAATGGTGCGTCGTATGTTTTCCTTGCTCATATTTGCAACGAAAATTACTCTTCGATATCAGCTTTTACTAAAGCAGGCTTTATCCGTGTTCGATTTCCCTTATACTGTCCCAAGGAACATTGCAAGATGGTTGTACAGAAAACTCAAAAAAATTTGCCCGACGAAGCTTTTTCCGGAGATATTGATGTCAATCTGTTGAAGTCTCAAGAGTATACAAGACGAATACGAACACATTATCTACCATTGATTCAACAATATGGAGCGACATTTCAAGCAGTTGATTGGGGGTCAAGTCAGGGGCAGACCAATCGATTTCGGATATTATTAGAAGTTGGAAATATTGAAAATGCCACAATTCTGGACGTGGGCTGTGGAATAGGTCATTTAGTTGAGCATTTATCGGCACTAAATTTTCAAGGTAAATATCTGGGCATTGATATTATACCAGAGATGGTAGGTTGCGCTCGTGAGTGTTATCCCACTTATCTATTTCAAGAAGGTAGCATTTTGGAGTCAGACAATAACTGGATAGCTGACTATGTATTAGGCAGTGGCTTATTTAACTTCGGCGATAGGGAGCTAATGGAAAAAACTATACAGACAATGTTTGAAAGCTGTAGCAAAGCTGTAGCTTTCAATTCCCTAAGTAACTGGGCTGAAAAGAAAGAATCTGGAGAGTTTTATGCAGATCCTTTGGCTACAGTTCAGTTTTGTCGTACTCTGACTCCCTGGGTAGTTCTACGTCATGACTACATACTCCATGACTTTACCATCTATATGTACCGGGAACCCTGTTACAAATGAAATGATTGTATCTATATAATCAAGCCAGCCTACTTGCTATCTCTATAAGGAGGAAAGATGATCGTCACTATTAGTCAACCACGCTATCAGCCTTGGCTTGGCTACTTTCACCGCATTGCAATTAGTGATTTATTTATTTACCTAGATACAGTCCAATACACCCCCCGTGATTGGGAAAACCGCAATAAAGTAAAGACTGATCGGGGTTCGACGTGGCTTACTGTACCAGTCAAAGCCAACTACCGTGCCATGATTCCTGAGGTACTGGTAGATAATGAACAATTTTGGCAGTGGAAACACTGGGGAACCATAAAGACCTATTATGGTAACTCTCCTTACTTCTGTTCTTTTGTCGAACGATTACATAGTATTTACAAAGAGAAAATATGGCATAGTCTGACTGACTTAAACTTGTCCCTAACAGATATTTTGTGTGAATGCTTAGGACTTGAGCAGCCTCAATTTATCAAAGCCACTGATCTGGGCATACAGGGGAAAGGGTCAGAACTCATTCTCAATATCTGTAAGGCTGTGGGCGCAACAGTATATTTGTCTGGTTCCCAAGGTAGGAACTATATAGACGAAGCCGCCTTTGCTGATGCAGGTATTAATATTCATTACCAAGATTATAACCATCCTGTTTATCCACAACTACATAATGAGTTCTTGCCAAACTTGGCAGCGATTGATTTACTGTTCAACTGCGGTGCTGATAGTTTGGATATCCTTATGAGTGGGCAGGATGAGATTAAACAATGAACATTCTTATAGTGGCTGCTCATCCAGATGATGAAGTACTGGGTTGTGGTGGTGCGATCGCTAAACACACTCAGCAAGGTGATATTGTTCATGTTCTTATTTTGGCAGAAGGAGCTACCAGCCGTACTCCACAGCGCGATCGCAAAAAGCTACAAAATGAACTTTCAGCTTTGGCTGAAGTAGCACATCAAGCTAGTGAAATCTTAGGTGTGACTTCCCTTACGCTGCATGACTTCCCTGATAACCGCATGGACAGTTGCGACTTGTTAGACATAACTAAAGTCATAGAACAAGAAATTGTTCAATATCAGCCAGAAATTATTTATACTCACCATATTGGTGATGTTAATATTGACCACTGCCGTATTCATCAAGCGGTAGTAACTGCTACTCGACCGATGCCTGGTAGTACTGTTAAAACTCTGCTGTTTTTTGAAATTGCTTCTAGTACTGAATGGCAGACTCCTGGTTCAGCTCCTGCCTTTGTACCAAACTGGTTTGTGGATATATCAGAAACCTTAAGTTTGAAACTAGAGGCATTAGCAGCTTATGAGTCTGAGATGCGTCCTTGGCCTCATGCTCGTTCTGTTGCAGCTTTAGAGCACCTAGCTCGCTGGCGTGGTGCTAGTGTAGGTGTGGAAGCTGCTGAGGCTTTTATCTTGGGAAGAAGAGTGATTAGTTGAGGCAGTGAAGGTGAGATATTGCTGTTACAGTTGCAACTCTAAGTAGTTGATTTAAATTTTTACAAAAGTTTACTATCCTGTAATCACCGTGAATTCACAGAATTAATTTTGCGGTTAGCGTAAATCTAGACAAATTTATCAGTAGAATTCCCCTTGGATACATAGTAGATATAGCGTTAGATTGCTTGAGTTAATAGGCGATCGCTTTGCATTGCTCCAGTCTTGGAAATGGGAGATATTTTCACATCACTAAAATATTTTTTTAGGAAGTAAATCAACGTTATGTCTACCAAAAATAAAGTTCTTTTCTTCTCTCCCTATGGCTTGTGGTTAATTCATAATCAACTGGATGCTGTTGTAGCTACTGCATTACAACTTCGTGACTGTGAAGTTTTGGTTGTAGGTTGTGACGGCATTTACAATGACTGCGCTATTACAAGGTTTAATAGCAGCGAAGAATTATGCAAAAGCTGTTCTAAAGTAGGCAAAAACTTTTTTGAAGATTTATTTGGTCTACCATACACACAAATACGTAACTTTATTGAAAATGATGATTACACCATTGCTAACAATTGGATAAAAACAGTCAGTCCTGAAAATTATAATAATGCTGTATATAATGATTTACCAATTGGTAAATGGGTAACTTCAACTATTTATACCTACTTTCGGATATCTGTTACAGGACTAGCTAGTAATCATATCCAAAGAGTTCATAAAAAATATTTAATTGATGCTTTAGTTACTTATAATGCACTGATTAAACTATTTAATAATTATAAACCAAGTAATTTATTTTTATTTAATGGACGATTTGCTCCCTATCGCATTGCATTTGAAGTAGCACGTCAGCTAAAAATCGATGTCATAACTCACGAAAGAGGTTGGATTGATGATAGTTTTATATTTTTCGATAACACTACTACATTGAATACACAGCCACTTTTAAAGTGTGTAAAAAATTGGCAGAATACAACACTAAGTAATGAAGAACTAGCACAAACCAAAAATTATTTCATAAATCGTGAATATGGCTTGGATATGAACTGGCCATCATTTTATAATTTTCCAACAAATCATATAGATATTCGTCGTCAATTAAGAATACCTTTAGAGGCTAAAGTTTTTGCAGTATTTACCTCAAGTGAAGATGAATTAGCAGCATTAGATGATAGAGCAAGAATTACTGATCAATTTAATATAATTACCAATTTAATAGAGATATTTAAAAATAGAAATGAATACTTAGTAATTCGTCATCATCCTTATATAGGAGGTAATAAAGATACTCCAATAGAAACAGATTCTTTGTCAAAAGCTTATCAACAGGTATTTTCTCTACCTGAAAATATCCGCGTTGTAATGCCTTCTGAGCAGTTAACCTCCTATGCATTGCTTTGGCATACAGATGCAGCGATCGCCTTTTTTAGCACAGTGGCAATTGAAGCGATCGCTAGAGGTGTACCAACAGCAACATTAGCAACTTCATCTTATGAAAAAGCCTCACGATACACTATTCAAGATACTAGTATTGAACATCTAAATCAACTCGTTGATAATTTATTAGCAGATTCATCTAAATTAACAGCAGAAGATTTCAAGAGACTTTATCGCTTTACGAATGCTTACTTCTTTAAATTTTCTCATAAATTTAGCTCAATTGGTATAAAGAATTTTTATTTCCACGACTTGAGATTTGAAACTTTAGATGATTTGCAGCCAGGTAATGATCCAACCTTAGATAAAGTTTGTAACAGGATTATGCTAGGTTCTTCCCTTGAAAATTTACCTAACAACAATTTAGATAATCGATTGCTAGAACAAGAAGAGGCTTTTTACAAGCAAGAATTACAAGAAATAGAAAATCATAAAATTCTAGTAAGAGAACAGAGTTTAAATCATCATAATTTGGCTTCAGACATTTGTGTAGTAGCTGTTATATATCTAATATACAAATTTAATTCCACAATTGAAAGTCAAATTTTGTCTGATTCTTTGCATAAATCTCGATATAAAAATATAGTAATATACGAAATTAATGATTGTGAATTAAGCGATTATCAAACTGTTGCAGACTCTATTTTATCTTTAACGGAAAATATAGTAGCAGACTATATACTTGTTGCCAACAATTATACTCAGTATGATGATTCATTTATATCTTCAGCCATTGATATCCTAACATCTACAGATTCTCAAGATATAAATGGAGTTTTTACAGGGGGTTGGCTATCATCTGTAGAAAACAGAATAGAGGATGGCATATTTATTTCAGGGGTATTCAAGAAACAAGAAAAACTTGTATTTCGCCAGAAAAATATTACATATCCGCAAGCATTAGAAGTACTTCCACTACTCAATATTCCGCTTAGTGTGTTGTTATTTGGAATAATTAGAAAGAGTACACTAAGAGAAATTTTACAAGAAGTCAGAATAATCCCAGAAAATCAAGCTGCTCAATACTTATTTGAATCCGTTTTTAACAGTGATAATATTTGTAAAATTGAACTGCCTAAGCTGGTTATTCGTCAAGAATTAGAAGTCTTGGAGGCTGTTAATAACTCAACGCCAGAATTACCAATTCACTTTTTTACTATAGTCCTAAATGGGCAACCGTTTATTCGGTATCACATTGAAGTATTTAAACATCTTCCTTTTAAGTGGCATTGGCATATTATTGAAGGGGTAGCCGACTTAAAGCACGATACAGGTTGGAGTGTGAAACTGGGTGCAAATATCAGTAAGGAAATGCATAAAAATGGTCGTAGTTACGACGGGACTACAGAATATCTAGATGAAATAGCACAACTTTTTCCGACTCAAATAACAATATATCGAAAACCAGAAAGTATTTTTTGGGACGGAAAACGAGAAATGGTCAATGCACCACTTATCAACATTCAAGAGGAATGTTTGTTGTGGCAGGTTGATGTAGATGAATTGTGGACATTAGAGCAGATTTGTGCTGCTAGAGAAATGTTCATTAGCAATCTTGAGAAAACAGCTGCTTTCTATTGGTGCTGGTGTTTTGTTGGTGAAAAATTAATTATCAGTACTCGTAATTGTTACACACAGAATCCTCAACTAGAGTGGCTAAGAACATGGAGATTTAAACCAGGAGTATTTTGGGCAGCACATGAACCTCCCGTATTAGTAGAAACCTCATTAGATGGTGAATATCAAAATGTGGCAGCAATCAATCCTTTTTTACATCAAGAAACTGAGAAAATTGGTTTAGTTTTCCAGCATTTTGCCTATGTAACAGCAAAACAATTGCAATTTAAAGAGCAATATTATGGTTATATTAATGCTGCTTATGAATGGCAAACTTTGCAGGAAACAACTAAGTTTCCAGTTCTTTTGCGTGAATACTTATCATGGGTAACAGATGAAACGAGGGTTGATACTGCTGAAACATTGGGTGTAGTACCAATTGCACAAAAAGAACTCAGCAGCAATAATTGGCGATTTTTACAACCAGATGAAATGCAGCAGCAAATTGCACAAATTCAAAAAACAATACCAATAATTATTGTTGATGGTGTTTTCTTTCAACTTTATCAAACTGGCATTGCTCGTGTCTGGAAATCCTTGTTAGAAGAATGGGTAAAAAATGGATTTGCTAAACATATTATTCTCCTTGACCGTGATGGCACTGCACCCATAGTTCCTGGTATTAGATATCGCACAATACCATATCATGATTACGACAATATTGACTCTGATCGATCCATGCTACAGCAAGTGTGCGATGAAGAAAGTGCAGATTTATTTATTTCGTCGTACCATACAACGCCGACTACTACACCTTCTGTATTCATAGCTCATGACATGATAGCAGAACTAATAGGTTCCAACTTAAATCATATTATCTGGCAAGAAAAACATTATGCAATTAAACACGCGTCTGCCTTTATTGCTGTTTCAAAAAATACAGCACGTGATTTAGTAACCTACTTTCCAGAAATATCCTTGGAGTCTGTAATAATCGCTGAGAATGGAGTTGACCATACAAAATTTTCAGTAGCTAATCAGGAGAATATTCATCAATTTAAAATAAAATATGGTATTACCAAACCTTACTTTCTGTTAGTCCGCCTTGGGAATATTTATAAGAATAGTATTTTGTTTTTCAAAGCTTTTTCACAGCTTCCAAGTAGCTATGGATTTGATATTGTCGTTACAGGAAATGATGGTGTATTATCACCAGAATTTAGAGACTATACATTAGGTAGCATTGTTCATATGCTGCATCTCAGTGATGAAGAGTTAGCAATAGCTTACTCTGGTGCTATCGCATTAGTTTATCCTTCTAAGTATGAAGGTTTTGGGTTGCCCATAGTAGAAGCAATGGCTTGTGGTTGTCCTGTGATTACTTGTCCTAATGCTTCAATTCCAGAAGTTGCAGGTGAAGCTGCAATATATGTGAATGATGATGATGTACATGAAATGACAAATGCACTTTGTGAAGTACAAAAACCAGCTGTTCGTAATTTATTAATTACGGCAGGTTTATTACAGGTACAACAGTTTTCTTGGATGAAAATGGCGCAAACTGTCAGTACTGTATTAATTAAAGCTACACTTATTTCTTTAAATCTCAATACAATTAATCTAATTATTTTCCCTGATTGGTCACAACCAGAAGAGTCTCTTGGTTTAGAGTTGCAACAAGTTATTAAGACAATTACTACTCATCCTAATAGTGAAAAAAGTGAAAAAATTACCCTACTTATCGATACTGTTAACATTGCTAGTGAGGATGCTGAACTGTTTTTATCTAGTGTAGTTATAAATCTTTTGGTACAGGAAGATTTAGACGTTACCGAAAGATTAGAAATTTCTCTAGTGGAAAAATTAGCTGATATTCAGTGGGACGCTTTGCTACCTCGCATCAATGCCAGAATTATTTTAGAACATGAGGCTCAACAAGCTTTAGCCCAAGTGCTACTAGCTAAAATACCTTCTTGCCAAATTGATAACTTAAGCAATCATCTAAATATTCTCCTGAAGCAAGAAAAACAAATTAAATATCAATCATCTAAAAAATTTATTACTTACAATGTTAAAGATATTTCTATAAATCTTCCCTACGATCATGTTTTGCCACATTATCAGAATAGGTTTAGACTTTATGACAAATTTATAGGTATTATCGCTAAATATTTACCAAATAATCAAGACTTTATAGTTGATATTGGAGCAAACGTTGGTGATACAACAGCTCTGCTACTGCAATATTGCTTAAACCCAATTATATGTATAGAAGCAGATAAAGAATTCTTTGATATTATGGAACATAACCTTTCAGAATATAACCAAAGAATTGTTTTTGTAAATTCTTTTGTATCAGGAAACAATTTCCAAAATGTAGAACTGGTAAAAAATAGGGGTACAGCAAGAGCAGTAGAAAGTAAAACTAAAAGTTTGAAATCAGATTCATTAGAATCAATTATTAAAAGTTCAAATTTAGGTACGTGTATACTCATAAAAACTGATACTGATGGATTTGACTTTGAAATTCTATTATCTTCTCTGAGTATAATTAAAGAACATAATCCCATACTTTATTGGGAAAATGAAATTTCATCCCTAAAAAATATAGAGCTTGCGAAAGATTTACTTAATGAATTAAAAAATATGAATTATACCCAATATATCGTTATGGATAATTTTGGTAATCCGTTATTTTATGGATGTTCATCTCAATATTTAGAGCAAATTAATGAGTATCTGTTTAACAATATTTATACCAAAAATAATACTTTTTATTATACAGATATAGTTGCCTTTCCAGAAAGATATAGTCATCTTATTCCACAAATAGCATCTGAGTATAATGATTTTATCAGAGGTTCAAATGTATACCCTACTCCTTAATGGGAGAAATATTGGTGTTGAGAACGCCAAAGTGTTTTTATCTAGTGTCAATATAAACTTTCTAATGAAAGAAATTTTAGAGATTATTGAAGTATTAGAAATTTCTCTGTTTGGTAATTTTGCAGATATTGAGTGAGAAGCTTTTCTAGCTCAAATTGATGCCAGAGTAGATAGCTTTATTAATTAACTATGTATCTACTCTATCTTAAACAAGATTTAGATAACTAGTTATACCCAGGTTTATATATGGAATCTGCTCGTTCTCCTAATGATGTCTATTTACAATATATTCAACAATTAATTCCATCTGTTGATACTGATACTTTATCGAAGATTGCTCTAATTCTGGCGAAAACTTCTTGGGATAATCCCAATTCCTCAGTTGATTGGAATAACTTGGCAGTAGTAGCTCTGATAGAAGCAGAACAGTGTAATGATAATTTAGTCATGCGCTCAGTTTATCTGGAAATAGCTTTTGAAGCCCTAAATAATGGTTTTAACATAGATAGGCACCCAATTTGTTCTGCCCATATTACTTTAATTCATAGCATGATTGGAGAAATATCAACAGCAACAAAGATAGCATTTAATACTTTTATCAACACTCTTCAGTCTGCTTATACAAATTACGATAATCATTCTAGCTTTTTAATATATATATTTGAAAATCAAAAAAATATTTCTGGTAATTATCAAAAGTCATTTAAAACTATTTTACGCTCTGATAATAGCTATCAGCAAGCATTATTTTTGTTAAGTGAAATAATCTGTCGTTCGCAGATAGCGTTTTACACTACTGCAAGTCGTCGTATGTTACATCTGGTTGATCGAGTTTTAGAAAACTCAGTTAATGTTAGTCTAAAGCTAGGAATATCTAGTTTAATATATGGGGAACCAGAAGGAATTTTATATTTACATCAATCTATAAAGTTAGTGCCAGATTACGCACCAACTCTTCACGCACTGTACTTGGCTTACCGAGACTTAAACCAGATAGAAGTTGCAGGTTACTGGCAGGAAGTCTCCCGTAAATTTTATCAGTCAAATTCCTCATCTCCAGAGTGGCATTGGACTAAATTACCCAAAGATGGCCTGTTTACTTATGTACCTTTTGAAGGTGATTTAATCATGGCAGTTGAGCCAAGCTTGCGTAGTATTGTCACCAGCGTGTTAATTACCGAGCAAGACTGGTTTGAAAAAGAAATGGAGTTTTGGCGCAATAGTATTAAACCTGGGATGACGGTTATTGATGTTGGCGCTAATGTGGGAGTCTATACTTTCAGTGCTGCCTTAAAAGTTGGCTCACAGGGAAGAGTTTTAGCAGTTGAACCTTTCTCAGGTTGTGTACGTTGCTTGCAAGAAACCTCTAGAATTAACCAATTTTCATGGGTAAATGTTTGTGCAGGGGCAGCTAGCGATCGCAATGGTACTGTAAAGTTATTACTACATCCTGCTAGCGAACTCAACCAGGTGATTTCTAGTGATGCAGCAGAGAATATGCCTTCTGACGCTTTTGAGGAAGTTACTTGTTTTACTTTAGATAGCCTAATTGAGCAAGAAAATATTGAGAAAGTCGATTTTCTCAAAATAGATGCAGAAGGTCATGAAATGGCAGTACTTGTAGGTAGTCAAAAATTACTTACTCAGTTTGCCCCGGTTATCTTATATGAAAATATTTCAGATAGTCAAGTCAGCAATATTGAGGTTGAACAGTATTTAAGAAATATAGGATATAAACTATTTTACTATCAAGCTTACACACAAAAATTGATATTAGTTAATTCTACTAGTGATTTTAATGAGCAGCTAAACTTCATTGCTTTGCCACTTCAAAAAGATTATGATTAACTTTATTTTTAGATTATAGATTGTGATTTTTACTTTTAAATATTATCTATTGTTAGGTAATTGCTTGAGGATAAAAGCAAAATTTTTAAGTACTTTTATATTAAAAATATTAGTTAAATAAAGGTAATTAACAAGTGAGAGAGATTAACTTAAGTAACAGAGCAGAAGGATCTATTACAGACACATTAGCTGTGAAATATGGAAATATAAATATTATAATTTTTCCTGATTGGTCGCAATCAGAAGAGTCGCTAATTGTAGAATTAGAACAAGTAATTAAAACAGTAATAAATCATTCTGATAGTAACCAGATAACGTTACTTATAAATACTAATGGCATATCTGAAGATGATGCCAATTTAGTTTTGTCTACTGTGGCTATGAATCTGCTACTAACAGAAGATTTTGATATTACTGTAGAATGTGAAATTTCTCTGCTGGAAAATTTAGATGAACTTGAACTGAGAGCTATAGCTCCTTTCCTCCACGGTCGAATTATTCTACAACATGAAAATCTAGAAGGTTTAGCATCATTTATAATAGAGAAAGTCCCTACGTATAAAATAGAACGCTTCCATAATATACATGTCGGGCAATTAGTTTTTGATTTAAGTACTAGATTGTTTCAAGAAGGCAGATGGATAGAAGCGATCGTTCAATATAAAAAACTTTTAGAAATCCAATTGGATGATGTAGATATTTATTACAATTTAAGTTATTGCTATAGACATTTAAACCTGCTAGAACAATATTTTAACACTCTTCAGCAAGGAATTAAACTTTACCCTACAGAAGGAAGATTACATTTTTCATTAATAATCGATTTGCGGCGAAATGGACGTATTGAAGAAGCAATTTTAAGTGCAGAAAATGCTGCTAAATGCTTACCTGATGATTATACTTTTAAAATCCTCAAATATTTAACAGTTCCATCAATATATGAAAACATAGAGGAAATTAACTTCTATCGCCAAAGCTACGCTCAAGGATTACGAAATTTAATTGAGCAAACATCTATCAAAACTACAGAAGAGCAACATAGTGCTTTAGCAGGTATAGGTCGTCTCACAAACTTTTACTTATCATATCAAGCACAAAATGATATAGATTTGCAACGCCAATATGGAAAGTTAGTACATGAAATTATGGCAGCTAATTATCCACAATGGGTAGTTCCTTTATCTATGCCTAAGCTTCAGCCTAATCAAAAAATTCGTATTGGTTACGCTTCACATTACCTGCATTCTTATAGTGGCACACTGTGGTTAACTGGCTGGTTACGTTACTGCGATCGCCAAAACTTTGAAGTTTACTGTTACTACACAGGAAATGAGTCAGATCCTGTTACCCAACAGTTCCAAAATTACAGCGATGTTTTTCACCATATTCCTCATAACTTACCAGCAGCTTGTGAACAGATAATTGCTGATAAATTGCATATTTTAGTCTTTCCTGAAATAGGTATGGATGCCCAAACCATGCAAATGGCGGGTTTGCGGCTTGCACCTTTGCAATGCGTGGCTTGGGGACATCCGGTGACAACAGGCTTACCCACAATTGATTACTTTTTATCTAGCGAGTTAATGGAACCTGAAAATGCCCAAGAACATTACTCAGAAACATTAATTCGCTTACCCAATATTGGGGTTTCTTATCCTAAGCCATATATTCCTCCTGTTATCAAAACCCGTTCCGATTTTGGGCTAGAAGATGATGCAGTTATCTATTTATGCTGCCAAGCTCCTTTTAAATATCTACCCCAATATGATTTTATTTTTGCGGAAATTGCTCGTCGCCTTCCTCAAGCTAAATTTGTGTTTTTGCGTGGTACTTTACTTGAGCCACGCCTGAAGCGTGCTTTTTCTACTGTTGGACTTAACAGCGAGGATTACTGTGTATTTATCAGCATTCCAGAGCGACTAGACTATCTAATGATTAACTTGCTTTCAGATATTTATTTAGACACATTTACTTGGTCTGGTGGTAATACTACTTTAGAAGCGATCGCTTGTAATCTCCCCATTGTCACCTGTCCTGGAGAATTTATGCGGAGCCGTCACTCTGATAGCTTCTTAAAAATGTTAGGAGTGACAGATACCATCGCTCAAAATGAAGCCGAATATATCGAAATTGCTGTCAAATTAGGACTAGATCAGGCTTGGCGAGGCGCTATTGCCGAAAGAATGAGCCAAAATCACGATCGTCTCTTTGATGATAAAGCTTGTGTCGCAGGTTTAGAAGCCTTCTATCAACAAGTTTGTAGTAAGCACTTTAGTGCTTAAATTTGTAATTTTAGTCAACTTAGAGCCAGGAATAATGGGATTCGCGGCTACATAAACGTTCGCCATGTTCTCGAAGGATTAAGGAAAAATTGAGGGTTTGAAACCCACTTCCGTGGGTTTTGCCTGTTGTAGACGAGGTTTATAACCGCCCTTTAAGCTTATTTTTCCTCAATATAGTTCTGCCACATTTGCTCGTAAGCCTTCTCCATCTCACGAGTGAATTGTTTTCCATTCCACAGTGGTGCTGTTTGTCGAGATGCTTTTAATTTCAAAGCCACCTGTTGGCGTAAAGCTTCATCTTTCCCCAATCGCACACCCCACTCTACATACTCTTCATCAGTCCATGCAATACCTTCTGTAATACCAGCATTCATCATCATGGTGTAGCTATTTCGGGCAGCAAATTGCTGTCCAACTCTGCTTACTAAAGGAATACCCATCCAGAGTGTTTCTAAGGTTGTCGTCGCGCCATTATAAGGATAAGTATCTAATACAATATCCGCAATGGCTAAATTAGCTCTGTGGACAGACTCAGAGATATCCAAAGGTAAAAACCGCAGACGTGAACACTCTACACCCTCTTCCTCTGCTAACTGCATAAAAAATTTCTGCACAGCTTCTGTGTCTGCTATTCCTTTAATCAAAAAATAGCTATTAGGTACTTCCTTAATAATTTTCATTTGCAGCCGTGCTGTATCAGGATGGCGCTTAAATCCTCTTTGAGCGCTGAGATAAACTACAGCATCACTAGGAATATCAAGAGAGTCCCGTCGTAAAGTTGGCACACCTACCTCAAAACCATCTACTGCTATATAGGTTTGGGGTAATCTCCAGATTTTTTCTGTATAGTATTCCTGAGCAGATTCTGGTAGAACATAAGGATCGGCAATAAAGTAATCAACTGCTGGTATTCCTGAAGCATCCCAACCTAACCACGTTGCTTGCACAGGTGCAGGTTTAAGCGCCATAATTTCACAAGTAATATCTAAGGTAATACTATCCAAATCGATTAAAATATCAATCTCATCTTCGTAAATTTTTTCGGCAATATCGTCAGTATAAATTCCACCTTGATAAGCTTGAGTAAATTGCTGAACATACCATTCTTGTAATGGATCATCTACTTGTTTATAATTTATAAAATAGCCATAAATATCAAACTTTTCACGGTTGTGATGCTGAATTAGCCACCTAGCCAACCAACCAACTGAATGCTGAGATAAACAATGGGATAAGTAGCCAATCTTTATTTGCTTATTTGCTTTATATAAACTACGTTGTTTATATCGTTTAACTATTTCATTGGCATATTCTTGCACGTTAAGCTGACAAAGTTGCGCCACTTGATTCTGAATTTGTCTATTTTTTAGCGGGTTATCTTGTAAGTAAGATGCATAAGAATTAGCATTGAAGAGACGCAATACCCTAGCTGATTCCAGATTTATAGGTTGTTGTTCTACCAAAGAGTTTAGTAAATATTCCTGCTCAAGGAAAACTGCATAAGCTTCGTTCCAATAAGCAGGGGCTTCTATTAATCCTCGCTGTATCAGGTGTTTGGCAAAAACTTGGTCACTTACAGTCTTTGATAGTGAGTAGCATAACTTAGCTACTTCTATTCCTTGAGAATAATTATTATCTCTTAGATAAAAAGCAGCGAGATGGCGCAGAAGTTCTAGATTTTCAGGTTCAAGGCGCAAACATAGCTCTATTATTAATACTGCTATTTTAGTTTGCCGCATAGAATGGGCGATTTTGACTGCGGCTGGCAGCAAAATATTAATGAAAGGTTGAGGCTGAATAACATGGGTTAGACAACACTCTGCAAACTCTAGGACAGAGGGGTGTAAAGGGTCATCATTGATGATCCTCTCCAATACTCGCAACAATAACTCAATATCTATAATTACTTCTGACTGAATTAACTCAATTACCTCTAGGGAAGTTAATTCATCACCAGTAAAATTTTCTAGCTTAATAGATAGCTCAATCAAATACAGAAGATTATTCACATATTTCGGAGAAATTTCCCGTATATGTTGGCGAATTGCCCAAGCAAATGAATAATCTGCCAGTGTCTCTCTGCGTTCGGCTTCGGTTTGCAGAACCTTTATCAATTCCGCAGTCCATTGCTCAACTTGTTGGGCTTCTCCTTCCTCCATACCCAGCAGCCAAGTCATTTGCGCTTCTGCTTCTTGTCCTTGCAATAGCAACATTAATCCTAAGTTCCAATAGTGAGATTTCACTTCTGGTTCTGTTTCGATGGCTTGTTCATAGCGGCTAGCAGCTTGAGTATAGTTACCTTTGATAAAATATTGCTGGGCTTGCTGCTCTAATGGAGAGATGTCAGTAATAATTTGGACAGAAGTCATAGTCAAGAATTTTCAGGATAGTACTAGTACTATTCCCAGAATTCACAACAAAATTAAAGTGGGTAGCCGAGACTACCCACTGTTATAAAACTTGCAATTAGATATAGAACTTAAGTTGTTACTTAGAAGTCAACTCAGAAAAGCCTGTGTTACAACCAGGTTGTATTGGAGTACCTGATGAGGCTCCAGCTGTACCAAAGCTTGCTACTTCAGCACTCCGATCGCCAACAGCATCAGACTGGCATAATACGGCTAGAGTAGTTGCTTCACTGGTAGATAATACGATTGATTTAACAACAACACCCTTATAGGATTTGAGAGTCCCTTTCAGAGATATACCATTGTTGGCAACCAGAGTAGTATTCCCATTAATAGCGTATGCATAATTCTCAGTTTGGGTTCTAATCCCAAGGCCTAGCTTATCCATGACAGTGGTAAAATCACCATTTTCCAAAAGATATGCTTGCTGAGAGCGGTTCATAGAACCAGTATACTGTTTAGCTTCTGACTGTTTACCTTTGTTAGCTTGGTTGAGGAAAGATGGCAAAGCGATCGCAGACAAAATACCAATGATGATAATTACTACTAATAGTTCAATGAGTGTAAAACCCTCATTTTCCTTCTTTTTGCCGAGGAGGTGTTGGAGAAACTTTGCTTTCAATTCGGTTTTCATAAGTGTTTTTCCTGGGGTAGGAAGCGCTTGTGTGTTCTAGATGTAACTTACCCACTCATATTTGGTTTCATATCACCCCACCTAAAATTCTTTTTCAACTATTCAACTGTGTTTTTATTTATATCGCGAGCGCGTTAGATTATAGGCTATTTTCCTTATCTATAAAGGGTTTTATCAGTTCAGAATATCTAATCTCACCATTGTTCAGTTAAACAAAGCTATCTATTGAGACTATGTGGGGAGATAGAGATTGATACTGGTTGCAGGTTATTAAAACCCCATTTCCAACTTATGAAGACTCTATGGGACAGTTGACAGGGTGGAATGGAATGTACTATACATACTTGCTTATGAAAATATATGGAAATTGAGCAAGAGATGTCTATTTTTGTAAAGAGTCTCAAAGAAAAGGGTTTGCTTGACCAAATTCATATAACAGTTTGGTAATCTAGCTTTGGCAATACATTAAACTGTGCATTGTCAAATATATGAGGTTAATTTTACCAGGACTTACGCAACTGGCACAGTGCGATCGCTCTATATAGTATTTTTGTACTAT
>NZ_JABXKQ010000108.1 GCF_017114945.1 Nostoc sp. JL34
AAACCGCGATCGCACAAAGTTTTTTCTAATTCTGATAATAACCCTTTACCACCACGTTTAAGGCAACCGCCCTTTTGACATACCATAATCTTCGGTTTGGTTTGAGGTGGTAAATCTTGTTTTGGACAAGTATTGATTGGCGTCACCCCATAGGCTTTGATTTTAATTTTACTTGTGCGTGAGTCTAATTTACTATGACCACAAACACGAACTTGCTGACCAGGAACTAAGGATAAACTTAGAGAACGGCGCAATTCTTTAGGCAGTTTGATTTCCACATTTCCAGATGGAACTGCCAATTGCAAGTATTTATATTTTCCTGGCTCACCACCAACAAAACCTAATAACTGTCCTTCAAGAGTCAGTTCTGATAACGTCAAATACTTGTCACCCATGATTGATAATAAGTTATTGGACATTGAGCATTGGGAATTGGGAACAGGAGATTGGGGATTGGGTACTGAGAAAGTATTTCTAAATATTTATTTATTTACTAGTCCCTACTAGTCCCCAGTCCCCAGTCCCCAGTCCCCTTACGAGAGGCGTTTAGCTTCTACAGTTTGGGGCAAATTTGCTGCGTCTGGCAAATCACGAAATTCTAATTCCCAACCATTTGCTAGGGTGAGAATCTTGCCATCATTTCCATCGGTTTGTTTGACGACTTCTTCTTCCAGGTCTTTTTTAGCAACGTAGACTACTAAAGTGCCGGCATCATTCATCCGTAGCATTACTTTCATGAGATTCCTCAACAGATTCTAGTTCTTTTTTCTTACAGCCGACGACGAATCCTGTTTCCAAGAAATGCACAGCATAGATATAGGAACTCTGCAAATATGTCCCTATACTCGCTATGTAGCCGATATCTCCTTTGTTCACTAAAACTTGGCCGACTTCCTTACCAGGAAAGGTACCATCGTTTTTCAGCAGTTTACGAACTCTGACTTTTTCACCGATTTCAAAAGCAGGTGGCAAGTTTAGTTCTAATTCATCGCGTTGCATGAGAGTACCTCTGTTCTCTGACCAAATTCAATAATTCGTCTGTCGTCAAACTGCGTTTTTTCTGTACCGATTGATGACGCACTGCATCTAAAACAGATTGAGTTTCTTGGGAGTTCAAGAAAATTCCATGCTGTTCTAGTAAGTTTGAAACCAAATGCCGTCCAGAATGCTTTCCTACTACTAAACGCCGTTCCCAACCCACCTCTTCAGGAGCAAATGGTTCATAGGTGATGGGATTTTGCAATACCCCGTGTGCATGGATGCCAGATTCGTGAGCAAAAGTATTTTCGCCAACGATCGCTTTCCAGGGTGGTACATCGGCTCCTGATGCGGCTGCAACTAGTTGAGACAGTTGCAGCAAACTGGGAGTGTCAATGCCCAAATCAACGCCGTAGATGCGTTTGATCGCCATGACAACTTCTTCTAATGCTGCATTTCCCGCCCGTTCACCCAATCCGTTGACTGTGGTATTCACTGATGAGGCTCCGGCTTTAATACCAGCAAGGGCGTTGGCAGTTGCCATACCAAAATCATTATGCGTGTGGATTTCTAGGGGAATCGTCAACGCTGAAACCAGCCTTTGGACTTTGGTGTAGGTGGTGAAGGGGTCGAGAACTCCTACAGTGTCGCAGAAGCGGAAGCGGGATGCACCCCATTCTTGGGCATAAAGTGCTACATCTAAGAGGAAGTTTTCATCAGCCCTGGAAGAATCTTCTCCGCCGACTGCTACCCAAAGACCTTGATCGAGGGCAAAGTTGATTGAGTCTTTGAGTTTTTGTAAACTGACTCGCCACTGACCGTGAAATTTAGTGGCAATTTGGATACCAGAGACGGGAATGGCAATATGCACCCGATTCAGACCACAGGCGATGGAAGCCTTGATATCTGAGATGACAGCGCGGTTCCAGCCCAAGAGTTTTGCTTGTAAACCCAAGTCAGAAATTGCGGCGATCGCACGGGTTTCTTCGTCGCCCATTGCCGGTATACCCACTTCTAATTCTGGTATACCAATGGCATCGAGAAACTTAGCGATCGCTACTTTTTCTTGTAGAGTAAAGGCAACACCTGCTGCTTGTTCGCCATCACGTAATGTAGTGTCATTAATTATGATTTGATTCATTGCAAATATCCCTCTCTTGGAAGTATTCTTAATATCCTTTCTCTCTACAACCCCTAGTGATGGTAAATGCTAAAAATATCACAATTCATAATGTAGGATACATGATCCTTAATTATTGTCCGATTAGCATCATCACATCTGTATGGCAGGGAACTAAAACCATGTATAATTTACTAATCTTTTTTACCGATGTCAGTTGTATTTTGTTCAACTAGCAATGAACTAATATAACTATTAGCAAATCCGGAACATAGTAATACACAGAATCCAGCAATTAAGGATGTAATCATCTTCGTAACCTCATTTTTTCTAGTGTATTTAGGTGTAATTTAGGCAGGGAATGCTACTCAAAGTTAAAGGATATAAATTAGCTAACTTTGTTCTGCTAGCCAATCAAAAATTTTTCCTAGCTGCTCCAAGTCAACAAAACCATACTGCCAGAGGAGCATCGGTAGCGGGCCATTTTCTAATTCACGGTGTCGCAGAGCTACAGCAATATCGGCATTTGAAAGTTCAAGTTCATTGTGCAAAAAATTGAGGAGTCTTATATCTCTATTACGAGTCGCCATAATCGAACTTTCAATTTATTAATTTGGGAAAAATTAAAAATCAGAAATTCCAATTTTGATTTGGTAATTCCGCCTTTTAATTGTTGCTAGATGTCAGAGAACTTTCAGATTTAGGAGAATAAACAAAATCTAAAACTCGTCTAATCCATCTCAGTCTGCAACAAATTCTGCTAGCGTACAGTAGCTTCAACTTCTAAATCTATTCGAGCTTTGTGCATCTCTGAACAAAAAGGATAAAGTCCAGTACTTGCGTCATGAATTCAAGATTAATAGTGTCTGAATTAGGTCTGACGAAAAGACTCAGGACTCATCACTGTAATGCCAGCAACGCTCTAGCCACTCTAATAATTCGTGACGAGAAGCAAGAAATTGCATAACTGTACTACGAATTAGAATTAATTCGAGCAAATTGTTCACTTGCACTCGCAAAGAACCATCGGGGGGACAAGAGCAATTAATTTTTAACTCTTGCAAACGGTAATAGATTCGCCAGCGATCGCTCAAAGGAATCTGCAAAACTTGATCGCCTAAAGTGTCATTTGTCATTTGTTCTTTGTCCTTTGCTAATGCCCAATGCCCCATGCCCAATGACTAATGACTCTTGATTTTTAAAGTTTGCAGTTGTTTTTCGAGTTCTTCAATGCGCGAGAGCAAAGAACGAATCACGGTTGCTTCCACATCGGGTAGCTTTCCATGTTCTAAAGGAGAAAGGCTAGCGTTATCGTTGCGGGAAATAATTCGGCCGGGAACTCCCACCACTGTGCGATCGCTGGGGACATTTTGCAAGACAATGGAACCTGCACCAATACGGACGCGATCGCCAATTTGCAGATTACCCAAAACTTTCGCACCCGCCCCAATCACTGCATTTTTGCCGACTGTGGGATGACGCTTACCAGTTTCTTTACCAGTTCCGCCAAGGGTGACGCCCTGGTAAATCAGTGTATAGTCGCCCACGATCGCAGTTTCGCCAATGACAACACCCATTCCGTGGTCGATAAACACGCCCTGACCAATCTCTGCACCTGGGTGAATTTCAATTCCGGTCAAAAATCGCCCCAAATGAGAAATTAAGCGGGGGATAAAACCGACTCCTCGACAATGTAACCAGTGAGCAAGACGATGCAAAGATAGCGCGTGCAATCCAGGGTAGCAAAACACCACTTCTAGCCAATTCCGTGCTGCTGGGTCGCGCTCAAAAATAATGCGAAAATCACTCAATAATGGCTCAAAAAAAACGCCAGAGAGAAGATTTTTCAGCATGGATGTACGGGCAGAATCCTGCGTTTTGGTACTTGGGGGTAGGCGTTCGCGTAGCGTCTCGTAGAGAAGCCCGTCGGAGACATCGCTAAGACTGTCTAAAGACTGTTGCATCGGTAATGTCTATCTGGTAAAAGAGTCATCTGCTATTTTTATGCTTATATCAGGTGACATCCAACTCGATACAAAACCCAATGCTGATTGGATTTATTGGATTGATTGAGGTTGTACTCAAACGCCAAAACCCCCACTCCACATAAACTTAAAATTTATCTTGGGGTAGGGGCGCTAGTATTTAATGATGGGGGTACTAGTATTTTTGGGGCAGGGGTTAAGAATTTCTGTTCACGCTACAAGAAACTTTACCCGTAAGCATTTGCTAAGATTTTATCAAGATATTTTGCAATATATTAAGCTGTACTCAGATGCACTCAAATATGATTTAGATGAAGCTACAAATCAATATTCTGTATCTCCTATTACTATTAGTATCTTATTATTGGGTAAGACAAAAGACAGGTTTCTTTATTTTCTTTTAGGATTTGCTGTCTGTATATATGTATACGTTTCAAAATATAGTTATCGCTCATCGCGACTGTTTTCTTATTATATAGATGTGTGGGGATAGCGATCGCAAAATCTTAAAACAGCAGAATAGGTAAATATTCTCATAGCATCCCTACTCAAGCAACTTGTAAAGGTGGATTCATCCGGTTTAAATACTCGTTGACGGAGATAAAAGGTGGATTCATCCAGTTCAAATACTCGTTAACGGAGATAAAAGGTGGATTCATCCGGTTCAAATACTCGTTAACGGAGATAAAAGGTGGATTCATCCAGTTCAAATACTCGTTAACGGAGATAAAAGGTGGATTCATCCGGTTCAAATACTCGTTGACGGAGATAAAAGGTGGATAAACAAAACAGGGGCGTACATTTGTACACCCCTACAGCAAATTTATTTATAGCGCTTCTGTGTTGAGTCCAATAAAGACCTAACCCCCAACCCCTTCCCTACTAGCGTTGGGGAGTAAGATTCAAAGCCTCTCTCCTTTTAGGAGAGAGGCTTGGAGAGAGGTCAAAGTGTATTGCATACAAGCGAGAAGCACCATATCCCTCTTCTGTCACTCTCCGGGAGGGCGATCGCTAGAAGCCTCATGAGGCAATCAATACAAGCTATACTATTAGAAAAAAATTTGTCTTGTATTTATTATTAGAAAAGAATTGCGCAATCGCTTGCTATACAAAAGCTCTAGAATTAAGAAATGGCAAATGTTTTCGGAGAGTGACAGAAGAGGGATATCACAAAGATTTTTGAAATGATATGAGGCTCGCCGAAGAGTATTAATTTATCAAGAGACGGGAGTTTTAGCAGATTTACCTTTACCAATAGCTTTAAAACGTTCGCCCAACTGTTCAGCGACAGTTTTTAAGCCTGGAGTCTTTTTTGATGCAGTCTTCACGTAATCATAAACAGTCAAACTGCTAGTCATAGCTTCACTACCGACAGCCATTAGGGTATCATCTACCTGTTCCGTGAGTTGCTGCATTGAGGTTAAAAGTTCGGTAAGCGCAGCAGCTAATTGATAATCTTGAACCAGTTCCTCAACATCAAAAGTGGCTGGAAGAATTTCGCGGTTAGACTGAGCAGCAGTAATGCTATTGTTCACAAAAGCTAGGCTTTTATCGCCCATTTTTACTAACTTCCGCCGTTCTTCAGTGCTGAGAGTAATTAGAAACGGCATCTTTTTTTGGACTGTCTGTAGTGCGGCTTTAATTTCTTGGATATCTTGTGGCGAAAGGGCGGCTGCAATATTCTGATAAGCCATGATATATTTACCTTGGGAGTTCTAGTAGTGAAGTAGCAAGTGTTGCTAAGTATAGAATTCCCATTGATAAGTGCGATCGCACATCATAACTTATTTATTTATCTGTTTTAGCGCCGATGCTGAGGGATACTGATCAGATGCAATCAAAGCTTGTCGTTCTATAATGCGATCGTCACTGTTAAAATCTAGGATACGTGCGGTAACTTCACCGATATCTGTTTGATGCTGAATTACAGCCTCATCTAGTCGAAAATGATCACCCCAAAAGTCTCTGCGTGGGTTAAAAAACCGCACAAGTTCGCCAGTTTGCCAATTAATTGACCCTAAATCTGTGCCTTTTTGCAGGTTACAGAAAATACAGGCATAACAGAGATTATCTGCTGTTGTAGCGCCGCCGTGTTTCACGCTGATGATATGGTCAACTTGACAACCCGACGATCTATCTTCTTCAGAAACGAGACAATACTCGCAAATATGCTCGGCGCGATCGGCAACTAAACGCCGCAATTCTGCATTAATATATGGACGAGACACTTTGAATACTTACTCCGCGCTGATGTAGTGACGAGCTTTTGCTTTTGCTAGTAGCATAATATGCTCTAGCGTGAGAAAATGATCTAACTCTCGCTGGTCACTTCCTGTAAGACCTTCAGTTTTTGCGCGGTAAACGAGATCCTCTAAACGGTCTTTGGCTGCATCCGAGAGTTTGAAATCGATAACACTTTGGGGAGTGGTTCCAGCAGCAATAAACTCTATAATTTCATCGTAGACTTTGGCTGTATTTACAGATGTGTTCATAAGCTACCTTTTTAATTCATAAATTTTATGCAACTTCCAAAGACTTTCCTAGCGTCTTAGGTTCTGGGAGAGGTTCACCATCAGCCAAAGATGATTCAATCAGCATTTCTAAAACTTCCTGAGCATTTTTCAAAGCTTCATCGTAAGTCTCTCCGTGAGTGTGACAAAATTCTCCCCATTCAGGAAGACTGACAACAAAACACTCATCTTCATCAGACCATTGAATAATTATCGTGTAGTGGGAATTCATTCTTTTTCTTCCTCTTGAGTATTTTTAATTTCTTCTAACCTTTGAAGTGCATTATTAACGTCTTTCTCTTGGTAAGCTTTAGCATCATTTCCGTCTTTACCTGATATAGTAACTCTCCCAGGTAGGAGAAGATGATACCAATTAGTGTGGCTACCTTTACCAGGACGGTAGGTAAACCCTGCTTGCAGCAATAAACTTTTGAGTTCTCTGATTTTCTTGGGCATATACTCAGCTTACATTTACCCTTCCCACTGCTTTAACTTCTTCTGAGCAAATTCCCGCACTTGCTCATCTGGGTCATTCTCTGCGCGATCGCGCAACAGTGGTAAAGTCTGGGGATGCTGAGGAAATTGCTTGATAATTATCTCCAGTGCAATGCGCCGAGGATTGGAGTTATAGGGGGGATCATGGCTATCCTTAAAGGGGTCATTAACAGCGCACTGGTAGTAGATATCAAACAAATCAGCGTGATATTTGAAGTGATTCGCTAATTCTTGGACTGCTGCACCTCGCACCTCCCTCTCATCATCCTGGATAGCGCGTTCTTTAAGGATGGATTTGGTGTCGGGGTCATCTTTGAAATTCTTCGCTAATTCTTTGACTGCTGCACGTCGCACCTCCCTATCATCATCCTGGATAGCGCGTTCTTTGAGGATGGATTTGGTGTCGGGGTTATCTTTGAAATTCTTCGCTAATTCTTCGACTGCTGCACGTCGCACATCCCAGTTATCATCCTGGATAGCGCCTTCTTTGAGGATGGATTTGGTATCGGGGTCATCTTTGAAATTCTTCGCTAATTCTTGGATTGCTGCACTTCGCACATCATCGTCATAATCATGGGTAGCGCGTTCTTTGAGCCAGATTTTGGTGTCGGGGTCATCTTTGAAATTCTTCGCTAATTCTTGGACTGCTGCACTTCGCACATCATCGTCATAATCATGGGTAGCGTGTTCTTTGAGGAAAGTTTTGGTGTCGGGGTCATCTTTAAAGTTCTTCGCTAATTCTTGAATTGCTGTACCTCGCACATCATCGTCATAATCATGGGTAGCGCGTTCTTTGAGCCAGATTTTGGTGTCGATAGATTCTTGCCAGGTTGTTGCAATTGCTGTGACTGCTTGGGTGCGAATTTCCCGTACTAGCTTAGTTTCTTCTTCATCGTGATAAGAGTCGTAATAGTAGCAGAGGTCATATTTAGTTAAGTCTTTTAGCTTGCTAAGTAATTGAGTAGCTGTTGACATAATCAGCAAGCGATTTCTCACCTCTACAAGACACTTAGCCGCTAAAAACAGGTTGACAAACTTTTCCCCTTCGCCATCTTGCACCATCAAATAATCAAGAATCTCGCCAACAAATCTTGGCTCAATCATTCCCGCAATTAGCAGCAAGACTTCATGCCAACTTTCATCTTGCCAGTGTTTGCCAAAAACTTCATTCTTAAGTTCCTCAATAGTCAGCGTTTGCGTTTCTTTAAACTGCCAGACAAACTCCCAAGCACAGAAAAATTCTAAAAATGTCCGATGCACAAAAGCATAATAATCTGCACCCAGGAAACACAACATAAAGTTGCGAGTCCGCAGTTGATTAATCATCACCCGCGCAGCTTCTCTGGGTTTATCAAAATCTATGGTTTTGAGATAATCAGTCAGAACTTTGACTAAATCATTTTCATTAATCAAATTACCTGCCAAACCTTTCTCACCAGTTTGCATCAGATAAGCAACTTGACGCAGCATCGCTTGCTTATCCTTATAATCAATAGTCTTCGGGTCTAACCTCTTATCTTCTGTCAAAGCGCGTTCCACATCCCATTGATGCAGCAACACCCGCGATGCTTGATCGTAAAGTGTAGCTCTATCTCTTGGTAGCTCTTGATTACGATTAAGAATTGCCATCATTGTCAACAGCAGAGGATTTCCCGCCAATTCTGCAATAGATTTGGAAGCTTCAATTCCTCTTTGTAGCCGTTCCCGTTTTCTCTCTTTATCTACTGCATCAGTAAAAGTTAACTCATGCCAACGGTTGATAAAATCCTGAATTTGTTCTGAGTCTAAATCTTGTAATATAAAGTGGCGAAACTCAGCATTAAGCAATCGTTGCGGTTTATAGCCAATAATCCGAGAAGTGACAATTACTTGCACATCAGGATAGTCATTAGTAAAGCGATGAATATCAGTAATTACATCCTCTCGCTTACCAGGGTCAAATACCTCATCCAAACCATCAAACATCACTAACGCATTACCAGCTTTTAATTGTTTATCTAGTTCAAGCTGATTGAGATGATGAACAGCACCACTACCTTGATGAAAGAAATACAGAAAACCTTGATTCTCTTTATTCTCGCGCCATCTCATATAAGTATTTAATTCAATTAGCAAGGGAATTGGTAATGAGATAACATTATCCAGCGAAGACTCTACCCACTTCAAAGCTAGATATTGCAACAATGTAGATTTACCTGAACCAGGATCGCCCAAAATCACAAGATATTTATAATCTTGCTTTTTATTGACAACATCTAATACTGAACGGATCGGCTGTTCAAAATAAACCCGTTTGTGGCGTTCTAATTCTTCTAATTCAACTTCTGCTTCTACTTGGTCAGTTTCTCGCAGCCGTCTAAGATGTTCTTTAGGCAGTTCGTGAACTTGTGCTAAAACTTGATGAGTTTCCCGGACATTTTGAGCAGTAAAAATCTGCCATAACTTAAGTTAGTTATAGGCATAGCCGCTAGTATCTAAGCTATCTAACTTGAGATTGCCATAACGTTTGCGGATTCCTTCTTGATATTTAACTAAATTAAAATCTACAATAACGCCAGCAATTTCTTTGGTATTTATTTCAATATCAGATAACTTTTGTAATTCTAGGATATGGTGTAAATCTTTTGAATCTAAAAGAAGTTCTTGGACTTGGGTAAAATACTGTTCTGTAAGTGATTGCCAGTTAAACTTAGATGGCAAAGCTTTTAATTGCAGCCTGTTCCAACTATCTTCTAGTGTTTTAGCGTCTAAAGATTCACAATTAATATCAAAAGCCTTACCAAGAATTTCTGTAACCGACTTATCGCTGATAAATTTCTGGATGTCTTTGGTGTATTCTTTAATCTCAATTTCAGCAAGTTTGCAACGAACCTTTAGCTGCTGCTGCATGAGTTGTAAAAATTCCTTTAACGCTTTACCAGCAGCAATTTCTATGTCTTCCTTCTTAAGCTTCTGGAAAATCTTGCCAGGGATGCCTTTTAATAAATCTTTAGCCCAATCTTTAGCAGCATCCTTGGCTAAGTCTTCCAGAATGGGTTTAAAAATCAACCCCGCGGCCTGAGTTACACCCCAAATAGCTAACCAGTCCAGCATAATACTCGCTTCTGTTGAGATTTTGATTACGAGTATATCCACTAGCTGGAGTAATGTTTCCAGATTTCAGGGTTATTGCGGAAATATCACAGGTATCTGAAGAACCTCTTTCAAAGTCTCTCTCCTAAAAGGAGAGAGACTTTGAATTTTCCCCCCTTCCCGCGTTGGGAAGGGGCTTAGGGGATTAGGTTTCGCATTGTTTTTTTAAATCAATTGCTAAGTGCGATGTCTACGACGGGCTACACCTACGCAATTTCTCCCACAGCAGATTCACTCTCGCTACAACTATGAGCCACTGCTAATTTTACCAATAAATATGTACGATCAATCACCATAGAAATTTTACCAGCTTCAATCAATTATTTGAGAAAAACCAAGTCTTCAGCGTTGGTTTTTTCAAACACAAACTTGAATTTTTGACCATAAACGAACGCTGCAAAGAAGCTCTGTACAATGGTTTATGGCTAGGTGAGGTGGTGATAATTTTGTTGGATTTGAGGACTCCTTTGGTTTGAAAGAGCGATCGCTCTAGCTTTATTTCTAACTTTTGATTCACCCATTTTTTGGTGAGTAAGGAAAAATACGAGTATATAAATATATCTAACGAAGTATTCTCAAAAACTGCTACCCCTGAGTAATTTTGTTCTAACTCTCGGAAAAATCGGCTAGCCGAGAGTTGTGTGTAATAGAAATCATCTACAACGCTAGAGGAAAGTTAAGAATGGTTATGTTTGCCCTAAAACCAACACAGATGCTTGGACGCATACTATCCGCATCGCTAATTAGTTTAATGTCCTTAGAGGTCATTCCCACCGCAGCGATGGGCCAACCGTCCCCAGCGTCTATTGAAACCAAGTTGGAAGTGCCTAATACAATGAGCTATTGGCCCTTTGATACTAACCGTTCCTTGAAAGTGCCGCCCAATTTCTCCATCTCAGTTTATGCTCGAATTAAGCAAGCTCGCTTTATGGCAGTTGCTCCTAATGGCGATCTTCTAGTGTCACAGCCCAGTACGGGTAAAGTGTTAATTGTCCGGTCAAATGGCAGCAAAGACCCAATTATTTCTGACTTTGTGACGGGTCTACGCAAACCACACGACATTGTGTTTCATAAGATTGACAAGACCACATACATTTATATCTCTGAGACTCATCAAATTAACCGCTTCATCTACAACCCTGGAGACTTAATCGCGAAAAATCGCCAAATCGTTGTAATTGGCTTACCAGACAGCAGCACATCGGAACTCAAAGGTGCTTATGGTCACGAACTGAAAAATATCGCCCTTGATGCCAATCACAAACTATACGTGTCCATCGCCTCTACGTGCAATGCCTGTAAGGAAGATACTGTCAGTTATCCCAAGCGTGGTGCGATTTACCAGTACGACGCAAATGGAACCAATCAGCGGCTTTTTGCCCAAGGTTTACGTAATGCCGAAGGGTTAGCATTCTTACCTAACACAAATGACCTTTGGGTAGTCGTTAATAATCGAGATAACATCGCCTATCCCTTTAACGATAACAGTGGCAATTACGGTAAGATTATCCCCTCTTACGTAGACGACCACCCGCCAGAGGAGTTCACGAAAGTCCGAGATGGCGGTAATTATGGTTGGCCATTCTGCAACCCCAATCCTGACACGTCAAATGGCCTCGACAATATGCCATTTGACCGCGACTATGAGTTTAATGCTGATGGACATATTAATTGCAATGCAATGGACAGGATTAGCAAAGGTATCCAAGCCCATTCGGCTCCCTTAGGACTAACATTTTTGCAAAATACCAACTTTCCCAGCCTGTACTCAACTGGCGCAGTGGTAGGGCTGCATGGTTCATGGAATCGGCAGAAGAAAACGGGCTACAGAATAGCTTACTTTCCCTGGAACACTACGACAAACACCCCAGGGCAGGAGATGGATTTAGTCAGTGGTTGGGTAGCTCCAGCAACACAACAAATCTGGGGGCGACCCGTGGATATGGTAGTAGATCAGCAAGGTAATTTGTTAATTTCGGATGACTACAGCGGCACCATCTACAAGCTTTCCTCCAATCTCTCCTCCAATGTCCCCTCCACGCCGTCACCACAGGTTAAGGTCTACAGAGACTCTAATTTTGCTGGAGTTTCCCAGTCTTTTCCGACAACTCCAGGAGTATACAAAGCCAACCAAGGTGACTTAAATGTTGTGGGGAATGACACTATTAGCTCATTAAGTGTACCACCGGGTACAGTGATCCGTGTCTGCCAAAATGAAACTGGTGGCCGCTGTCGTGAGTTTAGTGCTGGTGATTATAAATTCGTTGGAAATGACCTTGATAACATAATCTCGTTTATTGAGGTTAAGTAGCACCACTCACCGAATTTTAAATTTTGGATTTTGGATTAAATAATTTAAAATCCAAAATTTAAAAAGGTCTGAGAGGATGTTGGGAAAGTTAACTAGAAACCGCGATCGCTATTTTCCCCACTGCCCGCCCAGTTTCGCTATAATTATGAGCCGCCGCTAGTTCTTGTAAGGGATATGTGCGATCAATCACTGCACGAATTTTACCAGCTTCAATCAATTCTTTCAGAAAAAGCAAGTCTTTAGCGTTAGGCTTCTCAAAGAGAAATTTCGCTTTTCGACCGGGAAGAAACGCTGTTAAGACGCTTTCTAACAAGACTTTAGGGCTGGGTACGGTGGTGATGTAAACACCGTTAGGTTTGAGGACTTTTTTGGTTTCTGAGAGCGATCGCTTACCCACTGCATCAAAGATAATGTCATACTGCGCTATATCTTGGGTAAAATCCTGCTGCGTATAATCAATCACGCGGTCAGAACCCAGAGATTTCACCAAATCCAAGTTTTTAGTACTGCTAACTCCCGTCACCACTGCCCCTAAAGCCTTAGCAATTTGCACCCCAAAAATCCCTACACCACCCGCAGCACCATTAATCAAAACAGTTTGTCCTGTTTGAATATTTCCCTGATCTCGCAGTGCTTGCAGAGCCGTGAGCGCTGCTAACGGCACAGCAGCAGCTTCTTCATAAGATAGATTCGTTGGTTTGAGCGCCGCCACGTTTTCTGGGACAGCTGCAAATTCGGCATAACCTCCTCCAGGGAAGCTAGTACTGCCATAAATAGCATCTCCTGGTTTAAAGCGCGTGATACCAGAGCCAACGGCTACCACATCTCCCGCCACATCAAACCCCAGAATCTTCGGAAATTTGCTGCCGACAATCAAACTCAACATTCCTTGGCGAATTTTCCAATCAATGGGATTAACGCTACTAGCACGAACTTTCACAAGTAACTGCGTTGGCTCAATTTTCGGCTGTTCCACGTCTTCGTACTGCAACACCTCAGCTGCGCCATACCGACGGATAACCACTGCTTTCATCGCATTCCTCCTGCTACCCTGTTTTCGTGAATGAACTCAGACAGCCTGTTTTTCCTGATAAATCTAGTGTAGCGATTTCCTAAAATAGAAATATCAGTCTAAAACTACACCTGTATGCCAGCTAGAGACTTTTATCACAACAATGTTAAAAATGCTTTGATTAAAGACAAATGGACAATTACTCACGATCCACTGACTCTGAAATTTGGTAAAAAAGATTTGTATGTTGATTTAGGTGCTAAACAACTGTTGGCGGCGCAAAAAGCAGAATCCAAAATTGCAGTTGAGATTAAAAGTTTTACCGGGAGATCGGATGTTGATGATTTAGAAAAAGCATTAGGTCAGTATATTTTATATCAGGATATATTGATTGAATTGGAGCCAGAACGAGCGTTATATCTTGCAGTACCTAACAGAGTTTTTGATGATTTATTTGAAGAACCCATCGGCAAACTATTACTGAGAAATCATCGTTTAAAGCTTATTACCTTTGATCCAAAACAGGAAGTTATTAAACAATGGATTACACCAAGTTAGACGACTATCGCCAGGTGATTGAAACTATCCTCAGTGAATATGCTTCACTACCCTATTCTTATGCCAAGATTCAATCAGAAGTGGTGTTTGATCGAAACCACGATCGCTATTTGTGGATGGATATAGGTTGGGATGGCGATCGCCGCATTCACGGCTGTTTGGTTCATATTGACTTGATTGATGGCAAAATCTGGATTCAACGGGATGGCACGGAAGAAGGCATTGCCGCCGATTTAGAACGGGCTGGAATTCCTAAAGAACACATTGTTCTGGGGTTTCGTCCACCGGAGTTAAGACCTTACACTGGCTATGCAGTTGCTTAAGGTGCGTAGGCGCAGCCCGTCGTAGACATCGCTCTTTAAAAGTTAAAAGAGGAACATTCTGTTTATTCTTCAGTGTTAAATACAACACCTTCATACAGCAATTCAATCGGGCATTCAAACTCAATGCTCGATAAAGTGATGATATCTCCAGCCGTATAGGGATAGTAAAGCCACATCCTACCCTCACCCCGACAGTAACGCTCAACGGAGATTTTTTCCGAGTCAATCAAGATATATTCTTGTAAACTAGAGATTGTCAGATAATAAGTGAATTTTTCACCCCGATCTTTAGCGCTTGTACCTGGCGAAAGAACTTCGGCAATCAGCTTGGGATGTTGAATAAAGTTGCGGGCGTTGAGGTCTTCAGGGTCGCAACTGACAATAACATCAGGATAATAGTAGCGACTCTGGGCAGTGAGTTGCATTTTCACGTCTGACACATTTACTCGACAACCTCTGGAACGCAAATGAGGGTACAAAGGTCTGTAGAGATTTAGTGCAATGTCGTTATGGGGAATTGTACCGCCTGTCATGGCAAATACTTCGCCATTGGCATATTCATAGCGAACGTCTTGCTGAGGTTCCCATTCGAGATATTCCTCAACCGTCATTTTTGGCGGTTGTTGGGGGATGGCTATCATAAAGATTTTTTCACGCTTGGTTTGATTGTAACTAAATGACACTCTGATTTTTCACGGTATCTGTAAAACCTCTCTTTTCAAAGCAGAGAGACTTTGAATTTTCCCCTTTCCCGACACGGGAGGGGATTTTTTTGCTAAGGTTTGTAGTGAGCAATTCAGAAAATTCATTGCGATCACTCAATCATGTTAGATTATAGTTTGTTGTTTCTCTCAAACACAAAATCTGAGAGTTTCCTACCCATCTCCTCATTGTGGGAATGAAAAAAAAAGGAGTTAAAAGTTAAGTTTTTTGAAAATTATGTGCAGCAACGCCTCTATTTCCAGTCGCTCACATAGCTTACCAGATAAGACTTATAACCCCAATTGAATATCATTGTCAAAGCAAAAATTAAAAAAATATGAATTGCATTTTTACCCTCAAAAAAATGATATGTTAGATACAGAATTGAATTTCGCACGTTTCTGGAGTAGAACGATGTAGACTACTCCAGTTTTTCACCCTCAAACCCTTGCCATTTATTGCTTTTGGCGGAATTTGAGGGCAATCTGAGTACACATTTAAATAACCCAAACCTAGTTTCAAGTTAGTTAAAGTTATTGCTGGGATTGGGTTTTAGCTGAGTACAAAGAAATCCTGAACCCCCATCTATAAACACTAGAACCCCAACCAAAAAATACTAGAACCCCTACCTGAAAAAAACTTTTTTAATTCTTGCAATGCTTGAAGAATTAGGGTTTTTCTTATTTGAGTACAAAAGTAATAAATCCAATAAATTCTATCCTAGAGAGACGCAACATCTGGCTGGGAGACGACTGCTATAAATCTTATATCGCCAATCACTTAACGCTCTGAAACAAAACAAAGCGAAGAGTGAGTGGAGGGATGACATAGCACCATGCCTGAAGTGAAGAGAAGTCGCGGCTGTAAGCACAAATTCTACCCAAGAACCGAACGTTGACACACACCAGCCGAACATCTAAAGATTCATCGCCTGCCTGACTTGAAAACAAGTCGCCCTCACCCAAGGGTTTGCAGGCAGTGTGGAAGACGCGACTTCAATTCTGGGCATGAAAGAGTAGCAACAGCATCTCCCACAGTGGCAGCCAAGTCCACCGACCTTTTGCGAAACTCAATGACATCACCGTCTACACGACTCCTCAACTCCAACGCTACGGAATCGCCAACCCAAGCAAAATCAGGTGGTTGCGGCTGCGACAGCCCCAGCAGCGCCACCGTGGAAAGGGACGAAAAGCTCCAAGAACGCATTGCTAAACATCCCTGCTACAGCGAAGACGCTCATCACCACTACGCCCGGATGCACGTTGCAGTTGCACCAGCTTGCAACATCCAATGCAACTATTGCAACCGCAAATATGATTGCGCTAACGAAAGCCGTCCTGGAGTCGTTAGCGAATTGCTAACACCAGAAGAAGCAGCACATAAAGCTTTGGTCATTGGCGGCAAGATTCCTCAAATGACAGTTGTGGGAATTGCTGGCCCTGGCGACCCACTAGCTAATCCAGATAAGACTTTCCGCACATTTGAGTTGATTGCAGAGCAAGCACCAGATATCAAGCTGTGCTTATCAACTAATGGTTTAATGCTGCCAGACTACATCGATCGCATTAAACAATTAAATATAGATCACGTTACGATCACCATTAACATGGTAGATCCAGAGATCGGTGCTAAGATTTATCCTTGGGTTCACTACAACCGCAAGCGCTACAAGGGCATTGAAGGTGCGAGAATTCTCCACGAAAGACAGATGGAAGGATTGCAAGCCCTGAAAGATGCTGACATCTTGTGCAAAGTCAACTCCGTGATGATTCCCGGAATTAATGACCATCACTTAGTTGAAGTGAATCGAGTCATTCGTGAAAAAGGTGCATTCTTGCACAACATCATGCCATTGATTTCTGCACCAGAACATGGCACACACTTCGGTTTAACCGGTCAACGCGGCCCCACACCCAAAGAACTCAAAGAAGTTCAAGACAACTGCTCCGGTAACATGAAAATGATGCGCCACTGTCGCCAGTGCCGCGCCGATGCAGTCGGATTGTTGGGAGAAGACCGCAGCCAAGAATTTTCCAAAGATAAATTCTTGGAAATGGCTCCCGAATATGACATGGAACAACGCGCTACCGTTCACGAAGGAATTGAGAAGTTTAAAGAAGAACTTAAAGTAGCCAAAGATAAGGCGCTAGCCGGCAAGAAAATTGCCAATAGTCCGAAAATCTTAGTTGCAGTAGCCACCAAAGGCGGCGGATTGGTTAACCAACACTTCGGTCATGCCAAAGAGTTCCAAATTTACGAAGTGGATGGAAACAACGCTCTCTTTGTCGGTCATCGCAAAATTGACCAATACTGCCAAGGTGGATACGGCGAAGAAGCTTCTTTTGAGCATATTATGAAAGCGATCGCAGATTGCAAAGCAGTTTTAGTCTCCAAGATTGGTAACAGTCCTCAAGAAAAATTGCAAGAAGCTGGAATACAGAGTGTTGAAGCTTACGACGTGATTGAGAAGGTTGCTTTGGAGTTTTACGAGCAATACGTCAAGGAATTAGGGAATAACGAATAGGGCATGGGGCATGGGGCATGGGGTATGAGATAAGAATTATCCTCAACGCCCTCCCCTAAACCCAATCCTCAATGCCCAATGCCCAATGACGGCAGTTACTCCACTTGGGGAGACCCCATCGCTTTTAGCGTCTCCCCTTGGGAGAAGACCGCACTGCCTCCCCAATGCCCCATTCCCAAAAGGAGAATAAATCATGGCTTACAAAATTCTTACTAGCCAGTGTATTTCCTGCAATCTCTGTCTAACGGTATGTCCCACAAATGCAGTTAAAGTGGTTGACGGACAGCACTGGATTGACCCTGAACTTTGTACAAATTGTGTTGGTAGTATTCATACCATGCCCCAGTGTAAAGCTGGTTGTCCCACCTGTGACGGTTGCGTTAAGCAGCCTAGCGACTACTGGGAAGGCTGGTTTGCCAATTACAACCGCGTAGTCGCTAAATTAACAAATAAACAAGATTACTGGGAACGCTGGTTTGATTGTTATTCCCAGAAATACTCAGAACAGTTGCAAAAGCGTCAACCCCAAACAATGGGTGCAGAAGCTTAAATAATTCGTAATTTCGTAATTCTTAATTGAAGACAACAATGCAAAATAACTGCATCTATCTCGATAATAATGCCACCACTAAGGTAGACCCAGAAGTTATAGAGGTAATGCTACCTTACCTCACAGAATATTACGGCAATCCCTCCAGTATGCATACCTTTGGTGGGCAAGTCGGTAAAGCATTGAGAACAGCAAGAGAACAACTTGCAGCCATCCTGGGAGCCGATGAGTCAGAAATTGTCTACACAAGTTGTGGAACTGAGGGAGATAACGCCGCAATTCGAGCCGCACTGTTGGCGCAACCAGAAAAGCGACACATCATCACCACCCAAGTTGAACATCCAGCAGTACTCAATGTCTGCAAACAATTAGAAACCCAAGGTTACACTGTTACCTATCTATCAGTAAATCATCAAGGGCAGTTGGATCTAGATGAACTAGAAGCTTCCTTGACAGGTAACACCGCCTTGGTGACAATTATGTATGCGAATAACGAAACCGGAACGGTTTTCCCGATTGAGCAAATTGGGTTGCGCGTCAAAGAATATGGCGCTATATTTCATGTAGATGCAGTGCAAGCAGTGGGAAAAATCCCGTTGAATATGAAGACTAGCACCGTGGATATGTTAACTCTGTCTGGTCATAAGCTGCACGGGCCTAAAGGAATTGGTGCTTTATATATTCGGCGCGGGGTTCGGTTCCGTCCCTTCATTCTTGGGGGACACCAAGAACGCGGACGCAGAGCCGGAACAGAGAATGTCCCTGCAATTATTGCCTTGGGCAAAGCTGCGGAACTAGAACTGTTACACTTAGAAGAAGCGACCACAAGAGAAAGAAAGCTGCGCGATCGCCTTGAACAAACTTTACTTGCGACAATTCCCGATTGTGTAGTTAACGGTGACCCTACGCAGAGATTGCCCAACACCACAAATATCGGCTTCAAGTATATTGAGGGTGAAGCTATCTTACTATCCTTGAATAAATACGGTATCTGTGCCTCATCCGGTTCTGCTTGCACCTCCGGTTCACTGGAACCTTCTCACGTTCTGCGGGCAATGGGCTTACCCTACACAACTTTGCACGGTTCTATCCGCTTCAGTCTTTGTCGCTACACCACAGAAGCCGAAATCGATCGAGTAATAGAGGTAATGCCCAGTATTGTAGAACGTTTACGCGCCCTTTCACCCTTCAAAAATGATGATGCAGGTTGGTTGCAAGGACAAGAACAAGCACTAGCGCATCGTTAGGGACTAGGGACTGGGGACTGGGGATTAGGGGCTGGGGATTAGGGAAGAATTTTCCCAATACCCAGTACCCAATCCCCCAATCTAAAATCCAAAATCTAAAATCTAAAATTCATTATGTGGGACTACACCGATAAAGTATTAGAACTGTTTTACGATCCCAAAAATCAGGGAGCAATCGAAGAAACGGACGAAGTTGGAGTTAAGATTGCAACGGGCGAAATCGGTAGTATTGCTTGCGGCGATGCTCTGAGATTGCACCTGAAAGTGGAAGTAGAATCTGATAAGATTCTAGATGCTCGTTTTCAAACCTTTGGTTGTACTAGTGCGATCGCATCTTCTAGTGCATTAACCGAGATGATCAAAGGTTTAACCTTAGATGAAGCTCTGAAAGTGTCCAACAAAGACATTGCAGATTACCTTGGTGGTTTGCCAGAAGCAAAGATGCATTGCTCTGTCATGGGGCAAGAAGCGCTAGAAGCCGCTATCTACAATTATCGTGGTATACCTCTAGCTACCCACGATGATGATGATGAAGGCGCATTAGTTTGCAGTTGCTTTGGCATCAGCGAGTCTAAGATTCGTCGCGTGATTCTAGAAAATCATCTCACGGATGCTGAACAAGTAACAAATTATGTAAAAGCTGGTGGCGGATGCGGTTCCTGTCTGGCGAACATTGATGATATTATTAGATCAGTTCAACAGGAATACGCCTCACCTGCTCTCAACAATTACGGCGTAAAAGTTGCCACAGAAATTGTTACGTCTAAAGAGCGATCGCTAACAAACGTCCAAAAGATTGCTCTAATTCAAAAGGTTCTTGATGAAGAAGTCAGACCCGTACTCATCGCTGACGGGGGAGATGTAGAACTCTATGATGTAGAAGGCGATCGCGTTAAAGTTGTACTGCAAGGTGCTTGCGGTTCCTGTTCTAGTAGTACAGCAACTCTGAAAATTGCGATCGAAGCCAGATTACAAGATCGTGTCAGCAAGAGCCTTGTAGTCGAAGCAGTTTAGGAATTGCTGTAGGACTTATCGTACTCTACAAATACGCCCTAATATGCATTCAGCCAGGAACAGAAAGTAGGATTTGAATTGAATCATTGTCTCCACTCAATGCTTCATACCAATTCTTTCTTAATTACGAATTACGAATTGGTAGTCCTACCACAATTACGGCTAACAGCATATAGGCAAAAAGATTAAGCGCCTACTTGCAAATTTCATCATCCAACTCGCTTCAAAGGAACAGGATATGAGTACATTGTACGACAACATTGGTGGACAACCAGCTATTGAACAAGTAGTAGATGAACTCCACAAACGCATTGCCGCAGACAGCCTTCTCAATCCCATTTTTGCTGGTACAGACATGGCGAAGCAACGTAATCATTTAGTTGCTTTCTTAGCTCAAATATTTGAAGGGCCAAAGCAATACGGCGGTCGTCCAATGGACAAAACCCACGCTGGAATGAATTTACAGCAACCACACTTCGATGCGATCGCCAAGCATCTGGGTGAAGCAATGGCTGTGCGTGGAGTGTCAGCAGAAGACACCAAAGCTGCACTAGATCGCGTCACCAACATGAAAGGCGCTATTTTGAACAAATAATAGGACTTATGCATTGATTGTTGACAAATAACAACATCAAGTCCTATGGAATCTTGCAAGCTGAAACACATTATGACGTATTTGTAAATTGCGTAATTTTCTTTGTTCTTTGTCAAAACAAATGACAAAGGACAAAGGACAAAAAACAAAAAACAAAAAACAAAAAGAAAAAAATTTAACCAGGAAATAGATGTACTTGCTTTCAATAATTTTAGCTGTGGAGCGATCGCCCCCAGCAGGCATTTATGCCAACGCTACCAACGATGCTCTACACGCGCTCACTACTGTCGCTCAACTGGCGTGAACGCAACTGACAAACGCACAGACCCACCAACCAACCAATTGCAGGGAAACACGAACCATGACAGACGAAAACATTAGACAGATAGCTTTCTACGGTAAGGGCGGTATCGGTAAATCTACCACTTCCCAAAACACCTTGGCAGCTATGGCAGAAATGGGTCAACGCATCCTTATCGTCGGTTGCGACCCTAAAGCTGACTCCACTCGTTTGATGCTGCACAGCAAAGCTCAAACAACCGTTCTTCACCTCGCCGCAGAACGTGGTGCAGTAGAAGATATCGAACTCGAAGAAGTAATGCTAACCGGTTTCCGTGACGTTCGTTGCGTAGAATCTGGTGGGCCAGAACCCGGTGTAGGTTGCGCCGGTCGTGGTATCATCACCGCCATCAACTTCTTGGAAGAAAACGGTGCTTACCAAAACCTAGACTTCGTATCTTACGACGTATTAGGTGACGTTGTGTGCGGTGGTTTCGCAATGCCTATCCGTGAAGGCAAGGCACAAGAAATCTACATCGTTACATCAGGTGAAATGATGGCGATGTATGCTGCCAACAACATCGCTCGTGGTGTTCTCAAGTATGCTCACACTGGTGGTGTGCGTTTGGGTGGTTTGATTTGTAACAGCCGTAACACTGACCGGGAAATCGAATTGATCGAAACCTTGGCAAAACGGTTGAATACCCAAATGATTCACTTCGTACCCCGTGACAACATCGTTCAACACGCAGAATTGCGCCGGATGACTGTTAACGAGTACGCACCAGAAAGCAACCAAGCTAACGAATACCGGACATTGGCTACCAAGATTATCGATAACAAGAATCTAGCTATTCCTACACCCATCGAAATGGAAGAACTAGAAGAATTGTTGATTGAATTCGGTATCCTCGAAAGCGACGAAAATACCGCAATGCTAGTTGGTAAGAGTGCTGCTGAAGCTCCTGTAGTATAATTCGCTGCTAAGAAATAACGCTTTAGCACAAACAAAAAGGAAGAGTTCCATATCTTCCCTTTTACCCTCTCCTTTGCATCTCCCCCCTAACCTTAGAGGGGACTCCTAGTCCCCCTATGCCCCGATCCTTACGAGTCACAGAGGCTAAATATGACACCTCCAGAAAATCAAAACATCATCGAAGAAAGAAAAGAACTAATTAAAGAAGTTCTAGAAGCTTACCCCGAAAAAGCTAAGAAAAAACGGGAAAAGCACTTAGGCGTATACGAAGAAGGTAAGTCCGATTGCGGCGTTAAGTCTAACATCAAATCCCTTCCTGGGGTAATGACCGCTCGTGGTTGTGCTTATGCCGGTTCTAAAGGTGTGGTCTGGGGCCCTATTAAGGACATGATCCACATCAGCCACGGGCCTGTAGGTTGCGGTTACTGGTCTTGGTCTGGTCGTCGTAACTACTACATCGGCACCACAGGTATTGACACCTTTGGTACCATGCACTTCACCTCTGACTTCCAAGAACGAGATATCGTTTTTGGTGGTGACAAGAAACTTACCAAGCTCATCCAAGAACTTGATGTACTTTTCCCCCTCAACCGTGGTGTTTCCATTCAATCTGAATGTCCCATCGGTCTAATTGGGGATGACATCGAAGCTGTTGCTCGGAAGACATCGAAAGAAATTGGCAAGCCAGTTGTACCTGTGCGTTGCGAAGGTTTCCGGGGTGTTTCCCAATCTTTAGGACACCACATTGCTAACGACATGGTTCGTGACTGGGTGTTTACCAGAGCCGACCAAGCCAAGAAAGACGGTACACTTCAGTTTGAAGGTACTCCTTATGATGTAGCAGTCATTGGTGACTACAACATCGGTGGTGATGCTTGGGCTAGCCGCATCCTGTTAGAAGAAATCGGCTTGCGCGTAGTCGCTCAGTGGTCAGGTGATGGCACCATCAACGAAATGTTGATGACCCCCAATGTGAAGATGAACCTCATCCACTGCTACCGGTCGATGAACTACATCAGCCGTCACATGGAAGAAGCTTATGGTATACCCTGGTTGGAATACAACTTCTTCGGCCCCACCAAGATTGCTGAATCTTTACGGGAAATTGCTTCTAAGTTTGACGAGACAATCCAAGCAAACGCTGAGAAAGTCATCGCCAAGTATCAGGCAACAATGGATGCAGTAGTCGCTAAATACCGCCCCCGCTTGGAAGGTAAGACCGTTGCCATCATGGTTGGTGGTCTACGTCCTCGCCACGTTGTCCCAGCTTTCCAAGACTTGGGTATGAAGATGATAGGTACTGGTTATGAGTTTGCTCATAACGATGACTACAAACGTACCGCTGGCTACATCGAAAACGGCACCATCGTTTATGACGACGTTACCGCTTACGAATTCGAGGAATTTATCAAAGCCCTCAAGCCTGACCTTGTAGCTTCTGGTGTGAAAGAGAAGTACGTCTTCCAAAAGATGGGTCTTCCTTTCCGTCAAATGCACTCTTGGGATTACTCCGAACCTAGCGATCGCTCCTCAACATCATATAATGCAAGGTTTTTTGGCGGCGGGAGAAAAAAGAGCCTATTTCTAGCCTAAATACCAGTTACAGGGTTATTTAGGAACAACCTGTTTTTATGCTTCAGACAGTATAACTCTTATGCAGTCTCGTTTTTAGAGTTTGCTTGCATTTTGCTCAAAGAAAAACTGTAAAATGAAAGACTATTTTTAATGACGATTTTTTAGATTAAATGGTGCGATCGCCTCCACTCCACACAAAACAATTCTTTGGGTTATCTGAGATAATGATGTGTTATTACAAAAGTAATGCAATCGCTCTCACTGTTATGTTTGTGACGCTTGGACAAATAGTGTTTTTGCAGTTTTTCCACAGCTATTCACAAATATACCATCAAATGTGCCTCCAACAACACCTCCTACTAGAGGCAGCATTTTCATAATATTGATTACGCCTTTTTCACCAGCTTTAGTAATTAGTCGGAATCCAATCTTTTTATTGATTTCAATCAGAACCTTACCAGGTATTTGTTTGATCAGATTTTGACACACCTTTGTGCTAATCGTGATGCCTGCGGTTTTTAGAATTTCCTCGCCTGCTTCACCAATTAAACATAAAAGAACCATTGTTCTTACTTGTTCAGAGTGGATATCATATCCTCGAAGGTGAGCTATTGCGGCGGCTGTGTTTGCTCCAAGGGCATAGGATGCAGCTAAACCCACCGGAATGGTAATAGGCATTGCTGCAATACCGCCTAGCCCAGTGATAAAACCCGTGCCAGCAGCATACGTAGTTCTCCATGCAATAACTGAATTAATAGCATCTTCAATACTAGCCGCTTTGCTCAAGTGGTCTGCTGCAACTTCCTCCGCAGGTGGCAGAACCCCTAACCCGTTAATCCCAGCATCTGCTATCCACTCAAGAGTTGCTTTTATGGGATTGTTGTTATCGCCTGCGTTAGCTGAAACCATAGAATTTAATTTTTGTAAATTATTTCATCTTTTCTATCGCAAGTTGCTGTAATAAGACCACCGCAATACCTCTATATCACTGTAAATTTACAAATAAGGTTTCATGATCCATTGGATCAAAAGATAATGTTAAAACCACTGCTACGACTGATAGATAAACACACATAGCTAGTTATTAGGCAAATATTATCCGTTTAATTACTTAATTTTGGGTAGTTATCCATTATTTTTGTATCTGATCAGCGCTCTGTACCACTATAATTGGCTAATGAGTTTAACTGCTAAACTTTCTGCTGAAGACAGTGTGTTTATGACAGTCTTAACATCGTCTGAGCAAAAGGAGCTACTGAAGGTGTTAGTCTTACTTGATACTAAAAAGTCCAGCCTAATTTTTTTATAGCTCCAGAATAAGAAATATGATTTTTTACTAGAAACTGTCACGGATAAATTATCACTAACCTCACCACGCAAGACGAAATCTTCTGAAAATTCTCCTGTATATGTCTCTTTCTCCAGAAGCTCCATTTTGTTGTGCGCCTTGTTAAGGGCATCTATCAGTTTATGAACCTTAGAGCTAGATACAACAGCTACTCCAGGATTATATCTTCCATCAGGGCCTGGAACAAAAAAGCGAATATACCACTTACTCTTCTGTGCAGCATCACGATAAGCAACTAATGATGCTCTAATATTTGATAATTCGAGAGCTTGCTCAAGTTGTCTAGGATTCATTATGGCAAATTCAATGCAGTTATAGACAGAGTTCCCCAATTGAACCTTAAACATATCCCTACTCTATATTTAGAGATTCTGTGTGAGATGCACAAGAAGTAGAGCGTTTTAGCGATGTCTGCGACGGACTATTCGGCGTCGCCCTGACTCAACAAGAAACTAGGCGATGTCTACGACGGGCTGTTCGGCGTCGCATTAAACTGTCCAATCCTCAATTAACAATCCGGGTACTTTGCCCAAATCCTGATGATTGCGTGTTAATAAAACTAATTTACGAGATAGTGCGATCGCATGATTTAATTGCTTTTATGAGCGATCGCCTTTAAATATTATCAGTGAGATACACAAGAAGTTGTTACGCATCCATACAGGGGTATATCTGCTTGTCCAGATGAACGATTGAATAAATCCGCCGCCACCATTTGCGCGATGCACGTTTCATCAGGAAGGAATAGAAAGAGGTACAAGCTTGGGAAACAGATCGGCTTCTTGGGTGGTGATTCCCAAAACAGCCACAGCTTTTTGTAGAGCAAAGTCGCTGTACGCCATAGTTTTGCATTGCTTTGAGTATATGACGTTTTCAATAAAAGGGAATTGATTCTATTTTACCCCTGTTGTAGATTTGTCCAGGAATTCTGTGTGAAATTCTCCTGAAGTAGTCCTTCGTAGCAATGTCTACGATGGGCTACGCCTCAACCTAAACTCGACAAAAAGCCACTCTATATCCACTTATTGTGCGTGAGATGCACAATAAATAAGATATAGCTCTGAATAGCGAATGCGATCGTCAAATAGAGATTCTGAACCTGCATTATCAAGCAGCTTAATTGGAAACTCACCTACGACAAACCCACCTTTTGTAATCCTACTGTGCAGAAACAGGAAGACCCGCGACCGATGCCATTCGAGATATTATTGATGTATTGTGTTTTTCCCCCTTAGAAGGAGACTCATGGCAAAAATAAAAAATAAGATAGACCTAACTTGCAACCAAGTTGAAATGGAAGAACTCTCCGATGTAGAGATGAAATATGTCAGAGGAGGGGCATTCTCGGCTCCAGTGCCGAAGTTCCAAGTTCCGCAGTTCCAAGTTCCGCAGTTTCAAGTTCCGCAGTTCCAAGTTCCCGAATTCCAAATGCCCGAATTCCAAATGCCTGAATTCCAAATGCCCGAATTCCAAATACCCGAATTTCATTAGCCTCTGCTTCAATTGCCTGCACTTTTATTTCAGCAATTTGTCACGAGCTCTCATGGTTGGGGCTAAATCGTACTTTTAATAGTATTAAAACCACAAGGCTCGATAAACTTCTGTCACCTCCGGCATTCTGTACTTGGTATCGTTTTGAAAACAATTGCTTCCAAGGTAATATAATTAACTAATTTTCGACAGCACTACTCAGAATCCAAATTGGCTTGGAGAGGAGGAAAGGCGATCGCAACACCTAATAGATAAAGTTTGCCATATCCAATCATTAGTGACAAGCAACACCATAGTAATGGTGCTTAATACACTTGAGGGACAAAAAACTGCTCATTGCGGGGGGCGCGAACATAATCTTCAGCCAAAGGTCTAGACGGAAGCTCTAAGGGAGGAGGGGTCATATCTTTGTAAGGAACTTTGCTCAACAAATGATGAATACAGTTGAGCCGCGCCCGTCTTTTATTATCCGCTTCAATTGTAAACCAGGGGGCTTCTGGAATATTCGTATAAGCAAACATGGTATCTTTTGCTTTGGAATATTCTACCCAGCGATCGCGTGATTCCAAATCCATCGGGCTGAGTTTCCAGCGCCTTGCTGGATCGTGACTGCGAGAAAGAAAGCGTTTCTCTTGTTCTTCATCGCTGACTGAGAACCAGTACTTGATTAAAACAATACCCGATCGCACTAGCATTCGTTCAAATTCCGGGCAAGATTGCATGAATTCTTGATATTCTGCTTCAGAACAAAAATCCATCACTCGTTCAACTCCGGCTCGATTGTACCAACTGCGATCGAAGAGGACAATTTCGCCTGCTGTGGGAAGATGTTGCACGTAGCGCTGAAAATACCACTGAGTTTTCTCGCGATCGGAGGGAGTTCCCAGAGCAACTACACGACAGCCACGAGGATTTAGTGGATCGGCAATGCGTTTAATTACTCCACCTTTACCGGCAGCATCGCGTCCTTCAAATATGACGACAACCCGATAGCCAGTGTGCTTAATCCAGTATTGCATTTTGACTAGCTCAATCTGGAGTTGCTCTAGTTCAGTTTCAAAAGTCTTTTTGGGAATTTTCTTGGCAAAAGTTTCAGTACTACCATCAAAAATCCGTTTGGATTTCTTAGATTTTTTCTTATCTTTTGCCTTTACTAGTTTTTCTACTAAGTCTGTAGCAGTTTGAACTAGATCATTATTTTGCTGGTTTTCAACTTCATCAATTGACATCGCTGTTACCCTATGCGATTGAGTCAGCATAATTAGAGTTTATCTCTCAAGTATATATTTTAATGCGGACTGAGTGTAAATATACATAGGGAGCAATCTGTTGATGTGCATTGCTAATTGTCTTTGATGAATATTTGCTACGATCGCTACGGATTCATCCGAATCAAGTCTGTTAAAATACTATCCAAACTACCGTTAACTTGAATTCGATCGATCTTCTCTGCAATCCGCTCTAATACTTCGAGTTCCTTAAGACGCAATGCGACGGGGTTATCCTCCATCACTTTGGCAGTGTTTAGCATACTGCGAGTAGCAGCAGTTTCTTCTCTACGTCTGACTACGTTTGCTTGAGCGGCTTTTTCTGCTTCGACTACTTTGCTCAAGATAGTCTTAATCTCGCCAGGTAAAATAATATCTTTTACACCTACAGAATCTACTTCAATTCCATAGTCTGCGGCTTTCTGGCGAATATACTCAGAGATACTTCTATCAATTGCACCTTTATCTTCTAATAAACCATCTAAGTTGCGTTCGCCGACTGCACCACGCAAAGCAAACTGTAATTCTTTGTATAAGAAACCAGAAATATCTGATAACCCGTTTTTTGCTCTCAATGGGTCTTGGATGCGGAAGCCAGCCGTCAAATTCAATCGCAGAGGTACTTTATCCTTTGAGAGGATGTCTTGACCGGATACTTCCATATTTTGTAGTCGTAAGTCAATGGCTTCGGTTTGAAAAGAGCGTCCAAATAACCACCAAGCATGTACTCCTGGCGATCGCTGTCCTTGAAATTCTTGATTAATGTATACTAGTCCAACGTGTTGGGCAGGAACTTGGCAAATATGCAAACAGTTGCGACTGAGCAATTTCACTTCTGTTGAACCCTCAACCAATTCAGCCACTAAGTTAGGCTGTAACTGAGCATCAGCGCTAATATCGATAATTTCCACTGCAACACCCTGCCAAAATAACTTGCGGCTGGTGGGCGGCAAAATAGAAATCACTTTTCCTCGATATCGTACAATTGCAACTTGTGAAGTCAGTAATTGCACTGCTTCACAGTAAGCAGCAATAAAGTCGGGATGTTTTTCAATGAGTACATCTTCCAGGGGAAAATCTGGGTTAGGGATAATTCGACTGAGAGTTCGGACTGTAACATCTCTATCTACCGACCAAAAAGCATACTCTCCTGGTTCTAGAGGTCGCAGAAAATTGTTTTGCAGATATAATAAACCAATCTCAGACTCCGAGATTTGGAACTTCTTTACTCCATTCAACGCAACTGAGCGCAATTGCTGCACAAAAGAACCAGGTAATTCTAAGCTTTCTTCCAAGTTGAACAGATGAGATTCTACCTCAATAAAACCACGCCAAAAAGCAATCAATTTATTTGGTGCAACGCTTACCCAATTCTGACCGTAGCGGACTAATGCAACTTGATTGAATGCAGTTCTGATAATCAATAAATGTTCTTGTAGTTCGGCTTCGTGATTTCGCAACAATAGTTCTAGGTTCTCAATCTGAGCTAGTGGCTGATTGAGGTCATAAATTTTTACTTGCCAATGACGACCAAAATAAGTATGTGTACCGGGTTGCAAAATTTTCTTAAAGTCACTGCGGTGATATAAAATGCCGATTTCGTTAGGTTTGATATAAAACGTTTCCCACATAGTGATTTGCATAAATATATTTGTGTGATAGCTTAAGTAAGCTCGACGATGCCTGCGGCGGGCGTAGCCATCGCAACTAACTAAGAAAATTTGAACAACACATTTATAACCTTGCTTGAACTCAAATACCACTTATGTCTCACAGCTTAACTACTGGAGTAGACAGAATTTATTTTGAGGTTCACAAAATATTTTTTACTCTGCAAGTGCAAGTGTTTACAGTTTAGGTGTGGGCAAAAGCTTCTCCAAAGCTGGATTAAGATTGCTGTTACTTTTTCCAAACTGCTCAATGACAATCTAGAAAAAGAACCGCGCTCAAATATACCGTTCAATTTACCAATCTAGAATCTTAAAAGAAAACTAGATGTAGAAAACGAAGGGACATACTCAAGTTAGGGAGAAATGCAGTTGCGCTTGCTCCTTGACTGTAGCTATCGAACATTACCCTTACGAGTGATGACCAACAGCAGAACACTTGCACCGCAGAATTAAGAAAATGAGGGGTCTCGAATCTGTTAAGATCCGTACCATATTGGCTACCTTGGAAGGGTATTGTCTTTTAACCCGGACAGGGTTGGGTGAAAGTATAGGAATCGAACCTACAACACATCGATTATGAGTCGATTGCTCTACCAGTGAGCTAACTTCCTGGGGTTTGATACAGGACTCGAACCTGTGACACATCGATTATGAGTCGATCGCTCTACCAACTGAGCTAATCAAGCGATATAGTTTAAAGTACTCGGCGGTATACGCTTATGCAAAAGCTTGGCGCACCAGTTAGGCTTATGGAACCTAAACTATAGCTTTGTAAATTTTTGACTATCCCAGTTAAAATTTAGCACAAGAAAAACTATCTGTGGTAAAGGCACAAGGAATGCTTGTGCGTGTCAAATGAAAGCGAATGGAATTCGCGGCTACACAAACAAAGTCCGCCTCCGCGGACTAAAGAAAAATTGAGTGTTTGAAACCCACAGAGGTGGGTAAAGCCTGGTGTAGATGCGGTTTATAACCGCCCTTTTCATGTTAAGTTGGCTTACCTGGAAATAGCTGTATTTATTCTTTGGGAATCCCTAGATGTTCTCTCAAATCAACGTAAGGTGTTCTATTGCTTTTACTTAGGGGTTGGTGCCAAGCCAGGAGATTATTTAGCGCTTGCACACCATCTTCATTGGGTTTGAGGGTCAATATCAAGTTTTCACAGCGTCCACTAACTTGATTGGCAGTGCAAACCACATTTTGTCCATTCATCTTGCCGACAGTAATAAACTTCAAATTTCTGTTGCGACGGTAAGTTTCCAAGCGGTGGCTTACGTCTTGACAGCGCGTCAGTTTATTGTAACCAGCATCTTTGAAGTAATTGGAAGTCCAGCGAATCCAAGGCTCAGAAACACCTCTGGAATTTGTGTACACCGTTACGGGTTTGTTTCCTGATGTGTCACAATAAAATCCTCGCCTACTTTCGGCTTGACTTGGCTGATTGATGGTTGCAGTTGCACCGAGAGCGATCGCACCTGCAACCAAAATATTTGTCAATGATGCCAATTTCATGAGTATCTCTCAAATCTTGAGTAAAAAGTTTTTATTTGCCTTGTATTTCACATTCTCCCTACTAAAAATAGAGAGAGAATATAAGAAGTGAAATCTTTTTATATTCCAATTGCTTAAAGTTTCAGGCGTTTTTATTTGTATACATAATGAGCCGCAACCCACTTGCGACCATGATTTGTTTTTTCCCAATGTGCAGGAACTAGCACTTTCTTTTTCACTGGTGGTGTATAACGTTTAACTTGTGGTGGTTTTTTTGCGATTATTTGAGCAGGTCTATTAAGACTATGGGGATTAACAATAACCTGTGATGCTGACGCTTGCAAAGGAATGGAAGTAACAGCAAATGGTAAAAGAAGCACTGCACCAGCAAGAATTTGTTTGATATTCATGACTAAATCTCCTTTGGTAAATTGTATGATTAAAGTTCTGGAAACCTTAATCTGGTTGATGTCTCATGTTTATAAGGATATGATTTCAAATAGCTATACACTAGTGATAAAAGTAACTAGTTAAATTATGACTTAAGTAATATCTCATGTCTGGGTTTATCAATGTCATATACTCCTGAAGATGGAGACAAAATGGCTGTGATGCCGTTAGAGTAATAATCCTAAATGAGTTATGAACAAAAAGATCCCTGACTTCTTCAAGAAGTCAGGGATCTGCACGTGTCTGTAGAGAGCAAATCAAATAGGATTGCTGCACTAAGAAAAGCGAAAACGCTAGCACTTATTTATAATGGTTTTTAACTAAATATCGTCTGACTTAAGTCGCAACATATGACGCATAAAAATTACCAGTCTTGGATAGGTTCGATAAAATTCTTTTTCGTTGTTGAACTGGTGACTTTCATAAAAGACATTGTTACCAGTAGATATTTCAAAAATATCCATCTCACAAGCTCCTGACTCCCAAACTGTTACTCTACCAAGATGTAATGAACCTCAAAGTCAAGGTGGCTCAATCTGGGAAAGCCAGACCAGTCATGGGGTCACGGATATATAACCCTAATGTGAGACTACGCATTGCTTCATCCCAAATGGGTATTAATTGTTCTGCTTGATCTGCCCAATAATCGAATGTAATTAAGCACTGAACATTTGACCCCAAACCAATGCAAGTCCGCGAAAAAGCTTCCCGTGGTTCTTCCTGAGTGTCAATGAACTTCATCTCTGTCCAGACAATTCTGGCAGTTTGGCGCTTGATGGTAATAATTTCTCCCTTGGCAATGATGTTGCGGCTGTCATCTTCCAGGACTTTCTTCAAGGTGGATTTTAGCGGAAACTGGCTCCAGTCGTTGGGTGGCAGGCGATTGAAAGATACTTCTAGGCAGCAGTCGTCGTTGGGCGGTTTTTTATCCATGAACTTGAAAGATTTTTCTTGTGGCTCAAAAACCCAATCCTGGGGAACATTGAAGCGAACAGCACCTCTATCTGCTACAAAAATTTTATAGCCTGATGGAGATTCCCAGCGATGGTCATGTTTTAGTTCAAGCGTTTCTTTTATCCACTGAAGATTGCTTTTTTTACGCTTTGCCATAGTGTTTCTGGATTTTCTGCTGAAGAGGGCATCACCGATAGCGTAGCGGTAGCGAGTCCGTGTCGCGTCTCGTAGAGAGCGTCCGCAGGAGCCTCACAGCCCTTCGTAGATATTGCCCTTTTTGTTAATGTTATCAAATTGCTAGTATTTTGAATAACTCTTATATTAAATAAAATTTTAGGGATTTTATATCAAGGAATCCAAGGTAACTGTAACGTTGTGATAAAAGTTTCAGCTTTTAGCATTAAAATCTTAGCAGCAGTATTTATGGTTATGGATCATGTGTGCTATTTGCTAATGCCAGAGTTGGTAATCTTGCACTTATTTGGACGATTGAGTTTTCCTCTCTTTGCATGGCTTCTGGCTGAAGGCGAAAAACACACCCAAAATGTACACCGCTATGGGAGGAGACTATTAATTACAGCAATAATAACTCAGCCAATCTATAGTGTTGTTTTCCAGAGCTTATCACTTAATATTCTCTTCACGCTTTTTCTTGGACTTGTGATGTTGGGCTTAGTAAAGCATTACCCGCAATTATGGCAACAATTAATAATTATTGGATTGTGTGTAGCAGTTGCCGAAAGCTTGGGTGTTGAATATGGAGCGTATGGAATTGGAGTAATTTTCTTGATGTCCTTAACAGACAAATTTAAGCCCAGAGTATGGTTGGTCTACTGGTGCATCTTCCACTTTTTTATTTTAGTAATCCTATCTATGCTTAATATATTTCAGGGTTGGGCAATGCTTGCAGGATTGATTATTTTTCAATTCAATGGTAAGCAAGGTTCACGAGCTAAATGGTTCTATGTGTTCTACCCGGCTCATTTAATAATTTTAGGTATAATTAATTATTTAATCCAGTCCACGTAAGATTTCTATCTCTATCTAATCCACGTGCAGTTACAAGATAAACCACAAAGGTTCCCAACCAATGACTACCCCTTGAGAATCATTCCATTCACGCAATTCCGTTGCGAGTTGCAACAGCCATGAAAATCCATAAGGACACTCAAAGAAGGGACATCGATTAAAATGGTTAATTTCTCCTTGAATTTTCTCTGGAGTCAGGGTTTGGGTTAGTGCTTGCCTTGCTGTCGGCTGAAATTCAGCATCAGGAAAATAACGAGCTAGCCTTGCAAGTAACCAATGTCCATGTACGGTAGAATGCCAATCCAAACAACCATAAAATGCTGGCGTTAATTCGCGTGGTGGCTTAATGTCTTCATCGCTTGCAAACCAGAAAATATTGTTGTGCGGATACTCTTGGTTGATGCAGTTCAGAACCAATTGAACAAACTTGGCTGCGATCGCTACGTCAATCTCTATTGCTTCGAGTTGCATGGTTTATCAGCAGTAGTTTTGCAATTACCTTTTTAGGATTATAAAGAAAATATCCATTACCTGATGTCTGCAATAATTTTTCAATTGCGATCGCACTGTAACCATTTATCGAAACAGAATTCAGTAGTCAAAATTCAGAATGAATTATGTACGACTGGTGGATAGCGCAGAGTCTCGTAGAGAAGCGGGGCGTAGCTCATTCTGACTTCTTTGTTTCTGGAATATTTAATATGATGGTGCGTTGCACTTTGTGACAACACAGTCTACAGCAGCATTTGAAACAAATTAAAAAAAAGATGAATCTGTGGACATCTTGGGAACTATAGAAGCAAATCAAATTAGCACAACTGCCAGTTTCCAGCAATGAAAACTCACTACAGGAAAGGTAAAGCGTTCCCATTACAGATTGTTCTTGTTGTTCCCTTCGTGATCCAAATTTTTGGAGCAGTTAGTTTAGTGGGTTATTTGTCCTTTAAAAATGGACAAAGAGCAGTTAACGATCTAGCAGAACAGTTGATAGATCGTACCACTGAGGTAGTGGATGAACACCTGAAGTCTTATCTTTCCATTCCGCAAACCCTTAATCAGATTAACGCAGATGCCATTGGCAGGGGAATATTGGATGTGCGCGATCGCCAAACCCTTGGCAAGTATTTTTGGGATCAAATGCAGGCTTATGACTTGACTTATATTGGTATTGGACTAACAACGGGTGAGGGGCTAGGAGCCGCTCGTTATGATGGCAAGACGATTACCATTGATGATTGGACTGCCAAGCTTCCGAATAATACTTCTACATATACTATAGATAATCAAGGTAATCGAACTCAGGTGAATGCTCGATGGACTTGGAACAATTTCAGTGAATCTTGGTATACCCAACCCATCGCCGCCGATAAACCTATTTGGGGGAAGATTGTAACTGCAAATTTGCCAACAGGGCCTTACATTAGTGCCTCTGCCAGTCGCCCGATCTATGATTTGCAAAATCGTTTACTGGGAATGATTGCAACGGATATTCACCTGCTGAAACTCAGCGATTTTTTACGCAGTTTGAATATTAGTCAATCTGGGCGGGTGTTCCTTTTGGAGCGGGATGGCACATTAATCGCCAGTTCTGGTACAGAAAAGCCTTTTGTTGTCGTCAATCAGGACATCCGGCGATTGCGGGCGATTGACAGTTCTGATCCCATAATCCAGAATGTTGCCAAATACCTCCAAAAGTTCAATGGGTTTAGATCCATCACCCAAGACACAGATTTTCAAATTGAGGTGCAAGGAAAACGGCATTTTGTTGATGCTATACCTTGGCGTGACAAGTATGGCTTGGATTGGCTGGTGGTAGTGAGTGTGCCAGAAAACGCATTTATGGCGCAAATTAACGCCAACACGCATACCACGATCGCGCTTTGTTTTGGCGCATTAGTTGTTGCCTCGGTAATGGGTGTGTTTACCTCTCATTGGATTGTACGCCCAATTCTCCGCCTGAATTGGGCAAGTGAGGCAATGGCATCTGGTAATTTAACTCAGACAGTAGAAACTAGCAGTATTCAAGAACTTAATACCCTGTCTAACTCTTTCAACTATATGGCAGGGCAATTGCACGAATCCTTTACTGCCTTAGAGAAAAGCAAGGAAGAACTAGAAGATCGCGTAGAAGAGCGCACCACTGAACTCAAAAAGGCCTTAGAGGAATTGCAGCGCACTCAATTTCAAGTTATTCAAAGTGAAAAAATGTCTAGTCTGGGACAACTAGTTGCTGGAGTCGCCCACGAAATTAATAATCCAGTCAACTTTATTCATGGCAATCTCGTTCATGTGGAAGAATATACTCAGAATTTATTAGCGTTTGTGCAGTTGTATCAGCAGTACAATCCTAACCCTGCTGCTGAAATTCAAACCCTTGCCGAAGACATCGATCTGGAGTTTTTGCAGGAAGACTTGCCAAAAATGTTGTCTTCTATGAAAGTGGGCACCGAGCGTATTCGCCAGATTGTACTGTCGCTGCGAAACTTCTCTCGCATCGACGAAGCGGAATTCAAAAGCGTCGATATTCATGAGGGCATCGACAGCACCCTAATGATTTTACAACACCGCCTCAAAGCTAAACAAGAACAACCTGAAATTGAGGTGATCAAAGACTACGGCGCTGTACCCCTAGTAGAATGCTATGCGGGACAACTCAATCAGGTGTTTATGAATATTTTAGTGAATGCCATTGATGCGTTAGAAGAAAATAGTGCCAAGCATACCTATCAAGAGATCGAGGACAATCCCAATCGAATTAAGATTCGGACATCGGTGGTTAATTCAATATGGGTAGAAGTAGCGATCGCTGATAATGGAGTTGGTATTTCCAAAGAATTTCAGCAACGAATATTCGATCCCTTTTTCACCACTAAACCCATTGGGAAAGGAACCGGAATGGGTATGTCCATCAGCTACCAAATCATCACAGAAAAACATGGCGGCAAACTGGAGTGCTTTTCAAATTCTGGAGAAGGAACTGAGTTTATCATTCAGATTCCTCTGCGGCTAAAAGTTTATCAAGTGGTTTAACTAATTCGTAATTCGTAATTTTTGGCTGGAATTTCCCAACTTTTGAAGACGCACTCACGTCCGTCTATACGTGCCTTTGTTTCAGTCTGAGTCTAAATTACCTTATGCAACACTCTTTAATTACGAATTACGAATTATTCTAATTATGCCTATCTACTTTATCTGTTGCTGGCTAAAAAACTTCTTAGCCATGCCGTAACTCAATACTTGTTTCACTGACAATCTAGAAGTGGAATTGTCAAGTCATCTAAGTAGTAGTATAATACACGAGGTTTGGGCGCTAACACACCACACAGCTAAACAGATACTTAAATAAGTAGTCTAAAAAATCTATGCAGATAAATCAGGTGATTGAAACCTACGATCAGGCATCAGTGGATTATGACGCAATTCTGAGGCGTTACTGGCATATTGAGCGCGAACCCCTAATTGCTTCCTTGCAGCTGAAGCCAGGACAAACTGTACTTGATGCTGCGGTAGGAACAGGTCTTAATCTTTCAGCCTATCCTGATGGTGTACATGTCGTCGGTGTTGATCTTTCTCATAAGATGATGGATGAAGCACGTAAAAAGCACGTATCCGCAGACATCACCTTCAAGGTATCGGATCTCTGCAATCTGGATTTTCCTGATAATAGCTTTGATGCAGCAGCGTCGGGATTTACCCTCTGTGTCGTTAACGATCCAGTCCATGCTCTTGCAGAGATCCTGCGAGTTACCAAACCTGGTGCATTTATTGCCATTCTCGATTACTGTAAATCACAAGATCCAGAGATTCAGAAATGGCAAGAGTTAATAGCTGATGCAGCTTCACAGCTAGGCTTCCCCACTGGCAAGATCAAGTGGGATGCATTGATGGATTATGACGAATTGATTTACAACAGTAACCTTCCCATTGAAGTCCTTGCAGACGATCGCACAGAAAGTCCAAACCCGTTCTCATGTGGTTGTCAATTTCTGCTGAAAAACTCAAAAGGTTAAAGCAGTATCGCACTCTTGCAATTTTGTTTTGTAGTGAGGGCTAAAGTCCTCACTTTCTTTGGATTCAGTTAGGATTGAATTGCCGATGGCGGAAATTTATCGCGGCGTTGTTTTTGAGTAAATATTTTCGTTATATATCTCTGCAACATATATTTTTGTGTAGATCCAGTATCTAGTATAGGTAGTATCAGATATTTGGGATGTTTGATATGATGACGGTGCATTGCGCTTTGCGACAACACACCCTACAAATATTCGGTTCTTAAGAAAACGATGCGATCGCTTCTTGCTCGTCGTCATAAACGTCAAAGACTGTAATTAATTGGGTTATGGTCAGAATATCCTGAACTTTAGAGGGAAGATTAGATAATTTAAGCTTTCCTCCCCGATTTTGTGCAGTGGTGTAAGCTGAAACTAGTTCGCCTATACCAGAAGAGTCTATTGTAGTAACCCCTGCTAAATTGAGTAGGATCTTAGAGGCGCCACTTTCAAGGGCTTGCTGAATTGCTTCACGAAGCTGAACATCGCCAACGCCAATGGTTATTTTCCCGTTTGGTTCCAAAATAGTCACGTCTCCTTGACTTCTTTTATTTATTTGCACGTCTATAATCTCCTTAAGTACGTAGATGGATTACGCTTAAAACTCTTCGCTAGATTTTATTACGAAGTGATAGCTTTGATACCCAGAAATGTTGAACGGTGATATAAAACTTTACGTACTCAGTAATAAATATCACAGGTCATATCATGAGCGGTGCGATCGCCTGTGTTCTTCCCAAATTGCGCCTAGTTGGACACCAATACTGTTAATTCTGTCAGAATTGAAATCAAAAAAGTTGTACTTCAAAACTTCAAGAATCGTTCTCCTGAAGATATACATTCTAGGATAACAGATATTTCTCTTGATATTATTACTGCTGGATTTAAAAGTAGAGAGTTATTCTCAGGAAATATTGATCGAGATGAAATTACAAAGACAGCTAGGAAATACGGTTTTTCTTGTGATACAGATTACTCTAAAACAAGGCATGGTGAAAACTTATACAGTATTATGCGGAACCGTAACGATCTAGCTCATGGAAACAAATCATTTTCTGAAGTTGGTAAAGATACAAGTATCGGAGACCTTCTAAAATTTAAGGAAGAGGTAATAGAATATATTGGACAGATATTGGAAAATATTGAAAAGTATTTGAATGCGAAAGAATATTTGGATTCTTCTTGTGTAAGCACTCTTTAAATAACTTGATTGATATGTTGCAGAATGCTTTGAGCAATAACTTTACCTAGTTTGACAGGAACAGCGTTTCCAATTAATCTTCCTACATGAGCAAACACAACAGGTTCATCAGTGGCTACAAATTCATAATCTGCTGGAAAAGTTTGTAATAATGCTGCTTCTCTAAGAGATATAGCCCGGTCTTGTTCAGGATGTCCAAAGCGTCCATTACCGAAACCAAAGCACTGTGTAGTGATGGTTGGGCTAGGCTGATCCCATTCCATCCTACCGTATACTCCTGAATAATTTTTACCACTGGTTTTCGTGTGACATTTAGCTATTAAATCTTTAGACCAATCACGCCAAGTTCCACCAGGTTTGGAAGCACGGATACGTTGAAGATTTAAAGGAGATAATTTACTGCATTGATGAAGTCTATCAGTTTTAGATGCTTGACCTGCCAAAAGAGGTTCAAGATGTCCGATTGTTTTACGTACTGTTCTGCATTTTTTGGTATTATGGATGGGTTTAATCAAGTCAATTTTACCGAACTTTGAAGCAAGAAGAACTAAACGTTTTCGAGTTTGAGGAATTCCATAATCTGAACAATTAACTTCGTAAGTTTCAAATGAATAGTTTAAATCCTCTAACTGCTGGATAAATTCATAAAAAACTGAGTGGTACTTTAGCTGAAGTACGTTTTCCATCGAAACAATTTCAGGTTTGCACTCCTGCACAAGACGAGCAAAATCTTGCACAAGCTTCCATTTCGATTCTTTATCCGTGTAACGTCTTGAGTAGCTTGAAAAAGGTTGACAAGGGGCACAACCTGCTAAGACCTTAACACTACTGGCAGAAAAATGTTTTGCCAAATCAGAGCCGTTAACATGCTCCACATCTTCTAGTATGAATTCTGCTTTAGTGTTGTGTTCGTATGGAAATTGACACGCTGGATCAATATCATATCCAGCTCTAACTGGAAGACCTGCTTGCTCAAACCCATAAGTAAGTCCACCTACACCACAAAACAGATCAACTGTAGAGATGCTGTCAGCCATTCACTTCCTCTTCTTGTTGGTATATAGTAACCAACGAGCTAGTCTAGCCTATTTGCTATACGGACTACAAGATAGCGAGTTAGCAGATTTACTTTTAAGTAGATCCGACAACCCTATTTTAGCTTATTTATGAGCAAATTCAACTATGCTTGTAAACCATCTCCATTTTCATTTTCTCAATATCAAGTTTCAACTTCTCATTCTCCATTCTCAACTTAGCATTCTCCTCTCTAATCAAGTCAACTTCATTCCTCTTACTCAAAGCCTGATTAATTGCCAACTTCCGCATATCTAGCGAAAACCAACGCTGATAAGTTTGGGTGTGAACCTGCACACTATGCCCCAAATTATCAGCCGCAGCTTTAATTGGTATCCCCAAAATATGCGCCCGAATTGCCCAAGCATGACGTAAATCATAAGGTTTAAAATCCAATCCTATCTTACGGAACCACCAACTAACTCGCTGTGTTAACGCTGTTATCTCAGCATGATTAGTGTTATCTTTTTTTGCGATCGCACTCCCCAACATCTCTAAATATTTCGGATTTCTCAAATCAAAATCCTCAATCCATTGCCGATGTAATGGCAATGCTTGTCTCTCACCAGTTTTAGAATCTTTATGAACTTTCCATGTCAAATCTATATTTTCTTGACTCAACCACCAAGCAATATCGGGATTAATAAAAAGTTCTCGTGGACGTAAACCAAAAACTGCTAACATTCCATACGTCCAGCGCCAAAGTTGCCAGCTATCTTGAACATTCTGATTAACTTGATTACCTCTATTATGTTGATAATCTTCAAACTTGATAATTCCCTCAGATATTTCCGTATCTGTCGGTATATTTCGGGAATTCTTATCCGGCATTTTAGAATATTTAGATAAATCAATTTCGATATTGAATGTCATACAAAATGCTGCGATCGCTCTAGCTGCATTATACTTAGCCCATTCTTTATCGATTTGCTCAATTGAACTTATCAGATTTTCAGCAGTTGCCAAATCTTGAGGATTGGTAAATCTCTTGGTACGAGAAAAGTAATAAAAAAAAGTATGTTCGCTTTTAGTTGTGCGTTTATGAGTTTTAAAATACTCTTCTTCAAATTTTTCAAGCAATTCTCCTACAGTTTGAAAATCTTTTCTAATTGCTTCATTTCCTAAATATTTATCATTCCATTCAAACGTTTTACGAGCAATTAACTTCCCTAATTCATAAGATTCTTCCTCAGCCGTCTTGAGTCCATCCAAGTTAGCGGGAATATTCAAACTGAGATTGTATTGCTTTCTCCCAGTTCCATTGCTATCTTTGTCTCCCGGTTTAATTGGTAACGTCGCCCGTAATTGCAGACTTCCATTCGATTCCCTAATTGTCACCTTTGCTTTTGCAGATTTCAAACGCAGATTAACTTTCTCTAATTCCAGTAGTACTTTCGTTCTCATGTGTTCTTTTTGCTGCTGTGCTTGCAAACTTGAGCCAAGAAAACTGCCATCGGTAGATGAAACTGGCTCCAAGTCCGCAAAAGCTTGTTGATACTTGTCTTGACCCTGATTATGCATCTCTGTGTTTTTAGCCTATATTTAGCCTAAAAATAAATGTGTTGTGAGCGAACAATGTTTATCGCTGACACTGTTTACTACAAACATTAGGCTGTTGAAAAGAATTAAACCATAAAAAGGATTACTCCGGCCCTTATCACGGTTACGATGGTTTCGCCATCTTTGCTCGCGACATGGACTTGGCACTCAACAGCCCAACCTGGTCATTAATTGGCGCTCCTTGGAATGAAAAAGCTCAGGCTAAGAAGGCTGAAGCTAAGGCTAAGGCTGCCGTCTAGGGAAATGGGAGAGAGCGATAAGTAAGGATAACCTGGGGCTAAAACCCCCAGGGGGGAGTTGGGAATCCAAAATTCAAAACTGAAAAATTAAAAATTTCTTTTGATTTTTGCATTTTGAATTTTGAATCATATTCCCACCTCCCTTGCACAGACGCGATTAATCGCGTCTCTCCCACCTCAATCAGTAAAAGAATTCAGTAAGCTTGGAGATCCAGAAATGCCTCAGAATCCAGAAAAAATTCAAGACCACGTAGAGTTATTCCACCAACCAGAGTACCAACAGCTGTTTGAAAACAAAAAGCAGTTTGAAAATGGTCACGAACCCGAAGAAGTACAACGGGTTGCAGAGTGGACAAAGGGTTGGGATTATCGTGAAAAGAACTTCGCTCGGGAAGCTTTAACCGTCAACCCCGCTAAAGGTTGTCAACCATTGGGAGCAATCTTTGCTGCTGTAGGTTTTGAAGGTACTCTACCTTTCGTTCAAGGTTCTCAAGGTTGCGTTGCTTATTTCCGCACCCACTTAACCCGTCACTACAAAGAACCATTCTCTGGTGTATCTTCTTCAATGACTGAAGATGCAGCCGTGTTTGGTGGTCTGCAAAACATGATTGACGGCTTGGCGAACTCTTACCAACTCTACAAGCCTAAGATGATCGCTGTCTGCACCACCTGTATGGCAGAAGTAATTGGTGATGACTTACAGTCTTTCATCAACAACGCCAAGGAAGCTGGTTCAGTTCCTCAAGATTTCCCAGTCCCCTACGCTCACACTCCTAGCTTTGTTGGTTCCCACATCACTGGTTACGACAACATGATGAAGGGAATTCTTTCTAACTTGACCGCAGGTCATAAGAAAGAAACCAGCAATGGTAAAATCAACTTCATCCCAGGTTTTGACACCTACGTAGGTAACAACCGCGAAATCAAACGGATTGCTTCCTTGTTCGGCTTTGACTACACCATTCTAGCCGACAACAGCGACTACCTCGATTCACCAAACACAGGTGAGTTCGATATGTATCCAGGTGGTACAAAGCTGGAAGATGCCGCAGATTCAATAAATGCTAAAGCTACAATCGCTCTGCAAGCACACTCCACCCTCAAAACCCGCGAGTACATCGAAAAAGAGTGGAAGCAACCAACCTCAGTTTCCCGTCCTTGGGGCATTAAAGGTACTGATGAGTTCTTGATGAAACTCAGCGAACTGAGTGGTATACCCATTCCTCAAGAATTGGAAATCGAACGCGGTCGGGCTGTTGATGCCATGACTGACTCCCATTCATGGATTCACGGCAAGCGCTTCGCTATCTACGGCGAACCAGATTTAGTATACAGCGTAGTTGGCTTTATGCTGGAAATGGGTGCTGAACCTGTGCATATCTTGGTTCACAACAGCAACGAAGTATTTGAAGCAGAAATGAAAGAACTGCTTGCTTCTAGCCCCTTCGGTAAGAATGCAACTGTATGGCCTGGTAAAGACTTGTGGCACATGCGTTCTCCAATGTGTTTGCTATCAGGCTGATTAAATATGGCAGCACCTTAAAAAAGATGAATTATCACGACAAGTGTTTGACGATCAGTACCACCATTGCCTATGCAGTAATTAATGGTATTCAAGCCAAGGGAGAGCGAGGCAAATACACCACAGAACGGATTAAATTTTACTCAACTCATAATCCTTAACTTTTCGTTACATAACTATAAACTTTTCCGCCAACTTACTTAAAGGATTAAAACTAAAGTTCCCATAACTACTAAACTGGTTCCTAATATCATTTTCAAGCTTAATGGTTCTCCCAAAAAAATAACCGAAAATAATAAAACTAATACCAAGCTTGATTTATCAATTGGTGCGACAAGGGAGGCTTTTCCTGCTTGTAAAGCTTGGAAGTAAAATATCCATGATAACCCTGTAGAGACTCCAGATAATAATAAGAAAATCATCGTTCTTTGGGGAATAGCTAAGATATTAACTACATTTCCTTGAAAAAATACAATTCCCCAAGCAACTACTAAGATGACAACAGTTCGGATTGCTGTTGCTAAATTAGAGTTGACATTTTCTACCCCAATTTTGGCAAAGATAGTTGTCAATGCTGCAAAGCCAGCCGAAAGTAATGCATATATCCACCATGCTATGGTGTTGTTTTCCATCTTGCCTCCTGGCTGACTAGTCAAAATTAGCAGTGTTATTTAGGCTGATCTTAGATTAAATTACTCGCTGTAAACTGCGATCGCTTTTCAAAAGAAAGTGCCGTCATGGGATGTCTGCGACGGGCTAGGCCTACACCCCAGATATCTCCATAGACTAAGTTTAAACCTAGACACCATCAGGCTTGTAGACTGATTAATGGAGATGTCTACAAACCTGAGAAGTTTGGAAGCGATCGCAAGTGCTAGCAGCTCAGAAGATTTTACGTTCTTCTAGATGGGCAAGAATATCTGAGCGATCGCGCCACACAGTCCGCAACTTTTTGTTGGCGAACATCTGTAACTGGTCGCTAATGTGGGGCGATCCGGGTTGAGTTGCATTACCGTAGCTGGTGAGTGCCATTGCTCGGACTGGGTTAGAAAATTCAATTGCAGCTACATAGGAATCACCTGCAACAGCTTGGAACTGACCGTTTGCTTCGGGAGCAGAATTCACTACCCGAAAAATTCCTAGTTCCCCATCCCCACCATTGGCAGATAAATCCACATCACCCAACCGTAGCCGAAAAACCTGGCCCCAAGGGACATCAAGTGCCCCATAAGTTTTTTCTACCTCTGCTGCTACTGCTTGCAGAGTTGCAACTGCACTTTCAGGATTAGCTAAACCGTCGGGTGTGGTGCGTGGAGAATTTTCATTCCAGGGTTTACTAAACGTCTTATCTAAGTTCATCTGTTGTACCCAAAAGGCAAATAATACAGCCCCCCGACTATTTGCATCGGCTTGCCGATCCCACGCTTCTAAGACATTAGCTGCTTTTTGCCCCAAGTCCTGACCATATTTGCGTGCAGCCGGAATTAAATCATCCAAAATCCGATCGGCTAGTTCCATACGGGTAGAGTGCTTATCTGCAACCATTTCATCAAAAGAGATTTTGTCATCCTCAGCCAACATTCTTACAGAACGTTGAGAGCGGAAATCCATGAAACGAGGAGCCATGTAAGGCGGGTAATTATCTGCTTTAATGGCGGCTGGAAATGTAGTTGTCCAAGGTGGGTCATTTGTATTTTGCAACCAGCCACTCTTAGGGTCAACTATACGCGGTAAATCTTTGTAAGGATGAATTTTTGTCCACAAGGTTTTAGATGTATTGCCTGGGATTAAGCCTTGCCAGTATTTAAAATCACCAAAGGAGCGCACCGGAACTTGACCATTGAAGAGGTGCATAATATGCCCTTCTCTATCTGCATACATCACCGTAAACATTGGCAATTGCAAGCGCTGGAGTGTCTTTTCAAACTGAGCAAGGTTTTTTGCTCGTGCCATATCCCACCACTCTTGGAGTACACCTGGTCGGTCAAGACCTGCAACTCTCAGTGCCACGGTTTTACCATTTTTCTCGACGAACACAGGCCCGTGGACAGAACTTTTCACTACTAATGGTTGCTCTTGCAAGGAGCCATCTTTCTGCTTTACCTTTAAGGAAAGAGTTTTGGAAAGGAAGTTACGAACTTTGTCATCAAAGCGATAACCATTTCCTGCCAGTGTAAGTTCATAAACATCCCAACCATCGTAGGTATTAACGGTGTGAGTCCAACCTAAGTTGTTGTTAAATGCGATCGCTAATACGGGAATACCTACAAGCGTTGCCCCATAAGCATCAATTCCTGGTGCGGTGATTTGGGCTTCATACCACAAAAATAAATCTGACCAAGGTAGATGTGGGTTTGCTAGCAACATAGCGTTCCCATTGGCAGAATGAGTTGGTGCGATCGCCCAACCATTAGATCCTGTTTGCAACTTTTGTTTGCTCAGGTCTAATACTTGCTCAGGATTGACTACAAAGGTGAAATTGAGTACCCGATGTAAGTGAGCCATGACATCTTCTGCCTTGACTGGTAGCACCGCCTCAACTTGATTGTCAATCAAGTCAGGATTTTGTTTTGCATAAGCATTGATCCCAGTAGCAAAAGCATCGAGATAACCACGAAAAGCTGGACTCTGTGCCTTGTACCAAGAACGAGCGCGTTCTGGTACTCCCACAGTCTGTACCCAACGATCTGACTCTAGGTATTCCTCTCCCCAATATTCGGCCGCGCGTCCCCGTGCTTGACCATAGAGACGCAAAAGTAAATCTCCATGACTTTGCATTTGTGCCCAACCAAAGGCATAAAATGCACTCTGGTCATCTTTGCCGTAGATATGCGGCACACCGGATGTATCCCATAATATCTCTGTGGATTTTGTTGGTACAGCTATAGTGCGGCTTCCGATAAACAAAACCAGTATCAAACTGAGTATTAAGGGTAAAACGCGTATTGATTTTCTTTTGTAAATCCTAAGTAAACTATCAATCCTCATGAACACCACCATGTACAGATGTAACGCCTGGTGACTGAAACTGCTTATTGGGCATTGGGCATTGGGCATTGAAAAGAGGCAGAGGGGCGGGGTGCAGGGGGCGGAGGGGCTCTTCTCCCTTGCTCTCTGCTCCCTGCTCCCTTGCTTCTTCCCTAGTCCCCAGTCCCCTTCTTGGCACGCAAGTGACTTTGACAAGACAGATTTAAGTTAATCTAACAATACCACTTTGTTGAGAAACTATATCAAAGCGATAAGTGTATCTTTTATTCCTTTTAAAAAATGGGGAAAAGGCTACACGATCATGTAATCTATATATTTATCAAGAAAGATTATCAACTCCAATGATTAAAAAGCTGTTCCATATTGAGAGTGCCCATTGAAAAAACAACTAACCAGCAGAGCGTAAGATTTTCAAGCGACGGCAGGATCATGATAAAAGCAACTACAGTGTCACCTAGAGAATTGAAAAAGCCACAAATATCAGCCTTATTTGGTCTGGTTTTGGGACTATGTATACTGTTAATTTGCTTAGTGTACAGTGTGACGCTAGGTGCAGCAGAAATACCTCTAGGTAAGGTTTTGACATCTTTTATAGCCTTTGATGGTTCTTACGATCACTTAGTTATTCAGACTGTGAGATTACCGCGATCGCTAATTGCTATCTTTGTAGGTTCAGCCCTTGCTGTATCGGGAGCATTGATGCAGGGTTTGACGCGAAATCCCTTAGCAGATCCAGGTATTTTGGGTATTGAGTCGGGAGCCGCCCTCTTTGTTGTGATCGCAATTTTTGTTTTTGGCAGTTCATCCCTAAGTATTTACGCCCTTGTGGCCTTTTTGGGTGCGGGAGTAACAGCGGTGTTCGTTTACATCCTTGGTTCTCTGGGACGGGGAGGAGCCACCCCACTAAATCTGACAGTCGCAGGAGCGGCGTTAACTGCTCTGATTTCTTCCCTCACCATCGGTATCCTCATTGTCAGTCAACAAACACTCGAACAAGTCAGATTTTGGTTAGCTGGTTCATTATCAGGTCGAGATTTTAATTTATTCTTACAATTACTACCTTTCATCGGTATGGGATTAGTATTAGCTTTTGCCCTCGGCAGACAAATTACCACTATGAGTTTAGGTGAAGATGTCGCCAAAGGCTTAGGTCAACAGACAGCTGGGATCAAAATAATTACCGCTATCAGCGTAGTTTTATTAGCAGGAAGTTCTGTCGCTCTTGCAGGGCCAATCGGCTTCATTGGTTTAGTCGTTCCCCATATAGTGAGATTTTACATTAAAGCCGATTATCGTTGGATATTACCTTATTGTGCAGTTTTGGGTGCTATTTTACTCCTGGTCGCAGATATTACCGCCCGTGTATTGCTCAAACCACAGGAGTTACCTGTAGGTGTAATGACAGCAATAGTTGGCGCTCCTTTTTTTGTCTACCTGGTTAAGTCGAAGGTGAAAAAATGAAGGTTGATTGGCTAGTCATTCGTTCTCCGGCGATATCTTTCCGAATTGACCGACGTGTACCAGTCATACTGCTATGTTTGGCAGTCGCGATTGTAGTGGCGATGGTGATGAATATAGGGCGGGGTGAATATCCAATCTCGCCTTTAGATATCGTGAAAACTATATTGGGTTTAGATACAGGAAACCCAGACCATCCATTCGTGATTCAGAATCTGCGTCTACCCCGCACCCTTGTAGCTTTTATGGTGGGAATGGCGCTAGCAATTTCTGGCACTATCTTCCAAGGACTGACACGCAATCCATTGGCTGACCCAGGTATTATCGGCATCAATGCTGGGGCGAGTCTGGCGGCAGTTATAGTAATTGTGCTATTTCCTTGGGCACCAATTTACACCTTGCCTCTATCAGCCTTTGCTGGTGCTTTGCTGATGGCGATTTTAATTTACTCGCTGGCTTGGAACAATGGTAGTTCTCCAATTCTATTAATTTTAATGGGTGTTGGCTTGTCTGCGATCGCTAGTGCCATAACCAGCTTGATAATGACCTTTGGCCAAATTTCTGACGTTAGTAATGCTTTGGTTTGGTTAGCTGGGAGCGTCTACGGGCGGACTTGGGAACAAGTTTTTTCCTTGTTACCTTGGTTAATTGTTTTTGTCCCTATGGCTTTGACACTAGCAAGGCATTTGAACGCTTTAAATTTAGGAGATGATGTCGCCAAAAGTTTAGGTAGTCAGGTGGAATGGCAACGTGGTTTACTCGTGCTGGTGGGTGTAGCCTTAGCAGGTGCAGGAGTCGCCACCGCTGGAAATATTGGTTTTGTTGGTTTAGTCGCACCCCATTTAGGACGACAGTTGGTAGGTGCAACCCATGAAGGTTTGATTCCTGCTTCTGCACTTTTAGGAGGAGTGATTGTTGTGATGGCAGACTTGTTAGGCAGAACGCTGTTTGCACCTATCGAACTTCCTTGTGGGGTAGTAACTGCTGCTGTTGGCGCTCCTTATTTTCTTTATTTATTAATTCGTAACCGCAAAAAATAAGGGACTGGAGACTGGGGATTAGGGATTTGATAAAAACTTTATCAACCCAAAAATCAGGTTTTCATAAATCCAAAATCTAAAATCTAAAATGGTTTCACTTATGAAAGGACTGTCAACCAAAAGTCTGTCTTTAGCTTACGATGGTGCGCTGATTATCCGTGACCTAAATTTGGCAATGCCCACCGGACAAATTAGTGGTTTAGTTGGTGCTAATGGTTGTGGTAAATCAACGTTGTTACGAGGTCTGGCAAGATTGCTTAAACCCCGTGGCGGTACAGTCTATCTTGATGGAACATCTATTTTTAATCTTTCCACCAAAGAAGTAGCACAGCAGTTAGGTATTTTGCCCCAAGGGCCAGTAGCACCAGAAGGGTTAACAGTGCAAGATTTGGTAGCACAAGGACGTTACCCTTATCAAAATTGGTTGCAGCAGTGGTCAGAAAAAGATGAAAAAATTGTGCAGCAGGCACTAGAGATTACAGATTTGTTGGAATTGGCAAATAGAGCATTAGATACTTTATCTGGTGGACAACGACAAAGAGCTTGGATTGCAATGGCACTAGCGCAAGATACAGATATTTTACTTTTAGATGAACCGACTACTTTTTTAGATTTGGCGCACCAGATAGAGATTTTGGATTTGTTGTATGAGTTAAATCAAACTCAGGGACGGACAATTGTGATGGTGCTGCATGATTTAAATCAGGCGTGCCGTTATGCTGATTACTTAGTTGCAGTCAAAGATGGTCGAATTTTTGCTGCTGGGGAACCAAAGCTAGTGATGACTCAAGAAATGGTTCAAGAAGTTTTTGGGTTGGAATGTCGGATTATTCTTGACCCAGTGGTGGAGACGCCAATGTGTGTACCGATAGGACGTAAGGGAAAAGTAAATAACAAACAAATTTACTTAAATTCCTAATTAGATTTCTACTAAAGATATCGCTCTCATTAATCACCTAACTACAAACAATAAACAGTCGTGACAACCACATCAAAATCTCCTATAGCCTCTAAAAATCCTAGAAATTCAGCCTCTCCTTTACAACGCCTGCTCAACTATGGCAACCAATATCGCCAACAAATTTGGCAGGCAACATCATGTTCTATAATCCATACTATTTTAGACTTAGCACCACCATGGTTAATTGGTATTGCGGTAGATATTCTCGTAGAGCAGCAAAATTCTTTCTTTTCCAAATTGGGTGTAAAAGATATATTGGGGCAATTTTTACTGCTTTCATTTATCACTATCATAATCTGGATACTAGAATCACTTTCTGAGTACGCATATAGTAGACTTTGGCGTAATTTAGCCCAAAATATTCAGAATAATTTACGCTTAGATGCCTACAATCATCTACAAGAATTAGATTCAGCTTACTTTGAAGAAAGTAGCACTGGCGGTTTGATATCAATTTTGAATGATGACGTCAACCAGTTAGAAGATTTTTTAAATTATGGAGCTAATGAGATCATCAATCTTATTACCTCACTCATCATTTTAACTAGTGGTGCATTCTTCATTTTACCCCCCTCTATAAGCTTTGCAGCAATGTTACCAATGCCATTTATTGTTTGGGGTTCCTTTACTTATCAAAAGCGTCTGGAAGATCGTTACGCTGAGGTGCGGGAAAAAGTAGGCTTTCTAAACTCTCGACTAGCAAATAATATTAGTGGTATTACCACAATTAAAAGTTTCACAGCTGAAGATTATGAAAGTGCTAGATTGGCAGGAGATAGCGAAGCATATAGAAAAAGTAACACCAAAGCAATTAAACTTTCTGCTGCATTTGTACCCTTAATCAGAATGCTAGTTTTAGTAGGGTTCACAGCTTTATTGTTTTGGGGAGGTATGGCGACACATGCTGGGAAAATATCTATTGGAAGTTACAGTGTTTTACTCGTTTTATTACAGAGATTGTTGTGGCCTTTAGTAACATTAGGAGAAATATTTGACAAATATCAAAGGTCAATGGCTTCTACCAAGCGTGTGATGAATTTATTAGATACTCCCATCAACATTGTTACAGGAGACAAATTTTTATTTATTGATCAAGTCCGTGGTGAAATTGACTTTAAACAAGTTACTTTTGCTTATCAAGATAGAGAGCCAGTAATTAAAAAACTATCCTTACATATCCCCGCAGGTAAAACTATTGCTATTGTTGGTTCTACAGGTTCTGGTAAAAGCACTTTAGTTAAATTATTATTGCGATTGTATGATATTTCTTCTGGGACGATCGCAATTGATGGTATTAATATCCAAAAATTAAATCTAGGTGATTTGCGTCGCAGTATCGGCTTGGTCAGCCAAGATGTATTCTTATTTCATGGTACGATTGCTGAAAATATCGCCTATGGTACTTTTAATGCTACCGATGAACAAATAATTGAAGCTGCAAAAATTGCCGAAGCTGATGATTTTATTCTGCGGCTACCCCAAGCTTATGAGACAATAGTTGGAGAACGGGGTCAAAAATTATCTGGTGGACAACGCCAAAGAATTGCGATCGCTAGGGCTGTTCTAAAGAATCCACCGATTTTGATTTTAGATGAAGCTACCTCAGCGGTGGATAATGAAACTGAAGCCGCTATTCAGCGTTCTTTGGAACGGATTACTGTAAATCGAACCACGATAGCCATAGCCCATCGTCTTTCCACTATCCGCAATGCTGATTGTATTTATGTGATGGAATATGGAGAATTAGTTGAGTCGGGAACACATGAAAAATTGCTGGAGAAGAATAGGATTTATGCTGGCTTATGGAACGTGCAGTCAGGGATGAAATAAAAAGTAGGGTGTAAAAGTGATATTTATCCCCATCGCAAAAACATATACAGCAGTTCCCGCTATTGTGAGGTACGTATTTAGTGCTGAAAGGGTCTAATATCAGGTTTGGTTAAATACTTATAACATCTGTAGGTTGGATTGAGGAACGAAACCCAACGCTTAATCCTTGTTCATGTTGGGTTTCACTGCCGTTCAACCCAACCTACATTGATAAATTTTATTATAAGTAATCACCCGAACTTGATATAAGAGGAGGGAGTGTGGATGCAGAGAGACTGTACTTCATAACAGCAGGAAGTGCTGTATTACCAAAGCTATGATTTTACAGGCGGAATTTGTGCGAAAATCGCAGACTGTAAAAGCTCAGGAAGCTGTTCCCATCCTAAAACTCCTTTACGGCTTTTGATATACAATTGCATAAATTCTAATAATGCTGCTGGGCTGTCTTCTGGGGTAAGATTGAGAAAGAGATAGGTGGCTTTGTTATGGCTTGATACAGATACAACACAGCCTTTACTACAAGCCCATAAACATCCAACAGGCTGAATTTTAATTTCATCAGAAGGGAATTGTTCGACGCATAAAGTGTTTAGTCGATCAATTAAAGTAGCACCATCGAAAGGCGGGTTTTCTGGTCGTTCTTCAGATGAACGGTGGCAAGACTTGCAGACTAATAGCGTGTGTTTGGTCATTTGAATTCAGGGGTGTTGACGAGATATTTAAATAGATCATCAATTACTACATCAGTTCCAAGCATATTTGTCGCAGCCCATGACATAAAATCAACATAATAAACATGATTTTCTTGAACAGCCTTAAGGGTTTTCCAAAGTGGATCTCGTTGTTTCTCTTCCAGAAATTGATTGCCACCACTTGAATAAGTTGTCACAAATAAAATATCACCATCTGCTTTTTCTAATTCCTCTAGGGAAATAGGAAATGATCCATAGGGTGAATCCATATTTTGTGAAGCTGGACGCTGCAAAAGAGCATCGCTAAGAATGGAGCCAATGAATGAGTTTTTGGCGTCAATTGATATTCGCTCATTACCAACATATATAAATGATACTTTTTTGTCTTGATAGCGAGTTCCTAATGCTAGTTTTAGCTGTTGTATTCGTTGATAGTAGCGTTTCCAAAGAGCTTTCTCAACCTCTTCCTTTCCTAATGCTTCAGCCACAAAACTAAAATGATCTTCCCAGTTAGGATAATCGATTTTACCCAATACTGTAGGGGCAATTTTAGATAGTAGAGGATAAATTGGCTTGAACCAATCTACACCGACAATCAAATCTGGCTTAAGTAGTAATGTTGCTTCTAAATTTGGTTGAGAAAGTCCGACTAGTTTTATTCCCTCTGTTTTACCTTTAACGGATGTCAGAGAGTTTTTTTCCTGGTAAACTTCGTTGGTCGTTGCGATAGGTTGAATACCGAGTGCCAGGACATTGCCTAAAGTACATGAAGATAAGGTGATAACACGCTGGGGGTTAATGGGAACACAGGTTTCCCCCATTGTGTGCTTAACTATGCGACATTCTGCGGTTGGTTGTTTAGGTAAAGAGGATATATTTTCAGATGAGTGATGACTGCAAGCTGTAACTGTAACTACGCTAAATCCTAAGATGCCCAATAGTAGCCAGTAGGAAAGATGTCGCTTGATTGTCTCGATTATTAAAGCTGCCACGAAATAGTTCCTTGAACTGTAAAAGGCTGTCCATAACCAACACGACCGCCAAAATAGGTATTTTCAAAATACTCTACGTCAAATAAGTTTTTGAAGTTGAGTCCGACTCTAAATCTATCTCTGTTGTAGAAAATAGCTGCATCAGTCCGAACATAACTCGGTACATCGAAAGTATTTGGCAAATCTCCAGCGCGATCGCCCACAAAAAACAAACCAAAACCAAATCCTAACCCTTGTAAATCACCTTTTTGAATTTCGTAGGTTGTCCATACGTTGAAAGCATGGTCTGCGGTATTGGGTAAACGACTTCCAACTTCAAAAGTAGTATCCTCGGTAATTCGGGCATCAGTATAAGCATAGCCTGCAAGAATATTCCATCCTGGCAAAATTTCGCCTGTCACGCTCAGTTCAATCCCTCGGCTGTTCTGCTCACCTGTTTGGATTTGAAAATTTTGATCGTTGGGGTCAGTTACCAAAACATTGGTACGGGTCAAATCATAGAAAGCAAGCGTTGCCGAAAGTCGGTCGTTTAAATCTGCCTTTATACCAACCTCATACTGTCTACCCCGTTCTGGGTCAAAAGCTGTCGCCAAACTAGCGCCAAAGAGATATGTGCCTCTTGCTGGAGTAAATGAACTGATATAGCTGGCATACAGCGAAATCGCGGGGATGGGTTGATAAACAATTCCAAACCGAGGATTCAAGGCGCTATCTGACTGGCTACTTTCTGTATTAGAAGGAAAATCTTCAGAGTATTGCTTAAAACCATCAAACCGCGCACCCAACAGCAGCTTCAAATTTTCTGTTATGGCGATTTGATCTTGAAGATAAATTCCTAATGAATCTGTTGTTGTTTTATTGCTAGTTTCAAAATTAAACGCATCTCTTGGTTGACCGTAAACAGGATTAAATATATCAATGGATGCAGCATCAGCAGATGCAAATCTTGGTGTTGCGTTTATATAACGATTCAGATCAACTCCAAATAGAAGCTGATGCCGAATTGAACCTGTGGAAAACTTACCTACAACATTTGTTGTGATAATATAATTCGTGAGATATTGGTCAAATATCGAGAAAGAACGGCTAATAGTTCGGTTGTCTGCATCTAAACTTCCAGGTCTCGTTTGTGCGGCATAGTAACTGTTAAAACCATACCGAAAAGCATTGTTCAAAGACCAATTGTCGCTAAATTTATGTTCTAGCTGATATCCAATCCTTGTAGTTGATCCGTTTATTTCATCCGAAGGTTCAGTAAGGTTGCGATTACGGGGGATTTTACCGTTAGGGTTCGGAAATATAGTGCCAACAGTCGGTACACCAAATTCTATACCAGAATTTCTAGTCTCAATGTAGTCTGCGCTTAAAGTCAGCTTAGTTCTTTCGCCAATTACCACATCGATCACAGGTGATATATTGAAGTTTTCACTAGTGTAGGAATCGACAAAACTACCTGAATTTCTATAGGCTGTATTGAGCCGATACAATACGGTTTTTGAGTCATTTAACGGCCCAGAAAGATCAACTGCACCTCTGTAGAAACTATAGCTGCCAACGGTTGCATCAACAGCGTAAAAAGGCTCACTTAAAGGAGGTTTAGTGACGATGTTGATGCTTCCGCCCGGACTACCCAAGCCAAATAGTACGGATGCTGGGCCTCTGAGTACCTCAACTCGCTCAACATTGGCAAGTTCAACCGTGTCTCCAACCCCAGGATCGGGTAAACCATTCCTAAGCAAATTATTATCCGCTAGGGCAAATCCGCGAATTCTATAGAAAACAGATGGGCCACTGGTAAATTCTGGAGTTACACCAGCAACATTCCTGAGTGCATCGTCTAAGCGAGTAACCTGTTGGTCGCGCAATACTTGTTGTGGTACGACTTGAATCGATTGGGGAATATCACGCAGGGGGGTATCTGTTCGAGTCGCAGCTGAGGAGTTAGGTACGCGATACCCATCTTGCTCACCCGTCACCACCAACTCAATCGGCTGATCCTGCTGTGCTGCTGGTTCCTCTTGTGGTGTCTCAGTTGCTGGCTTCTGTGGTGTTACCGGTGGCTGCATCGCAGTTGCAGCAGTTGTCGTCACTCCAAAAATCAGACCTTCATCACCATCAAACAACTCAGCTTGTGGTAGTCCTGCCTCACCTACCACCATCACCTGGACAGTATTTGCATCCTGGTTGATGACTGTAATCTCAGTCACTCCCGCAAGTGGTTTTTCTGAACGAAATACGAAAGCTTCACCACTGGGTAAACGCAGTTGTGCGTTAGGAATATCAGCAATAAAGTTATTCCCCTGACTGCGATTTGTTATTTGCAGTTTTTCCCCAAGGGATGTCTCCAAAATTAACTCCACACCTTTTTCTGTGGGATTTACCTTGACTCCCGTGATTGGTATGACTTGTTGATCCCCATTTTTTTGTTCTGAGTTAGGGGGGGTAGTTGGTGTTGGTGACTGTACCAGCATTTGGGCGCTAGTAGCGGGAAGTTCGATCTCGCTTAGTTGCCGAATATTTTTACTTGTTTTATCCGACTTTGTTTTAAGGAGTTGGGATTTTTTGCTACTGGGAGCTAGTACTGGAGATTTGCTGTTCGCAAATTTTTTATCTGTAACTGCAACCTTCTCATCTAATGCAGATTTCCCTACCCTCTGGGTAGAAGATTTGCCTTGAACATCCTCTCGTACTTCCTCACCCTTAGCAGGAGTGTTTATAACAACAACAACCGCACCTGTTAGCAGCAGGCTTTGAAAAAATTTATCTAACTTCATTTATCCGCTTACACTCAATCACACTACTTGGTCGCACCCGAAGACACAATGACAATCTTTGAAAAGAATTGTCATTTAGGGTTAAGCTAGTTGAATCATATTATGAAGTGATGCAAGACACAAGATAATTAATAATCTTTTTTATTTAAAATGTATACCAGACAGTAATTATTCTTATAACCGTATGTTTGCTTGATATAAAATCAGAGATTGTACTAGTAGCCAAAATTACGTTCCAAACAAGTATTTTTCAAAGCCAAAATAGCCTTATTAATTACGGATTTGCCCCAAATAGGGCGAAAATGATAGTTGATATAGCCCTATGTAAAACTTAGATATCTGTTTTGAGATGAGATTTTAAAAAGTATATTGCTCGTCATCTTATAAACAAAATTACATAAGTAAAGCTAATACTTAAGTAGGTTTTGATAAAGACTATCTATAAAAACTCTCTTGCTAAAGCGACTTATTCTCGTTAATGTAATCAAGGATAAATAAAAATTACTTGCAATAACAAAGATAGCTAAAAATTATGCAAGCCGTTGAACCATGATACGAATCATGGGAACACAGATGAATGTCTCCGAAGTTTTGGGTAGTCGTTCATAATCCTTACTTAAAACGCCAACAACAATTAACCCGGATTTCTCACTTGCGAGAAATCCGGGTTGGAAAGAGAGATCCTGATTGCAACTAAATTAATTTCTCGATTGGGAGCAAAATTTCCTGTAGGTTTGTCAATGTTTGACTTTTTGGTGCAAATAATTATACTAAGTAAGCAAGCAGAAATGATTGAGCAGCGTTGAAAAAAGTTGAAGGATTATCTGAATAAGAGGCAGAAGCTTTTTTAGCTAATCTTAATGATAATTCTTAAATTATTCGATATTAAACTTTTACACAAAAAACAAACATATGTCTTTAGTCAAAAATGATGCAAATCACGAGCCTATTGCTTCTGTATTTAACTTACTTAGTTCAGATGCAGAGTTGGTGATCCCAGTTTTAGAAGAATTAATGTTAAAACATCTCTCTAAAAGAGCACATATTCTCGATATTGGTTGTTCTAACGGAAAGATAGTCCAACAGCTTCAAATCAGAGGTTATCAAACTACTGGGCTTGATGTTTCTGAGGAACTGTTGCGTTTTGCCCGAACAAATGCACCTGAAGGTGAATTCATCCTTGGTGATATACGTAACTTTAAGTCACCTCCCACCTATGATGCGGTTTATTCAAAAAACGTTTTCAGCTTCTTCCTGAATCTTGATGAATTGACAACTGTCTTTCAAAACGTATATGCAGCGATGCATGATAATGCTCTGTTTGTATTCAGCATGGCAAGTGCAGACATCACATCGCATGATGGTGAACCTCAAGATTCAGATCGTTTTAATGTCAAGGATCTTGGATCACATGACGGTGAACCTCAATTTTTAGAAGGTTATACTGTCAATGAGAAATTCGTTTATATTGAAAGATCCAAATACAATCCAGAAGAAAGGATACGGAAAATTGAAGTTACCACGTTTGAATTAATAAATGGAATTTGGAAGCGTTCAGACAGTACTGTACTAGAAAAAGATTATTTTTTATCAGAAATTAAATCGGCTTTAGAGAATGTGGGTTTCATAGAAATCAATGACTATAATAGCAAAGATTTTGGAGATGCTTACAAAACAGATGATCGGCTTTGCGTTGTTTGTCGTAAGCCATCCCTTTCGCAATAATAAATATAATTACAAAGTTACTATATAGTAAACCGGAATCAACGGATTTTGGGAAAACACATAGGCGATCGCGTAGAATAGCTGCTCAATTATAAGTATTGGGTTTGACTGGGAAAAGTGACTGATTATTAGACACATCTGTAATATTAACTTGGCGTAAAAAAAGGACATAAACCAAGAAATTACTTTGATAATTCATAAATGAATAAAAACCTAACATTCATTCTAGATGGCAATACCTATAAACAGTGTAAAACTTTCAATTAAAATAAGGAGATTGGAATTTATATGCAAATTCAAGCTAGTGAGTCAATTTTAAAAATTAAAAGGCCTAGTACAAAGCAATTTTCCGAGACATGTAAACAATTTCAGCCTTTTATTATTGAAGATGTTGCTCAACATTGGGGTGCTTGTCAGAATTGGTCTAATGATTATCTGATAAAACACTGTGGAGATAATATGGTTCCAGTAAGATTTTATCAAAAAGATTTTTGGTCAGATCATAAAAACTTTGCTAATGAAGATGGCTATGAGCCTAAAAAAGAAATTAAACTCAAGGAGTATATAAATAACCATCTAGAAGATCGTAATTTAGAATGTTATTTATCTGAGGCATATTTTGAAGAGCGTTTTCCGGAAATTGTTGGAGATGTAACTTATCCAGAATACTTGAACAGAAAGGCATTTGTTATATTATGGTATGGTTTTTCAAGTACAAAATTTTCTTCAACTACTAACCTTCACTTCGATCCACTACATAATATTTTTGCTCAAATCCGAGGGAGAAAAAGAATACTTTTATATCCGCCTTCAAATTATTTGTCATTCTATCCACCTCTTGAGAGTCCTTCTGGCGTAGGATTTAATAGTAAGGTAAATCCGGATCTATTAAATTTAGAATTATTTCCGAAGTTTCCTTGGCAAGAAAAAATAGAAGTTATACTTCAACCGGGAGAAATACTCTACATACCTCCTTTCTGGTGGCATCATATTACCGCAGTAGATAAGAATATATCATTATCATTTTGGTACGATCTGAAAATTCAAGATTTTTTCTGGCAAAAAAATATGTCGTCAGTTTTTTTTAATATTGCGCCTCATTATTTATCTCATACAATCTCTGCTGGAAAACTCAATTATTTTATGGAATTCTTTAAGAGTATGTTTGTTTAATTGATGTTCTTATAACAAAATGAGTTGCACATTGCGTTGAGTTGAAAATAGAAATGAATAAATTTTCTCATAGCTTCTTGGATATTATTGGCAACTTTTCTACAGTTGTCGAAGTACTGCGTTTAAGAAGCTCTACGCAGCCGGATAGAGATGCTTTTACCTTTTTGTTAGATGGGAAAACAGAACAAACAACACTAACATATCAAGAATTAGATAGGCGATCGCGTCAAATAGCTGCTCAATTACAAGCATTGGGTTTGGCTGGGGAACGCGCTTTACTACTTTATCCAGCCGGATTAGACTTTTTGGTTGCTTTTTTCGGTTGTTTATATGCCGGAGTTGTGGCTGTAACTGCATATCCCCCTAGAAATGAGCGCAACACACCGAGAATAAAAGCTATTTCTATAGATGCACAAGCAGCGATCGCTCTCACGACAACAGAAATCCTGCCGATAGTGCGGTCTTTAATGTCACAAAAGACTGACTTAGAATCCTTACAGTGGTTGACTACTGATAATCTTGCAGAGGGAATAGAAGATGCTTGGCAAGAACCCTCTATTGATCGAGATACCTTGGCTTTTCTGCAATACACCTCTGGCTCTACAGGGACACCTAAGGGTGTAATGATTAGTCATGGAAACCTACTGCACAATGCTGACACAACTTACCAATTTATGGAGCATTCTCCAGAAAGTAAGTTCGTGACGTGGTTGCCGATGTACCACGATATGGGTCTGATTGGGGGAATACTGCAACCTTTGTATGGAGGTTTTCCTTGCATCATCATGCCTCCAACTTCCTTTCTGCAACGTCCTTATCGTTGGTTGCAGGCTATATCTCACTACAAAGGTACAACTAGTGGTGGCCCTAACTTTGCCTATGAGTTATGTACTCAAAAAATTACTCCTGAACAAAAAGAAACTCTTGACTTGAGTAGTTGGAGTGTGGCATTTAACGGCGCGGAACCGATTCGTTATGATACTTTAGAGCGGTTTGCAGCAGCTTTTGCAGATTGTGGCTTCCGTAAAGAGGCATTCTACCCTTGTTACGGAATGGCTGAAACAACTCTGATGGTTTCTGGTGTGCAGAAGGCAACATCACCAATTATCAAAACAGTCCAAAAGTCTGCATTAGAATCCAATCGAGTAGTTGCATCATCTGTTAAAGATGAGGATGTTTATCATTTCGTCAGTTGTGGTCGAGTCATACCAGAATTGGAAGTGGCGATCGCTAACCCAGAAACACTCAGTAGTTGTAAACCTGGTGAAATTGGGGAAATCTGGGTATCTGGGCCGAGTGTTGGTCAAGGTTATTGGAATCGTCTTCAAGAGACAGCAGAAACTTTCCATGCTTACTTATCAGACACTAGTGTAGGCCCTTTTCTGCGGACGGGAGATTTAGGTTTTTTGCAGAATAGCGAGCTTTTCATTACAGGTAGAGCCAAAGATTTAATTATTATTCGAGGTAGAAATCTTTACCCACAAGATATAGAATTAACCGCAGAACGTAGTCATTCATCTTTACATTCCGGTGCTAGTGCAGCATTTACAGCCGAAGTTAACAACGAAGAACGGCTGGTAATCGTCCAAGAATTGAAGTTTCGCGCCAAGCCAAATTTAGAAGAAGTTATATCTGCAATTCGCCAAGCTGTTACTGAAGAACATGAAGTACAAGTTTATGCTGTGGTTTTGATTAAACCAGGTAGTATTCCCAAAACTTCTAGCGGTAAGATTCAACGACGTGCAACTCGTACTCAGTTTCAGAATGGTGAACTGAGTGTAGTTGTCAGTAACACTCTCAAAATTAGCAATATTGTCAGAGAAGAAACTCGATTACAGCGTTCTGAACTTTTGGCACTTTCTCCAAGAGAATGTCAACAGCTTTTAGAAACATATTTGATTGAACAAGAAGCGAGAGTACTTGCGATCGCACCAGATGATATTAGTCCTGAAGAACCATTAAGCGCTCTGGGACTTGATTCTTTAAAAGTGTTTGAGTTGAAAAACCGCATTGAGGCTGATTTAGAGGTAGAAATATCAGTAGCAGACTTCTTTGCAGGGATGAGTACGCGATCGCTCGTCACTAAGATTCTGGCTCAAATAACAACAGATGCGATCCCGTCAATATCCCTAACTCAACGAGAAAAAACTACATCCGTTCAGCCTCTATCTTTTGCCCAGCAGGGATTGTGGTTCATCAATCAGCTAAATCCTGATACTCCTACATATAATATTCCTATAGTTATTAGCTTAAAAGGTTGCATTAATTTAGTAGCCTTACAAGATAGTCTTAATGAAATTATTAACCGACACGAAGTATTACGAACAAGCTTTGCAGTGGTTGACGGACAACCAGCCCAAGTTATAAATCAACCTGCACCCTTAACTTTAGCGGTTGAAGATTTGCGTTTACTCTCAGAAAGAGAACGCACTCAAGAAGCACAACGTTTAGCTACAGAATTAGCACAGGAGCCGTTTGATTTATCTGCTCAATCACTTTTCCGTGCTAAAATTTTACAGTTAGATGATAAAAGTTATCAATTATTAGTCACTCTGCATCATATAATTGCAGATGGTTGGTCTATTGGTATTCTGCTCAAAGAACTAGCTGCATTATATGATGCATTCTCCACGGGCAAAGTCTGTCTGCATTCGCGCAGCGTGTCGCAGACAGACGCTACGCCAACACCACTACCTGAACTGCCTATTCAGTATAGAGATTTTGTCAATTGGCAACGACAATGCCTTGATGGCGAGAGCGCTACGCGCACACTACGCGATCGCATTCAACCAAAACTTACTTATTGGAAACAAAAGTTAAGTGGTGAACTGACTGTATTGAATTTACCAACTGACCGGCCGCGATCGCCAGTTCAAACATTCAAAGGCGCTCAAGCGAAATTAGTTCTTTCCCAAACTCTGACAAAAGAGCTAAAGAATTTCAGCCGTCATGCGGGAGTAACTCTGTTTATGACCTTGCTTACAGCCTTCAAAATCTTGCTGTATCGCTATACAGGTCAGACTGATATTTTAGTCGGTTCGCCAATCGCCAATCGTAACAGAGCAGAAGTTGAATTATTAATAGGACTTTTTGTCAATGTTTTAGTTCTGCGTACAGACCTTTCTGGCGACCTAAGTTTTCAGGAGTTACTAGCACGAGTGAAGTCTACAGCTTTAGAGGCTTATGTTCATCAAGACTTACCTTTTGAAAAGTTAGTAGAGGAGCTACAGCCAAATAGAGACTTGAGTTACAATCCACTATTTCAAGTGATGTTCGTTCTCCAGAATGTGCCAATATCAAATCCCAGACTGTCAGATGTCTCTGTTACTTATCAGGAGGGTTACAACGGGACATCAAAGTTTGATTTGACATTGTTTATGGAGGATTCCGAGCAAGGGTTAGTTACAACTTGCGAGTACAATACAGATTTATTTAATGCAGATACTATTACCCGGATGTTGGGACACTTCCAGACTTTATTGGGAAGCATAGTTAGCGATCCCCAACAACGGATTACAGATTTGCAATTACTTACGTCATCGGAAATCCAACAGTTATTAGTTGAGTGGAATAATACCAAAACAGAGTACCCGCAAGATAAGTGCATCCATGAGTTATTTGAGGCACAGGTAGAAAAAACACCTGAGGCAGTAGCAGTCGTCTTTGAAAACCAACAATTAACCTATCGCGAACTCAACGCCAAAGCAAATCAACTAGGGCATTATTTGCGATCGCTGGGAGTAAAACCAGAGGTATTGGTGGGGATTTGTATAGAGCGATCGCCTTTAATGGTAGTTGCAGTGTTAGGTATTTTAAAAGCTGGCGGAGCTTACTTACCTTTAGATACTGCACATCCCAAAGAGCGTTTAGCCTTCATTTTAGAAGACACTCAAAGTCCAGTACTGCTAACTCAGCAGAGGTTGATAGAGAAATTCCCAACTGATAACACTAAGGTAATTTGTCTAGACTCGAACTGGAAAAAAATTGCTCAAGAATCTTCAGAAAACCCTGTTTGCAAGACAGATGCCGCTAACCTAGCGTATGTTATCTATACTTCTGGCTCCACTGGCAAACCTAAAGGAACATTAATTCCTCATCAGGGATTACTCAATTACTTAAGTTGGGCTACTCAAGCATATACAGTTGAGCAAGGCAAAGGAACTACCGTTCACTCTTCTCTGGCCTTTGACTTAACTATCACAAGTCTGTTCACACCATTACTAGTTGGGCGTCAGGTAGAACTTATTCCTGAAGACCAAAGCATCGAATCTTTGGGAAATGCACTTCGTCAAGAGTCAAACTTGAGTCTCGTTAAAATCACACCAGCCGAACTCTTATTACTCTCTGGGCAATTATCGTCAAAAGAAGTAGCAGGTATCACTAGAGCTTTCATCATCGGAGGAGAAAACCTCTTGACAGAGAGCATCAGCTTCTGGAAGGCTTTTGCACCTGACACGATGTTGGTAAATGAATATGGCCCAACAGAAACTGTGGTGGGCTGTTGTATTTATCGAGTACCACAGGATGAAATTGAGTCAAGTTCAGTTCCTATTGGTCAACCGATCGCTAACACTCAGCTACATGTATTAGACCAATGTTACCAGCCAGTGCCGATTGGAGTTCCAGGTGAACTATATATTGGCGGTGCTGGTTTAGCGCGAGGTTATCTGAATCGACCAGAACTTACGGCTCTTAAATTCGTTCCAAATTCCTTTAGTCACGAGCCGGGAGCGCGATTGTACAAGACTGGGGACTTGGCTCGTTATCGTTCAGATGGAAATCTAGAGTTTTTGGGACGAATTGATCATCAAGTAAAAGTGCGTGGTTACCGGATTGAACTTGGAGAAATTGAGGGTTTATTAGGACAACATCCCAAAGTTCAAGAAGCAGTAGTGTTGATGCGGGAGGACTTACCAAAAAATCAGAGTTTGGTGGCTTATTTTGTTGCCAACACTGAGATAGCGCCTACCACCACTAATCTCCGAAACTTTCTTAAAGAAAAACTACCGGAATATATGCTGCCATCGGTATTCGTACAGCTAAAGGCGCTGCCATTAACGACGAATGGCAAAGTAGATCGTCGGGCATTACCAGTGCCAGATGGCGATCGCCCGGAGTTAGAAGAAGTTTATGTGGCTCCTCGTTCTGAGATGGAACGAGCGATCGCTACTGTTTGGCAAGAAGTGCTACATCTAGAAAAAGTGGGTGTCAATGACAACTTTTTTGACCTTGGCGGTCATTCACTATTAATGGTTCAGGTTAACAGCAAACTGCAAGAAGTTATTAACTGTAATATATCCATTATCGAAATGTTTCAGAATCCAACTATCAACTCATTAACACAATACTTTAATCAGAAACCAGAAAAACAGACTTTATTTCAACCAGTCCGCGACCGAGTAAATAAGCAAATGGAAGCGATTGAAAGGCGAAAAGAATTATTGATGAGTCAAAAGAGAAAAAAATTTAAATTATGACTAAAATGATAAATTTAGCAACAGTTGAAACTACCGATGCTAAAATAATTTTTAGCGCTCAAGGCGAAAACATCCTTAGCCTACCAACTCAAGAAATATTAGACCTGTTCAATTCATTTGGTCTTCTGCTTTTTCGAGGTTTTGGGGTGAATTATGAGCAAATGGTAGAATTTTCGGGAAAATTTAGTTCTAAATATGTCCGAGATCCTCAAAGACAAATTGTTGATTCACCAGACAAATTCATCCAATTAGTAGACAATGGAACTGACTATGTTCCTCCTCATTGTGAGAATGCAGTTAGTCCATTTCGTCCTGACGTTGTTTGGTTTTGTTGTGCTGTACCAGCAGCAGAAAATGGTGAAACTCTGTTCTGGGATGGTGTACAGGTTTGGAAAGAGTTAAGTGAACAGTCGAAACAACTATTTCTTTCCAAAAAGATCAAGTTTATGTTTGATTTTGATGTCGATAGCTGGAAGTTATTTTTTGGTTCAGATACCACTATTGATGATGCGAAGCGATCGTTATCTGAGTTGGAAGGAATAAATTACTTTATCAGAGATGATCAATCCATACATATGGAATATATTTGCTCATCTGTAGTAAAAACAAGAACTTCTGGGAAAGAAGCATTTGCTAATAGCATCATACCGTGGTATCAGAAACAAGGAACTTGGGAGAAGATAAAGTCCTCTTTACTAGATACGTATAGTAGCTCGGCTTTCGGAAAGTTTTTTGGCTCTCTGCCACAATTTTTGGTTACTTATTTACAAGCAAAACCCCAGACAGTAACCTTTGAAGATGGTTCACCGATTACTGATGTAGTTATCGATGAAATCAACACAATCATGAATAGATTGACTGGGGTGATACCGTGGCAGACTGGCGACATGGTAATGATTGATAATTCCAGATTTTTACATGGACGCAGAGCGTTTAAAGATACTCGCCGGCAAATTTACAGTCATCTAAGTTACCTGATAAACTAAAATAAATTGGATATTTTAATTGATATTTTTGTATTTAAAATAACATTAATACAAATTTTTCAGGTAAGCATTAGCACTGAAATGCTGCAATAAACTCTTAGAAAAAGGGAGTTAAGAAAACTGATTATGAAAATTACAATTGTGACATGGGGTTCATCTGGTGACATAGTACCTTATATTGCCTTATCTTTGGGGCTACAACATGCTGGTCATACCGTGCAACTGGCTACTTATAGTCAACATCAAGAAATAGTCAATAGTTATGGGATCAAGTGTGTTCCCATTGACTTAAATGTTAAAGAAATCGAATACCCAGAACTCTTTATCCACTCCACCTTGCGTACAATAATTTATCAAAGCAGGCTACTGCAACTGTATAAAGAAAAAGTTCTACCTGAGTGCTGGCGTATTTGCCAAGATACAGAGGCGATTATCTTTGGCTCAGACGCACATCCAATCTATGAGATTGTCGAAAAACTAGGTATACCCAGTTATTGTGCTTTTGCACAACCACTTCACCAAACGTATGCTTTTCCTCATCCATATATGCCATGTAGATTTGATTTGGGAGGAATCTATAATTGGCTGAGCTATCCATTCTTTGACCAACTTTCTTGGCAATTTTTTCGTAAGTCGCTCAATGAATGGCGAGGGAAAAGCTTGAATTTGTCTAGTCTCTCCCATTGGGTAGGTATAGTGCGTAGGATGCATCAGCAGCAAATACCCTGTCTTTACAGTTATAGTCCCTCTGTCCTGCCTAAACCATCTGATTGGCCTGATTGGATTCATGTCACTGGCTACTGGTTTTTAGACCGACCAGCAGATTGGCAAGCACCGACTAACCTAGTGAATTTTCTATCAGCTGGAACACCGCCAGTATACATCACCAATAACAAGAATTTGGATCTACTAACTAAGGAAGCAGTGATAGAAGTATTAGCGCTGACAGGACAGAGAATTATAGTGCAGAGTTTGGATGATGATGCCGAACTACCAGATGAGGTTTTCAATATAAAACAATGGATTCCTCATGAATGGTTGCTCCCACAAGTAGCAGCAATTGTGCATCATGGTGGTTGTGGAACAACAATGAGCAGCTTGCGTGCTGGTGTTCCTACAATTATTATTCCTAGTATCACCGACCAATTTTTCTGGGGGAATAGAGTAGCAAAGTTAGGTCTTGGACCAATATCAATTCTACGAAAGCAATTTTCAGCCAAAAGGCTTGCTGCTGCAATTTTAGCTGCCATCAGTGACAAAAAAATGCAGGATTGTGCAGCGGCTATGGGGAAACTAATTCAGGCAGAAAAGGGTGTAATGCTTGCTGTTGAAGCTTTTCATCATCATTTGCCCTCAAACCTAAAGCCGCTAACAACCTCCGTTTTTTGAAGCCTTTTATTAGAACTCGTGAATTAATAATATGGAAAGTAATCTTCAGAATTAACATATTCTTCAGATGCGGATAAATATCTAGCTCAACACAAATACAATAAAGTCAAATTCAGACAAGGATAAAAAATGCTAGTACTAGGAATTTCTGGAGGTCCAGAACTCATTAACGAGAATCTATATGGACTGGACGAGCCATATATTGGTCATGACTCAGCGAGCGTTTTGCTTGAGAATGGAAAAGTAATTTTTGGAATTGAGGAAGAAAGACTCAATAGAATAAAGCATACGAACATGTTTCCTGCTCAATCCTTGCATTCGTGCTTGAAGAGTCATGGTATACAACTCAAGGACATAGACTTAATTGCCTATTACTTTTCTAAAGAATGGGTTGAGTTATTCATGAAAAAACTTTTTTTGGCTAAAGCCCAAGTGCCAACGTTTCTTGAACCGATAACGTTATTTCAGGAGCTTCTACGCCAGACATTACACTCTGAAGTAGATCCGGATAAGCTTTGTTTTGTAAAACATCACTACGCACATGCAATGAGCACGTTCATACTTTCTGGTTATGAAAACAGCCTCATTACTACATTTGATGGATTAGGGGAAGAGTCTTCTGTTGTGGTCTTCAAAGGAGAAGGGTCGAAGCTTGAGCAGATAACCGACTTTCCAGAATCAAAATCTCTTGGCTTGTTCTATGATGATGTTATACCTTTTTTGGGATATACTTTCTTCGACGAATATAAAGTGATGGGACTAGCTCCTTACGGAGAGTCGGGAAGATATAGAAATTTATTCAAAACATTCTATACATTACTGCCGAACGGAGATTATGTTATTCACACAGATCAGATTATCTCACTCTTTGATTTAGGAATGCCGCGCAGAAAAGGAGAGCCGTTCACACAAGTCCATAAGGATATTGCTGCTTCTCTCCAGGAAGCCTTGGAAGATATAGCGTTTCATGTAATTCAATATTACAGACAGGAAACCAAACAGAAAAATCTATGTCTAGCTGGAGGAGTAGCTCACAATTGTACTCTCAACGGAAAAATATTGCGCTCCGGAATGTTTGAAAATGTATTTGTTCAACCAGCGGCTCATGATGCTGGCTGTGCGTTAGGTGCTGCTTTGTATGCTTACTATAAGGCTAAACCAATGGCTCCGAAGCCTTCCAAACTGGAGCATGTTTACTGGGGAACAGATATTGGAAGCGCACCTTCAGTATTGAGCCAATTGAGGCAATGGCAAGATTTTATTGCTATCGAAGAATTGATGGATGTCTCTGGAAAGACGGCAGAGTTGTTAGCAAATGATTATGTTGTGGGATGGGTACAAGGTCGCTCCGAGTTTGGACCTAGAGCTTTGGGGAACAGAAGTATTCTTGCAGATCCTCGACCGGATGAAAACAAAGTCCGTATTAACAAAATGATCAAGAAGCGGGAAGGCTACAGACCATTCGCCCCTTCTGTTTTAGAAGAGGATGTTGATGATTATTTTGAAGTTCCGCCTAATCAAAAACAGCTTCCGTTCATGATATTTGTGGTTAATGTTAAAGAAGATAAACGCAATCTTCTAGGTGCGGTAACCCATGTTGATGGCACAGCAAGGATACAAACTGTATCACGGAAAACAAACGAAAGATATTGGGATTTAATTCACTCATTTAAAAAGTTAACAGGTGTTCCTGTTTTACTGAACACATCATTTAATAACAATGTTGAGCCAATTGTAGATTCTGTTGAAGATGCAATAGTTTGCTTTTTAACAACGGAACTGGACTATCTCGTGGTTGGAGAATATTTGATTAAGAAAAAGGAGGTCTCTTGGCGGAATTATTTGTCTTTTAAACTTTCACTTCCCCCTTATTTTTCGTTACACCAAGATAAGAAGTTTAATTCAGATGGAAATTTAAGTAATTTCTACTATATCAGTAATAGCTACAATTTTGAGTTTCAGATAGGAGTATCAGCAGAAGTATTTAGTATCTTGACATCAGTAACCAGTGAGGAGACTGTGGAAAACATCCTTCAGAACAATGATAAAGTTGAAGAAGTAAAAGCTCAAGAAATTGTTCATGAGCTTATGGAATTATGGTCGCAGCGTTTGATTCTCCTCCGACCATAAGTAAACTCCACATTTGATCGGGTTGCAGGTCGAATAAGACGCTTTTGACCTGCCATCTATGCACAATTGATCAAGCAAGAGAAAAAAACAAATGATGGGTAGCTCACAAACATCTGAATCAATGGAAGCCATTGCCATCATTGGTATAGCAGGGCGTTTTCCAGGTGCCAAAAGTCTTGAGGAATTCTGGCAGAATTTACAATCTGGTGTAGAGTCGATTTCCGTATTCACAGATGAAGAGGCAATTGCTGATGGAATAGACCGTGTTATATTAAATGATCGCAATTATGTAAAAGCCAGTGCCATATTAAAAGATATAGATTTATTTGACGCTTCATTTTTTAGTTTTAATCCCAAAGAAGCAGAAATTACTGACCCCCAACACCGAATTTTTTTAGAGTGTGCATCTGTTGCATTGGAAAATGCTGGCTATGATTCTAATAGATGTGACAGTCGCATTGGAGTTTATGCTGGTGCTAGCCTCAATAACTATTATTCATTAGATTTAAACCGCGATCGCCTGGGTTCAGCCCAATGCTACCAAACAGTAATTGGTAACGATAAAGATTTCCTCACAACTCGTGTTTCTTATAAATTAAATCTCACCGGCCCAAGCATTACAGTCCAAACAGCTTGCTCCACCTCATTAGTTGCAACCACACTTGCTTGTCAAAGTTTGTTGAATTATCAATGCGACATGGCTTTGGCTGGTGGGGTTTCTATCCACGTACCCCAAAAAACGGGTTATCTGTACGAACCCGGAGGCACATTATCGCCTGATGGTCACTGTCGTGCTTTTGATGCCAAAGCACAGGGAACAACTATTGGTAATGGTGTAGGAATTGTTGTCCTGAAGCGATTGAGCGATGCTCTAGCAGATGGTGATTGCATCCATGCTGTAATTAGAGGTTCAGCTATTAATAATGATGGCTCTGGTAAAGTTGGCTACACAGCGCCTAGCGTCAATGGTCAAGCAGAGGTAATTGCCGAAGCGATGATGTTGGCGGGAGTTGAGCCTGAGACAATCAACTATATTGAAGCTCATGGCACTGGTACAGCTTTAGGCGATCCCATTGAAATTGCTGCACTCTCTCAAGTCTTTCGTAGCAATACCACCAAAAAAGGCTTTTGTGCGATCGCTTCAGTGAAGACAAACATCGGTCATTTAGACGCAGCAGCTGGGATTGCCGGACTGATTAAAACAGTTCTAGCCCTGAAACATCAGCAGATACCACCCAGCTTAAATTTTGAGCAACCCAATCCCCAAATTGATTTTGCCAACAGCCCTTTTTATGTGAATACAACCCTCACAGAATGGAAAGCGGGAAGTACCCCTCGGCGTGCTGGTGTGAGTTCTTTGGGCATTGGTGGGACTAATGCTCATGTGATTCTAGAAGAAGCGCCAGTGCTGGAACAGTCTAGTTCTTCTCGTCCCTGGCAATTGTTGGTACTTTCTGCCAAAACTGACTCGGCTCTAGAAACTGCAACAGAAAATCTGGCTAATCACCTCCAGCTACATCCCGATGTGAACTTAGCGGATGTTGCCCATACCCTGCAAGTGGGGCGTGGTGAATTTAATCATCGTCGCGTGCTGGTGTGCCAAGATATCGAGGATGCAGCCAGCGCCTTACGAGATCCGCAAAGAGTTTTCACTCGCTTAGTTGAAAGTGGCGATCGCCCCATTGTCTTCATGTTCCCTGGACAAGGCGCTCAGTATGTGGATATGGGTAAAGAACTATACCAGACTGAGCCGATTTTTCAAGAACAGGTGGATTTGTGCTGTCAATTGCTGCAACCTTATTTGGGGTTGGATTTGCGTTCGCTAATTTATCCCAACGAGTTGGAGTCAAAAACCGCAGCCGAAAAACTGCAACAAACTGACATCACTCAACCAGCTTTGTTTGTCATAGAATACGCTTTAGCTCAATTGTGGATGTCGTGGGGGATTTCTCCCCAGGCGATGATTGGTCATAGCATTGGGGAATATGTTGCTGCCTGTTTAGCTGGTGTAATGTCTGTTGAAGATGCCTTAAGACTGGTAGCTGCTCGTGGGCGACTGATGCAACAACTTCCATCTGGTGCTATGCTCTCTGTCCCCCTGCCAGAAGCGGAAGTTAGAGGTTTACTGAATGAAAATTTATCCTTAGCTGCTAGTAATGCACCAGCCTTATGTGTGGTATCGGGAACTGATGATGCTATAGATGCATTGCAAAACCAGCTTCAAGGGATAGAATGTCGGCGTTTGCATACCTCCCACGCTTTTCATTCTGCGATGATGGAACCCATCTTGGAGCCATTCGAGAAGGAAGTCAGCAAAGTCAAACTAAATCCCCCGAAAATTCCCTTTATTTCCAATGTTACGGGCACTTGGATTACGGCAGAGCAAGCCACAGATCCAAATTATTGGGCGAAACATTTACGCTCCTGTGTTCACTTTTCGGAAGGAATCTCTGCATTACTGCAAGAGCCAAATCGCATCCTGCTAGAGGTTGGGCCTGGACATACTTTATCTACCTTCGCCAAAAAGCATTCAGAACCGATCGCATTATCTTCATTACGACATCCTCAAGAAAAACACTCAGATGTAGGGTTCTTATTGAACACATTAGGCAAGCTTTGGCTATCTGGAGTAAATGTGGATTGGTCGGGATTTTATGCTCATGAGCGCCGTCATCGTCTTCCCTTACCAACATACCCCTTCGAGCGCCAGCGTTACTGGATTCATGACCAAAAACCAGCAGCAACTGTCAAGACAAATGTACAGACGCCTGTCACCTCTCTACCAGGTAAAAAGTCAGATATTGCCAACTGGTTCTACGTCCCATCATGGAAACGCTCTCCACTACCCGAAAAGCCCAAAAGTGAAAAATCGGTTTTGGCTTGCACTCTGGTGTTTACCGATGAGTGCGGATTGGGTGAAGAATTAGTGAAACGATTGAAACTGCAAGGTCGAGATGCGATCGCACTCAGCGTCGGATCAGAGTTGAGAAAACTAAGCGATCGCCACTACACTTTAAATCCCCAACAACGAGATGACTATGATGCTTTGCTCAAAGAACTTCTAGCAGAAAACAAATTCCCAAACACAATTGTGCATTTATGGAATGTCACCCCGATTGGTAACACAGAATCAGCAGTTGGCAAAGCAGAAGATTTAGGATTTTACAGTCTGCTATATCTCGCTCAGGCACTTGGAAAACATCATTTTAGCGAGCAACTGCAAATAGCCGTCATCTCCAACAACATGCAGGAAGTGACTGGAGATGAAATTCTTTGTCCTGAAAAGGCAACTATTCTTGGGCCTGTAAAGGTCATACCAAAAGAGTATTTAAATATCAGTTGTCGCAGTATTGATATTGTTAGTCCCTCAAACCAATCTTGGCATCAAGAGAAACTGATAGACCAGTTGCTCAGTGAATTACAAACACAATCTTCTGACTCAGTTATCGCCTACCGAGGAAATCATCGCTGGGTACAACAATTTGAACCTGTTTCCTTAGAGCCAGCATCTGCAAAAATACCAAAACTACAAGAAAAAGGCGTATATTTAGTCACTGGTGGATTGGGAGGCATTGGATTGGTGCTGGCGGAGCATCTAGCGAAGACTGTAAAAGCAAAATTGCTGCTCACAGGACGTTCATCATTTCCAGCAAAAGACAAATGGTCAGAGTGGCTGAAGGCTCATGGTGAGCAAGATAGTATTAGCCGCAAGATTCAAAAACTCCAAACACTCGAACAGTTGGGTGCAGAAATTTTGGTGGTGAGTGCTGATGTCACTGATCGGGAACAAATGCTTGGGGCGATCGCTCAGGCGCAGGAGCATTTTGGTAAGTTCAATGGTGTAATTCACGCCGCTGGGATTCCAGGAGGTGGAATCATTCAGCTAAAAACGGCGGAAATGACAGCAAATGTTCTGGCTCCTAAAGTCAAGGGAACGCTAGTTATTAATAGTATTTTTCAGGATACTCAGCTAGATTTCTTGGTTTTGTGTTCCTCAATGACTGCCATTGAAGGAGAATTAGGACAGGTAGATTATGCCAGTGCTAATGCTTTTCTTGACGCTTTTGCTCACTATAAGAGTAATCGAGATGGCATATTTACTACATCTATTAACTGGTCTGCTTGGCAGGAAGTTGGTATGGCAGCCGCAGCCGCAAATCTATTAACCCCATCCCTAGAGATTGCCAAACCTCAATTTCAAGCAGTAAACCATCCATTATTTGAGCAATGCATAGTGGAGAGTTCAGAGCAAGAAATATATATCTCGAAGTTTAGCGTCATCAAACACTGGGTTTTGAATGAACACATAGTCATGGAAAAGGCGACACTTCCAGGAACAGCTTACCTGGAAATGGCTAGGGCTGCTTTTGAAAAGCATAGCGAAAATCGCCCAATAGAAATCAGTGAAGTGTATTTTCTCACGCCCTTAGTGGTAGAAGCTGATGAAGAAAAAGAAGTTCGGACACTGTTGAAAAAGCAGGGAGATAAATTTGAATTCTCTATCATCAGCCAATCAAACTCTAAGGGAGATAAATGGTTAGAACATGCTAGGGGTGAAATAGCCTTTATAGAAACAGAATTACCTAATCAATATGACATTGAAGCGATTATAGCCAGATGTAACGAGCAGGAAATTACCAATGCAGAAAGGGAGAGCAAACTTCAAGGAGGATACATAGAATTTGGTTCTAGATGGAACAACTTCAAACAGGCAAAATTCGGTAACAATGAAGGTTTAGCTATCCTAGAAATACCTAGCCAATTTGCCAATGATATTAATTTATATAAATTACATCCGGCTTTACTAGATAATGCCGTTGGTTTTCTGAGCATCAAGGAAGAAAGCGCTTACTTACCGTTTTCTTATAAAAAATTGAGGTTTAGAGAATCTTTACCTGAGAAAGTATACAGTCACATTAGATCCATTAAAAATGACAAATATCGGAATGATACTCTGAAATTTGATATCACTATTATGGATGAGCAAGGGAGAGAATTGGTTGAGATAGAAGAGTATACTTTGAGAAAAGTAGATGTCATCCCAAAAAAATCTCCTATTTCCGAAAGCCAAAACTTCTGTTTGCAAATTTCTTCTCCTGGTACTTTAGATACTTTGACATTTCAATCAGGATCGCGACAGCAAGCAGGTCGAGGAGAGGTAGAAATTGAGGTGGGTGCAACTGGTCTTAATTTTAAAGAAGTACTTCTGGCTCTAGGAATGCTTCCTATCCCAACTGATGCTCATCTCAAGTTCGGTTTGGAGTGTGCTGGAAAAATAGTTGCATTAGGAGAAGGCGTTGAGGGGTTTGAAATTGGAGATGAAGTGATTGCCTTTGGCGATAGTTGCTTTAGCCGATTCCTCACGACTTCTGCTTTGTCAGTTGCACTCAAACCCAAACATTTGAGTTTAGAAGCAGCGGCAACAATTCCTGTAGCATTTACTACAGCTTACTATTCCCTGATGCAATTAGGTAGGTTGAGTAAAGGCGATCGCGTTCTCATTCATGCTGCGGCTGGTGGAGTGGGCATGGCGGCAGTTCAAATTGCTCAGTGGGTAGGAGCAGAAATCTTCGCCACGGCGGGTAATCCAGAGAAGCGAGCGTTTCTGCATTCGATTGGGATTGAACATGTCTTTGATTCTAGGTCTGTTGCTTTTGCTGAGGAAGTGATGCAACGCACGCATGGCAAGGGTGTAGACGTAGTTTTGAATTCCCTTGCTGGAGAATTCTTGACCAAAAGTCTAGACGTATTAGCACCTTACGGACGCTTTCTGGAAATTGGTAAGCGGGATATTCTCAATAACAGCCAACTAGGTCTAAAAGTCTTTGCAAAATGCTTATCGTTCTTTGCTATTAACGTAGATCGACAACTTCCCAACTTTAGCGACCTGTGGCGCGAAGTAGTACAACATTTCCACGAGAGGAATTTTCAACCCTTGCCTTATCAGGTCTTTGCCATTGATTCTGTGGCTCGTGCTTTTGAAGAGATGGCAAGAGCGAAGCATATTGGTAAGATTGTTGTATCTTTGGAAAATCAAGACTCTCTATCTATTGGGGAAAACAAAGACACTAAAGTACCTGTAGCTTTCAGTTCTAGAGAGCCGAAAAAATCTGTCACACCTGCCCAAACGTATCAAAAACAGCTGCTTGAGCAGGGGTTATCATCTGCTGAGGGGATAGAAGCGTTCAACCGGATTCTGGAAAATACGCTTTCCCAAGTTTTGGTCTCAACCCATGATTTTCGACTCCAAATCAAGCCGGATCTCGTGAGTTACTCACCCATTCCAGAAGCTACAAACAAAGATAACCTCTCAAAACCAACGTATTCAAGACCAGAACTGAGTACGACTTATATTGCTCCCAGAAACGAAATCGAGCAAAAAATCTCTTTTATCTGGCAAGAACTCCTGGGCAGCGAACAAGTAGGTATCCACGACAACTTCTTTGAGCTAGGTGGCGATTCACTCCTCATGGTACAGGTACGCAGTAAATTGCAGGCTGCTTTAAACTGTGATATCTCCACAGCTGACTTATTTGAATATCCCACCATTAATGTCTTGGCAGGATATCTCAGCCAGACACAAAATGAACAGCCAGCCTTTGAGCAAGCCCAAGAGCGTGCCAAGAGGCAAGAAGCAGCAATTGAAGAAGAAATGGATCTGATGAGGCTCAGGAGGAGAGTGTATGAGTAATCGATTGAAAGGAATAGCCGTAATTGGCATGGCAGGTCGGTTTCCCGGAGCCAAAAATGTGGCTCAATTTTGGCAGAATTTGTGCAATGGTGTAGAGTCTATTTCACTCTTCAATGATGAAGATTTAATGGCACAAGGCGTAGATCCAGCTTGTTTACAAGACCCTAACTATGTAAAAGCTGGGTTTGTGCTAGAAGACATCGAGATGTTTGACGCTTCATTCTTCGGCTACTCTCCTAGAGAAGCTGAGATTCTCGACCCACAACAGCGAGTTTTTTTAGAGTGTGCGTGGTCAGCTTTAGAAAATGCTGGTTATGACCCAAAATCAGACAATAACCTGATTGGTGTATATGCTGGGGGCAACCTGAGTACTTACCTGCTCAATAATCTCGCCTCACACCCTGACTTGCTCAAATCGCTGAACATGCAAATTGCCCTTGGCAATGATAAGGATTCTATATCTACACGAGTTTCTTACAAGTTAAATTTAAAAGGGCCAAGTATTAGTGTTGGTACAGCTTGTTCCACCTCCTTAGTAGCTGTTCATCTGGCGTGCCGAGGATTACTGAGTTACCAGTGCGATATGGCGCTGGCTGGTGGTATCGCTATCCAAACTCCCCAAATAGAAGGTTATTTCTATCAAACTGGCGGGATGGCTTCTGCTGATGCTCACACTCGCGCCTTTGATGCTAAAGCCCAAGGTGGCCCTTTTGGCAGAGGCGTGGGGATTGTGATCTTGAAGAGGTTAGAGGATGCCGTAGCGGATGGCGACTATATTTATGGGGTAATTAAAGGTTCAGCTATTAATAATGATGGTGCAGTAAAAGTCAGCTATACAGCACCGAGCGTCGCAGGTCAAGCCGAAGTGATTGCCCAAGCTCAAGCGATCGCAGGATTTGATCCTGATACCATTACCTACATTGAAACTCATGGCACTGGTACAGCCTTGGGCGATCCGATTGAAATTCGGGCGTTAGAAAAAGTGTTTCGTGCCGGAACTAGTAAAAAGGGTTTTTGTGCGATCGGTTCCGTTAAACCTAATGTTAGCCATTTGAATACAGCTGCTGGGGTGACGGGCTTAATTAAAACTGTTTTAGCTCTAAAGCATCAACAAATACCACCCAGCTTGTATTTTGAAGAACCCAATCCTGAAATAGACTTTGCCAACAGCCCTTTTTACGTTAATACCGAACTATCTGCATGGCAAACAAACGGGACACCACGCCGCGCTGGGGTCAGTTCTTTTGGTCTTGGAGGGACTAATGCTCATGTTGTTTTAGAAGAAGCACCGGAAGTGGAGCAGAGGGGCAGGGGAGCAGGGGAGCAGGGGAGAAAGTATCAATTGCTGGTAGTTTCTGCTAAAACTAGCTCTGCTTTAGAGACGGCGACTACAAATTTGGTTAATCACCTGGAACAGCACCCAGAAATTAACCTTGCGGATGTAGCTTATACATTGCAAGTTGGGCGGCATGGTTTGAGTCATCGGCGGACAGTTGTTTGTCAAGATACTCAAGATGCGATCGCAGCCCTCCAAAATCCCAAACGAGTCCTCACTAGCACTCAGGACATGAATGAGCGCCCAGTAGCCTTTATGTTTACTGGTTTAGGAACTCATTATGTCAACATGGGTTCAGAATTATACCAATTTGAACCAACTTTTCGCGAACACCTCGATCGCTGTTGCTCGTTGTTTGAACCTCTGTTGGGACTGAATCTCAAAGAAGTTATTTATCCTACTTCCTCCGCCAAGCAAGAAGCAACAAAAGAAAAATCAGGTATCGATTTACGCCAAATGCTTGGTCGCGATCGCCAATCACCAGATCCCGCCGCCCAAAAACTCAATCAGACATACCTCACTCAGCCAGCACTGTTTGCTATTGAGTATGCTTTAGCTCAATTATGGATGTCCTGGGGCATTCGTCCGGTAGCAATGATTGGTTACAGCATTGGTGAATATACCGCAGCAACTCTAGCAGGAGTATTGTCTCTAGAAGATGCGATTACTCTTGTTGCCAAAAGAGCGCAAATGATTCAAGAGTTGCCAGGGGGAGCAATGCTAGCAGTTCCCTTAACAGAGTCAGAAGTGCAACCTTTCTTGAATGAAAACCTTTCCTTGTCAGCAGTCAATGGCTCATTCCAATGTGTGCTTGCAGGAACTACACAAGCTGTAGAGGAATTGGCACGCGAGTTGAGTGCTAAGGGGTTAGCCTGTCGGCAATTGCAGACTTCCCACGCCTTTCATTCTTACATGATGGAGGCGATCGCGGACTCTTTCACCGAACTGGTGCAAACTATCAGCCTCAAACCACCGCAAATTCCTTATATATCTAACGTTACCGGAACTTGGATTACAGCAGATCAAGCCACAAATCCAAGTTACTGGACACAGCATCTATGCCAACCCGTGCGCTTTGCTGATGGAGTAAATCAGTTATGGACACAACATAGTCCAATTTTCTTAGAGGTAGGCCCGGGACAGACCTTAAGCAGTTTAGCAATGCAATGTTTAGATAATGTTCCTGATGATAACAAGGTAATATTATCCTCGCTGCGCTATGCTTATGAGCGACAATCTGACGTTACTTTCATCCTCAACACATTAGGACAACTATGGCTTGAGGGAATCAAGATAGATTGGTCGGGATTTTATGCCCATGAGCGCCGATACCGCCTTCCCTTGCCAACATATCCCTTTGAGCGACAAAGATATTGGATTGAACCACAAAAATTGTTACCTGCACAAAGAAATTTCCAGCCCAAGCTAACAGCATCAGAGCTTTGGAAATCTTTGGTAGAAGCTGGTCAACTCCAAGCTAGTGCAGGAGCTTTGGAATTTGACGAGCAAATTTCTCAAGAGAAAAGAGAGTGTTTAGATCGTTTATGTATTGCTTATATTAATCTTACAACAGCACATTTAGGAGCTTTTAGCAATCCTACTAAACAGTATTCTTTGGAAGAATTGTATGACCAATGTCAGATTATTCCTTCCTATAAAGAATTGTTCAGTCGATGGCTAGAAATATTGGTAGAGCAAGGTCAGTTACATGAAGAACAAAGGCTGTTTACTAACTTTTTACCAATATCAATAGATTTTGTTAATGAGCTTTTGGTAGAAGTCAGAGCCAAATGGGCAGACACACCGCAACAAATAGATTTGCTGCAACTGTATGGCGAAAATATGGTGTCTCTGCTGACTGGTAAAAAAGAACCATTAGAGTTCCATGTTTCTACCTTATTAAAGTCAGGAGAATTTTCAGTCCAACAATTGCCTGAAAATAAGTACTACAACTCAATCATTCGGGTATGCCTAGAACAGGTATCAAAAGCACTACCACCTCAAGTTAATCTCAGAATTCTGGAACTTGGCGCTGGAACTGGTACTGGCACGGCAGAGTTATTACCTATATTGCCATCAGAGAAAACTAATTATACCTTCACTGATGTGGGAGGTTTTTTCCTGAATGCAGCTAAGAAGAAATTTAGCGATTATCCATTTATTGAATACCAATTGCTAGACCTTGAGCGATCACTACAAGAACAAGGATACTCAAGTCACAGTTTTGATGTAATTGTAGCTTTCCAAGTGCTGCACGTTGCTCGAAATATTGGAGAAACTCTCGATCGCATTCGCTCTTTACTTGCTCCTGGAGGTTTACTTCTGTTTTGGGAAACAACTCAACCCCGTTTGGAATTTGAGTTCATTGACGCACTGCTGATGAATCCGATAGAGAATCCAGAAAGCGATCGCAATATGTGCAATCCCTTTTTATCCAAAGAGCAGTGGCAACAAGAACTCAAATCTCATGGTTTTGTGCAGGTGACAGCCTTCTCAGAATTCGCACCTTTCACAGACCACATAATTGTCGCTCAGGCTACTACACAAACAACGCCCAAAGCACCAGCAGCATTTACAGCATTCCTTCATGAACAGCAAGAAGTTTCATTTGGTAAAAAGTCCAATATTGCTGACTGGTTCTACATCCCTTCATGGAAACGTTCGCTACCACCACAATCAAACGGTCAGGTGAAACAAGCAGAACGCTGGTTAATATTTGTTGATGAGTATGGGTTAGGTGCTCAAATCGTGAAGCGACTAGAACTTGAAGGTCATAATGTGATTACCGTCAGAGTTGGGGAGCAATTTGACAGCAAAAGCGAATCTTCCGAGAAGCATCTGGGCAAGTGTGCATATACAATAGCGCCTCAACAACAGGATGATTACAATACCCTACTCAAAGAACTTCGCGCCCAAGACTTCATACCACAAAGAATTATTCATCTGTGGAGTGTAACCCAGTCAGAACTTGCAGATTCTAACACAGCAGAAGGATTCCAAAGTTTGTTATTGTTGACACAAGCACTAGAAAAACAGAACTTTACTAATGAGTTACAGCTTGTAGTTATCTCCAACAATATGCAAGCAGTAACCGGAGTCGAAAATCTCTGCCCAGAAAAAGCAACTCTCCTGGGACTTGTTAAGGTCATCCCACAAGAATATTCAAATATAAAATGTCGTAGCATTGATGTTGCTATTCCCTCAGCAGGAAGTTGGCAAGAAGAGAAATTTGTAGAACAACTGCTGACAGAACTTAAAGCCAATTCCTCTGATTCAGTTATTGCTTACCGTGGTTTGGAACGTTGGGTGCAAACCTTTGAGTCTGTCCAATTAGATGCAAACGTCTCGGATACACCCAGTTTAAGAGAAAAAGGAGTTTACTTAATTACAGGTGGACTGGAAGACATAGGACTTGTAATAGCTGAACATTTAGCAAAGACAGTACAGGCAAAACTGCTGCTTTTAGAAGCTGAGGATTTTCCCAACCAACAGGATTGGTCAGAGTGGCTGACAACTCACGATGAGCAAGATAACATCAGTCGCAAGATACGGAAAGTACAAGAACTGGAGAATCTGGGTGCAAAAGTCTTAATCAAGAGTGCTGATGTAGTAAATGTAGCACAAATGCAAAGTGCGATCGCTCAAACACAAGAACAGTTTGGTCAACTCAACGGCGTGTTTCATACAGTCAAGATAGCTCTAGAAAATTCATTTTTTCCTATTACAGAGATAGACTCAACCCAGTGCAAACAGCAATTTCAACAAAAACAACAGGGACTCTTAGTATTAGAAAAGGTTTTGCAGTCTCAAAAGCTTGATTTTTGTCTATTAATGTCTTCATTAACCTCAGTTTTAGGTGGATTAGGCTCTGTTAGCAACTCAGCAGCAAGTCTGTTTATGGATGCTTTTGCTTACCAGCACAATCAGAGAAATCCTATTCCTTGGATGAGCATTAACTGGGATGCATGGCGGTTTGCAGTAGACAATTCACAAATACCTGCTAATACAAGTTTGGCTGAATTCGCCATCGAACCTTTAGAAGGTATTAATGCCCTTGAACAGATTCTTTTGTGGAGTCAATATTATCAAATAGTTGTCTCAACTGGTAATTTACAATCTAGAATTGACCAATGGATTAGATTAAAGCCTTTACAACAAAAAACTACTGTCCAAACAGTTAATTTATCTTCTCGTCACTCTAGACCAAATTTAAAAAATGCCTATATTGCTCCTAGTAATGATGTAGAGCAAAAACTAGTTGAAGTTTTTCAAGAGTTACTGGGTATAGAGCCAGTAGGTATTCATGACAGCTTTTTTGCTTTAGGGGGAGACTCTCTGACGGGAACTGTACTTATTTCTCAGCTTCGCAAAACTTTTCAAATAGAACTACCTGTTCGTTCTCTTTTTGAAGCTCCCACTATTGATGAATTAGCTTTGGTGATTGAAGAAATTCTCATAGAAGAGTTAGAACAATTATCTAGAAACGAAGCAAGTGTAACTGGAGAGATTAACAAAACTCTTGATGTGCAATTGTCAAACTAGATCAAAAAAGTTAGTCATTGCAGGATAAAATTATGAAAATTCAAACTGTCGGTGTTGTCGGAGCAGGTGTAATGGGAATTGGGTTAGCCCAAAACCTTGCTCAAACTGGTCATCAAGTGATTTTAGTAGATATTTCTGAAGAAATTTTGTCATCTGCTAACAAGCAAATCAGAAATAATATCCGTTTTCAAGGTTTTTTCAATAAAAACGACAAACTAGACAATCCTGACAACATTCTGCATCGAATTAAATTTTCTACGAATTATAAATTTCTTGAAGATACAGAATTTGTGATTGAAAATGTCACCGAAAAGTGGGATATTAAAAAGGGGGTATACGCACAAATTGATGCGATTTGTCCAGAAACAACTGTATTTGCGGCTAATACATCTGCTATTCCCATTACTCGCATTGCTTCATTAACTAAGCGTGCTGATAAAGTGATTGGTATGCATTTCATGAACCCGGTTCCCATAAAGCCGATGGTTGAAATGATTCGCGGGTATCACACATGTGATGAAACAATCTCAACAGCTAAAGAATTACTGGCTCAGATGGGTAAGGAAAGCATCCTCGTCAATGATTCGCCAGGTTTTGTTTCTAACCGAGTTCTCATGTTGACGATTAATGAAGCAATTTTCTTACTACAAGACCAAGTTGCTTCAGTGGAAGAAGTAGATAGAATTTTCAAAACCTGTTTTGGTCACAAAATGGGCCCCCTAGAAACTGCTGACTTAATTGGATTGGATACGATTCTTTTTTCCATCGAAGTTTTGTATGAAAGTTTCAACGACAGCAAATACAGGCCTTGTCAATTGCTGAAAAAGATGGTAGATGCCGGGTTGTATGGTCGCAAGAATGGGCAAGGTTTTTATACTTACAATGGAGCAATTTGAAATTGGATATTAAAACAAACTCCCTAGTCATCCTGAAAGTCAAGGGGAATTAAAACATGTCAGAAATACAAGCAAAAATTAGAGAATTTTTGTCCCGATTTTTCCGAAATCATGATTTGCAGTTAGATGAAGATATTTTTGCACTTGGTTTTGTCAATTCCATGTTTGCTATGCAACTCGTCTTATTTATTGAACAAGCATTTCAAATTAATATTGACAATGAAGACCTGGAGCTTGATAACTTTAGAACTATAAATTCTATGACTCGTTTAGTTGAACGCAAGACAGCTTTTGTTGCCCCAAAATGAACAAATATAAAATTCACAACTATTTTCAACAACCAAGTAATCATCATGAAAATTGAGTTGACATCTCAACAAAAAGATGATAAATCTAAATTTATAGGTTTCGTCAACAAAGAAGTTGTACCTCACGCAAATTCCTCCGACCAAGAAGAGTATACCTCCCCAAAACTTATAGAAAAGTTTGCTCATCAAGGATATTTGGGTGCTGTAATACCCGAAGAATTTGGTGGCAAAAATATGGATATGATCACCTATGGTCTTCTTAATGAAGAAATTGGACGAGGATGTTCTTCTTTACGGAGTTTGCTCACAGTTCATAGCATGGTTGCTTATGCTCTTTGTCGATGGGGTAATAAGTCCCAAAAAGAGTATTGGCTGCCAAAATTATCATCTGGTGAAGTTATAGCTGCTTTTGCTTTAAGTGAACCTAACGTAGGAAGTGATGCCAAAAGCATAGAAACCACAGCAACACTTTCTGGTGACTCTTATATTTTGAATGGACAGAAGAAATGGATTACCTACGGACAAATTGCTGATGTCTTTTTGGTATTTGCCCAATATTCGGGAAAACCTTCTGCTTTTTTGGTTGAAAAAAATAGTCCAGGACTTTTAATACAACCAATTTCGGGGATGTTGGGTGTTCGGGCTTCAATGCTCGCTCAATTAAACTTTCAGGATTGTCGAATTCCTCAAGAGAATCTGGTAGGCAGATTGGGTTTTGGTTTCTCCTATGTGGCTTCTTCTGCATTAGATTATGGAAGATATAGTGTGGCATGGGGTTCTGTAGGTATTGCTCAAGCCTGTCTAGAAGCCTGTATTCAGTACACAAGCGAACGAAAGCAGTTCGGTGTTTATTTGAAAGAACACCAATTAATTCGGCAAATGATTACCGAGATGATAGTCAATGTCAAAGCAGCAAGATTACTGTGCTATCAAGCTGGCTATCTCAAAGAAATTGGCGACCCCAATTCCATAACAGAGACTTCAATTGCCAAATATTTTGCATCTACAACAGCAACTCAAGTGGCAAATAATGCCGTACAAATTCATGGGGCTAATGGTTGTACTAATGAATATTCAGTTGCTAGATATTTGCGAGATGCCAAAATCATGGAAATTATTGAAGGAAGCACACAAATACAACAGATTGCCATCGCTGATTACGGTTATCAGGAGTATATATCAAAACCTAGTTCCACCGTCAATTCTCAAAACTTACTGGCAATGATGTGAGAATATGATTAGCACAAACACTGAAATTTCAAATGATCAACAAATCGATAAAAAAGTTATCAAATGTGTAGTTTGGGATTTAGATAACACGCTTTGGGATGGTATTTTATTAGAGGATGACTGTGTTTGCCTGCGAAATGAGGTAGTCGATATTATCAAAATATTAGATGCTCGAGGTATTTTGCAGTCCATTGCCAGTAAAAATGACTATGCCAGAGCTATGGAGAAAATTCAGGAGTTTGGGCTGCACGAATATTTTCTCTATCCTCAAATAAATTGGAACTCCAAATCAAGTTCTATTCAAGAAATTGCTAAGTCACTCAATCTTGGTATTGATGCATTTGCCTTTATCGATGACCAATTATTTGAACTTGAAGAAGTCAATTTTGCACTTCCTGAAGTACTTTGTATTAATGTAACTGATTTAACGCATCTCTTAGATAAGCCAGAAATGAATCCTCGTTTTATTACAGAGGATTCCAAACTGAGAAGACTAATGTATATTAGTGATATTGAGCGGAATAATTCTGAAAAAGAATTTATTGGGACTCAAGATGAGTTTTTAGCTAAACTTAATATGACTTTTACTATCTCCACTGCTCAAGAAGATGATTTACAAAGAGCCGAAGAGTTAACATTAAGAACTAATCAATTAAATACAACTGGTTATACATACTCATATAACGAATTGAATCATTTCCGAAAATCTGATCAACATAAAATACTGATTGCTAGTTTAGAAGATAAATATGGTAGTTATGGAAAAATTGGACTAGCTCTTGTGGAATGTTCAGAGCTTGTGTGGACTCTAAAACTTTTGTTGATGTCTTGTCGAGTTATGTCCAGAGGAGTCGGCACAATTATGCTAAATCATATTATGACATTGGCTAAGAACAATAATGTTCGTTTGCAGGCTGAGTTTGTTTCTAATAATCGTAATCGAATGATGTATATATCTTATAAATTTGCAGGGTTTCAGGAAATTGATCAAAGTGGAGATTTGCTAATTTTAGAAAATGAGCTAACGCGAATACAGCCTATCCCTGAGTATATAAAGGTCAAAGTTATAGATTAAAAAGCATTGCTAGTTCTCGTAGTTTGATAGGGGGGATTATGGATATAAAAAAAGATGAAATTTTCAAACGACGGTCAAAGCTTTCGCTCGCTCAAAAGGAGCTTCTCCAAAAGCGATTGCGCGGTGAAATCGACTCTCACTCTCAATTAGAGGTTATTTCAAAACGTTCTCAAATTAGTCCTGCTCCCCTATCCTTTGCTCAACAACGGCTGTGGTTTCTCCAACAGTTAGATCCTAGCAATCCTTACTACAGTGAACTAGCATGTGTACAGCTTGTAGGTGCGCTTAACGTGGATGCGTTAGAGCGAAGTTTCAATGAGATTGTGCGACGCCATGAAGCGTTACGTACTACTTTTGAGATAGTTGAAGAACGAGCAGTTCAGATTATTCATCCTACTGTAACTGTTACTCTGCCACTGGTAAACTTGCTCTCGATGCCAGAAGTGGAAAGACATGCACAAGTTGAGCGGTTAACAACAGAGATAGCTGAAAAACCTTTTGATTTAGTGACTGGCCCGTTGCTGCGAGTCATGCTGCTACAAACAGGTGTCGAAGAATACTTGCTGCTGTTCACGATTCACCACATTGCCGTTGATGGTTGGTCTATAGGAGTGTTAATCCGTGAATTAGCAGTACTGTATGAAGCCTTTTCCACCAGCAAAATATCTCCCCTCCCTGATATCTCTATTCAATACGCAGACTTTGCTATTTGGCAGCGTCAGTGGCTACAAGGCGAATTACAAAAGACGCAACTTAATTATTGGAAGCAACAATTGGCAAATGCTTCTACTTTGGCTTTGCCCACAGATCGCCCACGGCCAGCAGTCCAAAGCTTTCGAGGCGCAGTTGCTTCTTTTGAGTTATCAGCAAGCCTAACTGATATGCTCAGATCCCTGAGCAATCGGGAAGGAGTAACCTTATTTATGACGCTACTGGGAGCATTTCAAGCTTTACTGTACCGTTACACAGGGCAAGAAGACATCTGTGTTGGCTCCCCAATTGCTAACCGCAACCAAAGTGAGATTCAAGGGCTGATTGGTTTTTTTGTCAACACCCTTGTGCTGCGGACTTATCTTTCTGGTAATCCAAGTTTTTTAGAATTGTTGAATAGAGTCCGCGAGGTGTGTGTGGGTGCATACGCTCATGCAGATATACCTTTCGAGCAATTAGTGGAAGAACTTCAGCCAGATAGAAATCTCAGTCATATGCCCTTGTTTCAGGTAATGTTTGCTTGGCAGGAAGACACTCAAAAGGAACTGACACTACCTGGTTTGACTCTAAATTGGCTCCCGACACACGGTCAGACTGCCAAATTTGATTTAACTCTGCATATAGTGAACGCAGAGCCAGAGTTGAGGGGCTGCTTAGAATACGACATCGACTTGTTTAATGCTGAAACAATTACTCGGATAGTAGAGCATTTTTGTACTTTGCTAGAAGGGATTGTTGCAAATCCACAAGCAAGATTATCTGACTTACCACTATTAACGGCAGATGAGTTACATCAGCAGCTAGTGGAGTGGAATAACACTCAGGTTGAATATCCTCAACAACAATGTATTCATCAGTTGTTTGAAGCGCAAGTAGAACGCACGCCTGATGCAGTAGCAGTAGTATTTGAGGATAAACAACTAACCTACTACGAACTGAATGCTAGAGCAAATCAACTAGCGCACTATCTGAAAAAGCTGGGCGTGGAACCAGAGGTATTAGTCGGGATTTGTGTAGAGCGATCGCTTGATATGGTCATCGGTCTATTAGCCATCCTTAAAGCTGGTGGTGCTTATGTACCGCTAGACCCTAGTTATCCTTTAGAACGCTTGGCTTATATGTTAGAAGACTCCCAACCAAAAGTCTTATTAACACAACAGCAGCTAGTAGAAAGTCTACCAGATCACAAAATTAAAGTAATTTGCATTGATCGCTATTGGAAACTAATAGCCGATGAAAATACACAAAATCCTGTGTGTAACATCACTTGCGATAACCTTGCTTATGTTATCTACACTTCTGGTTCTACAGGTAAACCCAAAGGAGCAATGCTTCCGCACCATGCAATTTGCAATCACATGTTCTGGATGCAATCAGAATTCCCCCTCACACAAGTAGATAAAGTCCTACAAAAAACTCCCTTTAGCTTTGATGCTTCAGTTTGGGAATTTTACGCACCTTTGTTGGTAGGGGCACAATTGGTTATGGCTCGACCAGGGGGACATCAGGACAGTGATTATCTAATTCAAGCAATTATCGAGCAGCACATTACTACTCTTCAGCTCGTTCCGTCCTTGCTGCAAATGCTTTTAGCTCATGGTGGTATTGAGAATTGTCAATCTCTCAAACGTGTCTTTTGCGGGGGTGAGGCTTTGCCTGTTGCCCTTCAAGAACGCTTCTTTGCTAATTTAGATGCAGAATTGCATAATCTTTATGGCCCTACTGAAACTTGTATCGATGTAATATCCTGGACTTGCAAGCGCGGTATTAATCAACAAGTTGTTCCCATTGGTCGCCCGATCGCTAATACGCAAATATATCTATTAGACAGTAGAGGACAACCTGTTCCCGTAGGCATACCCGGAGAACTGCACATCAGCAGCGAACAACTAGCAAGAGGCTACCTCAACCGCCCAGAACTGACTGCGGAAAAATTCATTCCTAATCCCTTTGGAGATCAATTGGGAGTACGCCTTTATAAAACTGGTGATTTAGCCCGCTATTTACCGAATGGAGACATTGAATATTTGGGTCGCATTGACAACCAAATAAAAATACGAGGATTCCGCATTGAATTGGGGGAAATTGAAACTGTTATAAATCAACACCCCCTTGTAGAAAAAACTGTAGTTGTAGTTCGCTCAGATTTAGTAAATTCTCAACGTTTAATAGCCTATGTAGTCCCAATATCTGAGCAAATGCCAACAATTGCTGAACTACGTGGCTTTTTAGAGATAAAGCTACCAAAATATATGGTTCCAGCAGCTTTTGTGATGCTAGAGACGTTACCATTAACACCTAATGGAAAGGTAGATCGTAATGCACTACCTGCACCTGATACAGCAAGACCTGAATTAGACAAAGAGCTAGTAGCACCTCGTAATTTTGTAGAAGCCAAGCTGGCTGAAATTTGGGCAGGAGTGCTTGGTGTGGATAAAGTAGGTATTTTCGATAACTTTTTTGAGTTAGGTGGAGATTCCATCCTTGCCATTGTAGTTATCACCAGAGCTAACAAGGCTGGCCTACAATTGACCACTAAACAGTTATTTCAACATCAAACAGTTGCTGATTTGGCAACTGTAGCAGTTACGAAAAAGGTCTATCAAGCTGAACAAGGACTGATCACAGGTTTAACCTCTTTCACACCAATCCAGTACTGGTTTTTTGAACAGAATCTACTCGAACCCCACCACTGGAACCAAGCAGTCTTACTAGAAGTTAAACAAATTCTTGACCTAGCTGTATTAGAAAAATCTTTACAGCAACTACTGTTACATCATGATGCTCTCCGCTTGCGATTCGAGCAAACGGAGTCTGGCTGGCAGCAAGTTATAGCTAGCCCTGATGTAGAAGTCCCCTTGATACACTTGGATTTTTCTGTCTTGTCAGAAAGCGAACAAGAACTAGCCATCGAAGCAGCTGCCACCAAATTACAAGCTAGTCTTAATATCTCAGCAGGCCCATTGATGCAAGTTGCTCTATTTAACTTAGGGCAGCGATCAAGTCGTCTGCTGATACTCATCCACCATTTAGCCGTAGATGGCGTTTCTTGGCGAATTTTACTGGAGGACTTGGAAACAGCATACCAACTGATGAACCAAGGCAAGAAAGTGCAACTGTCGGCAAAGACAACTTCGTTTAAATACTGGTCGGAATGTCTACAGGAATATGCACAATCAGCTACTCTCCAGCAACAATGGGACTATTGGCTGAGAGAGTCTTGGCAAAAAATTGCTCCTTTGCCAGTCGATTTTTCTGACGGCGACAATACAGTGGCTTCGGCTCAGAATATCTCAATTTTTTTGACTGGGGAACAGACTCAAGTCTTGCTAAAAGAAGTACCAAAAGCTTACAATACACAAATTAACGATGTCTTGCTCACGGCACTAGTACAAGCTTTTTCTCAATGGACTGGCAGTAATTCCCTATTACTAGCTCTGGAAGGTCATGGGCGGGAAGAGATTTTTGATAATGTCGATTTGTCGCGCACAGTAGGTTGGTTTACATCTATTTTTCCTGTGCTGTTAGATTTTGGAAAAATCTCTCATCCCGTAGAAGCTTTGAAATTGATAAAAGAGCAGCTGCGGAGCATTCCAAATAAGGGGATGGGCTATGGTGTCTTACGTTACCTTAGTAAGGATACTGCCAGAGTAGAGTCACTGCGATCGCTTCCACAAGCTGAGGTGGTCTTCAATTATCTAGGTCAGTTCGATCAAACATTTTCCGACTCATCAATATTTAAAATCTCTCAAGGTTCCCAAGGACAAACGCGCAGCCTTTGCAACCGCGAGACCTATATGCTCAATATCAACGCTTTGGTAGTTAATAACCAGTTGAGAGTGGATTGGACGTACAGCGAAAAAATACATCGACGAAGCACTATTGAACGATTAGCGCAAGGGTTTGTAGAAGCGTTGCAAATACTCATGACTCATTGTCATTCTCCTGAAGTCGGAGGATATACACCTTCTGACTTTCCAGAAGCAGACTTCAATCAACAAGACCTTGATCGGTTTTTAGGGAAAATCAACCGAGGGAGTAAAAATAAAACACTATGAAAGAAGATATTCAAGATATATACCCACTATCTCCAATACAGCATGGTATGCTGTTTCACGGTTTGCACACTCCAGAAATGGGATTATATCATTCACAGTTTGTCTACACTTTTAGTGGCAATCTGAACGTTGTTGCTTTTAAATACGCTTGGCAGCAAGTAGCAACTCAACACACAATCTTGCGTACCAGCTTCTATTGGGAAGAATTGGATAAACCATTACAAGTTGTGCATCGGCAAGTAGAAGTACCTGTAGAGTACCAGGATTGGCAGGAACTCGATCCATTAGAACAACAAGAGCGTTTAAAGTCTTTTATCAACAGCGATCGCTTGCGGCGGTTTGATTTTTCCCAAGCACCTCTAATGCGTGTGGCTGTAATCCAGATTCAAGAAGATGTTTATTATCTTGTTTGGAGTAGCAACCTAATCATTCTCGATGGTTGGTCATATCCATTGGTATTAAATGATGTGATTGAAATTTATGAAGCATATTGTCGGGGTCAAGATGCACCCTTAGCAGACGGCAGTTGTTTTAAAGACTACATCAAATGGTTGAAACAGCAGGATTTATCCAAAGCAGAGGAATTTTGGCGACAGCAACTCAATGAAGTAAAAGAGCCTACTCCCCTAACTAACCTATACTCAAACAACTTGTCCAATTTAGAAGAACGCTACGAGGATATACAAATCAGTCTATCGGAAGCAACTACAAGAAATCTAGATTTATTAGCAAGACAGCATCACCTGACTATGAATACAATAGTTCAGGGAGTTTGGGCCATACTCCTTAGTCACTACAGTGGCAAAAAAGATGTAACTTATGGCTGTACTACTTCTGGTCGCCCAGTAGATTTAGAGCGATCGGAGTCAATGGTAGGGGAAATGGTTAATACCTTACCAGTCCACATCAAGATAGATTTGGAGGAGTATTTATTACCTTGGCTTCAGCAATTACAAACTAAATTGATAGAAGTTCGAGAGTATGAGTATTCTCCACTGGTAGATATTCAAAAGTGCAGTAAAGTACTGGGTAATGTGCCTTTGTTTGAGAGCTTTGTGGTGTTCGAGAACCAAAAAACAGGCAAGTTTCTGCAAGAATGGGGAAGTCTAAACATCTCTGAGCAAACTAGCTATTACAAAACAAACTATCCTCTAAATATAGTTGGGTATCCTGGCTCAGAACTGACGATTGGAATTAATTATGATTTTCGCCGCTTTGATGCAGCAGCAATAATTAATATATTGGAGCATTTCAAAATATTGCTCGAAGGTATAGTAACGAATCCTAAAGTGCGTCTTCAGGAGTTATTGTTGCTTACGGAGCAAAAACCCCATATTAAATTATTAATGTTAGAAAAAGAAATGTCATTGGATTTCGATTCTATCTTGAACACTTCAATGGCTAATACAATACTTTAAAAGTGACAAATAAATATTTTGCAATCAGTTAATTTGATTTTGTCTATTATCAATAAATCTGGTTACAAATATTAAATTTATATATTTATTTTATTACTTAGTCTACAAGGAAAGAAGCATGAGTACACATTTAGACTCTAATGACTTATTATCTCAAAAAATCTATTGGATAAATAAACTTTCGGGAGAATTACCTGAAACAAATCTGATGTTGGACTATGTAAGACCTTTATTTTATAGCGGTAAAAACAAATCTCTTAGCTTTGATTTATCAAACGATTTATCTCAATCAATTATTAAGCTAGCTCAAGGTTCTTACTTTTCAATGTACTGGATACTAGTATCTGCATTGAATATATTGCTGCAAAAGTATACTCGAAACAATGATGTTATTATTGGAATACCAATATATGAGAAAATTTTTTTAGATGAGATAAATAACAAAGTTATTCCATTACATACTCAGGTAAAACCTCATCTCTCATTCAAAGATTTTCTTTTTCAAGTTAAAGACTCAATCATCAGTGCTTACAACAACCAAAGCTATAATTTTGATGAATTAATCCAGTTGTTGAATATATCAAAAAGTCCTAACCGCCATCCAATTTTTGACATAGTAGTTTGTTTAGAAAATATTCATAATAAAAGTCCTTTAAATCAACTCAATAATGATATTACAATTTCTTTTAAAGTTGATTGTGGAAGTATTAGTGCTGATATAGAGTATAAAGAACATTTGTTTCAAGATGAAAATATAAAATTTATGAGTAGATATTATAGTAATATTCTTGGAAGCTGTATTAATCAAGTAAATACTAAGATATCAGAGATTGTTTTCTTAAAAGACTATGAGCAACACCAGATATTAACAGAGTTTAATAACAAAACTAAACAGTATCCCGTTAATCAGACAATAAATCAATTATTTGAAACTCAAGTATCTCAGACTCCAAATAATATAGCCGTCATTCATCAACAAACTCAACTCACGTATCAAGAACTAAACCATCAAGCGAATCAGCTAGCTGAATTATTGCGGAAATTAGGAGTTGAACAAGGAGACTTTGTAGGCATTTTTAAAGACCGTGATATCAATTTCCTGATTGCTATTCTTGCTATATACAAGGCAGGTGGTGCATATGTACCTATTGATAGTACTTACCCACCAAATCGAATTAAGTATATGCTATCTAATAGCGAAGTGAGGTTCTTATTAACAGATTTTTCGCTCTTAAATGTTCTATCAGACCTGGTAGAAGGTTGTTCCGAGTTATCCTCTATTATTTGTTTAGATAGCATTGTTATTGCTCAGACGCCCCTTGCTAAACAAACCGGGTTAAAAATATATAATAAATTGGATTTTCAGCAGCTATCTAATGATAATATAGAACAGGTTAATCATGCTGCTGACCCAGCTTATATGCTTTATACTTCCGGGTCTACAGGATTACCAAAGGGGGCAATTGTCAGGCATGATGGTGCAATTAATCATATTTATGCCCAATTTGATGAGTTGGAGTTAACGCAAGAGTTTTCTTTTCTGCAAAGTGCTCCATCTTCCACAGATATTTCTGTATGGCAATTTTTAGCACCACTTTTAATTGGTGGTCAGACGGTAATAGTAGATATAGAAACCGTTGCTATTCCTGAGCAACTATTTCTTGCTCTGAAATCTGAGAAAATTACAGTTGTTGAATTAGTCCCAGCATTATTTGTCGGCTTGCTTGAATATACTTCTCAGCTACCGATTCATCAAAGAGAATTACCTAATTTAAAATGGATGATGGTTGTAGGAGAACCAGTATCGGTCAGTTTGGTAAATAGGTGGCTTGAGATATATCCCGAAATTAAAATTGTTAACGCTTATGGCCCAACTGAGGCTGCTGATGATATCACCCAGTTTATCGTTGACAAGCCTTTGCCAGAAAATCAGCGGACGGTTCCAATTGGTAAACCATTAGCTAACTTAAATCTCTACATTCTGGATGGAGAAATGCAATTATTACCCATTGGCGCTCCTGGAGAGATTTGTGTATCGGGAATTGGTGTGGGTGATGGGTACTGGAAAAATCAAGAAAAAACTAATTTCAGCTTTGTGACTAACCCGTTTACAGATGTTAGTCAGAAATTACCAGAAAATCGCAGAGATTTAATTTATAAAACTGGAGATTTAGGAAGATGGCTTCCTGATGGGAATATAGAATTCCTCGGACGTATTGACCATCAGGTGAAGATTCGTGGCTTCCGGGTTGAACTTGGAGAAATTGAGACATTTTTGTGTCAGCACCAAGCTGTTAGAGAAGCTGTAGTTATAGTTATGGAGGAAAACCCTGATGATAAACGCTTAGTGGCTTATGTTGTTCCTAGGACTGAGAGCGATCGCAATGATCTAAGTAGTAGCGAACTGGTTCAACAGTTACGCGATTTACTTAAAGAAAGGCTACCAGGCCATATGATACCTTCTGCGATTATACGGATCGAGGCATTGCCTTTAAGTCCTAGTGGTAAAATAGATCGCCGCGCATTACCTGTACCAAATTTCCAGAATGAATCGCAACTGGATTTTGTTGCACCCCGGACTCCCGCAGAGGAGATAGTTGCTGACATCTGGATTCAGATATTAAAGCGAGATCATATAGGCATTTACGATAACTTCTTTGATTTGGGTGGGCATTCTTTATTGGCGACTCAAGCTATTTCCAGGTTGCGAGAAGCTTTTAAAGTAGAAGTACCTTTACGCACTTTATTTGAAGCACCTACACTAGCTCAATTGGTAGAAGGTATCGAAAAGATGCTTACAGTCCAACAACTACAGCTTGTTTCTATGGATGGGGTAGATCACGAGCGAGAGGAGATAGAACTATGAGAACTATTGAAGAGTTTTTGTCTTACCTTTGCAGTCTTGATATCAAGATAAAAAATCGAAAAACTATTTATAAGATATTTAGATTGAAAAAAGGATGTTTGTAGCTGAGGATTCACCTCTTTTTCAAAAAGCCCTACTTTTATAGTGCTTAAGTCATGATGTGAGGAGGTTAAGTGAGCAGAAGCATTGACGAATTATTATTATACCTTGACAGCCTCAACGTCAAATTTAGAGTTGATGGCGATCGCTTATACTGTAATGCTCCTCAAGGAGTACTCTCACCAGATTTAAGCACTCAGTTGCGAGAGCGGAAACAAGAAATCCTCAAACATTTAACATCAAGCGTTAATCTTCAGCCCATAGTACCTGTTCCTAGAAATACCAATTTACCCTTGTCCTTTGCCCAACAAAGGCTATGGTTTCTCAATCAGTTGGAGCCAAATAGCACCACTTATAACCTTCCCTTTGCCGTGCGTCTTACTGGTACGCTTAATATGCCTGCATTGGAGCAGAGTCTCAACGAAATTGTGCAGCGTCATGAAACCTTGCGAACCACTTTTGCGCTCGTCAATGGACAACCAATTCAGGTAATTACTCCAACCCTGACTTTGAAGCTATCTGTGGTGGACTTGCAAGAGTACCCAATAACAAAGCAGGAAGCTGAAGTTTTGCGGCTAGCAGTTCAAGAAAGCCAGTTGCTTTTTAACTTAGCGCAGGGGCCTTTGCTGAGAACGACTCTGTTGCACTTAAGTGAAAAACAATATGTCCTGTTGTTCACCATGCATCATATTGTCTCTGATGGTTGGTCAATAGGGCTACTCATCAAAGAAGTAACAGCACTCTATGAAGCCTTCTGCAAAGGACAGCCTTCCCCACTTTCGGAACTACCAATTCAGTACGCGGACTTCGCAGCTTGGCAACAAAACTGGTTACAGGGTGAAGTACTTAACACCTTACTTACATATTGGAAAAAGCAGTTAGGAGATAACTTACCAGTTTTACAATTATCTAAAAATTATCGATCTTCAGAAGTGAAAACCTCTCAAGAGGAACGACAAAGTTTAATCCTCTCTAAGACATTATCCCAAGCGATTAAGAAGCTAGGTGATAGTGTTGGAACGACGTTATTTATGACGCTACTTGGAGCATTTAAAGTTTTGTTATCCTGGTATACAGGCGACAAAGATATTGTTGTTGGTACTGATATTGCCAACCGCAATATGATTGAAGTAGAGAATTTAATTGGTTTTTTTGTTAATCAACTAGTATTACGTACTGACCTATTTGGCAACCCTGGTTTTAGCGATTTTTTGCAACGAGTTCGTAAGGTTTGCCTAGAAGCTTATGCTCACCAAGATTTACCATTTGAGAAACTAGTTAGCGCTCTTAATCCCAAACGAGACTTCAACCAAACTCCTCTATTTCAAGTCAAGTTTATTCTCCAAAATGCTCCCATACATTCTTTAGAAGTTTCAAATTTAACCCTGGCTAGTTTAGATTTAGAAAATCCGGTAGGCAGAGTTGATTTACTCCTGGAATTAACAGATACAGAGCAAGGAATAGTTGGGTTATTAAAATATAGCAAAGACTTATTTGATACTAGTAGTATGGCCCGATTGCTAAATGCTTTTGAAACAATTTTATCTCAAATTGTTGTAGAGCCTGCTATTAACTTAAATCAGCTAGAAAAAATTGTCATTATATCAGATAAAGAATATCAATTGAGTGAAGAACGAAAACGTAAAGAAAAATATCAACAAAAATTAAGCATAATTAAGCGAAAAGTAATTGGCATTTCAACCGAAGTAGAGAAGTAAAATGAAACAGGTAAAAATAAGTAATTCTCATCTCAAGCCTGAATTCAATAAAGTTAGTAGAAAATCTATAAATTTACAGATCGAACTAATTAAGCTAGATAATTTGGGAGGAGATCAAACCCTACCGTTAATTATCAAACCATCTGTATTAGATGTTGATCTTGCAGATTGGGCTGAGGCAAATCAGGAATTTATAGATACAAATTTAATCAAACATGGTGCTATACTTTTCAGAGACTTTAATATTACGACAGCAGCCGCATTTGAAAAGTTTGGTCTAGCGGTTTGCTCAGAACTATTCAATGAAAATGGCGAACATAACCGTGAAACAGTAACTGGTAAAGTTTATACTCCAGTTTTTTACCCTGCGGATAGCAAGTTATTGTGGCATAACGAGAATTCTTTTAATTATCGATGGCCTGTGAAAATTTTGTTCGGCTGTCGTCAACCTGCACAGCAAGGAGGAGAAACCCCAATAGTTGATAGTCGTAAGGTGTTTCAACTTATAGAACCCAAGATTAGGGAGCAGTTCGTTGAAAAGCAAGTTATGTATGTTCGTAATTATGGAAACGGATTAGGGCTTGACTGGCAAACAGTTTTTCAAACTCAAAGTAGAGCAGATGTAGAAAAGTTTTGTCAAAGTAACTTAATTGATTTTGAATGGAAAAACGATGGTGGTTTGAGAACTATTTCTATTCGTCCAGCCGTAATCAAGCATCCTCAGACAGATGAACTTTCTTGGTTTAATCAAGCACAACATTGGCATTTAGCTTGTTTAGATATACAAACTCGTGAGTCACTACTGTCATCTTTTAAGAAAGAAGATTTACCACGAAACTGCTTTTACGGAGATGGTACTCCTATTGAAGACTCTACAATGATTGATATCTGTGGAGTATATCAGAGATTAGAAGTATGTTTTCCTTGGCAACAAGGAGACATATTGTTACTAGACAACGTATTAACTGCTCATGGACGCAATCCCTATGTAGGAAAACGTAAGCTTTTTGTTGCGATGAGCGAACTAACAAGTTTTAGTCAAGCTTTAGATAGTTAATTTTTGCTTCAACTCACTACGTCAATGTTTTATTAACTCTCTGCTATTTATTAAAATTAAAATATCTGAAAAATTTTGACTAAATTTGAATAATTGAGAAATAAAAATGCAACAAATAATTCAAGGTTTTCCACTATCTCCCCAACAAAAACATCTTTGGTTACTAGAACAAGATAGTAATTTATATCGCAGTCAATGTGCTATTCTTATTGAAGGAAATATAAAACTAGAGATACTAAAAGAAGCGTTACAGAAAGTTATTGCTAGAAATGAAATTCTTCGGACAAAGTTTCATCGTCCCCGAGGATTAAAAATACCTATCCAGGTTATAGATACTACTAGTAGTATTCTTTTCAAGGAGTCTACTTTAGAAAATAAATCTTCTCAATATGAAGAGATAGAAGTACTTTTTAATAAAATAAGCGAACAATCTGTAAAATTAGATAAAGGGCAATTATTAAATATACAGTTGCTAAGTTGCTCATTAAATAAATACGTTTTATTTTTTAACTTACCATCTCTTTGTGCAGACTATAAGACATTAAAAAATATAGTTGATGAAATTAGTCAGTATTACAGTGCCTGTTTGCAGAATGTAGAACTCAGCGAAGAACCACTACAATATGCTGATGTTGCTACATGGCAAAATGAATTACTTGAAGCAGGAGAGAGAAAGTATTGGCAAGAAATAGATTTTTCGACCCTGGATAGCTTAAAGCTTCCTTTTGAGAATCGTCTTTCTGAAAAATCGGAATTTGAACCCCAATTGATTAAGTTAGCAATTCATAGTGATTTACTCGCTAAAATTGAAGAAATTGTCCACAAATCTCAAATATCGATAGATATATTTTTTCTTACTTGCTGGCAAATTCTACTTTGGCGTCTTACTGGGCAATCAAATTTAATTATAGGTCTAGGCTGTGATGGTCGCAATTATGAAGAGTTAAAAGCAGCACTAGGTTTATTTGCCAAATATTTACCGCTTGCTTATCATCTGCAAGAAAATGATACATTCAAAAATACTTTGGCACAGGTTAAAAAATTAACAAATGAAATACTTGAATGGCAGGATAGTTTTAGTTGGGACGCATTTACTCAAACAAACACAGATGATATAGAACAGTCATTTTTACCATTTTGTTTTGATTTTGAGGAAACAGAAACTAATTATTCTACTCCTCAAGTAGCATTTTCAATTTATCAGCATTATGTCTGCTTTGACCGATTTAAAATAAAGCTTTCTTGTATCCGTACACAAAATCGGTTAGTCAAAATAGAGTTTCATTATGATGCAAAAGTTTTCTGTAAAGAAGATATTCAACGTTTAGCAGATCATTGGCAAACTTTGTTAATCAGTGTTATTAATAATCCTTCTACACCAATATCGCGGTTGAATATTCTCAGTGAACAAGAACGAGAACAACTCTTAGTTGCATTCAACAATAGTAAGACAGCAGAGCTACAATACAAGTGCATCCACCATTGGGTTGAACAGCAGTGCGATCGCACGCCAGACAATATTGCCATTATTTATAAAAATCAGCAATTTACCTACCGAGAATTGAACACTCGTGCTAACCAGCTAGCTCATTACCTACAACAATTAGGTGTAAAACCAGACGTAATGGTGGGACTTTGTGTCGAGCGATCGCCTTTAATGCTGATTGGACTTTTAGCTGTCCTCAAAGCTGGTGGTGCTTATGTACCGATTGACCCTAGCTATCCCTTAGAAAGAAAAACTTTTATCCTAAATGATTCTCAAATGCCAGTGCTGCTGACTCAACAGCATTTAATGGCAGATTTAGCTACAAATGGAATTAAAGTAATTTGTATAGATAGTGATTGGCAAGCCATCAACCAACAAAAAGTTGAAAATCCAAGTACTACAACAACCGAATTAAATTTAGCCTATGTTATTTACACCTCTGGTTCTACTGGTAAACCCAAAGGAACTCTAATTCCTCATCAAGGATTAATTAACTACTTGAGTTGGTGTACCCAAACATATGCAGTACAAGAAGGAGTCGGAACTTTAGTTCATTCACCTTTGGGTTTTGACTTAACAATCACTAGTCTTTTTTCACCTTTATTAGTTGGTCGTACAGTAGAATTACTATCAGAAGAACAAGGCATTGAAACCTTTTCTCAAGCTTTAAGTAAAAGCTCGAATTTAAGTTTGGTAAAAATTACCCCTGCTCACTTGGATTTGCTGAAGCAACAGTTATCTAAAGAAGAGATTGGCAATAAAACGAGAGCTTTTATTATTGGTGGCGAAAATTTATTAGCTGAAAGCATCACCTTCTGGCAAGATGTAGCTCCAGATACAATTTTAGTAAACGAATACGGGCCTACAGAGACAGTAGTAGGCTGCTGTGTTTATCAGGTTCCAATAGGTAAACACGCTTCCGGTTCCATACCCATTGGTAAGGCGATCGCTAATACCCAGTTATACATTTTAGACCAATATTTGCAACCAGTATCAATGGGGGTATCCGGTGAATTGCACATTGGCGGACTTGGATTAGCCAGAGGCTATCTAAATCAACCTGAATTAACAGCCCTAAAGTTTATCCCCAATCCCTTTAGCAAACAAGAAGGCGATCGCCTTTACAAAACAGGTGATTTAGTTCGCTTTCTACCAAGTGGAGATATCGAGTATATCGGTCGCATTGATAACCAAGTGAAAATACGTGGGTTCCGTGTTGAACTAGGAGAAATTGAAGCGACTATTAATCAACATCCATCAATATCGACAAGTGTAGTTATTGTTAGAGAGGATAAATCTGGAAATCAAAGTTTAATAGCCTATGTAACTCTTCACTCAGACAAAGCACTAACAATTCCTGAACTGCGCCGCTTCTTGCAGAATAAATTGCTTGATCATATGGTGCCAACAGCCTTTATGATATTAGAAGCATTACCATTAACATCTAATGGCAAAGTAGACCGTCAAGCCTTGCCAATGCCCGACGCTCTGCGCCCAGAATTAGAAGTTGCTTATGTGGTACCGCAAACTGAGGTGGAGAAGACAATAGCCTCTGTTTGGCAAAAAGCTTTGAATCTTGAAAAGATAGGCATTCACGATAATTTTTTTGAAATTGGCGGTCATTCATTACTTTTAGTTACAGTTCACAGCCAATTGCAGGAAATATTAAAAGCAGAACTGTCAACCCTTGATTTGTTTAGATATCCTACCATCAATTCTTTAGCAGAGTATTTAAATTCATCTCCAAATACCACAGCATTTTTACAGGAAAGCGATACTCAAGCAGAGAAAATTTCATCTGGTAAGGCGCAACAAAAAAAACGTCTAGAAAAAATGAAATCAGTTGAAAATAATTAAGGAATTAACAAATAATGAGTATTCCAACTGGTGCAGATCATAGTAACGGTTCAGAAATAGCAATTATTGGATTAGCAGGAAGATTTCCTGGAGCTAAAAATATTGATGAATTTTGGCATAACCTCAAAAATGGTATAGAATCAATTTCTTGGTTCAGCGATCAAGAACTGTTGGAATCAGGAGTAGATGCAGCGCTTCTGGGCAATCCCAGTTATGTGAAAAGAAATGCTGTGATCGAAGATGCAGAACTTTTTGATGCTGACTTTTTTGGTTTTAATCCCAGAGATGCAGAAATTACTGACCCGCAACATCGGATTTTTTTAGAGTGTGCTTGGGAAGCCCTGGAAAAAGCAGGCTATAATTCCGAAACATACAATGGTTCCATAGGTGTTTTTGCTGGTTCTAACTTAAGCGGTTATTTATTAAACATTTATTTTAATCAAAATATTAGAAACTCAGTAGATGAACAACAAATAGCGATCGCTGGGGATAAAGATTACCTGGCTACACGTACTTCTTACAAACTTAATTTAACGGGGCCTAGTTATACAGTTCAAACAGCTTGCTCAACCTCATTAGTGGCCGTGCATTTAGCCTGCCAAAGTTTGCTTAACGGTGAATGTGATATGGCTTTGGTTGGTGGTGTTTCCATCAGCGCTTCAAGAAAATCTGGCTATCTTTATAATGAGGGAGGGATTAATTCTCCTGATGGACACTGCCGCGCCTTTGATGCTAAAGCACGGGGAACAGTGGGCGGAGAAGGTGTGGGAATCGTCGTTTTGAAAAGATTAGAAGATGCTCTAACTGATAGAGATTCTATTGATGCTGTTATTAAAGGTTCGGCAATAAATAACGATGGTTCAAACAAAGTTAGTTACACAGCACCGCGTATAGAAGGTCAAGCTAAAGTTATTAAAACGGCTCAAGTTGTTGCAGAGTTAGAACCAGAAACAATAACTTATATTGAAGCTCACGGGACAGGAACATCTTTAGGAGATCCGATTGAAATTGCAGCACTGACGCAAGCATTTCAAAGCAGCACAAAAAAGAAAGGCTTCTGTGCAATTGGTTCCTTAAAAACAAATATTGGTCATTTAGATGCCGCTGCTGGTGTTGCAGGTTTAATTAAAACTGTCTTAGCTCTTAAACACAAACAAATTCCTCCTAGTCTGCACTTTGAGGAACCAAATCCTCAAATTGATTTTGCCAATAGCCCCTTTTATGTCAACAATAAACTTTCCCAATGGAAAGTAGACAAACATCCTAGACGCGCAGGAGTTAGTTCTTTTGGAATTGGTGGTACTAATGCTCATGTAATTTTAGAAGAAGCTCCACTTTTTACAAGTCAAGAAAGTATTTCTCGCCCCTGGCAGTTGTTAGCAATCTCTGCAAAAACTCAAACAGCTTTAGAATCTACTACAACTAACCTTACCAATTATTTAACACAATATCCTGATATCAACCTTGCTGATGTAGCTCATACTTTACAAGTTGGCCGTCGAAATTTTAGCCATCGTCGAGTGTTGCTGTGTCAGGATATTCAAGATGCTATAAAAATATTAACAGCGTCAAATCAACAAGGAGTTTTCAGTAATTTCTCAGAAACCCGTAACCATTCAATCGTGTTTATGTTTCCCGGACAGGGAGCGCAGTATGTAAACATGGGACGGGAATTATATAAAACAGAAGCAATTTTTCGAGAACAAGTTGATGATTGCTGTGAATTACTCAAACCACATTTAAAGTTAAATCTCAAAGATATACTTTATCCCTCGACAATAGAAGCTACACAAGAAAAACTTAAACAAACTTCCTTAACACAAGTTGCGCTATTTGTGATTGAATATGCTCTTGCTAAACTTTGGATGGCGTGGGGTGTACATCCGCAAGTGATGATTGGTCACAGCATTGGTGAGTATGTAGCTGCTTGTATTTCAGGTGTTTTTTCTTTAGAAGAGGCATTGACTTTAGTCGTAATTCGCGGACGACTGATGCAACAAGTCGAACCAGGGTCAATGCTTTCTGTTTCTCTCTCTGCCAAAGAAATACAACCTATGTTGGGTTCAGAACTTTCTTTAGCAGCTAGCAATGCACCATCTCTTTGTGTGGTTTCTGGTGCTACTAATGCGATAGAACTATTACAAAATAGTTTGATAGAACAAGGTGTTGATTGTCGTCGGCTGCATACATCTCATGCTTTTCATTCTCAGATGATGGAGCCGATTTTAGAGCCATTTCTCCGGCATGTTAGAGAAGTCAACCTGAAACCACCTCAAATTCCTTTTGTTTCCAACGTTACCGGAACTTGGATTATGGCAAAGCAGGCGACTGATCCTGACTACTGGGCTAGACACCTACGACAACCCGTATTATTTAACGAGGGAATCATTGAACTGCTGCAACAGCCAGAGCGAATGCTATTGGAAGTTGGCCCAGGACGAACGCTAACTACCTTAGCTAAACGACAGTCGATTTCACAGACTGTAGTCCTAACTTCCTTGCGACATCCCCAAGAGCAAATTTCTGATGTAGCATTTTTACTCAATACTCTCTCTCGGCTTTGGCTATCAGGATTGCAAATAAACTGGGCAGGCTTTTATACAAAGGAGCAACGCAGACATATTCCTTTGCCTACCTATCCTTTTGAGCGTCAGCGTTACTGGATTGAAGCTAACCCCGAAACTGTATTATCAAAGGCATGGCAAAAATCATCAGGTAAAAAGCCAGATATTGCTGATTGGTTTTATGTCCCAATCTGGAAACAATCTACACCACTTGAGTTCTTCCAAGGGAAGAAAATAGTAACCGATAAAAATACTCGCTGGTTAGTTTTTATCGATGACTATGGAATTGGAAGCGAAGTTGCTAAACGACTCGAACAACAAAGTCAAAATGTTGTTAAAGTTAGGGTCGCAGATAAATTTACTAAGCTGAATAAATATACATATACTGTTAACCCACGGCAAAGCGATGACTACGATGCCTTGCTTCAAGAACTCCAAAAAGAGAGTTTGATTCCAAATGGATTAGCTCACTTTTGGAGCATTACACCAAATGATACGTTACCTTGCAATGAGTTAAAAGAACAAACACAATTATCACATCAGTTTTTTGAAAATTGTCAGAATCTCGGTTTTTGGAGTTTGTTGTATTTAATACAGGCATTAGGAAGACAAAATATCAGCGATTCTCTGAAGCTGAGGGTTGTAACTAACAATCTACATAATGTTAGCGGCGACGAAAATTTACGCCCAGAAAAGGCAACAATATTGGGGCCGTGTAAGATAATTCCCAAGGAATATCTAAACATTAATTCCTGTCTGATCGATGTAGTAATTCCTGCTGCTAACATCTCACCAACACAAAAATTTATCGACTATCTGGTTACTGAGCTGACAACACAGGAAACTGATAATATCGTTGCTTATCGTGGATCTCATCGCTGGATTCAAACCTTTGAAACTGTTCGTTTGGATAATAGTACTCCAGCTAAAACTAGGTTAAAGCAAGAAGGAGTTTACTTAATTACTGGTGGACTTGGCGGTATCGGTTTGGTGCTGGCGGAATATTTAGCGAAGACAGTACAAGCTAAGTTAATTTTAATTGGCAGAAAGGGATTGCCGGAGCGATCGCAGTGGCAGCAATGGCTAGAAACTCATGATAGTAAGGATAGTGTCAGCTGCAAAATCCAAAAAATGCTAGCACTTGAAGAGTTGGGGTCAGAGGTTGAGGTTAAAAGTGCCGATGTAGCTAGCTACGAACAAATGCAGGTAGCCGTTGCTGAAGCTTTAGAAAAATTTGGTCAAATCAATGGTGTCATCCATGCAGCGGGTATTGCTGGTGGTGGCATTGTTCAACTAAAAACACAGGATGTAGCAAACAGCGTATTAGCACCAAAAGTCAAAGGCACATTAGTATTAGAGGAGATTTTAAAGTTACAAAATATTAATTTAGATTTTTTAGTCCTTTGTTCATCTCAAAGCTCTATCTTGAGTGAATTTGGACAGGTAGATTATTGTGCAGCGAATGCATTTCTGGATATTTATGCAGATTATCGGAATTCTAAATCTGACCAATTGACAGTGGCAATCAACTGGGGTACTTGGCAAGAGGTAGGGATGGCAGTAGAGACAGCACTACCAGAACAATTAAAACTTCAACGTGAAGAGGATCTCAAAAAAGGAATATTATCTCAAGAAGGTGCCGAAGCTTTTAATCGCATTTTGCTAAGTAGCTTGCCTCATGTTGTTGTATCCCCGCAAGACTTCCAAACAGTAATTGAACAGGACAATTCTTTCAATTATCTAGAACAAGAATTAGCCCTTTTATCAGAGACATCAAAAACAAATCTTTCTAAACTAAGCCATCCTCGTCCAAATTTGGCAAATGCTTATGTTGCTCCTTGTAACGAAGTTGAGCAGACCCTTGCTGATATTTGGCAACAATTTCTGGGAATCGATAAAGTTGGTATTCATGACAACTTTTTTGAATTGGCAGGAGATTCCATCATTACAATTCAAATTGTTGCCAAAGCTAACCAACTAGGTTTGAAGTTGACTTCTCAACAAATGTTTATGCACCAAACTATCGCTGAATTAGCGACAGCAACAGGTGTAGCTGAAACTAACCTGAGTGAAAAGAGTTCAATAAATAGAGAACTATATCTAACACCTATTCAGCATCGCTTCTTTGAGCAGAATCAAGCAGATGCACATTCTTGTAACCAGTCTTTAATACTGGAAATGCAACAAATATGCGATCCTAAAGTATTAAAGCAGGCTGTAGAATATGTGATTGAATACCACGATGTATTTCGTCTGCGTTTTCTTCAAAAAGAATCTAGCTGGCAGCAAATTAAAGCTAATACCAATGATATAATGGTATACAAGCATCTGGATTTGTCTGCACTTCCAGAAAATCAGCAAAAATATGCTTTTGAATCTGCGATCGCAGAACTACAAAGTAACTTCAACTTAAGTGAAGGGCCCCTTGTAAAAGTAGCTTTTATTGAATTGCGATCGCCGACAAATAGCTACCTAGTAATTACCATCCACCATCTTTTAATAGATGCTGTTTCTTGGCAGATTTTGCTAAAAGATTTACAAACAGTTTATCAGCAACTGAGTCAAGGTAAAGCTATACAGTTGTCTGATAAAGGCACTTCATTCAAGCGCTGGAAGCAGTGTGTGCAAGAGTACGCTCAGACATCAGAAATGATTCATGAGCAAGACTACTGGTTAGCAAAAGCTCAAAAACCTTTCTACAGTCTACTTGTTGACTATTCTGCAAGGGAAAATACAGTATCTAACACTGAGATAGTATCAATTTCTCTAGATAAACAGGAAACACAAGCCTTATTAAAAAATGTCAATAAGGCTTATAACACCCAGATAAACGATGTTCTCTTAACAGCGTTGGTGCAAGCTTTTGCAAAGTGGACAGGAGAGCAGCAATTATGGGTAGATGTTAAAGATAATGGTCGAGATATAATCTTCAAAGATGTTAACGATATATCTCTATCTGATACGATTGGTTTATTTACAACTTGCTTCCCAGTCATTTTAGATATAACAGAGGCTTCCGATCAAGGAAGTGCATTGATAGCAGTCAAAGAGTATTTACGTAGCATTCAGAATAAAGGTATTGGGTACGATATACTGCGCTATATCAGAAGTAATTCAGAAATAAATTCCAAGCTAAAATCTTTTCCACAACCTCAAATAAGTTTTCATTACTTAGGTAACTTTGACCCTGTTATATCCCAGTCATATTTATTTGATTTAACCGGCCAGTCTATTAGACTCAACCAAAGTCAAAATGCAAATCAATTTTACTTACTGGAAATAAATGGAATTATTGTTCAAGAACAACTGCAATTGAACTGGATTTATAGTACAGCGGTTCATCGTCGAGAAACAATTGAAACTTTAGCTAAAAGCTTCATTGGAGCTATGCAAAGCATAATTGATCACTGTCAGTCTCTTGAGACAGAAAAATATACACCTTCTGACTTTCCCAGAGCTAACTTGAATCAACAAGACCTAGATAAATTCCTGACAAAAATTAATCGAGCAAGTGAGAAAAAAGCACAATGAAAGCAGAAAATGTCGAGGACATATATGAACTGACGCCCGTACAAAAGGGGATGCTCTTTCACTGTTTATACGCAAGCGAATCAGCATTATACTTTTTTCACCATACCTTAACTTTGCATGGTAATCCAAATGTAGAGGCTTTTGAACAAGCATGGCAACAAGTAGTAGATAGACATACAGTTTTGCGTACAGGATTTTATTGGGAAGACATTGATAATCCATTACAAGTTGTTTATAAACAAGTAAAAATTACCTTAAATCAAGATGATTGGCGTGGTGTTGAGGAAGCAGAACAACAAGAGCGATTAAAATTATTTCTAGAGAGCGATCGCAAATTAGGTTTTGACTTTTCCCAACCATGTTTAATGCGTATAACTTTAATTCGTCTTGCTGATGAGCGCTATGAATTTATTTGGAGCAATCACCATATAACCACAGACGGATGGTCTGGGCCGATCATATTAGAAGAATGCTTACAAATCTACGAAGCGCTTTGTGATTGTAAAGAAGTGAACTTATTGCCAACTCGTCCTTTTAGGAATTACATCGACTGGTTGCAGCAACAAAGTATAACCAAGACCGAAAGTTTTTGGCGTGAAGCATTACAAGGAGTGAAAGCACCAACTCCCCTAACTTATATAGAAAACAATCAATTATCTAACCAAGAGGAAAGGTACGATGAAGAGATCGTTAAACTATCAGAAGCAACTACAAAATCATTACTATCTTTTGCTACAAAAAATCGTCTAACTCTTGCCACATTAGTTAATGGAATTTGGTCTATTCTTCTTAGTCGTTACACTTGTCGTAACAATATAATTTATGGATTCACTGTCACAGGAAGACCAGTAGATTTAGCTGAAGTAGAGTCAATGGTTGGTATGTTTATAAATACCTTACCAATAAATGTCAAGTTAAATACTGAGCAGCAGTTATTGTCGTGGCTACAAGATTTTCAGATCCAACTAGTCAAAGCGCGTCATCATGAATATACTCCACTTACGCAAATTCAGGGTTGGAGTGAAGTACCACGGAATTTACCTCTATTTGAAACTATTGTTGTGGTTGAAAACTTTCCAGTCAGCCAATTTTTAAAAAGCTGGGAAGGAAATATAGAATTTGAGCTAACTGGAACTTATTACAGAAATAACTACCCTTTGAATTTAGTTATATATCCAGAAGCCGAAATTATAGTCGCAATTTCATACGATTCTCGTAGATTTGATATCGCTACAATTACTGGAATAATTAGCGATTTTCAAATCCTGCTACAAGAAATAATGACTAATCCTTATGCTCAAATTAAAGATTTATCATTTTCGACATCACAACAACAGCAAATCTCAACATCTTTAGAAAAAGAAGCATTATTTGATTGGAAATTAGCTCCAATGTCTTAGATGACTGATAATAAGTGAGTTTATTTCTGCCAATCAGCAAAAATATTGATCGCATTTATGAGAATTGACAAGATTCAAAAGGATAAAGCTATGATTGTTTCATCTGCAATAGAAAGAAGATACAAACTTTCAAGTGATGAATTCAATAAAGACTATGTTGAATTAGGAAAACCAGTCATAATTTCTGGAGTAATTCCCAGTTGGAATGGCTTTGATAAATGGTCTTTAAAATACCTTAAAGATTTATCTCCTTCTCTAAATATTTACGCCAAAAAATTTAGTAACGATGGAATTGAGATATGTAGTCTCACAATGGAAAGATATATAGAATTAATAGAAAACTATGAAGAAAATCCTCAAAATAATGCTAGACCACCATATTGCCATGACTTACCTTTATTTAGTTTAATACCTTCTTTAGTAAAAGATGTTCAACCATTTCCTTTTGATTATTTGCCAGAATGGTATTGGCACGAGTGGTGGCGTTACTGCCAGTTTTTCTTGGGTTCTTCTAATAGTATTACACCACTACATTTTGATTGCCTTCTGACTAACAATATTTTCTTTCAAATTGTTGGACGTAAACAATTTACTATATTACTGCCTGAAGATGCCAAATATTGTTATCGGAAAGGCTGGCGATGGTTTCTCGTTAATCCAGAAAACCCAGATTTAAATAAATACCCAGAATATAAAAATGCCAGACCGATTAAATTTATTGTAAATCCTGGGGATATTGTATACATGCCTCCTGGAACACTGCATCATGTTCGGAGTTTAGATATGTCGATTTCTTTTAATATTGATTGGCATACTCAAAAAAGTTCGCTTAATGCTCTAGCAGCTATTACAAAAGGGATGCCACTTCAAAACTTATACTATAACTTTTTATTAGCTATGGGTTTAGTGTTAAAAGTACCTCCTCAAATTATTTTTAAATATTATAAGTCTTATCTTAATTATGTTTCTTAAAAAATAAGACAAGTACAAGAATATATGCCGTGCACATAGTCAGTAGATTGATTAATGCCTTTTGTAATTAAAATAGAAAAATATCATGAATATATTTGAAAAGTGTGAATCAAACGTCAGAAGCTATTGCCGTAATTTTCCCGATATATTTCATAGAGCTAAAGGTTCTATAATTTATTCGGATTCAGGTAAAGAATATATTGATTTTTTTGCAGGAGCAGGAGCTTTAAATTATGGACATAATCATGACTATATAAAACGAAAGGTTATGGCATATTTAGATGCCGATGGAATTGCACACGGCTTAGATATGTATACTTCAGCTAAAGAGAAGTTTTTAGCAAAGTTTGATGAAGTTATACTAAGCTCAAGAAAACTAGATTATCGCATTCAGTTTTGTGGGCCAACAGGAACAAATGCAGTTGAAGCAGCTTTGAAGTTAGCCAGAAAAGTCAAACAAAGACCAGGTATATTCTCCTTCATGGGAGCGTATCACGGAATGACTTTAGGTAGCCTATCTATTAGTGGTAATGTCGGAATTCGAGCCGGGGCAATTGGGGCATCAAATAATGTAACATTTATGCCTTATCCCTATGGATTTATGGAAAGTTTTGACACAATAGAATATATAAAAACAGTTTTAAATGATGTCAATTCTGGAATTGAAAAACCAGCAGCAATAATTTTTGAAACAGTACAAGCTGAAGGTGGAGTTGTTATAGCTCCTATTGACTGGATGCAAAGACTAAGGAAGTTGTGTGACGAGAATGATATTTTACTAATTTGTGATGATATTCAAGTCGGCTGTGGTCGAACAGGCCCTTTCTTTTCTTTTGAAAGAGCAGATATAGTTCCCGATATGGTAGTACTCTCTAAATCTATTAGTGGGTATGGGTTTCCAATGTCACTATTATTGATTAAGCCAGAGTTGGATATATGGGAACCGGGTGAGCATAATGGTACTTTTAGGGGGAATCAATTGGCATTTGTAGGAGCTACAGCTGCTTTAGAGTATAGAGAAAGTTGTAATTTTGAACAAGATGTTAAAGCTAAAGAGCTTTTTTTGAAAAATTTTCTAACTCAACAAATACTACCAATTAGTGAAAACATATCAATCCGTGGGATTGGGATGATTTGGGGTATTGATGTTAAAAACTTTGGTGGTAGCAGTTTCGCTAAAAGTATCACTTCACGTTGTTTTGAACTAGGGTTAATAGTTGAAAGATCAGGTAGAAATGATACTGTTATTAAAATTTTACCACCATTAATCATTGATATGTCTACCTTAGAAAAGGGATGTTCAATTATCAAAGAAGCTTTTAATGATTGCATAGAAAACTAGGATATTAGCATTAATAAGTTTGCAAGTAATTGATTACAAGGATAAAACTATGGGTATACATCTACAATCGAATGACTCATTCTCTGAAAAAGTTTATTGGATAAATAAACTATCAGGAGAATTACCAGAAACAAATCTGATGCTGGACTATGTAAGACCTTTATTTTCTAGTGATAAAAAGAAATCTCTTAGTTTTGATTTATCAAATGATTTATCTCAAACAATTATTAAGCTAGCTAAAGGCTCTTACTTTTCAATCTACTTGATACTTGTATCTGCATTGAATATATTACTGCAAAAATATACTAGAAATAATGATGTTGTTGTCGGAATACCAGTATATGAGACAACTGGTATTAATTGCGTAAATACTAAAATTATTCCTTTGCGTACTCAAGTCACACCTCGACTTTCATTCAAAGATTTTATTTTTCAAGTTAAAGATGCTACGATCGCAGCTTACAGTCATCAAAACTATAATTTTGATGAAGTAATCGATTTGTTGGAGCTACCAACGAGTCTTAATCGTTGTCCAATTTTTGACATAGTAGTTTGTTTAGAAAATATTCATAATAAAAGTCCTTTAAATCAACTCAATAATGATATTACAATTTCTTTTAAAGTTGATTGTGGAAGTATTAGTGCTGATATAGAGTATAAAGAACATTTGTTTCAAGATGAAAATATAAAATTTATGAGTAGATATTATAGTAATATTCTTGGAAGCTGTATTAATCAAGTAAATACTAAGATATCAGAGATTGTTTTCTTAAAAGACTATGAGCAACACCAGATATTAACAGAGTTTAATAACAAAACTAAACAGTATCCCGTTAATCAGACAATAAATCAATTATTTGAAACTCAAGTATCTCAGACTCCAAATAATATAGCCGTCATTCATCAACAAACTCAACTCACGTATCAAGAACTAAACCATCAAGCGAATCAGCTAGCTGAATTATTGCGGAAATTAGGAGTTGAACAAGGAGACTTTGTAGGCATTTTTAAAGACCGTGATATCAATTTCCTGATTGCTATTCTTGCTATATACAAGGCAGGTGGTGCATATGTACCTATTGATAGTACTTACCCACCAAATCGAATTAAGTATATGCTATCTAATAGCGAAGTGAGGTTCTTATTAACAGATTTTTCGCTCTTAAATGTTCTATCAGACCTGGTAGAAGGTTGTTCCGAGTTATCCTCTATTATTTGTTTAGATAGCATTGTTATTGCTCAGACGCCCCTTGCTAAACAAACCGGGTTAAAAATATATAATAAATTGGATTTTCAGCAGCTATCTAATGATAATATAGAACAGGTTAATCATGCTGCTGACCCAGCTTATATGCTTTATACTTCCGGGTCTACAGGATTACCAAAGGGGGCAATTGTCAGGCATGATGGTGCAATTAATCATATTTATGCCCAATTTGATGAGTTGGAGTTAACGCAAGAGTTTTCTTTTCTGCAAAGTGCTCCATCTTCCACAGATATTTCTGTATGGCAATTTTTAGCACCACTTTTAATTGGTGGTCAGACGGTAATAGTAGATATAGAAACCGTTGCTATTCCTGAGCAACTATTTCTTGCTCTGAAATCTGAGAAAATTACAGTTGTTGAATTAGTCCCAGCATTATTTGTCGGCTTGCTTGAATATACTTCTCAGCTACCGATTCATCAAAGAGAATTACCTAATTTAAAATGGATGATGGTTGTAGGAGAACCAGTATCGGTCAGTTTGGTAAATAGGTGGCTTGAGATATATCCCGAAATTAAAATTGTTAACGCTTATGGCCCAACTGAGGCTGCTGATGATATCACCCAGTTTATCGTTGACAAGCCTTTGCCAGAAAATCAGCGGACGGTTCCAATTGGTAAACCATTAGCTAACTTAAATCTCTACATTCTGGATGGAGAAATGCAATTATTACCCATTGGCGCTCCTGGAGAGATTTGTGTATCGGGAATTGGTGTGGGTGATGGGTACTGGAAAAATCAAGAAAAAACTAATTTCAGCTTTGTGACTAACCCGTTTACAGATGTTAGTCAGAAATTACCAGAAAATCGCAGAGATTTAATTTATAAAACTGGAGATTTAGGAAGATGGCTTCCTGATGGGAATATAGAATTCCTCGGACGTATTGACCATCAGGTGAAGATTCGTGGCTTCCGGGTTGAACTTGGGGAAATTGAGACATTTCTGTGTCAGCATCCGAATGTACGTGAAAATGTAGTCGTGGTTCGACAGGACGAACCAGGTAATTTGCAATTAGTTGCCTATGTGGTTGCTAAGACAGAACCAGTTCCTAGTATTAGTGAATTGCGTAGCTTCTTAAAAGAAAAGTTACCTGACCATATGTTACCTTCTGCCTTTATGATGCTAGAAAATCTACCGCTAGCACCTAGCGGTAAGGTAGACCGGAAAGCTTTACCAAAACCAGATAATCTTCGCCCGGAATTAGAAACAGCTTACGTATTGCCGCGAAATGAGATGGAACACGTAATTGCTGATATTTGGCAAAAAATACTTAAGGTGGAGAAAGTTGGCATTCAAGATAACTTTTTTGACCTTGGTGGTCATTCGCTAAATGTGCTTCAGGTTTACAGCAAACTGCGGGAACTTTATAAAGCTGATTTAGTAATAACTGACCTATTTAAATATCCAACAATCAGTTCAATAGCACGATATTTCAATCAAGAAGAAGATGATAACTTTGCCATTCAGAGTAATGAATTAAATGACCAGTTAGAAGCTGGAAAAGCAAGATTAAAAAAACGATTTCTACAAAATAGACAATAAAATCTTTAATAATTTATAGTCAATAGCTAGCATTAAGTATGGAAAACTCAGAATATTTAAGTAACAAAACTGGTCTGGAAATAGCTATTATTGGTATGAGTGGTTGTTTCCCAGAGGCGGAAAATATTGAGCAGTTTTGGCTAAATATCCGAGACGGAATAGAGTCAATACATAGATTTCATGACCAAGAATTAAAAGATTTAGGTGTAGATGCAGCTTTATTGAGCGACATCAATTATGTTAAAGCAGAGGGAGTAGTCGAAGGTATAGACTTGTTTGATGCTTCATTTTTTGACATCAGTCCTAGAGAAGCTGAAGTCATGGATCCTTCACTCCGTTTTTTCTTGGAGCATTCATGGAAAGCACTTGAGGATGCTGGTTATAGTTCGGATGTCTATAAAAAACCAATTGGGGTCTACGCTGGTACAAGTTTTGGCAGTTATCTACTTAACATTTATTCTAATTATGAGCTTATTGCCTCTGTGGGTGATAAGCAGATAGAAAAGGGAACTTCTCCAGATTATGTGACTACACTTGCTTCTTATAAATTAAATTTGCAGGGCCCAAGTTATGCGGTGCAAACTACTTGCTCAAGTTCATTGGTTGCTGTACATTTAGCTTGCCAAAGTTTGCTTAGTGGTGAGTGTGATATTGCTTTGGCAGGAGGAGTTTCAATATCAACAGCAAATGGTTATTTATATCAAGAGGGAGGAATTGAATCTCCTGATGGACATTGCCGTGCTTTTGATGCAAAGGCTGCGGGAACAGTAAAAGGAAGAGGTTTGGGTATTGTAGTTTTAAAGCGCTTAGAAGAAGCGATCGCAGATGGAGACTGCATCAATGCTATTATCAAAGGCTCTGCTATTAATAACGATGGTTCAGATAAAGTTAGCTACACCGCACCCAGCGTCAATGGTCAAGCCAAGGTAATAAGAGCAGCTCAGGTTATGGCTGAGGTGGAACCTGATACTATTAGCTACATTGAAGCTCATGGAACCGGAACTTCTCTAGGAGATCCCGTTGAAATCGCTGCATTAACACAAGCTTTTCGTACTAAAACTCAGAACAAGGGATTTTGTAGCATTGGTTCTGTGAAAACCAACATTGGGCATTTGGACTCAACTGCTGGAGTAGCAGGTTTAATTAAAACCGTACTAGCCTTAAAACACAAAAAAATTCCCCCCAGTTTAAACTTTGAAGAACCATCACCCCAAATTGATTTCGCTAATAGTCCCTTTTATGTAAACAATAAATTATCTGAATGGAAAACTAACGGTACGCCTCGCCGTGCAGGTGTTAGTTCCTTTGGCTTTGGTGGGACAAATGTCCATTTGATTGTGGAAGAAGCGACCATAACTAAATCCTCTAGTTCTTCTCGACCTTGGCAACTATTATTACTTTCAACCAAGACGAATACAGCCCTAGAAACTGCTACAGAAAATCTGGCTAATTACTTACAAAAGCATCCCGATTTAAACCTTGCGGATGTTGCTCATACTTTACAATTAGGCCGGTGGACTTTGAACCATCGCCGAATGGTAGTTTGCCAAAACCAAGAAGATGCAATCAACGCATTACAAGATCCTCAAAGAGCTTTCACCCATTACCAAGAACCTTGTAATCGCCCAGTTGTGTTTATGTTTTCTGGACAAGGTTCACAATATGTCAATATGGGTCGAGAATTATACGACAGTGAAACCGTATTTAAAAAACAAGTTGATTACTGCTGTGAACTGCTCAAACCTCACTTGGAATTAGACCTGCGTACAGTTCTCTATCCCAGTCTAGAAAAAGCTCAGGAAGCAACACAAAAATTGCAACAAACAGCAATTACTCAACCAGCATTGTTTGTGATTGAATATGCTTTAGCCAAGTTGTGGATGGCGTGGGGTATATGCCCTGAGATGATGATTGGTCACAGTATCGGGGAGTATGTCGCTGCAACTATGGCTGGAGTTTTCTTATTGGAAGATGCTTTAGCGATCGTTGCAATGCGAGGAAAACTAATGCAGCAGTTGCCTGCTGGTGCCATGCTCTCGGTTCAGCTTCCAGAACAAGAGGTACAACAACTGCTAGAAAAGGAAATCTGTCTAGCTGCGAGCAATGCACCTTCTTCCTGTGTGGTGTCCGGTGCGACAGAAGCAATAGAGAAATTGCAACAGAAGCTACAACAAATAGGTGTAAAGTATAGGCGTTTACATACTTCCCACGCCTTTCATTCTCAAATGATGGAACCCATCATTGAGACTTTCATCCAGTCATTACAAAAAGTAAAACTCAATTCCCCAAAGATTCCGTTTGTTTCTAATGTCAGCGGAACTTGGATTACCGCGGCCGAAGCAACAGATCCTAACTATTGGGCTAAACATTTAAGGCAACCAGTATGTTTCAGTTTAGGAATCGCTGAATTGCTCAAACAGTCAGAGCCAATACTGTTAGAAGTTGGGCCGGGACGGACGCTAAGTAGTTTGGCGAAACAACATCAAACAGATAAAATCACAGCACTAACCTCTATACGACATCCTCAAGAGCAACAATCAGATGTAGAATTTTTACTTAACACCTTAGGTAGGCTTTGGTTAGTAGGAATTCAAATTGATTGGTCGGGTTTTTATGTAAATGAAAAGCGTCATCGTATACCCTTACCTACTTATCCTTTTGAGCGTCAGCGTTACTGGATTGAGGTAAATCGAAATGCAACCTTGGCAATGATGTCGCCAAAAACTTCAGATAAGAAGCCAGATATTGCTGACTGGTTCTACCTTCCTTGCTGGAAAGAATCTACACCTATTGAGTTTTTGCAACTGGAAAATCTGGGAGAACAAAAGATATGTTGGTTAGTGTTTGCTGATACCTATGGAGTGGGAGTAGAAATTGCTGAACGACTCAAACAACAGGATCAAGATGTGATTTTCGTTAGGGTTGCAGATAAATTTGCAAAAATTGATAACTGTACATATACAATTAATCCTGAACAAAGGGATGACTATGATAACTTGTTGCAAGCACTACAAGAACAGAATTCTACTCCTCAAGCGATCGCACATTTTTGGAGCGTTACTCCTAACGATATTTTACCTAGTCAAGAGCTAGACCCACAAACACAATATCAGTTTTTTGAAGATTGCCAAAACCTCGGTTTTGATAGTCTGCTATTTCTGACGCAAGCCTTGGCAAAACAGAATATAATTGACCCAATAAAGTTGATGGTTGTCACCAGTAATCTACATGATATAACTGGCAGCGAGAATTTATGCCCAGATAAGGCAACTATATTAGGGCCATGCAATGTAATTCCACAAGAGTATCTCAACATAACTTGCTGTTGCTTTGATATCGTACTACCAAAATCTGGAACTAAGCCATCACAAATACTGATAGACTCACTGATTACAGAATTTACAGCCCCAATAACTGATAACTTAATTGCTTATCGTGGCAATCATCGCTGGATTAAAACATACGAAGCTGTACATTTAGATGAAAGCATTATCAGCAAAACTAAGTTGAGGAAAGGGGGTGTTTACCTAATCACTGGTGGGCTTGGTCGCATTGGTTTAGCCATGTCAGAATACTTAGCAAAAAAAATGCAAGCTAAGTTAGTTTTAATCGGTAGAAATGGCATACCTGAAAGAGATGAGTGGTCTGAATGGCTACTAACTCATGATGAATCTAATCAAGTTAGCCAGAAGCTGAAAAAGGTGATGAGGCTAGAAGAATTAGGTGCCCAAGTTCAGGCGATCGCTGCTGATGTGGCTAATGAACAACAAATGCAACAAGCTATAGCGTTAGTTCATGAACGTTTTGGTAAAATTCATGGTGTGATCCACGCAGCCGGAATTAATGACGATGCGTATTATACTATTGAAGAAAGTTCTAAAACTCAAAGTCAATCACAATTTAATCCCAAAGTGTATGGACTATTTATTTTAGAAAAACTTTTGCGAGATCAAAAGTTAGATTTTTGTTTATTCACATCTTCTTCATCATCTGTTTTAGGAGGTTTAGGGTTAAGTTCCTATTCTGCTGCTAACATTTTTATGGATGCCTATGCTCACAAGCAGAATCAGACAAATTTGTTTCCTTGTATTAGTGTGAACTGGGATACTTGGCAATCTCAAGAAAACGATATGCAGGATCTAACTGTGGGAGTAGCGTTAGAAAAATTACGCATGACATGGCAGGAAGGCATAGATGTCTTTAGCCGTGTATTATCTCTAACTAAAACTCCTCAGATTGTTGTTTCTGCGGGAGAACTGCAACCCAGAATTGAACAATGGATAAAACGAGACTTTTTACAAAACAAGAAATTATCAAATAATCGAGATAGTTTATCACTCCATTCCAGAGCAAACTTACAAAGCGAGTATGTCCCAGCTAGCAACAATGTAGAGCAAATAGTTGCTACAACTTGGCAAAAAGTTCTGGGGATTGAAAAGATTGGTATTTATGATAACTTTTTTGATTTGGGAGGTAGTTCTCTAATCGGTGTTGAAATTATATCCCAGCTTCAAAAAGAATTAAATGCCCATATTCCGATAATCAGCATTTATGAAAAGCCAACTATTAGTTCACTTGCCGAGTTTTTAAGCAACGACGAACAAGCATATTTACAAAAAGATTCTTACCGGAATCAAACGAGGTCTGCTTCAATTAAGCGTCGCAAACAAGCTAGGCAAAATTATCGAAAAACATCACTAATAGAAGATAATTAGTACTTTTAAAAGCTCATGAATGGTTTGTAGGAAGCACTAAAAACTTTCTTAAAAGAAACTAGGCTTTTTGGTGTTAGTAGCAAGGCAATTAGGAACTAAGAGATATTCTGGAGTATAAAATGGCATTGAGTCAGCAGAGACAAGAAAAAACTCAGCAAAATTTCTTTCTTGAGAATGAGCTAACACCACAGTATGCAGTTGCTGAAGAAGTAATGCAACTATTTACACCATCTAACAATTTAATATCTATAGAAGCTAAGATGGGTGTTCAAACTGACACTTTAGTTGATGATTTTTTAAGTGCAATTAACACTAATTCAGATATTGATTTTAATGCATTAGTAGAAACATTTTCTGATAGTCAAGTTCCCATTAATCCTGCTAATTTTGATAACTATCTTGATTATTTAGCAAATAATGTTATTAATCATTCAATACATACATCTTCACCACGATTTATAGGTCACATGACCTCTGCACTACCCTGTTTTGTGCGACCGATCGCAAAACTGATGACAGCAATGAACCAAAATGTTGTCAAAATAGAAACAGCTAAAGCTTTTAGCCCTTATGAACGTCAGGCTTTGGCAATGATGCATAGATTGATTTATAACTTTTCTGATGAATTTTATACCGAGCATATCCAAAATAGCCAAAGTACTTTAGGGATATTGGTTTCTGGAGGTACAGCAGCAAACATCATCGCCCTCTGGTGCGCCCGTAATAAATCCTTGGGTGCAAAAAATAGTTTTGCAGGTGTAGAAAAGGAAGGTTTAACAGCAGCTTTAGATTACTACGGTTATCAAGGAGCAGTGATCATTGGCTCTGAATTGATGCATTATTCTTTTGACAAGGCCGCAGACTTATTAGGCATAGGTACACATGGTTTGATAAAAATTCCTACTAATGGTGATAACCAAGTAGAGTTACCGGCTTTACGTCAGGCTGTTGCAGATTGTCATGCCAAAAATCTGCATATTATTGCGATCGTTGGCGTTGCTGGTACTACGGATTCTGGTAATATAGATTCGCTTTTAGATATAGCAGATATTGCCCAAGCTGCAAATGTTCATTTTCATGTAGATGCAGCTTGGGGCGGCCCACTCATATTTTCAGAACAACATCGACAAAAGCTTGTTGGTATTGAACGCGCTGATTCAGTCACAATTGATGGACATAAACAGCTATATTTACCTATGGGTATTGGTATGGTATTCATGCGCGAACCATACTTAGCTTCATCGATTGAAAAAAATGCTAGCTATACCATGCGTAAGGGTTCATTCGATTTGGGTAAACGCGCTTTAGAAGGTTCTCGAGCGGGTATGGCATTATTTTTACATGCTGGACTACATCTGATAGGGCTTAAAGGTTATGAATTTTTGATTGATGCAGGCATTGAGAAGACACAATATATGGCTGCTCAGATCACTACCATGTCTGAATTTGAGTTACTATCTCAACCGGATATAAATCTTCTTCTTTACCGCTACATTCCAGAATCTTTCAGAGAACTTACAGTTAAAAAGCAATTAACAGAAAGTGATAATCAACAAATAAATATATTCAATGAGCGCCTGCAAAAAAGTCAACGTCAAGCTGGTCGGACTTTTATCTCGCGGACAACAAAAATAATTACCTGTTTAGAACAAGAATTTTCGGTTACCGCCCTTCGTGCAGTAATCGCCAATCCGCTCACTACTAAAGATGATATTGATGCAGTACTAAACGACCAAATTCAGATTGCTTTAGATTTATCAATATCAGATTCTTTAGAAGCCACTCAGAGCCTAGCATAGTTGCTAAAAATAAGTTTAATTAGGTATTTATCCGATGAATAATTTTCAGGAATTTAATAACTTTGATGATAGCGATGAAATAGCCATTATTGGTATAAATGGCCGCTTTGCCGGTGCAAACAATGTTGATAAATTTTGGCAAAATTTGCGGGATGGAGTAGAGTCAATTTCTCATTTTACAGATGAAGAACTGCTAGCTTCGGGTATAGAGCAAAGTTTACTCAATGACCCAAATTATGTTAAAGCCAGCAGCATAGTGGAAGGTATCGAGTTATTTGATGCAGCATTTTTTGGATTTACTCCTAGAGAGGCTGAAATCACAGACCCACAACATCGGATCTTTTTAGAATCTGCCTGGGAAGCTTTAGAATCTGCTGGCTATGATTCCGAATCATACAAAGGTAAAATTGGCGTTTACGCTGGTGTAACTAACAGTAATTATTTATTTACAAATTTATATTCAAATCAAGACTTAATGCAGTCAGTAGATGCTTTAAATATTTTTATTGGTAATGAAAAAGATAACTTAAGCACACAAACTTCTTATAAGTTAAATCTTACTGGGCCAAGTATAAATATTCAAAATAACTGCTCTACATCATTAATAGCTGTACATTTAGCCTGTCAAAGTTTGCTAAATGGAGAAAGTGATATAGCTTTGGCTGGTGGTGTTTCCATAGCAAAGCTACCCCAAAAATCTGGTTATCAGTATCAAGAAGGGGTTCTTTGTTCCCCTGATGGACATTGCCGATCTTTTGATGCTAAAGCTAAAGGAACAGTATTTGGTGATGGGTTGGGAATTGTTGTGTTAAAACGGTTGGCTGATGCTGTTACTGATGGAGACTTTATTCATGCTGTAATTAAAGGTTCAGCTATCAATAACGACGGTTCTTTAAAGGTTGGTTATACAGCGCCTAGTGTTAATGGTCAAAGAGAAGTAATTTTAGAAGCACTTGCCTTAGCTGATGTAGAACCCGATACTATTTCTTATATTGAAGCTCATGGAACTGCAACTCCCTTAGGAGATCCGATTGAAATCAAGGCTCTCACACAAGCTTTTCGTGCTAGCACAAATCAAAAAGGCTTTTGTGCTATCGGTTCAGTAAAAAGCAATATTGGGCATCTGGATACAGCAGCGGGTGTGACAGGCTTAATTAAAACTGTGCAAGCATTAAAACATAAACAAATACCCCCTAGCTTACACTTTGAAAAACCCAACCCAGAGATAGACTTTGCCAAGAGTCCCTTCTACGTCAACACCAAATTATCAGAGTGGAAAACTAAAGGTTTACCTCGCAGAGCAGGTGTAAGTTCTTTTGGGGTTGGCGGGACTAACGCTCATGTAATCTTAGAAGAAGCTCCAGTAATGGAAGCATCTAGTGTTTCTCGCCCTTGGCAATTGCTGTTGCTCTCAGCCAAAACTAGCACAGCCTTAGAAAGTGCAACTGCAAATTTAGCCGCTTACTTCCAGCAACATCCCAATATCAACCTGCCTGATGTAGCTTACACTCTACAAGTAGGTCGTCGAGCTTTTGATCATCGGCGGGTGGTAGTTTGCCAAGATTTGAATGATGCAGTCGGATTACTTAAAAATGAAGACCCGCAACGTATTTTTAGTTACCATTGGAAACCAAGTCGTTGCCCTGTCATTTTCATGTTTTCAGGACAAGGGTCACAATATGTAAACATGGGTCGGGAACTATACGAAGTTGAAGCAACATTTCGCAGACATATAGATACTTGCGCCGAAATCTTGCAATCTCACCTTGGTCTTGATATCCGTCATCTATTGTTTCTAGAGTCAGAAGAAATTGCAACAGCTAACCAAAAATTACAGCAAACAGCGCTTACTCAACCAGCATTATTTGTGATTGAGTATGCCCTAGCTGAGTTACTTATCTCATGGGGAGTGCGCCCAGAAGCGATGATTGGTGACGGTATTGGTGAATATGTCGCAGCTGCGATCGCAGGTGTATTTTCTCTCGAAGATGCCCTATTCATTGTAGCAAACAGGGGACAACTGCGATCGCTCAAAAAAATTCAACTCAATCCACCAGGTATTCGCTTTATTTCCAATGAGACTGGTAGTTGGATTACAGATGCACAAGCCACAAATCCTAACTACTGGAGCCAAAATTTACAACAAGCTGTGAAGTTCTCCGATAGTATTTCTCAACTGTTAGAGCAGTTTGAAGGTGTTTTTATAGAGGTGGGGCCGGGACAAAATTTAAGCACATTAACTAAACAACATTTAGATATTAATGCTAAACAACATGTACTGACTTCCTTACCTGACGTTCAAGATAAACAATCAGATGTCAGCTTTTTGTTAGAAAAATTAGGACAGTTATGGCTTTTTGGAGTCGAGATAGATTGGTCGGTATTTTATACTGAAGAACAGCGTCATCGTCTACCTTTGCCTACCTATCCTTTTGAACGACAAAGGTATTGGATTGATGCCAAAAAGCAAGGAAAAGATGATAATCAGAGTCCAGTATTATTGGGTAAAAAACCTGATATAGCTGACTGGTTTTACATTCCTTTTTGGAAGCCATCTTTACCTCCAGTTCAACTCGATAGCAAAGAATTAATATCTGAAAAATCTTGTACTTTAGTATTTATCGATGAGTGCGGCTTGGGTATTAATTTGGTAAAACAACTAGAAAAACAAAATCAAGATGTAATAACTGTAAAAATAGGTGATAAATTTACCAGATTAGGCGAGTCTGGATATACTATTAATCCTAAAAATAATCAAGATTATGATATTTTATTTCAAGAAATTTTTAGACAAAATAAGTTACCAAAAACAATAGCTCATTTATGGAATGTCACACCTATTAATGACCAAGAATTAGAAATAATAAAAGTTAGTCAGGCTCAAGAAAGGGGATTTTATAGTCTACTATTTATTGCCCAAACTTTAGGTAAACGAGAAACTACTGATGATTTTCAAATCACAGTTATTTCTAACAACCTACAGCCAGTGACCGGAACTGAAGTACTTTGTCCAGAGAAAGCCACTTTAATCGGCCCAATTAAAGTTATTTCTCAAGAATATGCAAATATAAACTGTCGTAGTATTGATGTTATGCTTCCTGCTAACGGCAGTTGGCAAGAAGAAAAACTTATAGAAAAATTGTTGGCAGAACTGACAGTTGATAATTCTGAAAAGTTAATAGCTTATCGAGGTTTGAATCGTTGGGTGCAGAGTTTTGAGCCAGTGCGTTTTGATAAAGCTAAAATTGAAAAACCTCGACTACGAGAAAGAGGAGTCTATTTAATTACAGGTGGACTCGGAGGTATCGGACTTGTTTTGGCAGAATATTTAGCTCGAACTTTACAAGCAAAACTACTGTTATTAGGACGTTCTGCTTTACCTAAAAAAGATGAGTGGTTGCAATGGCTTGCGACTCATGATGAGACTGATAGTACTAGCTGCAAGATTCGCAAAGTTCAAGAACTTGAAGATTTGGGTGCAGAAGTTTTAGCGCTCGCTGCTGATGTCAGCAACACAGAACAAATGCAAAGTGCGATCGCTCAAGCTCAACAGCAATTTGGTCAACTAAATGGTGTTATCCACGCCGCTGGAGTTCCTGGAGGCGGTGTAATTCAGCGAAAAACTCCAGAAGAAGCAGAAAGTATTCTGGCTCCCAAGGTAAAGGGGACAATAGTTCTTGATTCAATTGTCAAAGATATTGAGTTAGATTTCTTTATTCTAGTATCATCAAATAGCTCAATAGTAGCGGAATTTGGACAGGTAGATTATTGTGCAGCAAATGCTTTTCTTGATGCTTATGCTCATAATGCTACAAAACAGTGTCGATTGACTACAAGTATAAACTGGGATACTTGGCAAGAAGTTGGGATGGCAGTAAACACAGAATTACCTCACCGACTCCAAGAATTGCGATTAGAAAATCTTAATCAAGGTATATTACCTAATGAAGGTGTAGATATTTTTCTCCGTACTTTGGGAAATACAATCCCTCAAGTTGTAATATCTACCTCTGACTTATTAGATGTCCTCAAACAGTACAAGTCTTACAACAAAACACAAACCCTAGAATTTTTAGAAACTGTCAATTCCTTTAAATTAAAATATCCCCGACCTGAACTAAGTAATGATTATGTTGCTCCTCGAAATAAAATTGAACAAAAGCTAGTTGACATTTGGCAAGAAGTTATAGGTATTGAACGGATAGGAATTTATGATAACTTCTTTGAGCTTGGTGGTGATTCTCTCATAGGTATTCAACTTATGACGATCGAAAATAAGGAATTTAATTCAAATCTTTCAATTGCCAGACTTTATGAATGCCCAAATATCGGCTCTATGGCAAAGATTTTTACTCCTGAAGACTCTCAAGAAAATGCTTTTGAACAAAGGTTAAGTAGAGGACAGAGAAGAAGACAGATGAAAATACAAACAAACTAAAACACAAAGTTAATTTATCTGGTTGATAAAATCATGAGTACTGAAATAGGACAAGAACAAACGGCAAATCCAGATATAGCAATAGTGGGGATGTCTGGTCGTTTACCTGGGGCAAAAAATATTGATGAGTTTTGGCATAATCTCGAAAATAGAGTTGAGTCAATTTCATTTTTTTCAAATCAAGATTTAATAGATTTAAATCTGGGAGAGGACATTTTACGCGACCCAAATTATGTTAAAGCAGCACCTATATTAGAGGATATTGAGCATTTTGATGCGAGGTTTTTTGGTTACACTCCTAGAGAAGCTGAACTAATTGACCCACAACATCGCCTTTTCATAGAATGTGCCTGGGAAGCTCTTGAAAACGCTGGATATGACCCAGAAACCTATGAAGGTTTAATTGGGGTATATGCTGGTGTTAGCACAAATACTTACTTTTTTAATAATATATATAACAACGTTAATTCTAGAGATATTTCTAATAACTATACTTTTAACAAAGATTTTTTAACAACAAATGTCTCATATAAATTAAATTTAAAAGGGCCAAGTGTAGGAATCCAAACTTACTGCTCTACTTCATTAGTTGCCTTACACTTAGCCTGCAAAAGCCTACTTGATGAAGAGTGTGATATCGCTTTAGCAGGTGGGGTTACAATTATAGTTCCACAAAATTCAGGTTATTTCTATGAGGAGGACGGCATTCTATCTCCTGATGGTCATTGTCGAGCCTTCGATGCTAAAGCACAGGGGACTGTTTTTGGTAGTGGACTAGGAATAGTCGTCTTAAAAAGATTAAAAGATGCTATTGCAGATAAAGATTATATTCATGCAGTTATTAAAGGTTCAGCAATCAACAATGACGGTTCTTTGAAAGTTAGCTATACAGCACCTAGTGTAAATGGTCAGGCTGAAGTGATTGTAGAAGCTTTGGCAAATGCTGGAATAGATGCTGATGATATTTCCTATATAGAAACTCATGGAACTGGAACTGCTGCTGGAGATCCAGTGGAAATTGCTGCACTCACTAAAGCTTTTCGTGCTTTTACAAAAAGAAATGGCTTCTGCGCTATCGGTTCAGTAAAACCAAATATCGGACATCTAGATATAGCCGCTGGTATAGCAAGTCTAATCAAGACTGTACAAGCATTAAAATATAAAAAAATCCCTCCTAGCCTCCATTATGAAGTTCCTAATCCTGAGATTGATTTTGTAAACAGTCCCTTCTATGTTAATACTCAACTTACTGAGTGGGAAACTCATAATACTCCCCGGAGAGCAGGAATTAGTTCCTTAGGTTTTGGTGGAACTAATGCTCATGTGATTCTGGAAGAAGCCCCGGAGATTGAATATTCTCATGACTCTAGACCTTGGCAATTGTTGTTAATTTCAGCTAAAACTAGCACAGCCTTAGAAACTGCAACTACCAATTTAACTGCGTATTTAAAAGAACATCAAGATATAAATTTAGCTAATGCTGCTTATACTTTAAAAGTGGGTCGTAGAGCTTTTAACCATCGCCGAATATTGGTGTGTCAAAGTGTTCAAGATGCTGTAGGAGTTTTAGAAACACAGGAGCAGGAACGAATTTTTACTCTATGTCAGGAACATAGAGAACAGCCAGTCATTTTCATGTTTTCCGCACAAGGGTCACAATATGCAAATATGGGTCGAAAACTATACGAAGTAGAACCGATATATCGCAGACATGTAGATACTTGCGCCGAAATTTTGCAACCCCACCTTGGTCTTGATATCCGCCATCTACTCTTTCCATCAGAAGAAATTGAAGCAGCTAGCCAAAAATTACAACAAACAGCCTTCACTCAACCAGCGTTATTTGTGATTGAGTACGCCCTGGCTCAGTTATGGATGTCTTGGGGAGTGCGACCAGAAGCGATGATTGGTCATAGCATCGGAGAATATGTCGCAGCTGCGATCGCAGGTGTATTTTCTCTTGAAGATGCCCTATTCATTGTGGCAAAAAGGGGACAACTGATGCAACAGTTACCTCCAGGGGGTATGCTGGCAATCCCACTACCAGAAAAAGATGTGCGATCGCTGTTGGATGCACAGACGTTGTATAAAAACTCTCTAGAAATAGCAGCAATTAACACCAGAACTTCATGCGTAGTTTCTGGGACAAAGGAAGCGATCGCCACCTTACAAAACCAATTATCTTCTCAAGGGGTTGAATGTCGGCTGTTGCATACATCTCATGCATTCCATTCTCAAATGATGTCACCAATATTAGAAGAGTTTGTGCAATTGCTGAAAACAGTTCAACTGAATCCACCACGTATCGGCTTTATTTCCAATGTAACCGGTAGTTGGATTACAGATGTACAAGCCACAAATCCCAACTACTGGAGCCAACATTTAAGACAAACTGTGAGATTTTCTGATGGTATCTCTCAACTGTTAGAGCAGTTTGCAGGTGTTTTTCTGGAGGTGGGACCGGGGCGAACTTTAAGCACATTCACCACACAGCATTTAGACATCAATTCTAAACAACACGTATTAACTTCCTTACCTCATGTTAAAGAGCAACAATTGGATGTGAGCTTTTTGTTGCAGACATTAGGTCGATTGTGGCTTTTTGGTGTCGATATAGATTGGTCGGGATTTTATACCCACGAGCAGCGTCATCGTCTACCTTTACCTACTTATCCTTTTGAACGACAAAGGTATTGGATTGATCCCAAATCATCATCGACTTCTTTAAATAATAAACAACCAATATTAGATCATAAACAAGATATTGCTAACTGGTTCTATGTTCCTTCATGGAAACGCTCTGTAGTTGCTCATTCATTCTCTGGTGAAATAGAATCTACCCAAGAACAATGGCTGTTTTTTGTAGATGATTTGGGAGTAAGCCAAAAATTAATTAATATATTTAAAGCTCAAGGTAAAAATATTATTATTGTTCAGCGTGGAGAGGGTTTTAATAAACTAGATGAAGATGTTTATACAATTAATCCACACATCAGTGAAGACTATAATGTATTACTTCAAGAATTAATATCATTCGATAAAGCCCCACAAAAGATAGCTTACTTATGGAGCATCACTAATATTGAAAGTAGTCAACTAGGGAACTATTTAGAATTCAAGAGTCTGCTGTTTTTATCACAGATCCTTAGAAAGCTGAAAACTAAGGAAAACTTGCAACTTTGGGTTGTATCTAATCATATTCAAGAAGTCAATGGAAATGAAATTATAGATCCAGAGAAAGCAACCGTGTTAGGTTTATGTAAGGTAATTTCTCAAGAATATCCTAATATAACCTGTCGAAGTATTGATATCGCCTTAACTAAGCACCTAGATGTAGAGAAAGAACAAGGAGACTGTGAAAGTAATATTATTGACAAACTTTTAAGTGAGTTAACATCTAGATCCTCAGACTTAGTTGTTGCTTATCGTGGTTCTTATCGTTGGGTACAAACATTTGAGCCAGTTCGCTTAGAGTCAGTAGTTGAAGAAAAAACACCATTGAGAAAACAAGGTGTTTACCTGTTCGCTGCTGGGTTAGAAACTATTGAAATTGTGCTTGCTGAATATTTAGTAAAAACTCTACAAGCAAAACTAATATTTATTGAGGATTTAGCTTTTCCAGAAAATAATGATTTTTCACAATGGCTTGCAAGTCACACTACAGAAGATGAAGTAAGTTACAAAATTAAACAATTACTAGTATTAGAAAAATTAGGTGCAAAAGTTTTGATAATACGTGTAGATCCAACTAATTACGAACAAATGCATCAAACTTTTTCATCTGGAAATATTGGAGAAATTAACGGGGTTATTTATTCAACTGGAATAAATCGTGAACAAATATTTGGTTCGATTCCAGAAATTGGTAGAATAGAATTAGAAAATTTATTCGACTTCCAATGTCGTAAAATTACTGTATTAGAAAAAGTTTTTCAGAATAAAAAGTTAGATTTTTGGATAAATTTTTCTTCTTTAGCTTCTATTTTAGGAGGATTTGGGTTAGGTTTATATTCGGCAGCCAATCATTTCATAGATACCTTTGCTAACCGACACAACCGAAATAATTCTTTATCGTGGTACATTATAAATTGGGATAAATTACAGCCTCTAGAACAAAAAACGCTAGAACAAGCATCTGGTGTGGAATTAGCCATTACTCCAGTAGAAATTATAGAAGTATTTAAAAGAATATTTTCTCTAAATCAAGGAACTCAAATTATTGTTTCTACTGTAGATTTAAACGCTAGACATAATTATGCATTTAACCTTGAATATCTAGCAAATTTAAAACTATCCAATCAATTAGATGCATCCCAACGCTATTCCAGACCTCAACTTATTAATTCCTATGTTGCTCCGACAAATGAGTTGGAAAAACAAATTACGGAAATATGGCAAGAGGTACTTGGGATTGCAGAAGTTGGCATTTACGACAACTTCTATGAGTTAGGAGGAGACTCGCTCATTGCAACTCAAATGGTTTCTCGGTTGCGAGCAAAGTTTCCTGTAGATTTACCACTGCGTGACCTTTTATTACAAGCTATGATCCCAGCCAAACAAGCAGAAATGATTGAGCAACTTCTCTTGGAAAAAATAGAAGAATTATCTGAAGAAGAGGTAGAAGCCCTTTTAACTAATAGATATTGAACTACGTTTTCGGAGATATAAAGTTAGTTACAACAGTAGAGGAATAAAACAAAATGACATAAGTGTATACGTGATTTAGATTCCATTTACAAGCCTAGTCAAAAAGTAGTACCTAAATTCTTTGATTGAAACCCTTCATTTTACAACAGGAAAAATAGTTTATGTCTCTGCTAAAAAATCTTCCCAACTATGAACCCATCGCTCGGTTACAGAACGAATTCAAGAATACACCTGAGGATTTAATAGCAGGTATAATACCTGCTTTAGAGCAAATATTATTATCACAACTTCCTGCGGGAGCCCATATTCTTGAACTTGGTTGCGGCTCTGGATATTTAGCGCAACAGCTTAACATTAGAGGATATAAAGTTACTGGAATCGATGCTTCTGAAGGGCTGCTAAACTACGCTAAAAAAAATGCGCCTGAAAGTGAATTTATCCTTAGTGATATACGTAGTTTTGAGTTATCATCCGTCTTTGATGCGGTTTTAGCAAATGATGTTCTCCATTTCATCCAAAACAATGAAGATTTGAAAACGGTATTCAAAAACGTATATGCTGCACTTAAAGATGGTGGCGTGTTCGTGTTCAACATACCAATAACAGATTGGCTACATGAAGCTGCTCAGAAAAACAATTTTAATATTGTCAGTGTCAACGATGAATGCTCCTTGATAGAATTATTCTACTACAAACCCGAAGAAAGAATGTGGGAAATCAAAGTTACAGGATTTGAATTGATAGAAAAAAATTGGAAGCGTTCAGATACCGTTTGGTTAAGAAAAGATCACTTTCTAGAAGAAGTTCAGTCTGCTTTAAAAGATGCGGGCTTTACAGAATTTAATTATTATAATACCAAAGATTTTGGAGAGAGCGAAGACATAGCTTGTTTTGTTTGTCAGAAAGCACCCCTGACTTCATAGTAAACTTGCAAAGTTTGTAAACTAGTCAAGATGAATTTTAATTAATTATTAGACTTGTCGCTTAATAATCTTTGCTTCTGCATCTAACTCATAATTACTCTAAATAAAACGTTTTAGAATGTAGATTTGTATTGGGCGACATCTCTATCTATCTTAAAAATTAGATGTAACAATTTAGTCAATTTTATTTACCTATTAACAATGGATAAACATCACTCTAATTTATCACCTGCAAAAAAAGCTCTTTTGGAAAAATGGAAGGGAGGAAAATTTCAAGCTGATATTATTCCTAAACGTCAACTGGTTAAAAATATTCCCTTATCTTTCTCCCAACAAAGACTATGGTTTATTGACCAACTTTACCACGGGAGTTCTTTCTATAATATTCCCATTGCTTTTCATATAAAAGGACAACTGAATATTACAGTGCTTCAGCAAAGTCTGAATGAAATTCTCAAACGGCACGAAATTTGGCGCACAAATTTTACGCTTGTAAATGGAGAGCCAGTACAGGAAATTACACCAAAGTTAATTTGGGATTTACCTATCATTAATCTTGAACATTTATCTGGTAAAGATTGGGAAGGAGAAGTTAAACAACTTGTAGCTGAGTCAGCAACAAAACCCTTTAATTTAGCTAAAGGACTTTTAGTCAGAGCAACTTTACTACGCTTGAGTGAAGAAGAATATGTTTTGCTTTTGACCATGCACCATATCATCACGGATGGATGGTCTTGTGGTGTGTTCCTGCGCGAATTGTCAACACTCTATGCGGCTTTATCTACAAATCAGCCTTCTCCCTTATCTGAACTCCCGATTCAATATGCAGATTTTGCAATTTGGCAACGCGATCGCACCCAAGGTGAATTCCTTGCAACCAAATTAAATTATTGGAAGCAACAACTAAGCGGTGATCTGACTGTACTACAATTACCCACAGACCGTCCGCGACCTACTGTCACAACTTTTGCTGGTGCCAAGCAATACTTTACATTCTCAGCAGCCTTGACTGATGCACTCAGACAATTAAGCCAACGAGAAGATGCCACTTTATTTATGAGTTTGCTGGCAGCATTCAACATCCTATTATACCGCTATACAAACCAGGAAGATATTGTAATTGGTTCTCCAATTGCCAACCGTAACCGAGCCGAATTAGAAGGTCTGCTGGGCTTGTTTGTTAATACTTTGGTTTTACGTAATAACCTCAGTGGTAATCCCAGTTTCCGCGAGCTACTACATCGAGTCCGTGAGGTAACTCTCGATGCTTATGCACATCAAGATTTGCCTTTTGAGATGCTTGTAGAAGAATTACAACCCGAACGAGACTTAAGCCGAAATCCACTTTATGAAGTTATGTTTGTCTTGCAAAATACTCCAACATCTGTGCAGGAAGTATCTGGATTAACCTTGCGTGCTTTAGAGTTTGATAGTGGTACATCTCAATTAGATATTTTTCTGTCAATGTCTGAATCCCAAGAGGGGTTAACAGGGTGTTTGGAGTACAATACAGATATTTTTGATTCAACAACGATTATCCAATTTATTAACAATTTCCAGACTTTATTAGAAAATATCCTTGCTAATCCAGAGCAGCACATCTGTGAATTATCGCTACTAACTGCTTCTGATCAAGAGCAATTATTACTTAAATTTAATCAAACTAGTGCAGACTATCAAGATGTATCTCTGCACCAATTATTTGAGCAACAAGTTGAACTAACACCTGACTCTTTGGCATTAATTAGCCAGTCAGAAAAAGTTACTTATCGTCAACTTAATCATAACGTTAATCAGCTTGCCAATTATTTACAGAAACAGGGCGTAACAAAAGAAACACTGGTTGCTCTATGTCTGGAACGCTCTGTAGACATGGTAGTGGGAATTTTAGCTATCCTCAAAGCTGGCGGTGCATACATTCCCCTTGATCCAAGTTATCCAGTTGAGCGTCTGAATTTTATGCTCTCTGATTCTCAAGCATCAGTATTAATTAGCCATCAGGAAATATTAGAAAAACTATCATTATCTTTGGCTAAAACCGTTTGCTTAGATATCCACAAAGACGAAATTTCTCAAGAAAATCCAGAAAATCCCATCAATATCTCAAAAGCTGATAATCTTGCCTATATTATCTACACTTCTGGTTCAACTGGAACTCCTAAAGGCGTTCTTGGCACTCATCACGGTACCGTAAATGGCTTACACTGGTTATGGAAAACTTATCCTTTCGCCCCAGAAGAAATTTGTTGTCAGAAAACAGCTATTAGCTTTGTAGATTCTGTATGGGAAATTTTTGCTCCTTTACTTAAAGGAATTCCTACAGTAATTATTAGCAATGCAACTGTATTAGATCCACAGCTATTTATAGAAGCTTTGGCGGCTCATAAAGTTACGCGTATTATACTTGTGCCGTCACTACTGCGCTTACTTCTAGATAATTACAGTTATTTGACTCAGAAATTATCGCAACTCAAGCTTTGGATAACTAGCGGAGAAGCACTATCTGTTAAATTAGCTAAAACTTTCCGAGAATTAATACCATTTGGAAAACTAATCAACCTTTACGGCTCATCGGAAGTTTCCGCCAACGCCACTTACTACGACACCAGTTTATTATCAGATCAAGCAAACAGTGTCCCCATCGGTCGTCCGATCGATAATACTCAGGTCTATGTGTTAAATCGTAATTTACAACCAACACCTGTAGGAGTTGTTGGCGAACTTTATATAGGTGGTGACGGATTGGCGAAGGGTTATTTACATCGTCTGGAATTAACTCAGGAAAGATTTATCGATAACCCATTTATTACAGGAAATAAACTTTATAAAACAGGCGATATAGGGCGTTATCTCAATGATGGTAGTATTGAGTATTGGGGTCGCCATGATGAACAAGTAAAAATCAGAGGTTTTCGAGTTGAATTGGGTGAAGTGGCAACTTTTATTACACAGCATCCAGATGTTCAAGAATCTGTTGTAATTGTCAGCAATGAGGATCAAGAAAATCAATCTTTGATTGCCTATGTGGTTACAGATAAACACGACATAGCTGCACAACTGTTGCCTTCTTTGCAAGAGAGATTGCCTAACTATATGCTACCATCTGCCTTTGTGGTATTAGATGCACTTCCACTGACACCTAATGGCAAAGTAGATAAGCGTTCTCTTCCCACAGATGAAGTTATTCGGACAAATACTACTAAATCCTTCATTGCTCCTCGTAATATTACAGAATTATCATTAGTAAAATTGTGGGAAAATCTCCTAAGTACTAACCAGATTGGGGTGACAGATAACTTCTTTGATTTGGGTGGTCACTCATTTTTAGCTGTACGCTTAATGGCTCAAATTCAAGATAAATTTGGGCATAATCTTACCCTATCTACTCTTTTTGAAAATCCCACAATTGAGAAACTAGCTGCCATCGTCAGTCAGCGATCGCACGAAAATTCTAATTCATCTATTGTAGCAATTAACTCTTCTGGTTCCAAAATACCTTTCTTTTGTATGCATGGCGCTGGTGGAGGTATTAATCATTACTTTAACCTATCCAGAAGACTTGGTGAAGATTATCCATTCTATGCATTGGAACATACTCCTGACAAAGCAGAACTTGAACTTCTCTCACTAGAAGAGACAGCAAATAACTACCTCCAAGAAATTCGTAAAGTACAACCAAATGGCCCTTATCTTTTAGGTGGACATTGTTATGGTGGTGTACTTGCTTTTGAAATGGCGCAGCAATTGCAAAGACAGGGTGAAACAGTAGATTTGTTAGTTGTTATCGATGCCATCCTCTCAGAAACACGCATTGAATCTACAAAAGATGATGATGCAAAATTTTTACTCCGCATGGCTGAATCAATCAAAACTGATAACAATATAGATTTTTCCATTCCTTTTGAGGAACTTCGATATTTGCCACTAAATGAGCAACTTCATTTGATTAATAAAAAAGCAAACTTCATTTTTAGCGATACAGAAATTAAAGATTTTATCAGCTACTACAAACTTTTCAAATCTGATGTCCAAGCCATGCGAGATTATGTTCCACTACTTTATCCTCAGTCCATAACTCTATTTCGAGCAAAAGAGGAGATTATTCATGACTTTGACAATCCAGAGTGGAATACTGATGATCCTTTATTAGGTTGGGGTAAATATTCTAGTCAACCGATTCAAGTCATTGAAGTTCCTGGCGATCATTTCTCGATTTTCGTTGAGCCTCATATTCAGGAATTAACCAAACACCTGAGAAATTGTATCGATCTTGCTGTATGCGATGTAATCAATAATGGGAGCAAAAGAAACTGATGAAACTACCCCCAGGTCCGAAAAAACCCTTATGGTTGCTAGGTCTGCAATTCGAGGTTGATCCCTTTGGCTATTTGGATGCTATTTCCAAAAGTTATGGTGATATTGTGACTGTAATGTCTGGCTCTGCACCAATTGTTTACATCAGTAATCCTTCAGGGATAAAAGAAATTTTCACCAATACCAAAGAAATTAGCGCTAGCGGTGCATTGAACCAAGATTTCGCTTTTATAACCGGAAAAAAAGGAGTTCTGCAACTTGATGGTTTAATTCACAAAAATCGGCGTAAGCTCCTAATGCAGGCTTTTCATGGAGCGCGGATGCAAGCCTGTGGGCGAGGTATCTGCGAACTCACAGAAAAGATGATGAGTAAACAAGCGATTGGAAAACCTTTCGTTGCATACCCAATCATTGAAGATATTACCTTTCAAGTGGGTATAGAGCGGGTAATCGGTTTACATGAAGGAGAGCGTTATAACAAAATCAAGCATTTATTTGCGTCTTTGCTTAAACTCGATAGACAATCTCTTATAGTTAAAATTTTTAGCAATATTTTCGGAGAAAAAGATTTAGGTAAATGGAGTCCACAGGGATACCTCCTCCACTTACGGCGAGAACTTTTTCAATTGCTATCTACAGAGGTTAAAGAACGTCGCCAACAAGCAGATTTTTCATGCACTGATATACTTGGTGATCTAATATTTGCTCGTGATGAAACAGGCGAAACATTAAGCGATGAAGAGGTGCGTGACTTGCTCTTATCGCCTATATTTGCAGCTGGTGATGCTTCAGGAACTGCCATTAGTTGGTCTTTGTACTGGATTCACCGTTTAAGAAATGTTCGGGAGCGACTATTGGAAGAACTTGATAGTCTTGGTCAAAACCCAGACCCCATGAGCATTGTTGCACTCCCATACTTAAATGCTGTTTGTAACGAAGTTTTGCGAATTTACCCAACCCAATTGTTTACATTTCCCAGGTTAGTAGAATCTCCAATTGAGTTAATGGGTTACGAAATACATCCCGGTACGATACTTCTTGGTAATATTTATTCAACGCATCAGCGTGATGATTTATATCCAAATCCAAAAGAGTTTCGACCAGAGCGTTTTTTAGAAAAACAATTTTCTCCCTACGAATTTCTGCCATTTGGTGGTGGTTCTCGTGTGTGTATTGGTGGGACTTTTGCCCTATTTGAAATGAAACTAATATTGGCAACTATTCTTTCAGGCTATCAATTGGAGTTGGTCAGTAAGCGCCCAGAACGTCCAAAATTTGCAGGTTTAATTTGTTCCCCTGCAAGTGGCGTGAAAATGCTTATGCGTGGTCGGCGTCAAGATCAAGGAAAGTCGCAGCCATTAGCTGCTGGTTTAGTTTAGCCAGTAGATTTGATTTTTCATTCAGTTGATATATATTTTTAAAGTTTCTGGTTTCTGAATTGATTTTTTCTGGCTAAGTATCTATAAATCATAGGAGTAAATAAGATTTATGACACTACCACCAGGGCCAAAAACCCCCTTATGGCTGCTACGTCAGCAACTTGACACTAATCCGCTTGGCTGTTTGGATGATATTTACAAACGCTATGGCGATATTATCACCATAATGTCTGGTTCTACACCAATAGTTTACGTCTGCAATCCTTCAGGAATCAAGCAATATTTAACTAATACGAAAGAAATTACAATCTCTAGTGTTCCGCCAGGAGATTCCCCGATTACAGTCGGACAGATGGGACAGCAAGGAATCCTTCATCTTGATGGCTTAGTTCACAAACATCGTCGTCCTCTATTGATGAAGACTTACCATGGAGAGCGGATGAACGCCAGCGGAAAAACTATTTGTGAACTCACGGAAAAAATTCTTAGTCAACAGGCGATTCCAAAAACTTTCATTGCCAATGAAATGTTATCAAAAATCACCTTGCAAGTAGCTATAGAGGTTGTGATTGGATTACGAGAAGGAGAGCGCTATGAACAAATAAAACATCTATATACCTCTTGCATGAAATATGAAAAATCTCCCCTGTTTGAGATCATAACGAAATTGCCTTTTACACAATTGGATTTAGGTCGGCTAAGTCCTTGGGGATACCATAAATATATCCTGAAAGAAATTTTCCAATTTTTATACAATGAAGTCAAAGAACGCCGCCAGGAAGCAGATCCTTCACGCACTGATATGCTTTCTGATTTGATATTTGCTTGTGATGAAACAGGTAAACCGTTAGGCGATGAAGAGGTGCGCGATCTTCTGTTTTTGCCTATATCAGCAAGTAATAATGGTGCAACAGATTCGCTTACCTGGTTATTATATTGGGTTCACCATTTAACAGATGTTCGTGAGCAACTGCTTGAGGAACTCGATAGCCTTGGTGAAAACCCAGATCCGATGAGAATTGTAGCATTGCCTTACCTTAATGCTGTTTGTAATGAGACCTTACGAATTTACCCAAGTTCAATGTTCTCGCTGCCAAGGGTGGTAGTCTCCCCAGTGGAGATTATGGGGTATGAGTTAATTCCGGGTACAGTACTCTTTACCAATATTTATTCAACACATCAACGTGAAGATGTGTACCCAGAACCAAAACAATTTAAGCCAGAGCGCTTTCTAGAAAAAAAATTCTCTCCCTATGAATTTATTCCCTTCGGTAGCGGTGGTCGTAGTTGTATTGCCGGGGCTTTTTCTATATTTCAAATGAAACTTGTGTTAGCAACAATTCTTTCAAACTATAAATTAACACTAGTTAACAAGCAACCAGAACGACCAAAGCATTCCAATGACCAATGTTACGCCAAGAGTGGCGTGAAGATGGTTATGCATGGTCGGCGTCAGCATCAAGGAAAGTCAAAGCCACTTGTTTCGGACTTTGTTTAGATATTGGATTTAATTTTTTATTCAGTTGATATAAGTAGGTAGGCATAATTAAAGCTTTTCGCGCATAAAAATACATTTCATTTTGGAGTAAATAGATATGAATCAGAGTAATAAAGGCACAGTTGTCATTACAGGAACATCCACAGGTTTAGGTCGAGTAACTGCACTTTCCCTTGCTAAACAAGGGTACCGTGTTTTTGCTGGAGTCCGCACAGAGAAAGACGCACACTCACTTAAAGAGGCTGCGTCTGGTGATTTAATACCCATTATTATGGACATCACAAAAGCGGAAGAAATTAAATCTGCTACCGAATTTGTCTCACTGGCGGTTGGTGATGAAGGATTGTTTGCATTAATTAATAACGCAGTTGTAGCAGTTGATGGGCCACTAGAATGTATTCCAATAGATGACATCAGATGGAATTTTGAAGTAAATGTTGTTGGTCAAATTGCAGTTACCCAAGCATTTTTACCCATGATCCGACAAGCCAAAGGTCGAATCATCAATATCAGTGGGATTTGTGGCAGATTAGCTCTACCTTATAGAAGTCTGTTATCTGCTTCAAAATTTGCGATCGAGGCAATTACAGATTCTTTACGAATGGAATTAACTTCTAGCGGAATTGAGGTTATTTCCATTTTACCAGGGGGAATAGTAACTCCAGAACAGGCTGACAAAGTAGAAGCTAGTTATCAGGAAACATTAGCTAATATGTCACCCGATACTAAAGCTATATATGGCAAAAATTACAAAATATATATGCAAGGTGCGGTAGAGGACAATCGCAGCACAGGTTTACCACCTGAAAAAGTGACAAATGCGATTTTGGAGGCTCTGGAAGCTCGGAAACCAAAAAGACAATATTTTGTCACACAATCATTGTGGGAACTTCGGCTATATGCGTTGTATAAAAGATTAGTACCACATCAATATTTTTATGACAATTTTTATAAGGGAATGCAAAAAGGAATGGGATTTGATTAGTAATTTTGCAAGAAGAAATTCAGGAGCTATAAATCAGCATTAATTATGTACGGCTTGCGAATAAACCAAGGTTTTTTTGTAAGAATTTGCAGATTTTAATTCCACAATAATTGATTTGTAATTTTGGCTTCTGAATTCTTCTTCAACGCTATTTCATTCTTTTTGAATAACAACTATAGCAAAGATAGTAAATATGCCAACTCAACATATTCACCAACTTCTCACACCAGACTGTCGTTTTTGCTCCTTGGTTTCTAAAGCTAATGGAGAAGATCCAATTGGGACAGCAGGTACTTGTGAAAATTGGTTGATTATGGAAGTTCCACAACCTTGGCCGCAAGAAATCTTTCAAGAAAATCCAACTATTAAGTCATTGATGGGTTTATTTGAAGAGTTAATTTTTAAGCATGAGGTCAAGTTGAAACCGATGCTAATTGCTCCCGATCGCGAGTATTCTCATCCTGGTTTTACCCGCTTGTTCTACTACTACCGCCCTGCAAAGCTATTTGCTCAGTTTGAGAAACAGGAGTTTGTTGTTCCAGAAAGCAAAGCCGCTGCTTTGGTGACAGCAATATTCAAGCAGTTAATGCAACAACCCAACGATTTATCAGAGTTTCAGCAATATCAACAACAAACGAGTCACATTCGTGAACTCATGGTTTGTACCCATGCTCAAGTTGATCTTGCTTGTGGCAGATTTGGGACTCCCATCTATCGACGATTACGTAAAGAATATGCTCCTGCTTCTAATGGAAAGTTAAGAGTCTGGCAAACAACTCACTTTGGTGGTCATCAGTTTGCTCCTACCTTAGTTGATTTACCCCAAGGGTGCTTGTGGGGACATTTAGAGCCAGATGTATTGGATTTACTAATACAGCGAAATGGCTCAGTTTCTGGTTTGCGTCAATACTACCGAGGATGGACTGGTTTAAGCGAATTTGAGCAAAGTGTTGAACGCGAAATTTGGATGCAGTTTGGTTGGAGTTGGCTAGATTACTTGAAAGCAGGCAAAGTGCTGGCGATGAAAGAGGTTGCTGAAGGACAAAATACTGACTGGGCAGAAGTTCGTATTGACTTTGCAGCTCCAGATGGTAGTAGATCAGGTGCCTATGAAGCCAGAGTAGAAGTTTGTGGTGAGGTCATGAGTGCATTTAACTCAGCAAAAGAGATGGAGTTAGAAGCAGTGAGGCAGTATCGCGTTAGCCGTTTGGTTAAGGTTGAGTAAATGGAAATGATCCGAAAACTAAAAAATGACTTTACAAAAACAATCTCAAATTACAAATGAAATCCTTCAAGGTAATCTTGTTAAGCTGATGTTTAAGTTATCAATTCCCAGTACTCTGGGAATACTGATGTTTAGCTTGAATAATTTTCTTGATGCTTTATTTGCAGGTCAATTTATTGGTGAAACAGCTCTGGCTGGTATTACCCTTGCACTACCACTCACTGGTATAGCTGAGGGATTTTCTGCCTTAGTTGGAGTCGGTTCTGGTTCTGTTCTCAGTCAAGCCATTGGTTCTGGAAATATTAAAAATCAGTCGAAAATATTTGGCAACTTAGTGGTGATGGGTGTAGCGATCGCTTTTGTGATCACAACCCTTGGCTATAGCTTTGGTGAAAAATTAATTGTATTCATGGGAGGAAGTGGTGAAGTTGCCTCTGCTGGTGTGGCATATTTTAAGACTTATATACTAGGTTCAATATTTTATATACTAGCGGGAGCTTCTAGCCAGCTGATAATTTCAGAAGGTAACATTAGATTATCAGCTATATTTGACTTAATTTTTATTACCCTTAACATTTTATTAAATTTAATATTTATTAGTGTCTTTCATTGGGGTATTCAAGGGATCGCCCTGGCTACAGTTATTGCGATGGCTGTTTCTACTCTTGTCAACTTAACTTATTTTTTCTCTGGTAAAAGTTCCATCCCAGTTAATCTTAAAAAGTTAGCGATCGCCATAGACTTAATACCTGCAATATTATCTGTAGGGATATCACAATTATTTTATCCAGTTACGATGTTGATTCAAGATATTGTGATTTTTAATTTAATATCTTACTACGGCAAAAGTAGCGATATTGCTTTCTTTGGAGCAACAGCTAAAGTATCTACATTTGTATTTATTCCCATCATTGGTTTTTCGCAAGCATTACAACCTATAATCGGAATGAATTATGGCGCACAAAATTATGGACGGATAAAAAAAGCATATTTAACTTTTGCAATCATTGGAACTATTTTATCAATATTAATTTGGTTGCCTTTACAATTATCTCCAATGACATTTTTGGGTATAATTCTCCCAGGGATTAATTTTACAGAAGATGATTTTTTAAATTTTATAATTCTGACGATACTAATACCAATCTGGCCTTTAGCACACTTTAGCAATACTCTTTTTATATCTATAGGCAAAGGTAAAACTGTGTTAGTAGTAATTTTGTTAAGAAGTATAATCTTAACTGTGCCAATAATCATATTTTTTTCAAGAATCTCAGGTTTAAGGGGCATATATTATGGAATTCTTTTTGCAGATATTTTATTTATGTTAATTATCTTTGTTCTAACAATTTTGGAATTTCATTATTTAAGTTCACTGAAATTGGAAGAGAGCAAATAGGGAGATATAAAACTAGTATAATCATAAAAATTGCCTGTACTAGTTATTAAATTTAATCCCATAATATTAGTACCAGATCGCAAGTCATAACTTATTAAATCTCAAGAGGTAAATTATGTATCAAGACGACAAAGAAGACACAACAATTTACAAAGTTGTAGTTAATCATGAAGAACAGTATTCCATTTGGCCATCTGAGCGTGAAAACCCTATCGGTTGGCAGGATACTGGAAAAAATGGTTTGAAGCAAGAATGTCTAGATTACATCAAAGAAGTCTGGACTGATATGAGGCCACTTAGTCTTCGGAAAAAGATGCAGGAAACATCTGGCAATATTTAGTAGGCAGATGTACTTTGAAATTGCTTATTTAGATGGGCTTTATATGCTCACTATACATAAAGATAAGCATTTTTATACTGCTGAAACTTTAGGCTTTTTAGGTTAGTAATACTTGTTAAAAATGGAGAATTTCTATGGCATCTCAGACACGGGTATGGTTTATTACTGGTAGCTCAAAAGGCTTAGGTAGAGCATTAGCAGAAACAGTGCTTGAGCGGGGTGAGACTGTGGTGCTAACGGCACGGAATCCCCAGCAGATAGAAGATTTAGTAGCCAGGTTTCCAAACCGTACATTAGCGGTGCAACTTGATGTAACGAAACCCGAAGAAGTACGGGAAGCAGTGAAACAGGCAATTGCCAAGTTTGGACGTATTGATGTACTTGTTAATAATGCTGGATATGGGATTTTAGGGGCAATAGAAGAAGTCAGTGATGAAGGAGTTCGCCGTCAGTTTGAAACAAACTTTTTTGGTGTCTTGGAAGTGCTAAGGACAGTTTTACCTTATATGCGCCAACAACGCAGTGGACACATCCTTAATATTTCATCAGTGGGTGGCTTTGTGTCCTATGCTGGTACGGGAATCTATAATGGTACTAAATTTGCGCTAGAAGGAATTTCCGAAGCATTAGCTCAAGAAGTTACACCTATCGGTATCAAAATCACAATAGTTGAACCTGGTGGATTTCGTACAGACTTTGTGACACGTTCTCTTGTTATAACTGATATCCAAATCAATGACTATGAACCAGTGATTGGTGAGATGCGTAAAGGTGCGCGGGATATCCTGGATCAGAAATTGGAATTTCAGGAATCAGGCGATCCAAAGAAAGCAGCTTTGGCAATGATTCAAGCAGTTGATAGTGAAAATCCACCACTGAGATTGGTGCTAGGAGAAGATGCAATTTATGCTATTAATGCCAAGCTGGAGTCAGTCAAAGCAGAACTAGATGTTTGGAAGGAAGTATCTGTAAATACTGCGTTTGATGAGGTTCTAGTAGCTAAATAGTGCTATTTTTTGCGGTTTGGGAGAACTCCACCCCGCCAAAGCTATGCTTTGTATACGGGGAAATCTAAATTACTTATTGCGATCGCACCACAGAGCAGTAGACTAAACTCACAAAGAAAATTAGTCACAACGTTTTCTTAAATGAAGTAAGTAGGCAATCTTTACTCAATACAAAAAGCTCGTAGCTAACAGAAGTTTTTAGTTTACTAGCTATTTTTAAAGTAATGATGGAGCCGCTTCAAATGAAACGACGTGAAACATTAGCCGAATTGGTCGCCCGAACAGTAGTTGAATTTGAAAAACGCGAGCTAGAACTACAAAAAGCTCAGGTGCATCAGGTGCAGCCACAGAAGAAAGTCACAAGCAAGCGTAAATCTAAAAAGGCTGCTTAATGCAGGTGCAGCAACTCAACCGCAGTCACCAGATTGGCATCTACCACTATCTTTTTAATACACCCTTTAAGTAAAGCTTGTTTGTCCTCCGGCTCTAGTCCTTCCCAGTATCTCTGATTTGAAAATGCCACAATAATCCGCTCTTTAGCTATGAGGTATTGTTTGGATGCGTTGCTTGTCGTTGCGACAGCCGTTGCTATCTGCATTCTCATATCCTCTTTGGCTTTTTGAATTGCTGGATTTGATGGCAATGCTTCCAGGGTATTTAAAGATGCCCGCAGTGTCTTGATTTCTGCGGATTCTTCTGAAGAATAAACTTCTTGTTCTACCAGTCCAGCTAACCGTTCAGCCTCATGAACTAGATGTTTAATCATTTGTTTTTCTAATTCATCGGAAGAAATCATCCGCCCGTTATGACAAGCACCAGTCCGATAAAAACTGCATTGGTAGTGATGACGAACAAAACCTTTGCGTTTAACCAATTTTTTGCACTGGCGACTATAAGCAGCCCCACAATGAGCGCATTTAACTAAATTGGCGAATGGGTTAGTGTGTTTTTGCTCGGTAGCCCATCGGTTATTCCGGTTGCTGCGAATTATTGCTTTGATACGTTCGTGTTCCTCGCGGGTGATAATCGCTTCATCTTCGTGGGTTCCCCATGTCACTTCCCACTCGTCAAAGGGTTTGCGATGTCCTTTGGGATGAACTACTGTGTTATACAGTGTTCCTCCTGCGTAGACGGGATTAACTAGAATAGAGCGTAATCCAGAAACTGACCACTTCAACCCTGTGTGTGGATAACGAAGATTCAACGCACCTCCACGAGATTTGTTGATATTCTCTAGGACGATTTCCTCTTCCTCCTCTAGGAGGTTAATCCTAGTATTAGTAGTTTTTGTGACAGCATTGGCTTGAATACCTAAAGTATCATGCAGTACTCTCGCTGTTTGAGATACTGTACCCACTGCTAAAAATGTATCAAATACTAGCCGCATTAATTGCGATCGCGTTAACTCTTCTTTACCCTCAATTAAACAAACACACAGACGATCATCTCGTTTGTACTTGTCGCCCTCAACTATATACCCCAATGGTGCATTCCAGTGAGGTTTTTGATTAGCTTTGCGGGTGTCGCGCTCTTTCTTAATTCGCATCCCCAGCATTTTCACCTCATACTTAGATGCTGCTAATCTCACATCAATTGTTAACTCACCGCCAATACTCGATAAATCGAACGGTTCATCTAGTGCATGTGGCTGTATACCTTTCTTTTTTAACGCATCCATCAAACGATAAAAGGTCATTGATGAAGATGTTAAACGGTCAATCCGAATAAATAGCAGCTTCGACACTTTGCCTGGTACAGATGCGTTGATATCTTCAATTAACTGCAAAAGCCCTTTACGCTGATCGCTAGTACGACTTTCCACATCGTAATATATGTGTGTTGCCCCAGCACTACGCAACCGCCGCATTTGTTTAATCAACGCGCCTTCATCTTCAGCCTGCTCATCAGTCGAAACCCGTGCATAACCTAAAACGTCCATACACCACACCATAGAAGCGTTAAATTAATTTTACTTGATAGCAAGCGCATTGGTTCTCTGATGTTCACCGAACCTGTAGACTTCCTTATTGGTAACACCTACGGTAAGTACCTGTGGCGCGACACCAAGACTCCCTTAGTGAGAATTGGCTATCCCATCATGGATCGTCACCACCTACACCGCTACTCCACCATTGGTTATGAAGGCGTGATCAACTTGCTCAACTGGGTTGTAAATACCCTGTTTGAAGAAATCGATCGCAACACCAACATTCCTTCTAAGACAGATATTTCCTACGACTTGATTCGTTAGAAATTGCGTAGAAACACAACGTGTTAATTAAGGGTAAAGAAGGGGAGTAGGGAATAGGGAATGGGGAATGGGGACTAGGAACTAGGGACTGGGAAAATACCCAACGCCCAATGCCAATGCCCAATGCCCAATACCCAATGCCCAATCCCCAACTTCCCTTTTTCTTTCTAGCATTTACCCAAGGGATTTATAAATGGAAACCATCAATCATACTCACGAACAAATTCACACTCACGAACACATTCACACTCATCCTCATCCTAATTACCATCCACCTAATCAGAAAAAACCAGGGTGGTTCCACAATCTTCTTAATCCGTTGCGCCGTGTAGTGGATGGAATTCAGGTTAAAAATAATCGCTTCGCTCATCTGATTTGCCAAACAATTCCTTGTTGTTGTCCCTTTGAGCGACAAATTAAATTATTTGGTAAGTCTATTGATATCCCACCACTATGTAAACTCAATCCTTTATATGACGAATTTGTAGGATTGCGTTTTCGCGCTCTATCTTACCTCGCTGATGTATGTGGAGAGGATGTCACAAAATACATTTGTTAATTATTGGGTATGGGGCATTAGTTATTGGTCATTAGTCATTGGTCATTCGTCATTAGTTATTAGTCATTAGTTGTTAGTTATTCAAAGGACAAATGACAAATGACAAAGGACAATTAACAATTAAGAGAAGAGAGATGAAAATCACCCAAGGTAAAATCAACGAACTGCTCACTGAGACAGGATGCGAGCATAATCAGCACAAACAATCCGAAAAGAAAAACAAGTCATGCGCTCAACAGGCACAACCTGGCGCGGCTCAAGGGGGCTGTGCCTTTGATGGTGCAATGATTTCCCTAGTTCCGATCGCAGATGCTGCTCATTTAGTCCACGGGCCGATCGCCTGTGCTGGTAATTCCTGGGGCAGTCGTGGTAGTCTTTCGTCTGGCCCTCTACTCTACAAAATGGGCTTTACCACTGACTTGGGTGAAAATGATGTCATCTTCGGTGGCGAAAAGAAGCTTTACAAAGCAATTTTGGAACTTCACGAGCGCTACCAACCAGCAGCAGTATTCGTCTACGCCACTTGCGTTACAGCCTTAATTGGCGATGATATGGATGCTGTTTGCAAAGCTGCGGCTGAGAAAATTGGTACTCCTGTTATTCCCGTCATTGCCCCAGGATTCATTGGCAGTAAAAATCTCGGCAACCGTTTCGGTGGTGAAGCTTTGTTGGAATATGTTGTCGGAACAGCAGAACCGGAACATACAACGCCCTATGATATTAACTTAATCGGTGAATACAACATCGCCGGTGAAATGTGGGGAGTAACACCACTGTTAGAGAAATTAGGCATCCGTATTTTGTCTAAAATTACGGGCGATGCTCGCTACGATGAAATTCGCTACGCCCACCGCGCCAAGCTCAACGTCATGATCTGCTCACGAGCGCTGCTCAATATGGCAAGAAAGATGGAGGAGCGTTACAACATCCCTTACATTGAAGAGTCTTTCTACGGCATCGATGATATGAATCGCTGTCTGCGAAACATCGCTGCTAAATTAGGCGATCCTGATTTACAGGAGCGCACAGAAAAGCTGATTGCAGAAGAAACGGCTGCTCTGGATTTGGCACTAGCTCCCTATCGCGCTCGACTCAAAGGTAAGCGAGTTGTGTTGTATACAGGTGGTGTTAAGAGTTGGTCGATTATTTCGGCTGCTAGGGACTTGGGCATTGAAGTTGTTGCTACTAGTACTCGCAAAAGTACTGAAGAAGATAAAGCCAAAATCAAGAAGTTGCTCGGCAACGATGGCATTATGTTGGAGAAAGGCAACGCTCAGGAATTGCTACAGGTAGTTAAAGACACTCGCGCAGATATGCTGATTGCTGGTGGTCGTAACCAATACACAGCTTTGAAAGCTCGAATTCCTTTCCTTGATATCAACCAAGAACGCCACCATCCTTATGCAGGTTATGTGGGAATGATTGAGATGGCGCGGGAACTGTACGAAGCTCTGTATAGCCCAATTTGGGAACAAATACGCAAACCGGCTCCTTGGGAAGAAGAGGAAGTAGTTTAATGGCGATCGTTACCGTTTCTAACAAAGCACTGACAGTTAATCCCCTCAAGCAAAGTCAAGCTTTGGGTGCAACCTTAGCCTTTTTGGGATTGAAAGGGACGATGCCCTTATTCCACGGTTCTCAAGGTTGTACTGCTTTCGCCAAAGTTGTCCTAGTGCGGCATTTCCGGGAAGCGATTCCCCTAGCTACCACAGCGATGACAGAAGTCACTACCATTTTGGGTGGCGAAGAGAATGTGGAGCAAGCAATTCTCACTCTGGTGGAAAAGGCTAACCCAGAAATTATTGGTTTATGTAGCACTGGGTTAACAGAAACTAGAGGAGATGACATCGAGGGTTTTCTAAAAGAAATCCGTGGTCGCCATCCAGAATTGAATGATTTAGCGATCGTTTTTGCACCTACCCCAGATTTTAAAGGTGCCCTGCAAGATGGTTTTGCTGTTGCTGTGGAAAGCATCGTTCAGGAAATTCCTCGCGCAGGTGGACTCAGAACTGAACAAGTCACTGTTTTAGCGGGTTCTGCCTTCACACCAGGGGATGTACAAGAAATCAAAGAGATAGTCACAGCCTTTGGACTAGTGCCGATCTTTGTACCTGACCTTGGTGCTTCCTTAGATGGACACTTAGAGGATAATTATAGTGCGGTTACAGTCAGTGGGACTACCTTAAAACAGCTACGAGAAGTAGGTAGTTCTGCCTTTACCCTGGCATTGGGTGAAAGTATGCGGGGGGCTGCCAAGATTCTCGAAGAACGCTTTGGTACACCTTATGAGGTGTTTAGCGAACTGACGGGATTAGAACCAGTAGATGAATTTATCCAAGCATTGGCGATTCTAAGTGGTAACAGCGTACCCGAAAAATACCGTCGCCAACGCCGTCAGTTGCAAGATGCGATGCTGGACACCCACTTTTACTTTGGTGCAAAACGAGTTTCCTTAGCGCTAGAACCAGATTTGCTGTGGTCAACAGTGCATTTCCTGCAATCGATGGGAGCGCAAATTCATGCGGCGGTGACAACTACGCGATCGCATCTCTTAGAAAAACTCCCGGTTAAAAGCATCACCATCGGCGATTTGGAAGACTTTGAGAGTCTAGCAGTCGGTTCTGATTTGCTGATTGGTAACTCCAATGTCGGTGCGATCGCAAAACGCCTCTCGATTCCTCTTTATCGTCTAGGATTGCCCATTTATGACCGCTTAGGTAATGGTCAATTTACCAAAGTTGGCTATCGAGGCACGATGGAAATTGTGTTTGGCATCGGCAACCTGTTTTTAGAGGCAGAAGAAGCGAGAGTTAAACAGTTCCAAGAGTTCGGAATTGTGAGCGCAGAGTTTTGAATTCACACTTGAAATTCAAAACAGTTCAGTTAAAAGTTGATCCTCCCTAACCCTCCTTAAAAATGAGGGAATTGAGAAAGCTTCAAATTAGCCCCCCTTTTTAAGGGGGGTTGGGGGGATCTTCCGAGGCTAAATATCACTAACTGAACCGTATTGCTTCAAATTCAAAACTTTAGAGAGGAGAATTACAATGAAAATAGCCTTCACGACGAGTGACCGAGTTCATATTAATGCTCACTTCGGATGGGCAAAAATGATTGATGTTTACGAAATTTCCGATGAGGGATATCACTTCGTAGAAACCCTCAATTTTGAAGGTGAACTCAAAGAAGATGGGAATGAAGACAAAATTAACCCAAAACTTGATGCGATCGTTGACTGTACGATTATTTATGTAACGGCAATTGGTGGTAGTGCCGCTGCTAGATTAATTAAGAAAGGTGTCACCCCAGTGAAGGCGCGATCGGAAGAAGAAGAAATTAGTGAAGTGCTAAACAAGCTAGTGAAAACCCTCAAAGGTAATCCTCCACCTTGGTTGCGTAAAGCTTTACAGCCAAAAACCACAAACTTTGCTGATGAAATTGAAGACGAAGCAACAGTATGACCGCAAATAATAGTGTTAACGGAACTGCTACAACTGAAGTCTTGAACTCGCCTTTCCTTAAGGTATTAATTAAACAAATCCGTGGTCAAGACAGTTATGGAGTTTATCGTAGTTGGTCGGATGAGTTGATTCTCAAACCCTTTATTGTCACCAAACTAAAGAAACGGGAAATCTCCGTTGAGGGTGAAGTTGATCCGATCACTCAAGCTCGGATTATGGCTTTTTTTCGAGCTGTAGCTGCTGGGATTGAACAAGAAACAGGTTTGATATCCCAGGTTGTAGTTGATTTGAGCCATGAAGGATTTGGTTGGGCGCTAGTTTTTTCTGGTCGTCTTTTGCTAGCTGTGAAAACCTTGCGAGATGCTCATCGCTTTGGCTTTGACTCGCTAGAGAAATTGGCAGAAGAGGGAGAAAACTACGTCAAAAAAGGCCTTGATTTGGCGAATCGCTTTCCGGAAGTTGGCAAAATTTAATTAGTCATTAGTCATTGGTCATTAGTAAAAGACAAATGACAAAGGACGTAGGTAGACGCGCCAGCGGCTTCCCGCAGGGTAGGACGAAGGACGAAAGACAAATGACAATTGAGGAACTACAGGGACAAATCAGACGGTTAAACAGCAAAGCAGGTCAGATGAAAATGGATCTGCATGATTTAGCTGAAGGTCTACCAACAGATTACACACAACTTATGGATGTTGCCGCTGCAACTTATGAAATCTATCGCCAGTTAGATGAACTTAAGCAACATCTGAAAAAAATGGAGAATGCTAAATGACTGGAACTATTGATCAATTCAAGCAGCTCGTAGATGCCGAAGAATTTTTTCAATTCTTTAATATGTCCTACGATTTAGAAGTTGTGAATGTAAATCGTCTACATATTCTGAAAAAGTTCTCTCAATACATGCAGGAAATTGATGATAATTCTCCTGGCTTGAGTCAAGAAGAAAAATTAAATCAATATTCTTTGGCTTTGCAAAAAGCCTATCAGGTATTTATCGAATCAACACCTCACGAACAAAAGCTGTTCAAAGTGTTTAACGACAAGCCGAAAAATGTAGTCACACTGACAGAAATCACTTCTGATTAGGAGGTATAAATTGGTTAACCTGACGCCTACCGAATTAGAACGCTATCGTCGCCAAATGATGCTTCCGAATTTTGGCGAAACAGCACAGAAGCGCCTGAAGTCAGCGACAGTTCTGGTTACAGGTGTGGGGGGATTAGGCGGTACGGCGGCGCTTTACCTAGCAGTAGCAGGCGTTGGGCGGCTAATCTTAGTCCGGGGTGGTGACTTGCGGCTAGATGATATGAATCGTCAGGTTCTCATGACTGATGATTGGGTAGGTAAGCCAAGGGTATTCAAAGCTAAAGAAACTCTGGATGCGATTAATCCTGATGTCCAAGTGGAAACTGTTCATGAGTACATCACCCCGGAAAATGTAGATTCGTTAGTGCAGTCTGCTGATATGGCTCTTGATTGCGCCCACAATTTTACAGAGCGCAATTTGTTAAATGAAGCCTGTGTGCGATCGCGTAAGCCAATGGTGGAAGCCGCAATGAATGGGATGGAGGCTTACCTGACAACGATTATTCCTGGTGTGACTCCTTGTTTATCTTGTCTGTTTCCAGAAAAGCCTGAGTGGGATCAGCGTGGCTTTTCAGTTCTAGGCGCTGTCTCTGGAACACTAGCTTGTTTAACAGCTTTGGAAGCTATCAAGCTGATCACCGGGTTTAGTCAGCCTCTATTGTCGCAATTGCTGACAATCGACCTAAATCGGATGGAATTTGCTAAACGCCGTTCTCACCGCGATCGCTCTTGTCCAGTATGCGGTAATAGTGCGCCTTGGAGACACGCACAATCCAATTCGATGGAAGCCACAGGGATTGCACAAAATACTTAATTTTCGTCATTAGTCATTGGTCATTAGTCATTAGTGAATAACAAAGGACAACTGACATAGACGCACCAGCGGCTTCCCGCAGGGTAGGACAAAGGACAACCCCACCTGAAATCAGAACAACTAATCGCTACAAATCAGGAGACCTGATGACCGTTACTTTATCAGAAAAAGCAGAATTTCATCTGCGGGCATTACTTCGAGGTTCCGCACCTGACGCTAATGGCGCAACTAAAGGTGTCCGCATCTCTGTAAAAAATGGTGGTTGCAATGGCCATGAATATGCAATGGATATCACCAGCAAGCCCCAACCAGATGATTTGGTAAGCCAGCAAGGCAAAGTGTTGGTTTACGTTGATGCCAAAAGTGCGTCGTTATTAGAAGGAATTGTGGTTGACTTCGTTGAGGGAGTGGTGGAAAGCGGTTTTAAGTTCACCAACCCCAATGCAACTGATAAATGCGGTGGTTGTGGAAAGTCCCTCAAAGCAGGCGACAGTAAGCCTAGTGGTGTACCTTGCAGCTAACATCATTCCGTTAGTGCCAAGTCTGATTGTAGAGGTTTCCCATAAACGCCTTCCGCAAAGTTTCAATGCCCTTGAGGTGGCTTCTGGTTCGCATTGCATCCCTTACCCCTATAGAGAAACTAGCTAAAGCGTAGCTTCTGCGTAAGAAGAAGGGAAGCAAAGAGTAGGATAGGTTGCTCAAAAACTTCGGAAATTAGACCAACTGTATAACGTTTGAGGAGAATCGGAAAATGGCTACGTACCAAGTTAGATTAATCAACAAAAAAGAAGAACTCGACACCACAATTGAAGTTGACGAAGAAACTACAATTTTGGACGCAGCGCACGATAACGATATTGACTTGCCCGCTTCTTGTCAAGCAGGTTCTTGCTCTAGTTGTGTTGGCAAGGTCGTTGAAGGTGAAATTAATCAAGAAGATCAAAACTTCTTAGATGACGAGCAGATTTCTAAAGGATTCGCTCTACTTTGTGTCACTTATCCTCGTTCTAATTGCACAATTAAAACACATCAAGAACCCTATCTTGTCTAAACTATTACTTTGGTTGCTGCCTTTAGCGACCAAATAAAAGATGAAGGATGAAGGATGAAAATATACTTCCTCCTTCCCTTCAAAATTCCAAATTTATAATTCCAATGTTTACCCATTTTAGTGTGACTGGCTGTTCATTAGAATTATTGAGAACGGGAGAGCGAGGAATCGTCACTTTCTGTAAAAGTCAGGATGAAACAATCTTAAACCAACTGATATCACTGGGAATAACATCAGGAACTACTATCACTTTAAAACAACACTTACCCTCTTTCATTATCAAAATTGAAAACACAGATTTAGCACTAGATATAGAAAGTATTCATGCCATCTATGTTCGTATTCTTGATAATTAAATTAATTTTGATGTATAGCCTTACTTAATCATTTGTAAAAAATAATATTCCCAAATTATTAAATTAAGTCGGTAATCTATAATCTTTAATTATCACAAATCAAAGATAATTACTATAATATACTCTTGACCTCACTCCTTTTATTTGATAAAGAATTCTAGGAGTGAGGTCACTAATTTATAGATTTGAAGGCAATTTGATATCAGAAATCGAGTGGCTTGCAAGAGAAGCCAAATTGTCTATTTTTAATCAACAGCAACTATCACATCTGATGATTTAATTACGGCATGAGCCTGCTTGCCTTCTACAAGTCCTAGCTTTTCTGCTGATGATTTTGTGATGATTGACACTAGCTCTACTCCTGGTGCTATCTCTAAAGTTATCTCAGTATTAACTGAACCAGGCACAACTTTTGTTACAGTACCTTTGAGAGAATTACGAGCGCTAATTTCCATGTTTTTATTCGCCAAGTTTATCTACTGATACTTTAGTAAGCTAGCAAGTTTTAATTTTAAAACTGGTTTCTTTTAAGATATCTTAATAATTTTAAAATAATTCTCATTTATCTAAGAGCGATATTTCTATTTGACGATTATTACATTACAAGAATGTGTGGTTATTTGCTGTAAAACTCAGGATAAAAAAATAATATCAATTTAATATGGAGATTATTTTATGTATAAACACCGAGACATAAATAATATTTTTTACTTATTTTAGCTTAGTTGCATATCAATCCACAAAAAGCCATGTCTATGTTGATTTTCGATAGTTTACGTGGCAAAAATGATATTTGCTATGCAGTGACTGCTTCAAAAATGCCAATTTTGTAATGTTGAATGCACCGAATAGGGTAGTTTTAAAAGGCTTATAGAACGTAATAATCTTTTTGATAAAATCGCTAATCAAGAGTTAGGAAATAATAGGAAAATTATCCCAGGGGCAATGATAAACTTTGCAAGCTTTGGTGTGCCAAACGCTTCTATATATTTTACTCTTAAAGAATAAAAATAAATATTAGAACTTGTAAAAAAACGAGTTGTTACAGGTGTAGAATTGCTGGATAAATTAAAATATTTGTGAGAAAGAGTCAGAGCTATGATTCGGTTCCTACTAAACAGATTTTAGAAGCAATGGGGACAAGCGATCGCTCTCTTATATATTGATACTATAGCCAGTCCCCAACAGTCAGCTAAAGCAATTATTTCTCGACTATGCAAATATGTTGATATTAAAACTACTAAGTAAGTATTGCTAGTAATAATTAACACAAGGAGAATTCAATGTCGCTATCTGAATTTGCAATTGTAGAAAGCACTCTCCGTGAAGGCGAACAATTTATCAAAGCTAATTTCTCTTCAGATGATAAAGTCGAAATTGCTGAGGCGCTTGCTGCATTTGGAGTAGAATATATAGAATTAACTTCACCCATTGCTTCACCTCAATCTAGGCAAGACTGTGAAAGATTGGCTCGGTTAGGCTTGCCATCCAAAATATTAACTCACATCCGCTGCCACTTAGAAGATGCCAAAGTGGCTTTAGCCACAGGCGTTGCTGGAATTAATTTAACTATAGGTAGTTCTTCTTTGATGCGTCAGTTCAGTCATGGCAAAAATATTAATCAAATTATTGATTTAGTATCTGAAGTTTTAACTTTTATTCATCAGCAAGCCCCCGATATTGAGTTACGGTTTTCTGCTGAGGATTCATCACGCACTTCCACAGAAGATTTAATCACAATTTACTCAGCAGTTGAAAAATTAGGAGTTATTAAACGCATAGGAATTGCCGATACTGTAGGAATTAGTACCCCAATGCAAGTATTTGAATTAGTGAAGACTTTGCGTCAATTCACTAATTTAGATATTGAGTTTCACGGTCATAATGATACAGAATGCGCCAATGCTAACAGTTATACAGCATTAGAAGCGGGAGCAACTCATATTGACACTTGTGTTCTGGGAATTGGTGAACGCAATGGTATTACCTCACTCGCCGGATTCATCGCTAGGTTGTATGCTACAAATCCAGAGCAGATTAAATCTAAATATCGCTTAGAAGAACTGGCTTACCTGCATGAATTAGTTGCAAGAAAAGTTGGAATTTCTATTCCTTTTAATCATTGTATTTTTGGTGAGAGTGCTTTTAGTCATAAAGCTGGCATTCATACTAAAGCTATGCTCAATAACTCGGAGACTTATGAAGCTATTAATCCCCGGAGTTTTGGTGTAACGCGCTCCATTTTAATCAATCATAAATTGGCTGGTAAACAGGCGGTTAATCACCGAGCTAATGAATTAGGACTTTCCTTTAATTTGTCTCAGCTTAAAGATATTACTGAGCAGCTTAAAACTTTAGCTGACAAACAAAGTCTTACCATCGAAGATGTAGACAACATCTTATATTCTTATCATTGCCGGTAAATTTAAAAATATACGCACTTACTGCCTAGATCCCCGATTTCTTGAAGAAGTCGGGGATCTAAATCTATCTACCTACATACAAGCGAGTTTACTCCATAACTTGTGCGATCGCTCATCAAAAAATTTTCCACGCACTTTGTGGCTATTTCATGTATGACGCATGTTTAATTAGTCTATCTTATGAAATAAAAATGTAATAATTACTGCTTTTTCAGCCTTCTTCAAGCTTTTTTAAGAAAAATCTCTGGAAATCATCATAAATGATTAATAATTTAAACTTATACAAGTGATAATATATATGTAATTAGGTGAATTCAATTAAATATAAAACGGCTATAGCTACACCATCTTTTAATTATTTATTTCAACAATTGTTATAAGTCTTAATCTAGTTATATTTATCTTAAATTTAAAGGTTTAATATGCCTTAAATGGGGATGCATAACGCTATGTCTATCTTAGCAAATTTCCTATTGGGAAAATTTAAATACTACATTTTTAGCTCGACGTAGCTGAATTTTTAAGAATGAATTGGGAATTTTATAGGAGATAGAGGAATATTTATGAATTGGACAAGTAAACAAGATTTGAGTGAAGCAACAAGCCAATGGCTAATAGCAAATGGCTATAATCCTGGGGATTTAAATCAGTCAGGTGAAAATGGGGATACAGCTTTGATGAAAGCTACAAGAGAAGGAGTTTATGCAGTTGTAAAAGAACTAATTTATGCAGGTGCAGATATCAATGCTAAAAATAGCGATCACAACAATGCTTTGTGGTTTGCATGTTTTGGTAATCACTACGATTTAATTAATTTGCTGCTTGCTGTCAACATTAACATCGACAACCAAAATGATAATGGTGCAACTGTTTTAATGTATGCAGCATCAGCCGGAAAGACAGAAGTCGTCAAGTTACTTTTACAACATCATCCTAATTTATATTTAAAAAACTTAGACGACTATAAAGCGATAGATTTTGCTAGCAATATAGAAGTTTTAAGGATAATTAAAAATGCCATCAAGTCAGATATCGGGAAAAGCCTATCATGAAGCTACCAAGCATTCTTACCTATCGGTACAACTTAATCCAAATTATGTAGATGCTTCAACACAACCATTTTCATTTAAAGTTTATCCAAAATTTTATCGGAGGGTGAAATTAAATCTCAATAATCCTGTTCATTCTTTTATCTTATTAACCAGTACAATAACACTCGAAAAAGTGTATAAAGACGGCCCTTATAAACTACGGGTGAATCCGTCAGCAGGCGCTCTATATCCTACGGAAGTTTACGTACAAGTTCGCGGAATTGAGGGAATCGTAGATGGTATCTACCATCTAGAAGTTGAGAATAATTGTCTAACTCTTATATATGAATTAATTGATGATGGGTTAGAGAGTTATATTATACCAGGTAAAAGTATCAACGGATTCATCTTTTTAATTAGTTGTGTTTATTATAGGTCTAGCTGGAAATATCAAAATAGAAGCATGAGATATTGCTTATTAGATAGCGGACACCATTTAGGTGCGATCGCAGCTTCAGCTTTTCTCCACAACCGAGATATACAACTAATTTTCGACTTTGATAAATTCGCTCTCAATTCAGATTTGGGATTTGAGAATAAAGAATTTATCACTACTTGTGCGGTATCAGGAGAAGTAGAAGACAAGAAAATCAGACGCTTAAGACTGAAAATTCCTTTTGTCTGCGGTACTGATTATTTTGAATCCAATCAATTTATTGAAGATACCTATCAAGCAACTAGTCTACAAAAGAGTCGCCAGCAGAAATTAGAGTATCCTCAATTTGACTTTGACAAGGATAAATTTTCTCAAACTGTTTGGGATAGACGTTCTATTAGACGTTTCCGGAAAGAGTCTATTTCTCAAGAAGATTATTTATATATAATGCAGCAACTTCAGCAGCCAATACCGACAGAAAATTATGAGGAAATAGAAATTTACTCAGTGGTGCATCGAGTAAATGGAATGACACCTGGGTTATATAAAGGTACACATCTGATTAAAACAGGTAATTTTAGTGAAAAGACAGGTTACTTATGTATTAATCAGGCTATTGCTAAAGATGGCGCTGTAACTTTATTTTTAGTGTCAGATTATTTAAATTATCAAACTGCTATGCAAATAGCTGGTTTTCTCGGACAGAGACTTTATTTAACTAGTAATTATTTGGGAATTCAGTGTAGTGGAATTGGTGCTTATTATGATGACGAAACCCAAGAATTATTAGAAACAAATAAAGATGTACTTTATGGAATGGTAATTGGAATATAAGTAGGAAGCTAAACAGAGATGGCTAGAAAGATGTATTACTTAAATGGTGATGACTCACATCCAATGCAACCGACATCGGCAGATATTATACTGCGGCAACAACTAGAGGATTCTATTAGCAGATACTTTTATGATGCTTGCGATCGCACGATTCAAAATCTTCTATCTAATTGTCGATGGTATGTCACAACCCATGCCAATGCTCTGACATTGGTAATTGAATGTCCCGATCAAGTTAGTAATTGGCGTATTTTACAACAAATTGTGCCAATGGGAACATTACTATACGGAATTGTCAGCAGTGCTAAAATCCGTGTTTGTCCGCCAGAGAGTCAAGGCATACCTTTTGAAATGAGGGTAGATGAACTTTCTGTTTATCGGGATTGGGCGTGATTCAATGTTAGATTTTGGACTTTGGATTTTGGATTATTAACTAAAAGTCGAAATTCTGTCTGATAAGTGCAGTTATTTCTTCAAAAACCAAATCGGCAGAATGTTTAATAATAGGACTTAACTCCAGTCCAAAACCAAGATTTGCCGCCTCAATTAAATAAACTGTCACCTCTTCGGGAAAGTCATTTTGAAATATTTTCCGTCCGGCGGCTAAAGCATTATCCCAACGAAAATCGTGCAAGTTATAAC